>NZ_JBVISJ010000024.1:0-82132 GCF_055575575.1 Streptomyces sp. NPDC034049
AAGATCGTGATCTTGAAGTCGACGCCGCCGATGGTGATCTCGGAGGCGAAGATGCTCTTGGCCTGGTCGAAGCCGTCCATGTCGGCGATCGAGTCCGACGCCACATTGTCCGTGAAGATCTTCGTCACCGCCAGGTTGGAGCCCTGGAGGATCAGGAACGACCCCAGCGTGACCAGGAAGCTCGGCAGACCCGTCCGGATCAGCAGCCAGCCGTTGAACGCCCCCACCGCCAGCGACACGACCAGCGCGACGATCACACCGGTCCACACGTTCACCGTCAGCTGGAAACTCAGGATCGCCGCCGTCAGCGCGGACGTCGTCACCGCGACACCGGCGGACAGGTCGAACTCCCCGCCGATCATCAGCAGCGCCACCGGCAGCGCCATGATGCCCATGACCGACGCCTGGTAGAGCACCGTCGCCAGCGAGGACGCCTCACGGAACGAGGGCGCCACGGCGAAGAAGAAGGCGTAGACACCGATCGCGGCGATGAGCGCGCCGACCTCGGGGCGGGCCAACAGGCGTCGGCCCAGGGAGCGTTGGGCGGTCCGGCCGTCCTTCTGGGCGGCTGGCGGAGCCGGCGACGAGGAGGACCCCGTCGCCGGTGCCGTTGCTTGGGTCATGATCGGATCACCGGGTGCCCTTCGCGGCGAACTTGGCGATCGCGTCGACATTGCTCTTGTCGACGAACGCGGGACCGGTCAGGACCGGCGCCTCACCACCGCCGCTGTAGTTGCCGTTGTTCTTGTAGAGCCACAGCGAGTCCACTGACAGGTAGCCCTGGAGGTACGGCTGCTGGTCGACGGCGAACTCGATGTCGCCCGCCTTGATCGCGGCCGTCAGCTCCTTGTTGAGGTCGAACGTCGCGACCTTCGCCTTGCTGTTCGACTCCGACGCCGACTCCACCGCCGTGAGCGCGAACGGGGCGCCCAGGGTGACGATCTGGTCGATCGAGGAGTCCTGCTTGAGCTTGGCCGAGATCGTCGACTTGGTCGCGGGCATGTCGTTGCCGTTGACGTAGAGGTTCTCGGTCTCGCCCTTGAAGGTCTTCTTCACCCCGGCGCAGCGCGCCTCCAGGCCCACGTGTCCCTGGACCTGGACGACACAGAGAGCGTGCTTCGCGCCGGTCTCGTTGAGCTTCTCGCCGAAGGCCTGGCCGGAGACCGACTCGTCCTGTCCGAAGAAGGAGAGCAGGCCCTGCTCCTTCCAGACGTCCATGCCGGAGTTGAAGCCGACGACGGGGATGCCGGCCTTGTCCGCCTTGGCGATGGCGTCCTTGAGGGCGTCCGGCTTGGCGAGGGTGACGGCGATGCCGTCGACCTTCTGGTCGATCGCGTTCTGGATCAGGGTCGCCTGGCCGCTGGCGCTCTCGTCGTTGGAGTAGATCAGCTCGACGTTGTCCTTCGCGGCGGCGGCCTCGGCGCCCTTGCGGATGATGTCCCAGAAGGTGTCGCCGGAGGGCGCGTGGGTGACCATCGCGATCTTCATGCGGGGCGTGTCGGCCTTGCCGGCCGCGGCGTCCGCCCCGCCTTCCTCGGCCTCCTTGCCCCCGGAGTCGCTGGAACAGCCCGCGAGGACCAGGGTGGCCGCGGCGGCCACGGCCACGACGGAGGCGGTTCTGCGGGAACGGGGGAGGAACGTGCGCTTCATGATGCGTGCACCTCACTGTGCAACTGGGAGTGGAGCGGGAGCGTGGATCGCAAGCCGTCGCCCGTTCATCGGGCGGTAGGGGTGGGCCTGGCGGAAGCGGAGCGTGCGAGCAGTGCGGGTGGCTGTCGCGCTCTGAAGACTGCTTCGTTGCTCTTGAGCGTGGTTCGTTGGAACAACAGGACAATTTAAAACGCTTTAATTGCTGGTACTATCAACCTTGTTTCGTGAGTGTGTCAAGGGTGTGGCGCAAGGAGATTTGCCCCGGGGAGGCACAGGTGGACCACAGCGATACCGCGCGTCACCGGAATGGCGCGCGCCGGCGCCCGAGGCTCGACGACGTGGCCACCCGCGTCGGCCTGTCCTCGGCGACCGTGTCCCTGGTGCTGCGCGGCGTGCCCGGCCCGAGCGAACGGACCAGGCAGCGCGTTCTGAAGGCGGCTGCCGACCTCGGCTACCAGGTGGACCGCACGGCCAGCGCGCTGGCCAGCAGGCGGAGCCGACTGCTCGGTGTCATGGTCGACATTCGCAGCCCGTTCCATGCCGAACTGGTCGAGCATCTGCACGTCGCCGCCGAAGGCGTCGGTTACGACCTGGTGCTCAGCACCCTCACGCGGACCCGTGACGAGAGCACCGCCGTCGAGACGCTGCTGGCCTTCCGTAGCGAGGCGTTGATCCTGCTCGGACCGACATCTTCCGTCGACGCGCTCGCCGTCCTCGACAACAAGGCCCCCGTGATCGCCGTCGGCCGCCGGATCGCCGACGCGGTGCTGGATGTCGTACGCAGCGCGGACGACGACGGCGTCGGGCAGATCATGGACCACCTCGTCGCCCTCGGGCACCGCGAGATCGCCTACGTCGACGGCGGCAAGGGTGTGATCGCCACCGACCGGCGCCGGGGCTACCGCACCGCCATGCGCCGCCATGGCCTTGACGACCGGATCCAGGTTCTCGCCGGGGACAACACCGAAGCCGCCGGTGAACGTGCGGCCCGACATCTCCTGGGCGGAGTCCGCCTGCCCACCGCGGTCGTCGCCTACAACGACCAGTGCGCCATTGGTGTCATGACCGCCCTCGCCCGCGCCGGCATCGACGTCCCCGGCCGGGTCTCCGTGGTCGGCTACGACGACGACACGCTCTCCCGGCTGAGCTGCTTCAACCTCACCACGGTCAGCCAGGGCGCCCGCGAGCAGGCCCAATATGCCGTGGGCGCCGCCGTCGAACGCCTCGACCAGGAGCGCACCGAGCCCCGCGAGGTCGTCCTCACCCCGCACCTGGTCGTGCGCGGCACCACGGCGGCACCCGCCTGAAACCAGGTTCGCGTCTGATCGTTTCGCTCCTGTGCCGCTGGGCGGCGTCCTCCTGCGGCGGCTCGGCGGACCGGATCGCCGACCGGTACATGTGTGACGGGTGCGCCGGGTGAGAAACGTCCTCGCGTCCGTGCGGCAAGGATTCGACGCGGGTGGTCACCGGCTGCTCGTACGGCGTGGTGCCGGAGGCCGGCAATGTGTCGACGATTCCGCGGAAGGATTCCACGCGGAGCGAGTTAAAACGATTTAAGTACTGTTACTATCGGCGTCCTCGCAGGGGCATGTCAAGGGTGGTGTCGTAAATCGACAGGAGACCAAATGGACGACCTCGACTCCGCTTCCCCGGCGCGCGGCGGTGACGCGACCGCCCGCCCCCGGCTGGAGGATGTCGCCGCGCGCGTCGGCCTCTCCATGGCGTCGGTGTCCCTGGTGCTGCGCAATGTGGCTGGGCCCAGTGAGCGCACCCGGCAGCGTGTCCTGAGGGCAGCCGCCGAACTGGGCTACCGCCCTGATCGCACGGCCAGTGCGCTGGCCAGCAGGCGCAGCCGGCTACTCGGTGTCACGGTCGACATTCGCAGCCCGTTCCAGGCCGAGCTGGTCGAGCATCTGCACATCGCGGCCGAGGCCGTCGGCTACGACCTCGTCCTCAGCGCCCTGACGCGCAGCCGTGGCGAGAGCGCGGCCGTCGAGACGCTGCTCGCCTTCCGGTGCGAGGCGCTGATCCTGCTCGGCTCGGTGTCCTCCGCCCCGGCTCTCGCGGAACTGGACCGCCAGGCCCCCGTGATCTCCGTGGGGCGCCGGATCGCCGAGGCCGATCTCGATGTCGTACGTACCGCCGATGGCGACGGGGTCGGTCAGATCGTCGCCCACCTGGTGGGTTTGGCGCACCGGCGCATCGTCTACGTCGACGGCGGCAGGGGGGCCATCGCCACCGACCGGCGGCGTGGCTATCGGGACGCCATGCGTCGCCACGGTCTCGACGAGTACATCAGGGTGCTGCAGGGGGATCGCACCGAGGCGGCGGGCGAGCGGGCGGGCCGGCACCTGCTGGCGAGTGGTGACCTTCCCACCGCGGTCGTCGCATACAACGACCAGAGCGCGATCGGGCTCCTGACGGCCTTGCGGCGGGCCGGAGTCGATGTCCCCGGCACCGTTTCCGTCGCCGGCTACGACGATGACGCGCTGTCCCGGTTGGCCTGCTTCGACCTGACCACCGTGAGTCAGAACGCCGAGGAGCAGGCCCGCCAGGCCGTGACGGCGGTCATCGAACGCATCGACCACAGCCGCACCGAGCCTCGCGAGATCGTCCTCGCGCCCTCTCTGGTCGTACGCGGGACCACGGCCCGCACCAGCTGACCCTCCCACGGTGCGTGAAGTGGCGGTCGAGGCATCCAATTCGGAGCGAACCCTTGACACGTTCCTGAAACGCAAGCATGCTCTGCGCACCACTTAAAGCGATTTAAAGCAATGGTGGGGCGAATGGCTTCCCCTTTGCCGCGAGCGGTGTCGGGACACACCCGGAAAACAGTCCCGACGTAACGAATGGGCCACACCGCAGGCCCGCCCCACGGACGGCTCGCGACACCACCGTCCTCGCCCCATCAGTCACTGAGGATCTCTCCGCCTCGGGGCGCAGCCCCTTCCCCCCGCGCTGTTGCGTCCCGCACTGCCCGACGACGTCTCACGGCACCACCGCACCGACACGGTCGGGCACCCGCTCCCCGCCATCCAGGCATCGCACGAAGGAGTACCCAGCACATGGAACGCAAGCAGCCCGGCCGACCGCTCGGCCGCCGTCTTTCCCGAAGAGTTCTGACCGGGGTGAGCCTGCTCGCCGTGACGGGGGCCGCTCTGACCGGCTGCGCCAGCGGCAAGGCCACCGGAGGCGACAGCGAGGCGACGGCGTCGGCCGCTGAGGGTGGATCGGCGTCCGGCTCGGGCGGCGGCAAGAACTCCATCTACGTCATCGGTGGCAAGGCCGACGACCCGTTCTGGTCCGCGATCAAGCGAGGCGGCGAGGACGCGGCCAAGGTCGTGAAAGAGGATGGCGGGAAGGTGACGTTCCTCGGTCCGCAGAACTACGACAACCTCGGCCCGGACGCCGCCAAGCTGACGCTCACCGCGCTGTCGCAGAACCCGTCGGCGATCCTGGTGCCGGACTGGGTGCCCGAGAACCAGGACGCCGCGATCAAGCAGGCCATCGCCAAGGGCGTCAAGGTGTTCATCTACAACTCCGGCGGCGTCGACGCGGCCGAGCGGACCGGCGCCGTCAAGTACATCGGGTCGGACGACTACGAGGCCGGCAAGGCCGGCGGCGCCAAGTTCGCCGAAGAGGGCGCCAAGAACATCCTGTGCGTCAACACCGTGCCCGGCTCGGCCAACCAGGAGGCCCGCTGCAAGGGCATCAAGGACGGCGCCGAGAGCAAGGGCGCCAAGTCCAAGCAACTGCCCCTGCCCTCCTCCAACTTCGGCAACCCGTCGGCCGTCACTCAGGCGATCAAGGGCGCGTTGCTGAAGGACGACAGCATCGACGGTCTCGTCACGATCGGTGTCCAGGACGCGGACAGCGCCGCGGCGGCCATCGAGCAGGCCAAGGCAGAGGACAAGGTCGAGCTGGGCACCTTCGACCTCTCTCAGAGCCAGCTCGACCGGATCAAGGACGGCAAGCAACTGTTCGCCATCGACCAGCAGCCCTACCTCCAGGGCTTCTACGCGGTGTCGATAGCCAACCAGTACCTGTCCTACGGCGTGCTCCTGCCACAGAACCCGCTCCTGACCGGCCCGCTCCTTGTCACCAAGGACAACGTGGCCGCGGCGATCGCGGGCACCAAGGCCGGCGTTCGCTGATCCACCCGAGGGGTGTCGGGCCCGGGCCGGGCCCGACACCCTCCCCGAGCCATCCCCTCGCACCACATCCGGATCCACGAAGGTGACAGCACTCCGATGACAACCTCAACTTCCGAGACGACGGCGGAGAAAGAGACCGCCGCCGTACCCCCCAAGCAGTCCGAGAGCCCGCTGGGGCAGCTGCGACACCGGCCCGAGGTCGGCGCGCTCATCGGAACGATCAGCGTCTTCGTCTTCTTCGCGATCTTCGGAGGGGAGAAGTTCCTTGCCCCGGCGGGTGCGGCAAGCTGGCTGAACATCGCCGCCGAACTCGGCATCATCGCCATCCCCGTCGGGCTGCTGATGATCGCCGGTGAACTCGACGTGTCCGTGGGCTCGGTACTGGCCGGCAGCTCGATGACCCTGGCCATCGTCTCCGGCCACTGGGGCGCCCCGATGATCGTCGGGATCGTCTGCGCGCTGGGGCTCGGTCTGCTGGTCGGCCTGCTCAACGGGATCCTCGTCACCCGTACCAATGTGCACTCACTGGTCGTCACCCTGGCCACGCTGTCCGGCCTGGCAGGCCTCACCCTGGGGTTGTCCCGGGTGACGACCGGTACCACGAGCGTCGCGGTCAGCCCCGACCCGCTGTCGAAGGCGCTGTTCGGGACGCTGATCGCCGGCCAGTTCGAGGTCGCGATCTTCTGGTGGGTGGGCCTCGCGGCGCTTGTCACGGTGGTGCTCCAGGCGATGAAGTACGGCAACTGGATCTTCGCGATCGGCGGTGACAAGGAGAGCGCCCGCGCCACCGGCATCCCGGTCGACCGGGTGAAGATCGCCCTCTACATGGCCAGCGGGTTCGGTGCCGCCCTGGTCGGCGTGATCCAGACGATCCTCTACAACGGCGCCCAGGTCGCCAACGGCCAGTCCTTCGTCTTCAACTCGATCATCGCCGTGGTCATCGGCGGTGTGCTGCTGACCGGCGGCTACGGTTCCGTGGTGGGTGTCGTGCTGGGCACGCTGACCTTCGCCATCGTCAACCAGGGCATCTACTACACCGGTTGGAACTCGGACTGGGCCAGCCTGATCCTCGGCATCCTCATCCTCGCGGCGGTGCTGATGAACAACACCTTCCGCCGCCTCGCCCTGTCCTACAAGCCCCGCACGAAGAAGGCCTGACCATGACCGCACCCCTTCTGCGCCTGGAAGGCGTCAGCAAGTCCTTCCTCGGCACCCACGCGCTGCAGGACATCTCCCTCGAAGTCAACGCGGGGAAGGTTCTGTGCCTGCTCGGCGACAACGGCGCCGGCAAGTCCACCCTGATCAAGATCCTCGCCGGGTTCCACAAGCCGACCACCGGCACCATCGAGATCAACGGCGAGCCGATCGTCTTCGACAGCCCCCGCGACGCGTCCGCGCACGGCATCGCCACCGTCCACCAGTTCGGCGGCACCTTCCCGCTGATGGGCGTCGGCCGCTGCTTCTTCGTCGGCGCCGAACCCACCAAGGGCTTCGGCCCGTTCAAGCTGTTCGACAAGAAGCTCGCCGGTGAGATCGCCGTCCGTGAGATGCAGTCCCTCGGCATCACCCGCGTCACCGACGGCGCCCGACTCGTCGGCAGTCTGTCCGGTGGTGAACGGCAGGCCCTGGCCATCGCCCGCGCCGTCTACTTCGGCGCCAACGTCCTCATCCTCGACGAACCCACCGCCGCGCTCGGCGTCAAGGAGGCCGCCCACGTCCTGCGGATCGTCATGCAGGCCCGCGCCAAGGGCGTCGCCGTCATCCTCGTCACCCACAACGTCCGCCACGCCATGATGGTCGGCGACCACTTCGCCGTCCTCATCCGCGGTCAGAAGGCCGACGACTTCCGCAAGGGCGAACGCACCCGCGAGGAGATCACCGACCTCATGGCCGGTGGCGAGGCCATGGCCGATCTGGAAGCCGAACTGGCTCACCTGCAGGCCGACGCCTGACCATCTCGGCTGTTCGTACGCGGGGAGTCGCCACCGAAGCCCGGTGGCGACTCCCCGCGGGCCCGTGACCGACGTCGTATCGCTGTCGGCACTTGTGCGGAACCGGCCGGATCCCCCCTCGTCGTCGGACGGGCCGTCTCGGTGGGCAGGTCCACGACCAGCGCCGACAGCGGGTCCGCGCGGTCGCCGTCCGCCATCCGGCCGCAAGACCCGCTTGGGACCGGGAAGCCGAATCCCGGATCACGCGGTTCGAGGGCGAGGCGGTATTTCCATTCCGGACGACAGCGAACGGCGTCCGCCGCCTGCCATCCGGTGAGGTGCTTGCTGTACCGCGACATCGACACATCCGTGACGGGCGGGTGATCAGTGTCCTGCCCCCCACACCTCTCCGTGATGCCACAGGGCGCGTCATCCTGTCTGGCACGCGGTCCCTCATGGGGTTCGGCCCGGAGGCGACACACTGGCGTACGGCGTCCTCGCCCCCAGCCGGACCGCCGCCCGGCAACGCGTCGTCCTCTGGGCCCTGAGCCGCGAGCGCGCGCGGACCACCCTCGGCCTGCCTACGTCGGCGCCGGGGCGGGCCGAGGAGTCGGTCTGGCGCTGGACCCAGGCGGTCGCACCCTGTACACCGCGCGTGACACCGTCATCGGCAAGCGTGGGTACGAGGTGTGGGACACCGTCCGCCACCGGCGGACCGGCGTGTTCCCGTCGGACGGCGACAACCTGGCCGTCCGGCCGGACGGACGGCTCCTGGCAGGGAACGACCGCGTCATCCGTCTGCCGTCCGGGCCGGCCACCGGCAAGGTCCTCGCTCCGGGCGCGCAGACCAGTGCCATCACGTTCGCCCCCGACGGCACCCGCCTCGCGGTGGGCGACAACACCGGCCGAGTCGCCCTGTGGACCACGGCCATACGACACCGCACCGGTGTGCTGCGCAACGTGTTCCCCGCTCCGATCGACGAAACCCCCGAGGCGGCCGACGCCCTCACCGTCAGCCCTGACGGCCGTGCCCTCGCCGTGGGCGGCAGCGCCGGCACCCTCCAGCTCTGGGACATCCCCACCCAACAACCACTCGGCAGCCCGCTCGCCCCCGGTGACCCCGTCGGCTCTTCGCCTTCAGCGCCGACAGCACGACCCTCTACGCGGCCGGCGCCCATGTGCCGCTCCAGCGGTATCCCATCGACCCTGCTCGAGCAGTCACGCAGGTCTGCGCCCGGACCGGGAACGCCGGTCTCACGAAAACCCAGTCGCACACCTACATCTCCGACGCGCCCTACTACGGCATCTGCGGCGGCTGACCGGATGCCCAGCCGCGCGGTATCCGGGGCGACTCGAGCCGCGTCCAGCCGTGTTGTGCCGCGCGCCAGCCGAGCTGGATGCGGCTGTCCGCGCCCACGAGATCCATCAGGTGGCGGATTCTGCGGGTGACGGTACGCAGGGACACTCCGAGGTCGCCTGCGACGGCGCGGTCCGTGAGTCCGGCCAGCAGGAGGTCCAGGTTCCTGGCGTCGAGCGCGGGGAGGGGGCGGACCCGAGGCAGGGCCCTCGTTCGGGATCGGGACGCCGTTCGTGGCTGTGCTGGAGTTCAGGTGGTATGCCTCGTTCCATGTCTTCTCGACGAGCAATCGCGAGAAAGCCCGTCACCTAGGTGCTCCTCCCGACCGCCCTGGTCGCGTGCACCGGCATGTCATCCGAACCGCAGCGGCAGATCCTGCGCTGGAAATGCAGCAACCGCGCGGTCCGGCCAGGGACTGTGAGTCCGATGTTTATACCTTGCTCGCGACCACCATGTAGTTCTCGGCCTCAAGATCGAACGTGCTCAGTTCCGTCTGGAGTCCGACCCGGTGCAGCTCGACTTCGAGTTCCTCGTACCGGTAGGGCCAGCAGGACAGCAGTTCCGAGCGGACAAGAACCGGCCCCGTCGCATCAACTTGGGCGATCGCAATCTCGATATGGTGCTCATCCTCCCAATGCGGCGCAATCTCCCAGCGGTAAATTACGACGGCATCGCGACCGTTTCGGCGGACGAGTCGATCCCAGATGTCCAGCCGGGAACCTCTGGCCCTCACGAGTTCCCAAGTCCGGGATGTGAGCACCAAGCGCCCTCCCGGGCGCAGAAGCCGTGACATCGACTCCAGAGCAGCACCCCTGCCTGTCGCGCCCACGGCATGGTGAAGCGAGTTGCCAACGCAGAACACCATGTCGAACGTGTTGTCCTGGAAATGGTCGGGCAACTCTTCCCAGTTCGCCCGTACGGCCCGGACGGATGCCCCGAACTCCTCGGACAACTCTGCAGTCCGACGAACCATCGCCTCGCTGGCGTCAGTTGCGACAACCTGCATGCCACGACCGGCGAGGCCCACCGCCAACTGGCCGGTTCCGCACGAACAGTCGAGGACGTGAGCGTTCGACGGCAGGAGATTGAGGACGTCGTCGAACGACGCAGCGAACTCGGCCGGAGGCAACTTTGCATCCGAGATGAGCCATTCGTACACCTCGGCAAGCACGTCATAACCTGTCACAACCACTACCTCCGTCACGCGGCAGACCCAGGGCAGGACGTCAGTCCATCAGCGGAGCAAGCCGCTTACCAATGGTTTTCGCGGTCAAAGCCAGTCAGTAATTCGGTGTCGAAGTGCATGACGAATTCGGTGGCCGGGTGAGCGAGTGCTTCGCCGCCGGAGCGAGTGGGTCGGTGACGGGGACGCAGCCAGGGCGGTTGCCAGTCACGGCGTGTCCTCCTGGTCTTGGTCGGCCAAGGGGTCGCGGGTGTGTGGCCAGCGAGAGTGCCGGAGGTGGATGTAGTCGGCAGCGGCCTGACGGGTGAAGGCGTCGAGAGGGTGGTCGATGTCGCCGTGCATGAGCCGACCGCCGGTGAAGTCGAAGGCAGCCAAAGGCAATTCCCGGGCCTGGTGGGGGTAGCGCGCGTGAATGCCGATGAGGGCGATCAGCAGCTTCAGGGCGGGGTCGCCCTCGGCGGCCGCGGCCAATGTCTGGATCGCCTCGGGGCTCAGTGGCGTGGGCCCCGAGCCGGGCCTGGCCCCCAGGCTCAGGCCACGTGCGGGGTTGGCGAACAGTAGCCGTCGGCTCTTGAGCGTTTTGAACATGTTGCGCAGTGCGACGGCTTCGTTGTGCGGGGCCGCGCACTGGGACAGCCACTGCGTGAGGTCGGCGCGGGTGACCTGGCGAAGGGTGCGGTAGCGCTTCGAGCAGTCGAGGAGGAATGGGATCGAGGCATCGACCTGGTTTCGGACAGTGGCGGTCGAGCGGGGACGGCGGCGGGGCCCGCCGCGTCGGACGATGCGGATCCACACGAGGGCTTCTGTGCGGATCTCCGGGGGTACGTTGCTGAGCCGGCGTTGGATCCACGCGTCGAGCGGGTCGATGCGGTCGTCGTCGAGGAGGTCGAGGTGGGCGAGGACCTCGGTGACCCGGGTAATAGCGCGTTCGGCTCGCTGGCGCGGCAGCGTGGCGACAGTGCTGGCCTTGATGTTCTCGTGCGGGCCGTGGACGGCGGTCAGCAGATACAGGCTTCGCAGCACGCGCTCACGCAAGGCCGGTGACCAGCCTCGGGTCTCGGCGCTGGCCTCGGCTTGCGCCGAGACGTAGGCGGTGAAGGCGGGATCGATCGGCGCGACGTCGGGCACGGTGACTCGCGACATGTCCCGCTCGGCGATGAACAGGGGATCCTGACGCCACCGGGGCAACGCCCAGGAGGAGGCGCCGGCGGGCTGGTGCGCTTCGGGTGAGCCGCGCTCCCGCGGTCGGGCGGCGAGGTGGACCCGCCGGACCAGATCGGCGATGAACAGCTGCTGCCCGGTGGTGGCCGCCGTGGTGAGGTCTGGACGCTGCCAGGTCCGTGGAACGGCTTGGGCCTGGCAGCGGCACAGCCGGCATACCCCGTGCCCTATGCACGCGAGGTCCGTGCGGTGGCCCAAGGAGCCACAGGAACGTCGCGAGGCTTGGGCGTTGGACACGGCGTTGCGAGTTCGAGATGCCATCAACCCGCGATATCGCATAGCCGTTGTGCTCGGCTTGGGCTGTGGGCTCCGGCAAGGCGAGGTGTTCGGACTCGGCCCTGAGGACATCGATCATGTGAAGGGCGTGCTTCACGTCCGCCGCCAGGTCCAGTCGTTCAAGGGGAGGCTGTACTTCACCCTGCCGAAGGGAGGGAAGACCCGCGTTGTCGACATGCCGTCTTCGGTGGCGCGGGAGCTGAAGCGGCATGCAGAAACGTTTCCCTCTCTGGAGGTGGAGCTGCCGTGGGAGAAGCCGGAGGGGCGGCCGAGGAAGTGCCCCCTGGTACTCACCGCGCGATACGGCAACGCCATCGCGGTAGTCGGGTGGAACACCAACACGTGGAAGCCTGCGTCGGCTGAAGCCGGTGTCATCCCGCCGCGGCCCGCGGGGGCGAAGCCTTGGCAGTGGCAGGCGGCGCCGAGGGACGGCTTTCATGTGCTGCGGCATACGTACGCCTCGATCATGTTGGAGGCGGGGGAGTCCGTGGTGACCGTGCGCGGTGGCTCGGCCACTCCTCGCCGACCGTCACGCTTCGTTACTACGCTCACTTCATTCCGGAGGCGGGCAGGAAGGGGCGCACTGTCATCGACGGGCTGCTGGGGAGCCAGGGGAATCGGTCTGCCGGTCGAAACTCCCCAGATTCTCCCCAGGGCTGATCGTGACCGATTGTGAGGCGGTGCGGCGGACGCATGGGTCGCCGTCGTGGAGACCGGTTCATGGCTCCGACGGAGCGTCGTCATCGGGTGTGGGGAGTTGCTACCTCGCCCGTGGCGGGTGAGGCGGCGGCAGGGGTTCTGAGCTGGGATGGAGGGTGGCGGCCGGTCGGTGGCGGGCGCTGCTCGGATGGCGCTCGTCGGCGTCCCGGGCCGACTCGGCGAGGTGGATGCCGTGAAGCACTGGCGGGCTCTGATCGTGCTCGGGACGGCCCAGTTCCTGATGGTCCTGGACACGTCCGTCATGAACGTCTCGATCAGCCAGCTGGTCGAGGACTTCGACACCGAGGTCACCGCCATCCAGGCCGTCATCACGCTGTACGCGCTGGTCATGGCCGCCTTCATGATCATCGGAGGCAGGTTCGGCGACATCCTCGGCCGCCGTCGGCTCTTCTTCCTCGGCCTGGTGGTCTACGGCACCGGCTCGGCCCTGACCGCCGCCGCGCCCACCCTGTGGGTCCTCGCCCTCGGCTGGTCGGTCATCGAGGGCCTCGGCGCCGCGATGGTGCTCCCGGCCATGGCCGCCCTCGTCGCCGAGTCCTACCCGGGCCGGGACCGGGCCGTCGCCTACGGCGTCATCGGCGGGCTGGCCGGGGCCGGCATCGCCGTCGGCCCGCTGCTCGGCGGCTGGGTGACGACCTATCTCACCTGGCGGCTCGTCTTCGCCGGTGAGGTCGTGGTCGTCCTGGCCGTCCTGTGCTTCCGCCGCGTGATCACCGAAGCACCCCGCACCGGGCCCCGGCCCCGGATGGACGGCGTCGGCGCCGTGCTGTCGGCGGCGGGCCTGGGCCTGGGCGTGCTCGGTGTGCTGCAGAGCAGCACCTGGGGCTGGGTGCAGCCCCGCAACCCGCCCTTCACCGTCATGGGCTTCGCACCGACCCTCTTCGTCGTCGGCGCCGGAGTGATCGTCCTGGCCGCCTTCGCGCGCTGGGAGCACCGACGCACGGCCCACGGCACCGAACCCCTGGTCCACCTGCCCCTCCTGCACCTCCCCGCGCTGCGGTCGGGACTGCTGGCCCTGCTCAGCCAGAACCTGATCCTGCTCGGGCTGTTCTTCACCATCCCGCTCTACCTCCAGGTCGTGCAGGGCTTCAACGCCTTCCAGACCGGACTGCGGCTGCTCCCCGTGTCCATCACCATGCTCGTCGCCTCCTTGATCGCCTCCCGGCTGGGCCGACGGGCCGGACCCCGCCGCGTCGTCCGCTTGGCCCTGGTGACCCTGGCCGGGGCCATCGTGTGGCTGCTGTCCACCATCGACCCCGTCATCGACGACACCCAGTTCGCGCTGGCCATGGCCCTGCTCGGCATCGGCATGGGGCTCCTCGCCTCGCAGCTGGGCAACGTGGTGCAGTCCAGCGTGGGCGAGGAGGAACGCAGCGAGGTCGGCGGTTTGCAGTTCACGGCCCAGAACCTGGGCTCCGCCCTCGGCACCGCGCTCATCGGATCGCTGCTCATCGGCGCCCTGGCGCAGGCCTTCACCACCCAGGTCGAAGACGACCCCGCGCTCTCGCAGGAGGCCAAGCAGCAGACGAGTGTCGCGCTCCAGGCCGGGATCAGCTTCGTCCCCACCGATCAGGTGCGTACGGCGGCCGAGCGCGCCGGACTCCCTCCGTCCGAGGTCGACGCCCTCGCCGACTCCTACGCCTCGGCCCAGCTGGACGGCCTGAAGGCGGCGATCCTCGCCACCGGCGGCATCACCCTCGCCGCGTTCCTGGTCACACCACGACTGCCGGGCGGGCGGACGGACGGCCCGACGCCCTCCGCCGCCGACCGCCCGAAGCCGCCGGGCAAGGGGCGGTCCGTGCCACGCGGGACCGGCACTCCGGCCGCCCGGCGCCGCTCGGAACGCTGAGGTGGCGGCGGCACGGGGGCGTGCGGAAGCGGCCGGTCGGACCGTGCGCTCGTCGGGTCGGTCGGACCGTGCGCTCGTCGGGTCGGTCGGGGCGGCCCGGCGGGGCGAGAGGAGGCGATGAGGATGTCCACGACAGGGGAAACCGCGTCCGACTACACCGGCGGCGTCTACGGATCGATGCTCGCCTCCTCCGTGGTCGTCGGCGCCGGGACCCTCGGGGCGCACCCCCGTCTGGAACTCGTCCTTCTGCTGCTGCTCACCGGCCTGGTGTTCTGGATCGCGCATGTGCACGCCCAGCTCTTCGGGACCCGGCTGGCGCAGCGGTCCCTGGACCGCCGGATCGTGGGCGAGGTCTGCCGCGAGGAGTGGCCGATCGTCGAGGCCGCCGTCCCGCCGGCCGCCGCCGTCGCGGTCAGCCCGCTCCTCGGCCTCGATGTGCCGGGTGCCCTCTGGCTGGCGCTCGCGGTCGCCGTGGCGGGCCAGGTGGGGTGGTCGGTGGCGGCGGCACGCCGGGCCCACGCCCCGTGGGGTCTGGTCGTCATCACGGCCTCGGTGAACCTGCTGCTCGGCCTTCTGATCATCGCGGTCAAGCTCTATCTGACGCATTGATCCGGTGCCCCGCCGTTCCCCGAGCACCGTCCACCGACGTCCAGCCGTGCACGGTGGCCCGCGACTCACCTCCCCGGGGTGAGGCCAGGCCGGTGTCCCAGGACGGACGATCGCAGAGAGAGAAGGAGCGCAGTCCACCCGTACCCGGCCATGGGGGCACACCGCTCATGCGCTACGAGATTCGCGTCGACGGAAAGCTGTCGAAGGCGCTGACCGGTGCCTTCCCCGAACTGGACCATGTGGTGATGTCCGGCCACACCGTCCTGTTCGGGCACGTCGTCGACGAGGCGCATCTGTACGGGCTGCTGGCCCGTTGCCAGTCCCTGGGGCTGCGCGTCCTGGAGATGCGTCAGCTGCCGGAGTGAGCGGCAGCGGCTGCCCGGGGTGAGCCGGGAGCCGCTGCCGCTGGGGGGTTTCGAAAGTCCTGTGCGGTGCCCGCGGCGTCCGGTGCGTGCTCTCGGCGTGCCGGACGAAAGCCCTTGTACTGGACGTACTTGGGCTTTTGGCCGGTGCGGCGGTGGGGGCCCCTCCCGCTCGAGCGAAGCCGAGAGTGGGGGAGCGTGCCGGGCGCCGTGGGTGCTGTGCGGGACTTTCGAAACACCCCCGTAGGAGCGTCGGGCCGCTGGAACGTCGGTGGGAGCGACGGGAGGGCGATTCAGAGGGTTTCGGCGTGGACCCGGCCCGTGCGCGCGGCCACGCCCAGCGCCTCGAAGTCGCGGTCGTTCCGGTCGGCGTAGGACTGCGCGAACTCGGTGAGCGCACGGTCGAAGCGATCGCTGCCGCCCAGGTACGCGGCGATGGCGACGGGGTCGCCGGAGCGGGCGTGGGCCCGCGCCAGGCTGGCGCCGCACACCCGGGCGAAGAGCCGCAGCAGGCCCGGATCCATGGTCTCCGGGCGCGCGATGCCCTTCCAGTCACGCAACTGCCGTACGTAGAAGTCGCGTTCGCGCCCGTCCAGACCGACGACATGGGTCCAGCCCAGGAAGATGTCGCTGGTCGTCTGCATCAGTCGCTGCCCCGACACCACCCGGCGGCCCTGGTTGTCGTAGCTGTCGCCGCCGAGCTGGGCGGAGAGGACCGACTCCTGCGCCTCCTTGGCCTGGAGCAGCAGCGGGTCGGTGTCGTCGCGGCCGAGCAGCAGCACGATCCAGCAGCGCGTGCCGACGCTGCCGACGCCCACGACCTTCCGGGCCATGTCGACGACGTGGTAGCGGCGCAGCAGATGCCGGCGTTCGGACGACAGGGTCCGTACGTACTGCTCCAGCACGCTGTGCAGCTCCTTCTCCTGGCGCCCGCCGGAGGAGTCCGCCAGCAGGTCCCGCAGCGGGGTGATCAGCGGGGGGTCGGGTGCGATCCGCCGGCCCTCGGCCGTGACGCGGGTCAGTTTCTCGAAGGCCTGCATATGGGTGCGCGTACGGGCCTTCGCTGCCGCCTCGGCCGTACGGCGCCTGCTCTCCTTGTCCATCGACGAGGCCATCAGCTCCCGCAGTCGGTCGGCGTCGTCCTGGGCGTACCAGATGTCCAGGGTGCGCATGCCGGCGAACTCGCGCATACGGCGCCGGTACGTCTTCACGCACGTCCGCACCGCTCCGTTCTGCTCCTCGGTCGGGAAGCCGTTGGCACGGGCCGCGATCACGAAGCTGGCCGCCAGCCGTTTCACGTCCCATTCGAACGGCCCGGCCAGGGTCTCGTCGAAGTCGTTGATGTCGAAGACGAGATGGCGTTCGGGCGAGGCCAGCAGCCGGAAGTTCAGCAGATGGGCGTCACCGCAGAGCTGCACGGACAGACCGGTGTTGGGGAGCGGGCCGAGATCCGACGCCATGACGGCCGCCGCTCCCCGGTAGAAGCGGAACGGGGATTCGAGCATGCGGCCGTAGCGGATGGGCACCAACTCCGGCAGCCGGGTGACCGACTGACGCTCGATCACCTCGATCGGGTCGGTCCGGTCGGCGTCCGCGTCCGACTCGAACCAGCCGTGGCAGGAACGGGAGGCACGCTTGCGCGCCTCCCGTCCGTGCGCGGCCCTCTCGGCCACGGTCGGTGTCGCCGCGGATGCGCTCGCACTGGTCATGACACGTACCTCCTGAGCCGCCGACCGGCGTACCGTCCACCCTCCTCGGCCGGGCGGTGCGCGGGGATCACCCGCCGGGGGTGATCCGACGGGCGGGGCGGGGGCGGGACGCTGGCCGGGTGAGTCACCGCGCGCCGCCGCGCGCCGACGGTGCGGAAGCGGGCCGCGAGCACGCGAGGACCCGACGACGCTTGGAGGAAACCATGACCGAGTCCCCTGGCCCGGCACCGCGTACCGGGGCGGACGACCACAGGACCGGTGGGGCCGAGCGGGGGCCGGGGGCAGGGGAGCGTGCGCCCGGCGGGGAGGCCGCGGGGATGCCGGTTGACCCGGCGGAGGCACTGGGCAGGGTCGGGCGGTCCTGGAAGTGGATCCTCGGGTCGGCGCTGGCCACGCTCGTGCCGGGCGTCATCGTGCTGGTCTGGCCGGACGGGACCCTGCATGTTCTCGCGGTCCTGCTCGGGCTGTACCTGCTCGCGATGGGGGTGTTCCGGTTCGTCGACGTCTTCGCCCGGGAGGAACCCGGCGAGCGGTTGTCCGGGCTGCTCCTCGCGCTGCTGTACGTCCTGGCCGGCGTCCTGTGCCTGCGGAACCCGCTGCAGACCATCACGGCGCTCTCCCTGATCCTGGGGATCGTCTGGCTGGCGACGGGCATCCTCACGCTCCACACCGCCCTCGCCGCCAAGAACCTGCCCCACCGGGGCTTCGTCCTCGGCGTGGCGGTGCTCGGCATCGTCGCGGGGATCGTGGTGCTGGCCCTGCCGACCGAGTCGGCCACGGCACTGACCCGCCTGCTCGGGCTGTGGCTCGTCCTGCTGGGCCTCGCCGAGGCGACGGTCGCCCTCGCCTGGCGGGCCGCCCTCCGCCGGGCGGGCCTCACGGGCTCCCGGGCCCGGACCACGGACGCCGTCTGAGTCTCCCCACCACCCGAGGAGGAGCCATGTTCCCGGGCAACGACTCCGTACCACCGAACTCCGACCCGACCGACAGTACGGACCCGAAGGACGAGACCGGCCCGGGCGGCGGCACCGGAGCCGGTGAGGGGGCCGTTTCCGGTGGAGACGTGCTCAGCGCGGAGGAGCGGGACGAGTACGAGCGGTTGCGGCGGCATGCCGGGGTGCGGCATCGGCGGTTGCGCAAGGCGGGGGCCGCCGTACTGCTTGTGGTGACCCTGCTGCTCGCACCCCTCGCCGTCGTCGCGGCGTGGGTGCAGGACACCGTCGCCGACACCGACCGGTACGTCGAGACGGTCGCTCCGCTGGCGTCCGACCCGGCGGTCCAGAACGTCGTGATCGAGCGGCTGACCGACGAGGTCGTCAAGAACGTGGACGTCAAGGCGGTGACGGACGCCCTCACCAAGGTGCTCGCCGACAACGGCGCGCCACCGCAGGTCGTGGCGGGCGCCGGCGCCCTCGACGGCCCGCTGCGCTCCGTGGTCAGGACCGTCGTGGACCGCAACGTCACCCGCGTCATCACCAGCGAGTTCTTCCAGCAGGTCTGGGAGGGCTCGAACCGGCGGGCACACGCGGCCGTGGTGCACATGCTCACCGGCGAACGGGAGGGCGCGCTGCGTGCCACCGGCGACACCATCCAGCTCGACGTCGGCGCCGTCGTCGACCAGGTCAAGGAACGCCTCGTGGACGCCGGCTTCGACAAGGCATCCGCGATCCCCGACAGCGACCGCACGATCACGCTGTTCCACACCGACGAACTGGGCAAGGCCCAGGACGCCATGCGGCTGCTGAACATCCTCGGCACCTGGTTGCCCGTCATCGCGATCGCCTTCGCCGCCCTGGCGGTGTGGACAGCGCCCGGCCACCGGGTGATGCTGCTGATCACCTCCCTGGGCATCAGCGTGATGATGGCGGTGCTGCTCGTCGCGCTGGCCGTCGTCCGCCGCGTCTACCTGGACGCCGTCCCTGCCGCGACCCTGCCGCCCGACGCGGCCTCGGCCATCTTCGACACCTTCCTGCGGTTCCTGCGCGACAGCACACGCACCCTGCTCGTCCTCTTCCTGGCCACCGCCCTCGCCGCCTACCTCTACGGCCCCGGGCGGGTCGCCCGATGGGTGCGGGGCACGGCCGGGCGCGGCACCACGGCCGCCGGGCGGGCGCTGGGGCACGCCGGCCTGAGCACCGGGCGGACCGGACGCCTCCTGGCGGACCACCCCCGGTGGACCAACGGCGTCGTCCTCGGCGCGGGCGCGCTCGCGCTCCTGCTGTGGAACCGCCCCACGGTCGGCGCGGTCGTCCTCGTGGCGGTCCTGGTGGTGGCCGTACTGGCGCTCGTGGCGGTCGTCGCCGCGGCGACGGACGTCGCCCCGGACGAGGCTCCGGCCGACGCCGCTCTCACCCGCCCGGGGTGAGGCCGCGCGGCTGTGGTCGTGGGCACGCTGAGAACGGCGCCGACCGTGGCGCCGCGGGCGAGCCGAGGACGGCAGAACACCTGCCGGGCGAGCGCCCGGAACGGAGGAGAGACATGAGTGGTCCGACGTACCTCGCGTACGACTACCCGCTGCTGAGCGTCTTCTGGTCCATGCTCCTGCTGTTCCTGTGGATCATGTGGTTCGTGCTGCTCTTCCGGGTCGTCGTCGACATCTTCCGCGACGACGACATGAGCGGCTGGGCCAAGGCGGGCTGGCTGGTCCTCACGATCCTGCTGCCGTTCCTGGGCGTCTTCGTCTACGTGGTCGCCCGGGGCAAGAACATGGGCCGCCGCGAGGTGGCACAGGCACGTGCGCAGCAGGCGGCCTTCGACGACTACATCCGGCAGACGGCCAAGGGCGGCGAAGGACGCTCCACCAGCGTCGACGAGCTCGCCAGGCTGTCCGAGATCCGTTCACGCGGCGACATCACGGACGACGAGTTCCGCCGCGCGAAGGAACTGGTCCTGAGCGGCCACGGAGCCTCGGCGGGCACGGGCGTCGGCCCGACCGCCGCCGGGCACCGATGACGGACCCGACACCCACCGCACGACACCGAATCGAGGCAACGGTATGTCCGCCACACACACCGGACGCATGCGCATCACCAAGCGGTCACGGCCCTTCGCCGAGGGGCTGACGGCCTTCGCCGCCGTCATGCTCATGATCGCGGGCGTTCTCGACATCTGCCGGGGCATCATGGCCATCGCGGAGGACGACGTCTTCGTCGCCACCCGCGACTACGTCTTCCAGTTCGATCTCACCGGCTGGGGCTGGGTCCACCTCGCCCTCGGCGCCGTGGCCGTGCTCGTCAGCCTGGGCCTCTTCCAGGAGTCCCTGTGGGCCCGCGTCGCAGGCGTCGCCATCGCGGGCCTGATCATCATCGCCAACTTCCTGTCCCTGCCCTACTACCCCGTCTGGTCCATCGTGATGATCGCCTTCTCGGGGTTCATCATCTGGGCCCTGTGCGTGGTCAGGCGCGACTAGGAAGGACGCGATCGTCGGTCCGGTCCTCGGAGCGGAGGCCGCTCGACGGATGCCGTGCGTGTCATGGCGGCCTCCTCGGGCGGCCGCACCGCGTCGGGCGGCGACCCGGACACCTCCGTGACCGGGGCCGTGGGCACGGTCGTTGCGGTGGTGTTCCGCGGCGACTCGGCCGTGACGGCGGTCGTCCTTCTGTACGCTGCGACGCCTCTGTGTCGTTCGTGCGTGCGGGGAACGGTGAGTCGCGTGCGGCACCGATCCGTATATCTGCATGCATGTAGAGTCCTGCGGGTTCGGTGATCACGACCGCCGGACGTACAGGGGGAGTCGACCGGCCGAGTGCGGCCGAGGCGGGGGAGGGCCGGTGAGTGGTACGGGGAGGCGGCGCGCGGGTGCCGGAGGCGGGGGGACGCGTCTGACGCGGCGGGGCCGGACGGTGAGCTGGCTCGCCGGCGGCGCGGCACTGCTCGTCCTCGGCGTAGGTGGCGTCGGTGCCTGGATCTACAAGGACCTGGACGGCAACATCACGGGCGCCGACGTCGACAGCAAGCTCGGCGGGGACCGCCCGGTCAATCTGAGCCCTGGTTCGAAGAACATCATGGTGGTCGGCTCGGACAGCCGTGACGGGGCCAACGCCAAGTACGGCAAGGACCTGACCACCATGCAGTCCGACACGCTCATGGTGCTGCATCTGCCCGCGAACCGTGAGTGGGCCACCGTGGTGTCGTTCCCGCGTGACTCCTGGGTCGAGATAGCGGCGTGCGAGAAGGGCGACGGCAGCACGTCGGGCCCGCACCTGGCGAAGATCAACGAGGCGTTCGCGATCGGCGGTTCGGGCGGCGAGGTCGCCGGCGCGGCCGCCTGCTCGATCAGGACGGTCGAGGCCAACACGGGTCTGCGCATCGACAACTTCATGTCCGTCGACTTCCAGGGCTTCAAGGGCATGGTCGACGCCCTGGACGGCATAGAGGTCTGCCCCGAGCAGGCCATCAAGGACGACAACGCCCTCCTCGACATGGAGGCCGGCTGCCAGACCGTCGACGGTGAGACGGCACTGGGCTATGTGCGCACCCGCTACGCCGTCGGCGACGGGTCCGACATCGGGCGCATCGGCCGGCAGCAGGAGTTCATGGAGACGCTGGCGGCCAAGGCCAAGTCCCGGCTGACCAGCCCCACTTCGCTCTACGACTTCCTTCAGTCCGCCACCAAGTCGCTGACCACGGACGAGGATCTCGACGGCATCGATCCGCTCTACGACCTCGCCTCCCAGCTCAAGGGCATCCCGAGCGACCGGCTGACCTTCCTGACCGTGCCCAACTACCCCCGCGAGGCGGACGTCCCCGCCGACAGGGCCAACATCGTCTGGCAGTACCCGCAGGCCGCCGACCTGTTCACCTCCCTGGCCAACGACAAGGAGGTCGACAAGAAGAAGCTCCAGGCACAGGCCAAGGACGAGCTGATCTACGCCTCCGACGTGCGCGTCCAGGTCCTCAACGGCACCGGTGTCTCCGGGCGGGCCGCCGCCGTCGCCGAGGAGCTGCGCAAGGCGGGCTTCACCGTCGTCGGCACGGGCAACGCGCCCGAGAACACGGACACCACCACGGTCGCCCACCCTGCCGACCTCGCCCGGCAGGCGAAGGTCCTCGCCTCACGGCTGCCCGACGTCAAGGCCGCGCGTTCCGCGGACGCGGCGGCGGGCGTGGTGACCCTGGTCGTGGGCTCGGACCTCGACCTGGAGAAACTGCGGTAGCGGGACCGGACTCGCCGCGGCCGGTGGTGGCCGGGCCGCGGCGAGGGGGCGACGGGGTATCAGCTGCCGGTCAGCGAGACGGCCACGTCCGTGATGTTCAGGGGGAACTTGGACTTGGCGGCGTCGTTCACGAGCGTGGCCTGCCCGGTGAAGACGTTGAGGCTGTAGAGGGAGGGCGTGCTCGCGCCGGAGGCGGTGAGGCTGGCGAAGGCGATGTTGTCCACCGCTTTACCGCCGCTCAGGGTGCTGTAGATGTCCATGCCGGCGTTGATCTGGGCATCGAGGCCGAGGCCGCCGGTCGGGGCGAGCGTGCCGTTGTTGGCCGGGGACTGGATGACGACCTGGTCGCCGGTCGTGTTGATGTCGAACAGCGTGGTCGCGGTGGACCCGTCGAGGTCGTTGTTGGTGTAGGCGGCGGCGGAGACGCCCTTGGTCGTGCCCTCGGTCGGCGGGGTGGTGAGGTTCAGGTCCTGGATGGTCGTGTGGTCGTTCAGGTTGTGCCGCAGGTTCTGGCCGTTGTCGCTGATCACACGCAGCCGGTCGGCCGCCGGGTTGAAGTCGACGCCGAAGTTCGTGCCGTTCAGCGCGTACTGGAGCTGGGACACCTTGGTGACCACGACGTCCTGGGTGCCCGTCGGGATCTTGATCGTGTAGATGCCCCCCTTGTCGCCCACGCCGTACAGCGTGCCGTTCTGCACCCGGAAGTCGATGCCGATCAGGGCCGTGTCGCCGCTGAGGCCGGTGACGGCCCTGACCCAGTTGAGCACGTCCGCCCGGTCGGTCCAGAACGCGGCCATCAGGGTGCCGTCACCGGTGATCCCGTAGGCGCGCAGGCTGGGGGTGGCGGCGGGGGCGGCCGAACCGGTACCCGGTGCGGCGAGCATGAGCGCGCTCGACGTGACCACGACCACCAGCGCCGCCGTGATTCTCTTTCGCGTTCCTGCTTTCATCGGAGTTTCCCTCCCGTTTGGACGTGCGCCGATGTCCGACGCACGGCTGAGGAATTTCCGTACACCGGCCCGTACTGATTGTCGGAACCGCTCCGGAACCGGTCCGGAATGATGGCGACGCTCTTCCCCCACGGCCGGGTACGCGGCTCTCATTAAGGCTGCTTTACGACTCCTGCACAAGCGGAAGCGGTGACGGGAACGACCCGATCCGGGAATTTTGCGGACGGTGACAAAAACCCGGTCGGCCCCCTTGTCGCCGATTTATGCGGAGTGATGAACGCCGTCCGGATCTCGACTGTCGGCTCGTTCGTCCCGAATGACATGCTCGCCTCCATGGGGAGCCTCTTCGCCGAACTGGCCCGCCGGGCGTCGACCAACGCCCGCCGGGAGGTAGAGACGTACACACGCGAGATCGAGGAGTTCCGGTTCCTGGACAAGGACCCCCGGGCGCGGGCCGAGACGTTGGGCCACGCGGTCTGGCTCCGACACCGTACGGTCGAACTGTCGCCGCACAACGGCGAGTTGAGCGGCGACGATCTCGAGTACATCGCGTCCATGGGGGAGCTGCGGGCCGGCGCGGGCATGTCGCTCGACGCGCGGCAGCAGGTGCTGCGGGTGCACACCGCGCTCATGCTGCGCGAGATCAACGAGGCGACCGAGACCCAGCGCGGCTGCGGGGTGGACGAACTCATGCGGATGATGACCTGGTTCGCCCCACAGGGCGAGCGCGGCATCGTCGCCTACCGCCAGGGATTCGTCCGCGTACTGCGCCGTCGAATGCCGTACGTCGAACAGGTCGCCCTGCTGGCAAGGTCATTGCTGAACGGGGACCCGATTGCGGCGGAACTCGCCGAGGCCGTCGACATGGAACTGTCGGACCGGTATGCGGTGACGGTGTTCCGGCTGCCGGACCCGCCCCCTGTGGACCGCGTCCTGGAAAACGAGATCGAAACACTCGTGAAGAGTCACCGGACCCCGATCGTATGGGGTGCGCGGGGCGGTGACGGGAGCGGTGAGCTGATCGCTCTCGTCCCCGTGAATTCCGATGCCGCGCGGGTGGAGAACGGGCCGCCGCACACCGCGGTCGACCTCCTGCTCGACCTCGCCCCGGAGCATGTGTCGGACCTCGTGCGGGACGTGGCCCGGGCCCTCGGCCGGCCCTGCGCCGTCGGCACCGCCACCGCGCCGCTGCCCGAACTGTCCGAGGCGCTCGACGAGGCCCGTCGGATCAGTGACACCGCCCCGCTGCGACGGGCCCCGGCCCGACTGCGCCCGCACACCCTGGCGGACCTCTTCGTCGAACTCGCCGTCGCGGACGTGCCGTTCGTCGACGCCTGGCTGCGCGGGCTGTCCGACCGACTGGCGGCCGGCCCGGACCTGCTGGTCACGCTCGACATGTACTACCGCCACGACATGCGGCGCGGTGCCACGGCGACCGCACTCAACGTCCACACGCGCACCCTCGACTACCGTCTGCGCCGGGCCCGGGAACTCACCGGCATCGACCCGGGCTCGACCCGGGGCGTGCGCGCGCTCAGCGCGGCCGTCGCCCGGCGGCTGTCGGGAGCGTGGCGCTGACCGGAGCGGGGGCAGGACCGGGATCGTCGGGGCGCAGGAGCGGGACCGCGCCGGGGCCGGACCGGGGCCGTGCGGGAGCCGGACCGGGGCCGTGCGGGAGCCGCGCCCGACGGTCGCCGTTCCCGCGTCGGAGCGGATACGGCAGGCTGGGCCCGTGAGCAACAGTGACTCCCTCTTCATCAAGATCTGCGGTCTGAAGACCGAGCAGGACGTCGACACCGCCGTCGAGGCGGGCGCCGACGCCGTCGGCTTCGTCTTCTCGGCCAGCCCGCGCCGTATCGACGCCGCGACCGCCGCCCGGCTGAGCCGCCGCGTGCCCGAGCACGTCCTTACGGTGGGCGTCTTCCGCGAGGAGCCCCTGGACGACGTGCGGTCCCTGGCCGCCGAGTCGGGGATCCGGGCGATCCAGCTGCACGGCCCCGACGACCGCGCCTACTACGACGAGCTGGCGACCGGGGACCGGACGCTGATCCGTGCCGCCGCGTTCGGCGACTCCGTACCGCGCTGCGGCGAGTTCGGGGAGGACATGCTCCTCCTCGACGCACCCGTCCCCGGGTCGGGCATCGCCTGGGACTGGGCGAGCAAGCCGCTCGCGGCCGCCGGGGAGAAGTGGCTTCTCGCCGGCGGTCTCACCCCGGAGAACGTGGGGGGCGCCGTCGCCGCCGCCGACCCTTGGGGTGTCGACGTCTCCAGCGGTGTGGAGCGGCAGCGAGGCGTCAAGGACCACGCTCTGATCAGGGAGTTCATCAGGGCGGCCCGCTCGGCGAGGTGACGGACGACGGCGGTGGTGCCGCGCGCACGGCTGTGGGTGGCGAGGCCGGAGCTGTGAGTGATGCCGCCCGGCGTTCCCCCGGAAGTGACCCTGGGGTAGGGTCCGAGCGTTCCGGCTACCGGCTGAAGGTGGGCGGGTACGGGGAGTGTCGGAGGGGCGGCATGGTGAGGGAAACCCAGTCGGGTGAGGGTGTGTCCGTGGAGCTGGACGGTGCGGGGCTGGAGCAGTTGTCTCCCGAACCGTTGCTGACCCGGGACTACGAGACGCGGCCGTCGTTGGTGTACGAGCGGCTGCGGCAGCGGCACGGCGCGGTGGCGCCGGTCGATCTGCTGGGCGTTCCCGCCTGGCTGGTGCTGGGCTACCGCGAGGCGCTCCAGGTGCTCCAGGACGACGCCGGCTGGCCCAAGGGTCTGGAGAACTGGCGGGCCAGGACCGAGGGGCGGGTCCCCGCCGACTGGCCGCTCGGCCCTTCCCTGGAGGTCAACCACGTCCTCATCCAGGGCGGCCCCGGCTACCGGACCCTGCGGACCGCGTGGGACCAGGCGCTCAAGCCGTTCCAGGACCCGCGCAACCCCCAGGCCAAGCGGCTGAAGGCGGCCGTCACCGTCTACGCCGACGAGCTGATCACGCTCATGGGCCAGGCGGGCGGCACCGGGCTGGCGGACCTGTCCGCCCAGTTCTCCCGGCCCCTGCCGCTGATGGTGGCCAGCCATCTGCTGGGCTTCCCCGGCTCGCAGGGCGACGACGCGCTGATGGACATGTGGCGGGTGCTGGACGCGGGGCCCGACGCGGGGCCCGCCCTGGACCGGCTGCTGGGCGCGCTGGCGGAGCTCGCCGAGCTGAAGCTGAAGACGCCGGGCGAGGACTTCCCGTCCTATCTGCTGGCCGCCCACCCGGACCTCTCGCTCGACGAGCTGGCCCGCGAGTTGTTCATGCTGCTCGGTATGACCTCCGACCATGTCGGCATCCTCGTCTCCAACACGGTCGTCGAGGTCCTCTCCGGCGAGGACAGCGTGCGCGCCAGCCTCTCCGCCGGCATGGTCCGGGAAGCCATGAACCGGGTCGTCATGCGCAAACCGCCGCTGGTGAACTTCGTGCCGAGGTTCGCCGCGGAGGACACGAAGCTCGGGGAGTACACCATCCGCGCGGGTGACCCGGTCTGGGTCTCCTCGGCGGCGGCGCACGCCGACCCGCTCTTCGCCGACCATGTGGCGCCCAGCACCACCGTCAGCACCCGGGCGCACCTGTCCTGGGGCGCCGGCCCGCGCCAGTGCCCCGCCCGTGAGCTGGCGTCGACGGTCGCGGCCGTCGGGGTGGGCCGGCTGTTCGAGCGGTTCGCCGACCTGGACCTCGCGCTGCCCGTCGACCAACTGCCGTGGCGTTCCTCGCCCTTCATGCGGGGCCTGCGCTCGCTGCCCGTACGGTACGAACTCGCGCCGACGGCGGACCTGACGGTGCCGGAGCCGACGGAGCCCGACACGGACACGACGACGCGGGCGGTGCCACCGGACCCGTCCGCCCGCCAGCGTTCCTCCCTGTGGCGCTACCTCACGGACCTGATCCGCCCCGGCCGCTGACCGCCCCCCCACCGCCCACGCCGGTGTGGCGGAGGGGTTGCGGGGCGTCTGGTGAGAGGACGCGGGCGCGGGCGTAGGTCGGTGGGGTGTGTTGGAGGGGCTCTGTGCGCCGCGGACGTCAGGGCGGCGAGGGAGGCGCCCTGCTGTTCGGCTCCCCACCTCACCCCCCGTGCCGTTCCGCCGCCCGTTCTCAGCCCCCCGTGCCCGTCAGCAAGCGGCGTGGGTTCGTGATGCGGAAGGCGTACGCGGCTGCTCCGCCCAGGCCGAAGCCGGGCTGCTGGGGTGGTTCGGCGTAGGGGCGGTCGGAGCCCTGGACCACGGCGTCGACGCCCAGGGCGCGCACCACCGCTTCGACGGCCGTGGGCCCGTACGAGGACGTCTCCACGAACACGCCCGGGTCCACCCCGGCGTCACGGCCGTCGCCGCGGGCGGCGAAGCGCTCGCCGTGGAGCGGGGCGAGCCCGGCCAGCAGGGCGAAGCAGACCCGCAAGCGGGGGTGGCGGGGCCGGCCGAAGGCGCGGAAGGCGAACCACGCGGCGTGCATCTGCTGGACGTAGGGGACCATCGCGGGCCACCAGCCGGGCCCCTCGGCGCCGCCGGGCGCGGGGCCCGGATGGACGAACAGCGGGAGGTCGCGCTCTTCGAGGAGGTCGAGCAGCGGGGCGCAGCGCGCATGACCGGCCGCGTCGGCGAGGGCGTTCGCCGGGAGCTGGAGGCCCACGAAGCCCTGGTCGAGCGCCTCGGCGGTCGCCTTCGCGTCGATGTCCCGTACACAGGCGGCGGCCCACGCGCCGAACGGCTCCGGGAGCGCCGCGGAGCCCTCGTGGTAGGCGTCGAGCAGGGGACGCGCCTCCGCCGCGGGCAGCCACTCCACACCGATCGGGGAGGAGAGCGAGACCAGGGCCCGCCCCAGGCCGTCGCTCTCGGCCAGCGACGTACGGCGGGCGATGTCATGGTCGGCGGGCGGGAGCGCGTAGGGCGGCTCGCCGTCGAGGAAGAGGGTCCAGCCGTCCAGGAACGGCGGTTCGCGGCGTGACCTGAGAGCCGCCACCAGCGCGGGGGTCCACAGATGCTGGTGCACGTCGCAGTTGGTCATGACGCTCCTCCCACCAAGGCCGGCGCCTCCCTGGTCAGGGCGCGCGCGGGGACCGACCACCCGGTAGCGGGCTCGCGCCGAACGGTACCTCCCCGATGCCGTCGCCGTGGCCCCTCACCCAGGGGAGCAAAGGCGCGGAAGACGGGTGAATCAGACGCCCCTGGATGCGGTTCGGTGTGAACGTAACGTGCCGTTCACGTAATTCCATTGACTGTCATTCAGGCACCGACAACTCTGCATGACCATATGCAGTCGGGTAAGGGGCAGTCTTGATCAGATTCGACACGGTGAGCAAAAAGTATCCCAACGGCACCACGGCGGTGGACGACCTGTCCCTGGAACTGGCCGAGGGCGGCATCACGGTCCTGGTCGGTCCTTCCGGCTGCGGCAAGACCACCACCCTGCGCATGATCAACCGCATGGTGGAGCCGACCACCGGCACGGTGAGCCTGCGCGGCCGGGACATCCGGGAGGTCGACGCGCCCGAGCTGCGCCGGGGCATCGGATACGTGATCCAGCACGCGGGGCTGTTCCCGCACCGCACGATCCTGGACAACATAGCCACGGTTCCGCTGCTGCTGGGCTGGGGCCGCAAGAAGGCCCGCGCCCGGGCCGCGGAACTCCTCGAACTCGTGGGCCTGCCCGCCGAGATGGCCAAGCGCTACCCCAACCACCTCTCCGGCGGGCAGCAGCAGCGTGTGGGAGTCGCCCGGGCGCTGGGCGCCGACCCGCCGGTGCTGCTCATGGACGAGCCGTTCAGCGCGGTCGACCCGATCGTGCGGGCGGAGTTGCAGGCGGAGTTCGTCCGGCTGCAGAAGGAGCTGCACAAGACGATCGTGTTCGTCACCCACGACATCGACGAGGCGATCAAGCTCGGCGACAACATCGCGGTGTTCCGCACCGGCGGCAGACTCGCCCAGTTCGACACCCCCGAGCGGCTGCTCGGCAGCCCCGCCGACGACTTCGTGGCCGACTTCGTGGGTCAGGACCGGGGCATCCGGCGGCTCTCCTTCGTCGACGCGGCCCGACTGCCGCTGCGCGACGGCCCGGTGCTGCCGTCCGGGGCCGGCGTCGCCGAGGCGCGGGCGGCGGACGCGCCCTGGGTGCTCGTCGTCGACGACGAGCGACGACCGCTCGGCTGGGCCGCCACCGTCGGCCTCCCGTCGGCCGGCACCCTCGCCGACGCCCCCCTGACCCCCCTCGGCCACACCTTCAGCCTGGACGGCGACTCCGCGCGGGCCGCCCTCGACTCGGCCCTCCTCTCACCCGCCCGCCTCGCCGTCGCCGTCGACGCGAAGGGCGCGGTCGCGGGAGTCGTCGACGCGCACGAACTCTCCACCGCGGCGAGCACGGCGACCGCTACGACCGCGGAGAGCACGGAGAGCACGGCGACCGCGGCGACCGCGACCGGTTCGGCCGGGACGGCGACGCGGAAGTCGAAGCCGTCGGCCGGGGCCGAGTCCGCCCCCGACGCCCGGGGCGGTGGTGACCGATGACCGGTGACGAGCCGCTCGTCCGGTGGCAGTGGATCGCCGACCACACCGGCGAACTCGCCGAGTACACCGGCATCCATCTCCGACTCGGCCTGCTGCCCGTGCTGTTCGGACTGATCGTCTCCGTGCCGCTCGGTGTCCTGTGCCACCGCTGGCGGTGGCTCTACCCGCCGGTGCTGACCGTGTCCAACATCCTGTACTCGATCCCGTCACTCGCCCTGTTCATGATCTTCGTCCGGTACACGGGGCTGAGCGAACAGACCGTGATGATCCCGCTGACGCTCTACACCCTGTCCGTGCTGGTCCCCAACGTCGTCGACGGTCTCGCCTCGGTGCCCGAACCGGTACGGCTCGCCGCGACCGCGATGGGCTTCGGCGCCGTACGCAGGGTCGTCCAGGTCGAGCTGCCGATCGCCGTCCCCGTCGTCATCGCCGGTGTGCGCGTCGCCGCGGTCTCCTCCATCAGCCTCGTCGCCGTGGGACAGCTGATCGGGCAGGGCGGCCTCGGGTACTACATCACCCGCGGCCTCCAGCTCGACTTCCCCACCCCGATCGTCACCGCGATCGTGCTGATCATGCTGCTGGCGCTCACCACCGACGCGTTGCTGGTCCTGGCGCAGCGACTGCTCACCCCGTGGTCCCGGAACAAGGTGACGTCGGCATGAACGACTTTGTGAACCAGATGCGGCTCGTGGGGGACTGGCTGACCTCCTCGGCGCAGTGGCACGGCGACGACGGCATCCCCCGGCGGCTGCTGGAGCATCTCACCTACAGCGGACTGTCGTTGCTGTTCGCCGCCCTGGTCGGGCTGACCTTCGGACTGCTCGTCGGACACACCGGCCGGGGCGCCTTCGCCGTGGCCACCGTGGCGAACCTCGCCCGCGCGATCCCCACCTTCGGCCTGGTCGTCCTCGTCGTCACGCTCGCCGGGCTCAGCACCACGCCCGTCCTGGTCGCCCTCGTCGCGCTCGCGGTGCCGCCGATCCTCATCAACACCTTCGAGGGCGTACGGGGAGTGGACCCCGCCACACGGGACGCCGCGCGCGGTGTCGGCATGACCGAGTGGGAGGTCCTGACCCGGGTGGAGGTGCCGATGGCGCTGCCCCTGATCCTCCTCGGTCTGCGGGTCGCCGCGATCCAGGTCGTGGCCACCGCGACCGTCGCCGCGTATCCCGGTCTGGGCGGTCTGGGCCGCTACATCGTCGACGGACTCTCCCGCAACGACTACGAGTTGGTCATCGGCGGCTCCACGGTCGTCGTCGTCCTCGCGCTCGTCGTCCAGGTCGTGTTCACCGCGTTGCGACGCGTCGTAGTCTCGCCGGGCCTGCGGGCCTCGGCTTCGAAGTCCTGAACCAGAGAGGAACATCCATGCGAGGCAAGTCCCGAGGCGCCGCGTTCGGCCTCATCACCGCGCTCACGCTCACGCTCACCGCCTGCGGCGGGGGCGGCGGCAGCGACGACAACCCGCTGAACGAGGGCGGCGACAGCGGCGGAGGCAAGTCGATCGTCGTCGGCTCGGCGAACTTCCCCGAGAACCAGCTGCTCGCCGAGATCTACGCGCAGGCCCTGGAGAGCAAGGGCCTGAAGGTGACCCGCAAGTTCGACATCGGGGCCCGCGAGGTCTACTACGACCAGGTCGTCAAGGGCGGCATAGGCGTCTTCCCCGAGTACAACGGGGCCCTGCTGTCGGTGGCGGTCGACAAGAACAGCACCGCGACCACCACCGAGGACATCAACGCCGAACTGAAGGAGAAACTCCCCTCGTCGGTGGAGATCCTCGACTCCGCCGCCGCCGAGGACAAGGACTCGGTGACCGTCACCGCCGAGACCGCCGCCAAGTACAAGCTCAAGACCCTCGCCGACCTCAAGCCCGTCGCGGGCGACCTGACGCTCGGCGCCGGATCGGAGTTCAAGACCCGTACGCAGGGCGGCGTCGGCCTGGAGAAGGTCTACGGCGTCAAGTTCGGCAAGTTCCAGCCGCTCGACGCCGGGGCCCAGACCACCCTGGTGAAACTGCTCAAGGACGACAAGGTGCAGGCCGCCAACCTGTACACCACCGACCCCGCCATCGTCGCGGACAAGCTGGTGGTCCTGGAGGACCCGAAGAACCTCTTCTCCTCGCAGAACGTCACCCCGCTGGTCTACAAGGACGCCGTGGACGACAAGGCGAAGGGGGCGCTCAACGCCGTCTCCGCCAAGCTCACCACCGACGACCTGCTGGCGATGATGAAGAAGCTCGTCAACGACAAGGAGGACGCCGACACCGTCGCCGAGGACTGGCTGACCTCCGCCGGCCTCGTCGGCTGAACCGGGGCGCGGCCGACCGGCTCGGCGGCGCCCCCACCGTCCGCCCCGCCCTGCCCGGCACCACGTACCCCGCCGGGCAGGGGGAGGGGACCGAGCACGACGACCGGCTGGAGGACCGTATGACGGACGCCGACGGCGCGGCCGCGCGTCTTCAGCGGCTCTTCGAGGGCCGTCGGCTCACCCCGACCCAGCGCCGCATCGCGCGCTGCCTGGTCCGGCAGGCCGCGGACGTGCCCTACCTGTCCAGCGTGGAAATGGCCCGTCTGGCCGGGGTCAGCCAGCCGTCCGTGACCCGCTTCGCGGTCGCCCTCGGCTTCGACACCTACCCGGCCCTGCGTGACCACCTGCGGGCGGTCGCACCCCCCGGGCACCCCGTCGACGGGCGGCCCGCCAACGTCTACCAGCGCGCCGTGCGGGCCGAGATCGACAATCTGCGGCACCTGGCGTCCCTGCTCACCGACCCCGCGCCCGTCGAGCGCGCCGGCCGTCTGCTCGCCGCGTCCCGGCCCCTCCCGGTGCTCGGCCTGCGCGCCTCCGCGGCCCACGCGCGCGGCTTCGCCCACTTCGCGGCGAAGATCCACCCCGACGTACGACTCCTCGACGAGGGCGGCTCCCTGCTCGCCGACCACGTCGACGCCGCCCACCGGGCCGGCGCGAGCGCGCTGCTGTGCTTCTCGCTGCCCCGCCATCCGCGTGAACTCCTCGACACGCTCGCCCACGCCCGGACCGTCGGCCTGACGGTCGTGACCGTCGCCGACGGCACCTTCGCCCCGGTGGCCGCCCACAGCGACCTGCTGCTTCCCGCGGCCGTCGGCACCGGACTGGTCTTCGACACCGCCGGTGCTCCGCTGCTGCTGGGCCAGGTCCTCCTGGAGGCGATGTGCGACGCCCTCCCGGGCGCCCGGACCCACCTGGAGGACTTCGACGCCCGGGCCGCCGCGCGCGGCCTGTTCGTCGACTGACGGGCCCGGCCGCGCCGGTGGACGGGCCCGGCACCGCGAGCGGCACGGCTCACTCGGTGGAGCGCAACGCCTTCCAGACGGGCGGTCGTACGACACCGTCGGCGGCCGGGAGCCCCTTGTCCTGCTGGAAGCTCTGCACCGCGGCTTCGGTGTCGGCGTCGAACTCGCCGTCCACATCGACGTCGTACCCGCGCTTGCTCAGCATGCACTGCGCCTGGAGGACGCGGTCGCCGCTGTCCCCGAGGCGGGTGCGGCCGTTGCCGTAGTAGTACGTGCAGTCCGTGAGCCAGGCCGGGGTCGAGGGCTCGGTGGACGCGTCGGTCGGCTCCTCGGACGGCTCCGTGGGGGCGCCGCTCCCGGAAGCGGGCGCGGACGGGTCGGATCGCGGGTCGTCGTCCGCGTCGGCGCCCTTGCCGGAGCCGGGGTCGGAGGCCGTCGCGTCGGGGCGCGCGGGATCGCCGTCGACGGAGGTCCGTTCGTCCTTGCCGGACACCTCCGAGTCGCTGGAGCCGCCGTCCGGGGCGGCGTCCGCGCCGTCCTGGCGCGAGGCCGCCGAGACCGAGGCGTCGTCGTCGGGGAGGGCATCGGCGGACCGTGTCGTACCCCGCTGCGGCGAGGCGGTGGTCGTGGCGGGGCTCAGCAGGGTGAGGACGACGACACCGGCGGTCGCCGTGCAGACGGCGACACCGGCGGCCCCGACCAGCACCCGCTTGCTGCGCAGCCGGGAGCGGAGCGGTGCCGGAGCCGGCGGCTGCGCCGAGGGGTCGGCGGAGGGACCCGACGGCGGGTCGGTGACCGGAGCCTGTCCGACGGCTCGCGCCGGGCCGGGTTGTTCCAGGGGGAGGCGGCGCAGTGTCTCGTAGGCCCGCTGGCGGGCGAGGACCCGGCCGGCCAGCGGTTCGGGCCAGTCGAACGCGCCGGGCGGGCGGGGGCCCTGGGCGGCCGGTGTCTCGGACGCGGATTTCTCGCCCCCGCCGCCCCTACCCGTCCCGTCCCTCAGGGGCTGTACCCCTTCGACCCCCCTGTGCGGGTTCGGCAGGGGCTGGTCGCGCAGTTCCCCGCGCCCCTCCGGGAGCAGGGGCTGCGCCCCGCTCCCGGAGGGGGCCAGGTCCTCGAGCAGTTGGCGCGGTGTCGGCCGCTGTTCCGGCTCCTTGGCCAGGCACGCGGCGAGCAGGGCGGCGAGCGGGGCGTCGGCCTCCGCGATCTCGGCGAGAACCTTCGGGTTGGGCTCCTCGAACGCCACCCGGTGCATGACGTCGACGCCGGTGCCGTCACCGAACGGGGCGCTGCCGGTCGCCGCGAAGACCAGCGCGCAGGCCAGCGAGAACACGTCCGAGGCCGTGTCGCAGGCGCCCGTGCGCAGATACTCCGGCGACATGTAGGCCGGGGTGCCGACCCGGTTGCCCGTGCCGGTGATCGCGCTCGCGTCGGCCGCCTTCGCGATACCGAAGTCGATGACGTGCGCGCCCCACGCGGACAGCAGGATGTTGGACGGCTTCAGGTCCCGGTGCACGATCCCGGCGGCGGAGAGGTCGGCGAGGGCGCGTCCCAGCTCCGCCACCAGCCGCCGCACGGCGACGACGGGCAGCGGACCGTCCTCGTGCACGGCCGCCGCCAGATCCAGCCCCGGCAGGAACTCGGTGGCCATCCACAGCAGTTCGTCCCGGAAGCCCGTCCCGGCCAGCCGCGGCATGCGCGGCGTGCGCACCCGGCCGTGGACCGCCGCCTCCCGTTCGAACCGGCGGCGGAACCGCTCGTCCTCCGCGTACTCGGGCCGGATCACCTTCACCGCGACCAGGTCGGGGCCGCCGTCGGCGGGACGCGCCAGATAGACGCGCCCCATACCGCCGCTGCCGAGCAGCCCCAGCGACACATACGGACCGATCCGGTCCGGGTCGCCGGGACGCAGAGGCAGCGCCCCCGCCTGCCGCAGCGCCGGAACCCTGTCCGCCGAACCCGGTGGCGGCACCGGCCGCTGGTCTGACACAACACCCCCGAAATAACTTTTGGCGTACGCCAGTTCGCCCCCAGAAGCTGAGGCTAGCTCAGCGAGGGCTCGCGGTCCGGGTTTCGGTCACTTCCGGCCCACCGGCGGCTCAGGATCCCGTGCGTCGCAACCCCCGTCGTCTCCCCGAGCCGACCGGACCGCTCCGCAGCACCCTCCCCGTGAGATCGGTGAACGACTCGACCCGCACCCGGCCCCCTCCGCCCGGCGCGGTGCCCTTCACCCGGTACGCCGCCGGGTCGGCGTCCCCGATCTCGACCTCCACGACGGCACGGGAGTTCGGCGGCACGGTCACCCGTGTGAAGTGCGTGTCCGCGGAGCGGCGCACCAGGACCGACACCGGTCCGCGCACGGACGTCGTAGTCCCTGGCGAGCTGCCGGTCGTCGTTGGTGGCGAGATGGTCCTCCCACGCGGAGATCGCGCACATCAGCCGGTACTCGGTGGGCCAGGTGCCCTTGCGGACCAGATAGTCGTTGGAGAAGCGGGCGCGGGCGCAGGAACGCTGGACGCCGTGCTCCGAGAGCTGGTTGATCAGCGCGTCGCCCTCGTACGGGCCGCGCTCGCGGGTGGGGGTGTCCGTGTAGAGGTCGCCCCGGGTGGCCTCGACGGAGTAGCGGCACAGCTCCCAGACCCGGTCCAGGTCGGCGTCGGAGCTGCGGAACGAGGCGTGCGAGTCGTCCCGGTCGAGCTTCCAGGCGCGGCCGGTGACGACGGCCTTCGACAGGTCGAGCGTGGTGCGCAGTTCGGCCCAGCGGAAGCCGCGGTAACCCGAGTGCTCGAAGCGCTGCTCGCCGTCGCGCAGGTCCACACCTCGTGGTAGGTGTTGGTGGCGCGCAGCTGGTACCGCACGGTGCCGTCCCTGTTCAGCTCCTCGCCGAGCCGCACCTCGACCGTGTCGCCCGCCTCACCGGTGACCTCCAGGGCCGGCCCGCCGACGATCCCCCGGCCGAGGCCGACCAGCCAGCGCCCGTCGGCGACCTGGGTGACGGAGGCGGGGGTGACGCCGTGCGTCCGTACTGCCTCGATCAGCGCGGGCACGAGACCGTCGATCGCCGTACGGACGGCGGGTGTCAGCCAGTCGCCGTCGTCGAAGCCGGGCCGCGTCCAGCCCACCGGCTCGCGGCGCAGGTCCCAGTACTCCTGCGGAACGGTGAAGTAGCTGCTGCCCGCACTGCCCTTCGCGGGCAGCAGCCCGGCCTGGCGGCGCGCCCTCCAGTGATACCCGGAGGCGATGGTCGACCGGCTGCCGTCGGTGTACGTGATCTCGAGCTGGGCCAGGAACTTCTGCTGCGAGGTGGTCCAGCACAGCGCGGCGAGCGCGTTGGGCTTCCCGTCCGCCCGCAGTGTGGAGGTCACGTCGAAGGCCTGTAGGCGGTTCCCTCGCCGGAGCGGACGGATGCGTAGCCGACCGTGGTGCCATTGCTCCACACCTTCGCGACGTACTGCCGGGCCGGATCGGGCGAGGTGGCCGCGACATAGAGGATCGCGGCGGCCATCTGCTTGCCGGAGGCCGTCTCGTACTCGTGGCGCAGCAACGCCCAGGTGTCGTCGGCCCCGTAGGAGGAGAGCGAGGTCACGAGTGGGCCGAGGGGATCCGCGTCTTCCGCTGTGTCGCGGCGGCGCGGACCGATGACGGCGAGAAGACGGGCAGCCGGTTCGCGGTGGGGAGTTGACGGGAAAACGGCGCAAGGAGGCGACTCGTGTGGCACTGAGGGTCACGCGAGGTGCAAGGCTGCGATGGCGCGATCGTCCCCGGGCGCGCCGACTGGGTGGAATGTCCGGCAGTCGTACAGTCTGGGCTCAGGAAGTGACTGGGCTCACATGGCACTGAGTGACACGATTGCTGTGGTGTGACGGCATCATTGCCGGAACCATGGTGTCCTCATGGCAGCTCGAAGGGATCAGGGATGCTCCGCAAGGTACTGGTCGCCAACCGTGGCGAGATCGCCATCCGCGCGTTCCGCGCGGGCTACGAAGTGGGCGCGCGGACGGTCGCCGTCTTCCCCCACGAGGACCGCAACTCGCTGCACCGGCTCAAGGCCGACGAGGCCTACGAGATCGGCGAACCGGGTCACCCCGTGCGGGCGTACCTCTCCGTCGAGGAGATCATGCGCGCCGCCCGGCTGGCCGGCGCCGACGCCGTCTACCCGGGCTACGGCTTCCTCTCCGAGAACCCCGAGCTGGCCCGTGCGTGCGAGGAGGCCGGCATCACCTTCGTCGGCCCCAGCGCCCACATCCTGGAGCTGACCGGCAACAAGGCGCGCGCGGTGGCCGCCGCCCGCGCCGCCGGCGTACCGGTCCTCGGCTCGTCCGAGCCCTCCACCGACGTCGACGAACTCGTCCGCGCCGCCGAGGAGGTCGGCTTCCCCGTCTTCGTCAAGGCCGTAGCGGGCGGTGGCGGTCGCGGCATGCGCCGCGTCGAGGACCCGGCGACCCTGCGCGAGTCCATCGAGGCGGCGTCCCGCGAGGCGGCCTCCGCCTTCGGCGACCCGACCGTCTTCCTCGAGAAGGCCGTCGTCGAGCCCCGTCACATCGAGGTGCAGATCCTCGCCGACGGCCACGGCAACGTCATCCACCTCTTCGAACGCGACTGTTCGGTGCAGCGCCGCCACCAGAAGGTCATCGAGCTGGCCCCGGCCCCGAACCTCGACCCCGCCCTGCGCGAGCGGATCTGCGCCGACGCCGTCCGCTTCGCCCGCGAGATCGGCTACCGCAACGCGGGCACCGTCGAGTTCCTCCTCGACCGCGACGGCAACCACGTCTTCATCGAGATGAACCCCCGCATCCAGGTCGAACACACGGTCACCGAAGAGGTCACCGACGTCGACCTCGTGCAGTCCCAGCTCCGCATCGCCGCCGGGGCCACCCTCGCCGACCTCGGGCTCTCCCAGGAGACCGTCACCCTGCGGGGCGCGGCCCTCCAGTGCCGCATCACCACCGAGGACCCCGCCAACGGCTTCCGCCCGGACACCGGACGCATCAGCGCCTACCGTTCGCCCGGCGGCTCCGGCATCCGCCTCGACGGCGGCACCACCCACGCCGGTACGGAGATCAGCGCCCACTTCGACTCCATGCTGGTCAAACTGACCTGCCGGGGCCGGGACTTCACCACCGCCGTCAACCGGGCCCGCCGCGCGGTCGCCGAGTTCCGCATCCGGGGCGTCGCCACGAACATCCCGTTCCTCCAGGCCGTCCTCGACGACCCGGACTTCCAGGCCGGTCAGGTCACCACCTCGTTCATCGAGCAGCGCCCGCACCTGCTGACCTCCCGGCACTCCGCCGACCGGGGCACCAAGCTGCTCACCTATCTGGCCGACGTGACGGTCAACAAGCCGAACGGCCCGCGCCCCGACCTGATCGACCCCGCCACCAAGCTCCCGAGGCCCACCGCCGCCGAACCCCCGGCCGGCTCCAAGCAGAAGCTCGTCGAACTCGGCCCCGAGGGCTTCGCCCGCTGGCTGCGCGAGTCGCCGACCATCGGCGTCACCGACACCACCTTCCGCGACGCCCACCAGTCGCTGCTCGCCACCCGGGTCCGCACGAAGGACATGCTCGCCGTCGCCCCCGTCGTGGCCCGGACCCTGCCGCAGCTGCTCTCCCTGGAGTGCTGGGGCGGCGCCACCTACGACGTCGCCCTCCGCTTCCTCGCCGAGGACCCCTGGGAGCGGCTGGCCGCCTTCCGGGCCGCCGCCCCCAACATCTGCCTCCAGATGCTGCTGCGCGGCCGCAACACCGTCGGCTACACGCCGTACCCGACCGAGGTGACCGACGCCTTCGTCCAGGAGGCCACCGAGACCGGCATCGACATCTTCCGGATCTTCGACGCGCTCAACGACGTCGGCCAGATGCGGCCCGCCATCGACGCCGTACGCGCCACCGGAACGGCCGTCGCCGAGGTCGCCCTCTGCTACACCTCGGACCTCTCCAACCCCGCCGAGCAGCTCTACACCCTCGACTACTACCTCCGGCTCGCCGAGCAGATCGTCGAGGCGGGCGCCCACGTCCTCGCCGTCAAGGACATGGCGGGCCTGCTGCGCGCCCCGGCCGCCACCAAGCTCGTGACCGCCCTGCGCCGCGAGTTCGACCTGCCGGTGCACATCCACACCCACGACACCGCGGGCGGCCAGCTCGCCACCTACCTCGCCGCGATCCAGGCCGGCGCCGACGCGGTCGACGGGGCCGTGGCCTCGATGGCGGGCACCACCTCCCAGCCGTCGCTGTCGGCGATCGTCGCCGCCACCGACTACTCCGACCGCCCCACCGGCCTCGACCTCACGGCCGTCGGCGACCTGGAGCCGTACTGGGAGAGCGTCCGCCGTATCTACGCCCCCTTCGAGGCGGGCCTCGCCTCCCCGACCGGCCGCGTCTACGACCACGAGATCCCCGGCGGCCAGCTCTCCAACCTGCGCACCCAGGCCGTCGCGCTCGGCCTCGGCGACCGCTTCGAGGACATCGAGGCGATGTACACCGCCGCCGACCGCATTCTCGGCCACCTGGTGAAGGTCACCCCCTCCTCCAAGGTGGTCGGTGACCTCGCCCTGCACCTCGTCGGCGCCGGAGTGACCCCCGCCGACTTCGAGGCCACCCCGGACCGGTTCGACATTCCCGACTCCGTCATCGGCTTCCTCCGCGGCGAGCTGGGCACCCCGCCCGGCGGCTGGCCCGAGCCGTTCCGCAGCAAGGCTCTCCAGGGCCGCGCCGACGCCAAGCCCGTCCAGGACCTCGGCGCCGAGGACCGCGCCGGGCTGGAGAAGGACCGCCGCGCCACCCTCAACCGGCTGCTGTTCCCCGGCCCGACCCGCGAGTTCGAGACCCACCGCCAGACCTACGGCGACACCAGCGTCCTCGACAGCAAGGACTTCTTCTACGGTCTCGGCCCCGGCAAGGAGTACGCCGTCGACCTGGAGCCCGGGGTGCGGCTCCTCATCGGTCTGGAGGCCGTCGGCGAGGCCGACGAACGCGGGATGCGCACGGTGATGTCGACCCTGAACGGCCAGTTGCGGCCGATCCAGATCCGCGACAAGGCCGCCTCCTCCGACCTCCCCGTCACCGAGAAGGCCGACCGCTCCAACCCCGGGCACGTCGCCGCCCCGTTCGCCGGGGTGGTCACCCTCGCGGTCGCCGAGGGCGACGAGGTCGCGGCCGGTGCCACGGTCGCCACCATCGAGGCCATGAAGATGGAGGCCACCATCACCGTCCCGAAGGCCGGCCGGGTCTCCCGCCTCGCCATCAACAAGATCCAGCAGGTGGAGGGCGGCGACCTGCTCGTCGAGATCGTCTGACACCACATGAGGCCGAGGCCCCCATGCCCTGGGCAGGGCATGGGCGCCTCCGCTGTTCGTCCGCGCCCGACCGATCAGGCGCGGGGGAAGAACTCCAGCACCGCCGTGCCGCCCTTGAGGGACTTCACGCGGAAACCGAGGCCGTTGAGACCGCCGGTGCCACCTTCGCCGATCGAGGAGCTGAGGTGCGTACCGGCTCCCGAGGACTGGAGCACGACGGTGTCGGCGGTGACCTCCGTGACGCGGAGATCGCCGACGCCGAAACGGCTGTCCACATCGATGGACAGGGGCCCGGACACGGTGAGTTCACACCGGCCGTCGAAGCATGCCCCCGTGCCGGTGCCGGTGCCGGTGGCGTCGGCCGCGCCTCTGCCGCCGTCGTGGTCGCCCTTCTCGGCGGGGGCGTCGTCGCCGTCGTCGGCTTCGGGCTCGGCGGCCGTCGCGGTGGTTGGGGTCGTCGTCGGCTGCTGTCGGGCCTCCGACGGTGGCCTGCCGCTGCCGCCGGAGCCGTCGTCCTGCACGCCGTTCCCGCCGCAGCCGGTGAGCGCCCATGCCAGGGACGCCGCCACCGCGACGCCGATCCGGCCCCTGCCCGTGCCCATACGCCAGCTCTTCAACTCGTACGCCCCCACGCTCTGTTGATCCCCTTTGGCGGGACCCGTCCCTTTATACGGGGTGCGCGGGCTCGTACGGTCCGTCGTGGTCGAACCTCACCCTTGGGGGACGGGCGGCCGGGAGACCGTGGCGACGAGCGAGGCCGTGAAGGGGTGCCGTGGTGCGGTGAGGATCCGTCGGGCGGGGCCTTGTTCGACGATCTCCCCCGCGTCCATGACGGCGATGCGATCGGCGACGGAGGCGGTGTCCAGGTCGTGGGTGATCAGGACCAGCGCCGGTGCGGCGGGAGCCGTTCCGGTGTCCGCGCCGGTGCCGAGCAGGCCCGTGAGGACGTCGAGGATGCCGCGCCGGCTGACCGTGTCCAGGCCGGAGGTGATCTCGTCGCAGATCAGCACACGGGGGTGGGCGAGGAGCGCGCGGGCCAGGGCGGCGCGCTGGAGTTCGCCGCCCGACAGCCGGCCGGGGTGGCGGTGGGCCAGTTCCGGGAGGAGGCCCAGGCGGCTCAGCGTCGCCAGCGCCTCGGTCTCGGCGGTCCCGGCGTCGACTCCGCGCAGCCGGACCGCCGTGCGGGCGACCTGCCGCAGGACCGTGCGGTGTTCGTCGAACGCGGCGCGGGCGTCCTGGAAGACGTACTGTACGGCCGCCAACTGCCCCCGGGTGCGGGCGCGCAGGCTGCGGGGCAGTGGCGTGCCGTCGAGGAGGACCTCGCCGTCGTGGTCGCGGTGGAGCCCCGCGAGACAGCGGGCCAGCGTGGTCTTGCCGCTGCCCGAGCGGCCGACGACGGCCAGCAACCGCCCGGCGTGCAGGTCCAGTTCGGGGGCACGCACGGTCACCGGTGCGCCGCGTGCGCCGTCGCGGTGGTGGGCGACGAGGTCACGTACGCGCAGCACCGGCCGGGCGTCGTACGCGGTCACCGTGCCGTCTCGACCGGCGGAGGCCGTCGGTGCCGTCGAGGTCATCGAGGCCGTCGGCATGGTCGTCGCAGGGGCCGTTGTCGTCGCTGCCCCCGTGTCCCTCTCGCTGTCCACCTGCCCGGCCGCCGCGCCCAGGTCGGTGAACGAGGCGTGTGCGTCCAGGAGTCGGCGGGTCCAGGGGTGCCGGGGCGCCGACCACACGTGCTCGGTCGGGCCCGACTCCACGACCCGTCCCGCGCGCATGACATGGACCTCGTCGGCGAGCGCGCGGACGACGTCGAGGTCATGACTGAGCAGGACGACCGCGATGCCGCGCGCCGCGATCGTCGCCAGCTGCTCGACGACGAGGCCCTTGGTCAGCGCGTCCTGGCCGGTGGTGGGCTCGTCGGCGACGACGACCTCGGCGCCGAGCAGGAGGGCCTGGGCGAGGACGACACGTTGCTGCTGGCCGCCGGAGAGCTGGTGCGGGTGGCGGCGCAACAGGGTCTCGGCGTCCGGGAGCCGGGCGTCGGCCAGTGCTCGGAGCACCTGTGCCCGCGCGGCGGCCCGGCGCCGGCCGAGAGACAGATGACGTACCCGTGGGCGGGCGATGTCCGTCAGGAGTGCGCTGATCCGGCGGGCGGGGTTCAGGACGGAGGCCGGATGCTGGGGCACGTACCCGACGAGGCCCCCGGCCCCGCCGAGCCGTTCGGCGGCTCGCCGGACCTCGCCGGTGACGCGCGCGCCCGCCGGGAACTCGCCGAGCAGCGCCAGCCCGGTGGTCGTCTTCCCGCTGCCCGATGCACCCACCAGCGCGGTGACCCTGCCGGGCAGCACCCGCAGACTCACCCCGTCCACGATCGCCCGCCCGCCCACCTCGACCCGGAGGTCCGTGAGTTCGGCCAGGGGTGCCGGGGCGGCCGTGCCGCTCCCGTCGTCGTACCGCGTCACGAACGTCGTTCCTTCCGTGCCTGTCGCCCACCGGGCTTCTCCAGCGCCGCGTCGAAGAGGAGGTTCGTGCCCGTGGTGAGCGCGACGATCAGCAGGGCGGGCACGACCACGGCCCACGGCTGCACGAACAGGCCGGTGCGGTTGCGGTCGACCATCACCGCCCAGTCGGCCGCGTCCGGGGTCACCCCGACGCCTAGGAAGGCGGCCGTGGCGACCAGGTACAGCACCCCGGTCAGCCGGGTGCCGGCGTCGGCGCCGAGGGTGCGCAGGATCGTCCGGCCGACGTAGCCGACGGCCGTGCGCCACCAGCTCTCGCCCTGGAGTCGGAGCGCCTCGACGACCGGCCGGGCGGCGGCCTCCGTGGCGGCGGCGCGCACGAGGCGGGCCGCGTCGGGCACGTTGACCAGCGCGACGAGCAGGGCGAGGCCGACGGCTCCGGTGGTGAGCACCGACGCGACCAGCAGGATCAGCAGCAGCGACGGGACGGCGATCAGGATGTCCAGCGGACGCATCAGCAACTCCTCCAGCCACCGCCGGTGCGTCAGCGCGGCGACCAGACCGACCGGCAGGGCGACGAGATAGGCCAGCGCTCCGGCGCCGAGCGCGGTCAGCACGACCGGCCGGCCGCCGTGGAGCACCTGCTGCCACACGTCCCGGCCCACGAAGTCCGTGCCGAGCCAGTGCCCGTCGCCGAGGGTGAAGGACGCGGCCCGTGCGGTCGGTTCCCCCGCGAACACCGGTCCCAGCAGGGCGAGAAGGAGGGGGACGGCGACGACCGCGAGGCCGAGCGCGAAACGGCCGGTGGGCCGCCACAGGGTGCGCGGGGCGGTGTCCGTGCCGGGCGGGCCGGTGTCCGTGGCCGTCGTCATGCCGCCACCTCCGCCCGGGGCGCCAGCCGTCGGGCGACCACGTCCGCGCCCAGGTTGAGCACGACGGTCAGGACGCCGAAGACCACGGCGAGGCCCTGGACCACGGGGACGTCGCGTTCGGCGACGGCGTTGAGGAGGACGGTGCCGAGTCCGGGAATCACGAAGAGGGCCTCCACGACGATGACGCCGCACAGCAACCAGTCGATGGTGCGAGCGAGTTGCTGGGCGGCGGGGGCGAGGGCGTTCGGGAGGGCGTGGGTGTAGCGGACGCGGGCGCCGGACACGCCGTACCGGCGGGCGTGGGCGACGTACGGTGAGGCGAGGGCGTCGACCATGCCGGCCCGGACCAGCCGGACGAGGGAGCAGACCGGCCGGGACAGCAGGACGAGGACGGGCAGGACGAGGGCGGCCGGGTGGGCCAGGAGGTCGGTGCCGTAGCCGACGGCGGTCGGCGGCAGCCAGCCCAGTCGCAGCGCGAACACGGTCACCAGCAGCACCCCGAGCGCGAACTCGGGGACCGCGTACACGGCGAGCGTCAGGGAGCTGACCAGCCGGTCGACCGGCCCGCCCTCGTGGCGGGCGGCCAGCACGCCGAGGCCGAAGCCGAGCGGGACGAGCAGTGCCACGGTGAGCGCGGCCAGCAGCAGGGTCGGCCCGAAGCCGTCGGCGATGTACTGGGTGACCGGGCGGCCCGAGGTCAGCGAGGTGCCGAAGTCGCCGTGCAGCAGGCCCGTCGCCCAGTCGGCCAGCCGTTCGTGCACCGGCCGGTCGAGGTGCATCGCCTCGCGGATGGCGGCGATGCGCGCCGGGTCGGGCTGGTCGCCGGCCAGCGCGACCGCGGCGTCGCCCGGCAGCGCCTCGGTGAGCGCGAAGACCAGCAGGACGACGGCCACGGTCTGGGCCGCGCCGAGCAGGAGGCGCCGGGCCACGAAGGGGAGACGGGGCGTCGGGCGAGTGCCGCGCCGTCGTGGCCGCTCGCGCGGTTCCCCGCGCCCCTTCGAGGCGCCGTCGGACTCTGGAATCACGCCAGCCACACCTTGTCGAAGCGGGCCCAGTCGAGGGTGTTGGCGGGGGCCTTGGTCTCCACTCCCTTCACCGTCTTGGCGGTGCCGAGGATCCAGTCGGCGAACCCCCAGATCAGGAAGCCGCCCTCGGCGTAGAGCCGGCGCTGCATCCGCTCGTAGACGGCGGCCCGCTCCGTCTTGTCCCGTGTCGACTGGGCCTGCTGGTACAGGGCGTCGAAGTCCTTGTGCTGCCACTTGGTGGCATTGGTGGTGGAGTCGGTGAGCAGCCGCTGCGAGATGTGGGCCTCGATGGGCATGGCGCCGGACCGGTAGCAGGCCAGGGTGCCGGAGTCGAGGATGTCGCTCCAGTACGAGTCCTTGCTGCCCATCCGCACGTCGACGGTGACGCCCGCCTTCGCGGCCTGGTCCTTGAAGATGCTGGCGGCCTCGGTGAACCCGGCGGCCACGGCCGAGGTGTCCAGGGTGACCTTCAGCTTCTCCGCGCCGGCCTGCTTCAGCAGGGCCCTGGCCCGGTCGAGGTCCTGCTCGCGCTGCGGGAGGTCGGCGGCGTAGTACTCGTAGCCCTTGCCGAACAGGTCGTTGCCGACGACGCCCGCGCCGGACAGGGCGCCGTCGACGAGTTCCTGCCGGTCGGCGACCAGGAAGAACGCCTCGCGGACCCGCTTGTCGTCGAAGGGCGGCCGGTCGGTCTTCATGCAGAACGCCTGCATGGCGCTGCCCCGCAGCCGGACGATCTCGATCTGCCCCTTGCCCTCGTGGGCGCGGGCGGTGGTGGGGTTGAGCTCGTGGGCGTACTCGACCTGGCCGCCGAGGAGCGCGTTGACCCGGGCCGACTCCTCGTTGGCGACGACGAACTCCAGTTCGTCGAGGTGCGGCGCCCCCTCCCAGTAGGCGTCGTGGCGGCGGAAGACGGCCGAGCGGCCGGGGGAGAAGGAGACGAAGCGGAAGGGACCGGAGCCGATCGGCTTCCTGTCGAAGTCGCCGGCGTTCTTCCCGGCGTTCTCCGGCACGATGTACGCGCCGAACGCGGCCAGCACATTGGGGAATTCGGCGGTCGGCCGCTTCAGCACGAACTCGATGGACCGCTCGCCGGTGGCCCGGCTCGCGTCGAGGTCGATGGGCTCCAGGGACGCCTTCGCGCGGAACGCCTTCTCGGGGTCGGCGATCCTGCGGTAGCTGTAGAGGACGTCCTTCGCGGTGACCGGCCGGCCGTCGTGGAAGGTGGCCTCGCGGAGCGTGACCTGCCAGCGGTCCAGGGTCTTGTTCGACTCCCACTTGGTCGCCAGGCGGGGGCGCGCGGACAGATCGGCGCCGTAGTCGGCGAGCTTGTCGTAGAGGGCCTTGGCCCGGGCGACGTCGGCGAACAGGTTGGCCAGGTGCGGATCGAGGGTCTCGCTCGCGCCGCCGCCCGCGAACGCGGCCCGCAGCCGTCCGCCCCGCTTCGGGGCGCCGTCGTCGCCGCTCGGTGCGGAGTCGGTGCCGTCCGCGCCGCACGCGGTCAGGGCGAGAGCGCCGAGCGTGGCGGCGCCCGTGGCGGCGAGGAAGCCGCGTCGGCGCAGACCGGGGAAACGTTCGTCGTGCATGAGGGTTCCTTGGGTGTCGAGAGGGAGGAGAGGGCGAGGAGGGATCAGTGGGTCGGGGAGGGGCCAGTGAGTCGGGGAGGGGGCGAGGAGGGTCAGTGGGTGGGGGAGGCGAGGCGCGCGACGACGTGCAGCCGGTCCGCGTCCGCCGTGTCTCCCGGCAACCGGCCTTCCTGCCACGGCGGTTCGGTGCGCGGGCCCGGTCCGTCGTGCAGTTCGAGCACCTCGAAGCCGTGCGCGGTCAGGAAGTGGCGCAGCTCCTGCGGGAGCAACAGCCGCCAGGCGGACCGCTGTTCGACGGGGGGTGCCCCGTCGTCCGAGGTCCAGACGCGGACACGGCGCAGCAGTTGGGCGGTGCGGTCCACGGTGAGGGTGGTGGTGGACCGGTAGGCGGTGCCCTGCCAGGTGAAGGCGTTCACGGCCGGGGTGTCGAGCAGGTCGGTACGGCCCAGGAAGTAGGCGCCGTTGCGCATCTCGGCGACCAGCAGTCCGCCGGGTGCCAGCGCCCGACGGCAGGAGGAGAGGAAGCCGTCGAGTTCGGCGTTGGTGTGGCAGTACAGCGGGGAGCTGTCAAGGCAGACCACCGCGTCGAAGGCCGCCCGGCCCAGGTCGAAGCCGTGCAGATCGGCCCGTACGTAGGCGGGACCGGGATGCCGGGCGCGGGCGTGCGCGAGCATCGCCTCCGAGAGGTCGGCGCCGGTCACCGTACGTCCGGCCGCGTGCAGGTGGGCGGCGTCGCGCCCGGTGCCGCAGCCCAGGTCCAGGACCCGCCGCCCGGCCCCGTGGCGCCGCAGACAGTCCTCGGCCCAGCGCCCGGCCAGCCGATCGGGGTCGGGGAAGCGGGCCTCGTACAGCTCCGGGTTGTCGGTGAGGAGGTTGGCGTCCGTCATGCGCTGCTCTTCTCGCCGGCCATGGCGGGGGCGGCGGTTTCCGGGGTCGCGGGCAGCGCGCCCAGCCGGCGCAGCCAGCCGACACCGGCCGCCGACATCAGGCCGAACACGGCACAGCACACCCACGGCAGCCACGCGTGGCCGCCGCGCTCCCCGGTGTCCATGGCCCACCCGACGACGGTGTTGCCGACGGCGGCCGCGACGCCGGAGACCACGTAGAAGATCCCGAAGTACGTGCCGGTCAGCTCCGGCCGGCCGAAGCGGGGGATCAGCTCCATCACGAACGGCGAGGCGATCATGAGGCCCAGGTAGAGGAGCAGCGCGCCGAGGAGCACGGGTACGGCGGCGGTCCAGCCGGAGGCACCGAGCCCGCTCCCCAGGGCCGGCGGCAGGAACGCCAGACCGGTCACGGCGAGCCCGGCGCCGATCCAACGGGCCCGGTCACCGCGTGACTTGAGCGCCTTGGTGATGCGCAGCTGCAGCGCGAGGTTGGCGAGGGTGCCCACCAGGAAGACGAGACCGGCGGCCCCCTCCCAGCCGGTCGCCTCCCGGGCCCCGGCCGGCAGCAGCAGGTACAGCTGGTTCTCCAGGGTGAACATGCCGACCATGGCGAGCGCGAAGGCCAGGAAGGCCCGGTTGCCGAGCACCTCCCGCCAGTCCCCGAGGACACCGCCGCCGCTCGGCGCGACCTTCCGCGCCGGCAGGACGAGGGCCTGGGCGACAGTGAGGACGGCGAAGATCCCGGCGGCCGTGAGCGCGGACGTACGGAAGTCCACCAGCAGCAGGACGCTGCCCAGCAGCGGCCCGATCAGCGCACCGGTCGTCGCGAACACGTTGAACAGCGCGAACGCCTCCGCCTTGCGCTCCCCGGCCTCCTGCGCCAGATACGCCCGCACCGCCGGGTTGAACAACGCCCCGGCGAGCCCGCTGAGCACCGACGCGGCGAGCAGCACCGTCAGTCCGTCGCCGAGCGCGAACAGTCCGAACCCGACGGTCCGCAGGGCGCACCCGGCGATGATGACGCCCCGCGCGCCGAGCCGGTCCGAGGCGGAGCCGCCGATGATGAACAGGCCCTGCTGACTGAGGTTGCGGATGCCCAGGACGACGCCGACGACGGCCGCCGACATGCCCAGGTTCTCGGTGAGGTGCGTGGCGAGGTAGGGGATCAGCAGGTAGAACCCGATGTTGACGCCGAGCTGGTTGATCAGCAGCAGGCGGACCGCGAACGGGAAGCGGCGTATCTCATGCCACGTCCGCACGGTGCGCCTCCCCCGTCTCGTGGGCCGCGCGGAGCCGAACTCCGAGGCCGGGCGCGTCCGTCGTGCGTACGACGCCGTCGGTGCCGCCGATGCCGGTCCACGGGTCGTCGGCGAGCAGGAGGTGCCCGTCGAGGTCCACCCAGCGGGCGCGGTCGGCGAGATGGACGGCCGGGGCGAGGCCGAGGCTGCTGGCGGTGAGGCAGCCGAGCATCAGCTCGGTCCCGCTGCCCTCGATCAGCTCGGCGATCCGCAACGCCGCGTGGACGCCGCCGCACTTGGCGAGCTTGACGTTGACCCCGTGCACCCGACCCGCGAGCCGCCGGACGTCCTCCAGCCCCACGGCGTCCTCGTCGGCGACGACCGGCAGCGGGGAGCGTTCGGCGAGGGCGGCCAGCGCGTCCGGGTCGCCCGGGGCCAGCGGCTGCTCGACGGCCTCCACGCCCAGCTCGGCGAAGCGCGGCAGCAGCGTGTCCGCCTGGGCCGGCGTCCAGGCGCCGTTGGGGTCGAGGAGGAGCCGGACCCGGGGCGCGGCCTCGCGGACGGCCCGTACCCGTTCGACGTCGCTCTCGGGGTCGGGGGCCCCGGCCTTGACCTTGACGACCTGGAAACCGCTCGCGGCGAGGCGGCGCGCCTCGGCCGCGGCCCGGGCCGGCGAGCTGATGCCGATGGTCCGGGCGGTCGCGGCCGCAGGCGCGCTCGGCGCGCCCAGCAGACGGTGCGCCGGGGCTCCGGCCCGCTTGCCGACGAGATCGAGGAGCGCCGCGTCGACGGCGGCGGTCACGGCCGGGGGAACGTCCAGATCACCGGCGGGTCGGCCGCTCCGCAGGGCCTCCAGGGCGCTCTCCGGATCGGGGTACCGCCGCAGGCCGGCGGCGGCGTCCGCGAGGAGCCGGTCCAGCGTGTCGGTGTCGAGGCCGTAGTAGACGCTGGTGACGGCCTCGCCGTGGCCCTGGACCCCGTCGTCGTCCCGCACGGTGAGCCACACCGCGTCCCGTGCGGCCATGGTGGAGCGGGAGATGCGCAACGGCTCGGTGAGTTCGAGGCGTACGGTGCGCCGGCTTGCCTTCACAGTCTCTCTTCCGAAGGGGGGACGTCGAGGGGGTCGGCGACCCTGCCGCACCGCACCCAGCCGACGGCCTCGGCCGCGCGGGGATGGGGGATCTCGACGGGCCGCGCGGCGGCGGAGGCCGGGTCGAGGCCGTGGGCGGTGGCGAAGTCGTCGTCGAAGACGCTGCCGAGGTAGCGGTGCGGGCCGTCCGGGAAGACGGTGGCGACGACGGCGCCCGGGTGGACGCGGGCCGCCCAGGCGGCGACGAGCGCGACCGCGCCGGTGCTCCAGCCGCCGCTGACGAAGCTGCCGCGGGCCAGACGGCGACAGCTGTCGACGGCCTCCGCCGGGCCGACCCAGTGCACCTCGTCGAAGGCGTCGTAGGCGACGTTGCGGGGATGGATGCTGCTGCCGAGGCCGCGCATCAGCCTGGGCCGGGCCGGCTGGCCGAAGATCGTCGAGCCGGTGGAGTCGACGCCGATGAGGCGCAGCGCGGGCCAGTGCCGGCGCAGCGGGCCGATGATGCCCGCGCTGTGGCCGCCGGTGCCGACACTGCACACCAGGATGTCCAAGTGGTCGAGCTGCACGGCGAGTTCGGCGGCGAGCGAGGCGTAACCGGCGGTGTTGTCGGGGTTGTTGTACTGGTCGGGCCAGTACGCCCCGGGCAGTACGGTGAGCAGTTCCCGCAGCCGGGCGAGGCGTGCCGCCTGCCAGCCGCCCCGTGCCGCCGGGCGGTCCACCAGCTCCAGCCGTACGCCGTACGAGCGCAGCAACTGCCGCATGGACGGCTCCAGTTCGCTGTCGCCGACCAGCACGACCGGATGGCCGAGGGCCTGTCCGGCGAAGGCGAGCCCGATGCCCAGGGTGCCGGACGTCGACTCCACCACCGGTGCGCCGGGCCGCAGTTCACCACGCTCCCGGGCGCCCATCAGCATGGACACGGCGGCCCGTGCCTTCATCCCGCCGGCCGCGAGCCCTTCCAGCTTGGCCCAGAACCCCGGCTGCGGACCGGGCAGATCGGCGGTGATGCGCGCGAGCGGTGTCCGTCCGACGAGGGACAGCAGCTCCGGTCGGGCGACGGTGCGCAGGACGGTCGACGAGGTCACCGGCCCACCCCTGACACCGGACAGGACGCCGCACCGGCTGTCGCCGTGGAGCGGGGCTCGTCCTGGCGGTAGCGGTGCAGCGTGCCCGCGCCCGCGTCCAGCCAGAAGAACGGATAGGGCTCCGCGCACACCGCGCTCACCCCGTGCCCGAGGAACCGGGGCAGCACCGCGCTGCCCGTCTGCGCGAACATCACCAGCTGCTTGCCGTGTGACAGGGCGTGGCGCCGCAACGGCTCGAACGTGCCGTTGCTCAGTGTCATCCCGGAGACCAGCAGCGCGTCACAGCGCCCGGCCGCGCCCAGCGCGTCGGTGACGACCTCCTCGCCCCACTCGGTGACCCCGCCCTTCAGATCGCACGGCACATAGCGCAGTCCACGCGAACGCAGCGCCTCCAGAAGGGAGTTGACGACGCCGACGACGAGCACGGTCGCGTCCGGCGGCAGGTCGAGCAGTTCGACGACGGCCCGCGCCCGCGCCCGCGACTTCTCCAGCGACGTACCGGCCGGGAGGGGGTACGGCTGTGCCCCGTTCCCGGGGGTGTGCGGGCGGACGTGCATCAGATAGGCGTCCAGCGCGGCGACCCGCACCGGCGGCAGCGGATGGTCCAGGAGCCGGGCGACATCGGCGCCGACGCACGTGTCGATCGCCGCGTCCGGCAGGGCCCCGGGCTCGACCGCGCAGGACCCCACCGCACCGGCGAGACGCAGACTGAGCACCTCGTTGCGGTAGCCGGTGCCCCGCCCGTCGTGCCGCACGGCCTGCCGGGTCACGAACGCCACCGCGATGCGCAGCGTCGCGGGATCCGGGCCGAGCAGGCCGGCGCGGGCCCGCTCCAGCAGCTCGTCGTAGGTGACCGCCCCGGTCACCGGCGCGACGGTGCTCACCGGATCACCAGCCCGGCGCTCAACTCGGCCGACAGCGCCTCGACATGAGCGCGGGCGCCGAGGCCGGTGGGGTCCCCGGCCATGACGTGGCCGAGGTACTCGTTGTTGCTGCCGGCCGACCTGACCTGCCGGCCCGGCTCGGCGAGCTGCACCTCCAGCACGTTCTCGGCGTCGGCGAGGTCACCGCCGTCCAGGGACACGAGGGTGCCCGAGGTCTCCGGCACCAGGAAGGCGACGGCGGCGCTGCGCAGGCCGGTCTCCCGCCGCCGCAGGTCGGGTGCGCGGCCGAGGGCGACGTCCACGGCGGCCGCGGCGAGGTCGATGCCGGTGACGTGGCGGACCAGTTCGGTGATGCGGTTCCCGGCGGGCCGGGGGTTGACCTCGACCACCCGCGGGCCGTCCGGGGTCAGCTTGATCTCGGTGTGGGCGACGACGCCGTCGGTCAGCCCGAGCGCCTTGAGCGCGCCCAGCGCGGTCTGTTCGGCCGCCTCGGTGTCGGCGCCCGTCAGCGCGGCGGGGAACATGTGCCCGGTCTCGATGAACGCGGGCGCCCCGCCGACGCTCTTGTCGGTCACGCCCACGACGTGCGCCGCTCCCGCGTGGGACACGGTCTCGACGCTCACCTCGGGGCCGGTCAGCAGCTCTTCGAGGAGGACGGCGGGCACCCTCCGCTGTCCGCGGGCGTTCAGCGGGAAGTCCGCCAACGCCCGTACCGCTGAGGCGAGTTCGGCCTCGTCGTCCACTCTCCGCACATACATGCCCGCACACAGGTCGACAGGTTTGACGACCAGCGGGTAGCCGATCTCCCGTGCCGCGCGGGCGATGTCGGCCCACTCCTCGTGGAGGGCGAAACGGGGTCCGGGCACACCTGCGTCGGCGAGGACCCGGCGGGTGGCGTCCTTGCGGCAGGCGTCCGCGACGGCCTGCGGGCCGGGCCCGGGGAGTCCGAGGTGCCCGGCGATGCGGGCCACTGTCGGCAGGTAGTAGTCGCAGGAGGAGATCACCCCGTCGAAGCCGAACACCGCGTGCAGGCGCTCGGTCTCCGGCAGCAGGGTGTCGAGGTCGTTGGTGTCGGCCGTGACCACGTTCCGCGCGCCCAGCAGCGGATGGGACGTGCCCTCGGGGGCCGAGCGCAGATAGTGGTGCAGGTCGCGGGTGAGGAACGTGAACTCGTGTCCGCCCTCCCGGATGGCCCGTGGGAGCAGCCTGCTCATCGATCCGACCCAGCTCTCGACCACCAACAGATGAGCCACAGCTCCCCTTTTCGTGCGGTGCGTTCAGGCGTCAGGGCAGCCCGACGGCACCTCGACAAGGAGGTGCCCGGCTTGACATGTGCACCTTATCGATAATCGTTTTCATTGTCATGGGGGGATCGTGGCGGATCGTGAAGGAAGCCGGGAGCGGACGCCGAGGTGGGTCTCCGGCCTAACCGATGTGGACCACGCGGGCCCAGTCGGGCGGTGAGTCCGGTACGTAGTCGGGGTCGTCCTCGTCCCACGTGGTGTGCTCGTGGTGCCGGGGGAACAGGCCGACCACCGTCCGGCACGGGGGCCGGGAGTCGGGCCAGGGGGTCTGGCCGTCGGTGAGGACCACGACGACATCGGGCCTGGGGTGGCTGCGGAGCGCCTTGGCGAACCCGGCGCGCAGGTTCGTACCGCCGCCGCCCAGGAGCGGGATGCCCTCCGCCCGGCACAGCGGATGGGCGATCCGGGCCGCCGCGTCGCACGGCACGACGGTGACGAGGTCGCGCCGCCCTCCCACGGCCCGCGAGATCGCGGCGACCTCCAGCAGCGCGCTGCCCAGCTCCGCGTCGCTGACCGACCCCGAGGTGTCGATGATCACGGAGACATGGGGCGGGCGGCGCCGCAGGCTCGGCAGCACCGTGCCCGGTACACCGGCGGAGCGCCGCGAGGGCCGGCCGTAGCTGTAGTCCTCACCGGCGCCCGGCGCGGAGGCCGCCGACCGGACCGCCGCACCCAGCAGCGCCCGCCACGGCTGCGGCGGATGGAACGCCTCGTCCGCCCAGCGCTGCCAGCCCTCGGGCGCGGACCCCGGACGGCCCTTGATGCCCTGGGCCACCCGGAACCGGACCGCGTCCCGCTCCTGCTCGCTCAGGGCGTGCGCCCCGTCCGGACCCAGCTCCCACTCCCGCTCCAGACCGTCGGCACCGCTGCCGCAGTCCAGCCACGCCAACTTCATGGTGCGGGCACCGAGCCGGAACTCCCACAGGTAGTCCTCCATCAGCTGTCCCGTGGGCAGCTTCAGGGACGACGGCAGCACGGCCCCCGCGGGCGTGACCAGTCCGTCGCCGAACGCGTCGTCGTTGATCTCGCAGTCGGCGGCGATGTTCATCCGCAGCCGGTCACCGGGGCCGGTCAGGTCCCGTTCCCTGGCGACCCGGTCGCTGCGCCCGTGATGGTCCCGCAGCAGATGCGACACCTCGTGCACCCACACCGAGGCCAGCTCCTCCACCGGAGTACGGTCCACGAAGCTCGGCGAGACGTAGCACCGCCAGTACCGGTCCACGCCCATGGTGGGCACCTGCCGGGACTCGACGGTGTGCAGCGCGAACAGCGCCGTCGCCAGATACGGCCGGGCCCGCGCCGCCTGGAGCCGGGCGGTGAAGAGCTTGTCGAGGTCGAGGGTGCCCTCGTGGCCGGCGGTGCTCATCGGCGGACCTTCGTCGCCGTCTTCACACGGGCCGCCGCCTCGTCCGCACGCCGGGAGAGCAGGACGACCCCGGCGAGGTTCTCGATCTCCGTCGGGACGTCCCAGTCGTCGCGGCGCAGCGAGGCCAGGGTGGTGGCGGGGACGACCACCAGGTCCGGCGCCCCCGTCTCCAGTGCCCGGACCAGCACCGCCCAAGCCGCGTCCCAGCGCGCCCGGTCCGGCCGCGACCGCACCGCCGCCACCACCCCGTCGAGCACCGCCTGGCGCAGATCCCCGCGCTGGGGCAGTTCCTCCGCCTGGGGGTCGGCGAGCAGCACCTCGGGATCGGGCAGGTCCAGCCGGTCCAGGGCGGCCAGCAGCTCCAGTCCGGGACCGTCGCCCACCGTGCCCCTGACCAGGAGGGACAGCACGTCGCGCGAGACACCGGAGGCGGTCGCGAAGGCGATCAGACGCAGCGTCATCTCCCAGCTTCGCGGCGACGGCCAGGGCCCGCCGCGCCGGCTCTCGCTGTTCGGCAGCTGATGCACCAGCTTGGGGCGCGCGGCCAGCAGTGTGCACACCGCGCGCCGGGCGAACTCCACCGCCTCCGCCAGCCGTTCCGGTGCCAGCCGCGGCAGGGTGGCCCGCGGCCAGGTTCCCCCGAGACCCCGCACGACGACCTCGTGGTCGTGGGTCCACTGCAGATGGACGAACCGGTTGGCCAGCGGCGGGCTCAGCTCCCAGCCGTCGGCCGCCGAGGACCTGGGGTTGGCGGCGGCCACGATCCGCACCTCGGGCGGCAGTTGGAGCGTGCCGATCCGGCGCTCCAGCACCAGCCGCAGCAGCGCGGCCTGGACGGCGGGCGGCGCCGTCGACAGCTCGTCCAGGAACAGCAGCCCCCGGCCGGCCCGCACCAGGCGCACCGCCCAGTCCGGCGGTGCCATGGGGACGCCCTGCTCGGCGGGATCGTCCCCCACGATCGGCAGGCCCGAGAAGTCGGACGGCTCGTGCACGCTGGCGATCACGGTCGTCAGCGGGAGATCCAGGGAGGCCGCGAGCTGTGTCAGCGCGGCGGTCTTGCCGATGCCCGGCTCACCCCACAGCAGGACGGGCAGGTCCGCGGCGACGGCCAGGGTCAGCGCCTCCAGCTGGACGTCGGGGCGCGGTTCGGTGGTGGTGGTCCGCAGAAGGCTCAACAGGTCGGCAGCCACGTCGAGTTGGGAGAGCGGGACGGTGTCGGAGGGCATGGCGAAAGGAGCGCGTGTGGGCATGTGTGATCACCTTGGGGTGTAGTGGGCTGAAGTCGGACGCGCGCGAGGTGCGCGGTCAGAAGAAGGTCGCCGTCCGGGGACGGCGCTGACGGGAGGGGCGACGGCCGACGTTGGAGCGGACCCGGCCGGGCAGGGGCTCGGCGAGACCGGCGCGGTAGAGGCCGTAGGCGATCCTCCGCTGTGCGGCGGACTCCAGCTCGTCCCGCAGGGGGCCGTCACGCAGGACCGCCTCGGGACCGAGGAGCCCTTCGACAACCGCGAGCGCGCCGTCCACGTCCCCGTGGTCCAGCCGTTCGCGCACACCGGACAGACAGTCCGGACGGCGATGCGCCTCGTCGATGGCCCGCAGACAGGGGAGCGGGGTACCGGTCAGCGCGACCAGCAGTTCCTCGCGCCGGAGTTCGGCCGGGTCGTGGTCGAGGGCCACCAGCACCCCGCCGACCAGGCCGATCCGATGACGCTCTCCCCGGCACTCCACGATCCGCGGCTGCCCCGCCCGGTCCGGCGCCTCGGCCGGAGCCGACGGCACATGATCCGGTACGAGCGCCGACGCGACCAGCGGATGCAGCCGCCCGGCGTCGATCACCCCGGCCCGGATCAGCTCCAGGTCCGGCAGCACCCAGGTCGCGGCCTCGGGCAGCACCGGCAGCGCGCCGAGGGCACCGTCGTCGCCGTGCACGGCCGTGATCCGCGGCACCGCCGGCCGGGTGCCGTCGTCCGCGTCCGGGTGGACGTCCTCGGCCGGGCCCCGGCCCCTGACGGTGTCCGGGCCCAGGTCCAGCAGGAGCCGCCGTCGGGCGCCGCATCGTACGAGGACGGAGCCGGTGGACCGCCCTTCGGCACGCAGCACGATCTCCGCTTCCGCCGCCCACCGCCCCACGTCACCACCGCGCTCCGCCGCCCACGCCCACAACTCGTCCGAAGCCGTCGGCGGCGTCGGGTGCGCGCCCGGGTGCGGGAGCGAGTACGCGTGTGGGTGCGGCGGTGGTGCGCCGGTGGCGGCCGGACGGTCCGCTCCGGCACGGGCCCGCAGTTCAGGGGCCCTGCGCGCATCCCAGAGATGGCGGTGCAGATCGAACCGGTGACGACGGCTGGGCCGTGGATGCGGATGACCACGGGCGTCGGGCCCGGACCGGGAACCCTCCCACACGGCGAGCCCGATCCGCTGACCGGCGTCCGCCCAGGCCGGCGGAGTGCGGGCCACCAGATGCACGGGCCCCGGCCCGGCACCGCCCGCCGCCCCGTAGGTGGCCAGGGTGAGGGTCAGGCCCGGGCGCAGCAGGCCGTCGGGGGCGATCCGCGGCATGTGCCACCGCAGCAGGTCGGGCGCCAAGTGCCGTAGATCCGCCCGGACTCGGGACACCAGCGCCGAGCCGTGACGGCCGGCCAGGGAACGCAGGTCGAAGTCGATGTCGACGGCTGCGGCGGCACACGCACCGGCCCAGTCGCCGACGGCACGGCGGGCGGCCGCCGTCTCGATCATGGAGGGTGGCACGGCGAACTCGCGCACGCGCAACCAGAAGGAAAGCCGGGGATCCCCGTTCGCGACGTCGGTGAGCATCAGCACTCACCTTGCGCGGACGGGACCCCCATTCTGCTGAGGGAAGGAGTAGTCATCGCGGGGATCGTAACGCCACCCCGCTCCCTTGCACACCCGTTTTTCGATCGGGTGCGCGATCGGGTGCACCCGCGCAGCCTTCCGACACCCCGGACGGGCCGGCGTTCGCGCCGCCGCCCAAGTGGTGCGGGCACGGGTGGCGGCGTACGGTCGAACAGTGAACGCGGCGGTGGGCGCGACCGTCCGCCGCACCCTGCCTCGGTGACACGTCACCCTGCCTTTGCGACACGTCATGAGCGAATCGCAGCCGACCTCCCCAGCGCGGACCACCACCCCGGAATCAGGTGGTGGCGGAAGCGCGATGGCGCTGTTCGTCATCGCCTCGTGCCAGTTGATGGTGGTGCTGGACATCACCATCGTGAACATCGCGCTGCCGGACATCCAGCGGTCGCTGGACTTCTCCACGACGAGCCTGGCGTGGGTGGTGAACGCCTATACACTCACCTTCGGCGGGCTGTTGCTGCTGGGTGGACGGGCCGGCGACATCCTCGGCCGGCGGCGGGTGTTCATCTTCGGTGTGCTGCTGTTCGTGCTGGCCTCCCTGCTCGGCGGTCTCGCCCAGAACGAGGCCCAACTCCTCGCCGCCCGCGCCCTCCAGGGCGTCGGCGGCGCCATCGCGTCCCCGACCTCGCTGGCACTGATCAGCACGACGTTCCGTGAAGGACCCGAACGCAACCGGGCGTTCGGGGTGTTCGCGGCCGTCTCGGCGGGCGGCGGCGCGATCGGGCTGCTCGCGGGAGGCATCCTCGTGGAGTGGCTGAACTGGCGGTGGGTGCTGTTCGTCAACGTGCCGATCGGACTGCTGATCGCGCTGGCCACGCCCCGCTGGATCAAGGAGTCCGAACGCCACCCCGGTCACTTCGACATCACCGGCGCCCTGACCTCCACCCTGGGCATGGTGCTCCTGGTGTACGGCTTCATCCGGGCCGCGCAGGAGGGCTGGCGGGACGGGCTGACGCTGGCGTCGTTCGCCGGAGCCGTCGTGCTGCTCGTGGTGTTCGTGCTGGTGGAGCGGCGGTCCCGGCAGCCGATCACCCCGCTGCACATGTTCGCCGACCGCAACCGTGCCGGCACCTACGGGATCATGCTGTGCCTGGCCGCCGCGATCTTCGGCATGTTCTTCTTCCTGACGCTCTTCACCCAGAACGTCCTCGGCTTCAGCCCGCTGGCCACGGGCTTCGCGTTCCTGCCGGTCAGCGCGGTCATCGCGGTCGGCGCCGGACTGACCTCACGGTTCCTGCCCGTGTACGGGCCCAAGCCGTTCATGGTGGTGGGCGCGATCCTCGCGGCGGCCGGCCTGGGCTGGCTGACCCTGACCGACGTCCACTCCACCTACGCCGGCAGCGTGCTCGGGCCGATGCTCGTCTTCAGCCTGGGCATGGGCATGGAGTTCGTGGCGCTGACCCTGATGGCGCTCTCCAATGTCACCCCCGCGGAGACCGGCGCCGCCTCCGGGCTCCTCAACGCCACCCAGCAGGTCGGCGGTTCCCTCGGTCTCTCCATCCTCGTGACGATGTTCGGCACGGCCAGCACCAACGAGGCCGAGAAGCAGGTCCCGGACTTCCTCTCCCAGGCGACCCCCGCCGAGCGACTGGAGTTCCAGCGGACCGGGCAGTTGCCGCCGCCCTGGTCCGACGAGGTGCTCACCGCGGGTGTCTCGGCCGCCTTCGTCATGGCCGCCATCTTCACCGTGATCGCGGCCCTGATCGCCGTGCTGGCCATCCAGGTCCGGCCCTCGGACCTGGAGCGGCTCAAGGGCGGGGCGGGCCCCGGCGCGCCACCTGGCTGAGGCGCGGTACGCCGGCGCACTCCATGCCGCCTGCATGTCAACTCGACGTGCAGGCAGCCCCGTTGAGCGTGAACGCGGTCGGTGCCGGGTTGGTGGAGCCACGGGTCGCGGTGAAGCCGAGGGTCACCGAACCCGACGCGGGGATGTTCGCGGTGTAGGTGGCCGCGGTGACGGTCACGTCCGCGCCGGACTGGGTCGCCGTACCGCCCCAGAGGTTGGAGACGCGCTGACCGCCGGCGAAGGACCAGCGCAGGGTCCAGCCGTTGATCGCCGAGGTGCCGGTGTTGCGGAGGACGAGCTCGCCCTGGAAGCCGCCGGACCACTCGCCCGTCACCCGGTAGCCGACGGCGCAGGCCGCGGTGGAACCGCCGGAGGACGTCGTGAGGGTCACCGTTCCCGAGCGCGGCGAGCGGTTGCCGGCCGCGTCACGGGCGTAGACGGCGAAGGTGTACGACGTCGCGGGAGCCAGGCCCGTGAGTGTGGCGGAGGTGCCCGTGGTGGTCGTCGCGGCGGACTCGGACGTGCCGTTGACACGGACCACGTCGTAGCCGGTGACGCCGGTCGCGTCGGTGGCGGCGGCCCAGGTCAGCGTCGCCGACGACGAGGTCACCCCGGAGGCGGCCGGGGTGCCGGGCGCGGTCGGGGCAGTGGTGTCCCCGCCGGAGGCGGAGTAGATCGCGGCCTCCTTCGAGGTGGCGGCGATGCCGTTGGCGCCGTTGAAGAGGCGCTGCCCCCAGTCGGTCAGCTGGTTCGGGTCGAAGCCCGTGACCATGTCCAGGTACTCGACGCCGCCGCCGTTGCCGCTCCAGGACCAGCCGAGGTAACCGAGGCCGAGGCGCTGGGCGGTGGCGAGGATCGCGTCCTCGTCGGGGTTGCCGTCGGAGTGGTCGTGCCCGAACTCGCCGATCACGAGGGGGAGTTTCGCGGCGACGAACCGGTTGAGGTAGTCGCTCACCTCGGCCGCCGTGTCGAAGACGCCGTACATGTGGATGGAGAAGACCGTGTTGGCGTCCGGGTCGGCGGCGAAGACCGACGCCGCGTTGTCGCGCATCGTGAACGCCCAGTCCTGGCCCCAGTTGGGGGCGTCGACCATGAGGGTGTGACGGAATCCGGCGGCACGCAGCTTCTGGATGGCCGCCTTGGTGTCGGCGGTCCAGCCCGCGTAGTTGTTGTTGCCGTACGGCTCGTTGCCGATGTTGACGATGACGTGGTCCTCCTGGCCGGTGAGCGCGCTCTGCACACCGATCCAGTAGTCGGCGGCCCGCGACAGCGTGACGGCCCCGCTCTGTTCGCCGTAGCCAGTGGTGTCGTGCACCTCCAGGACACAGATGAGCCGGTTGCGCTTGCACTGCGCCACGACGTTCGCCACGTCGGCGGTGTCGTTCCGGGTCCAGCGGTCACCGCTGGCGAGCACCACGCGGACCGTGTTGGCGCCCTTGGCCTTGATGTGGGCCAGTGCGCCGATCTGGTTCGGATACCAGGTGTGGGCGTGGTTCACGCCCCGCATCACGAAGTCGTTGCCGGAGCGCTCCAGCAGGCGGCCGTTCTCGACGCGGAAGCCGGCGGGGGCGGCCTGCGCGGGTGAGCCGGACATCATCAACAGGGGCAGGAGCAGCCCGAGGAGGGCTGCGGCGACCGTGGCCGCACGGCGGACGGTCGGCGTACGGGATCTCATCGCGGCTCCAGACGGGGTGGGGGGAGAGCGGTGCGGGGCCGGGCGTGTCGTGCGGAGGGGCGTCCGACGGGCACGGCCGTCACGGAGCGGCGGCGGTCCGCACCGTGCAGGTGACGGTCGCCGACGGCGTCCCGGTCGTCGACGGGGTCTCGGCGATGAAGCCGAACGTGGCGCGGGCGCCCGGAGCGAGCGTGCCGTTCCAGCCGGCGTCGGAGACGGTGGCCGTCCCGTCGGCGGCCGAGCCCAGCGTTCCGTTCCAGACCTGGGTCAGCCGGGCCCCGCCGGCCAGTCGGACGGCCGCGGTCCAGCCCGGGACGGCGGAGGCGGACGTGTTGGTCACCGTCACCTCGCCCTGGTAGCCGCCCTGCCAGACGTTGGTGGCGCGGAAGGCCGCCGCGCACGAACCGTTGCCCGGGTCACCGGGATCGCCCGGGTCTCCCGGCTCCAGCAGCGCGCTCAGCGCCGGATACCAGCGAGCGGCGATCTTGTCGTCACCGGCGGCGTTCGGGTGCACTCCGTCATAGGTGTCGGCGGCCGTGTCGAAGCCCGTCCACTGGTCGACCACGGTCACCGGCGAACGGCTGGTGGTCGTCGCCTGTGCCCAGGCCGGGATCCGCGCGTTGAAGTCGACGACGCGCTGCGCGCAGCCCGTGCAACTGCCGGGATTCATGGGGATGATCTGCGCGACCAGGATCTTCATGTCGGGGTTGGAGGCCCGCATCTGCCCGACGAGCTTGGTGTAGGCGGCGAGGATGCGGTCGGGGGAGATGCTGCTCCAGACATCGTTCGTGCCGAAGTGCATGACAACGATGTCCGGAAGGGTCGCGGCGAGTCGTCCCGGCAGCAGGTTCTGGTCGGCCACGTTGGTGACGAGTTCACCGCCGTGGCCCTCGTTGTCGCCGTCGTGCGGCTGTCCGCAGCCCTGGGGGCCCAGCGTGCCGACGAAGTCGACGTCCGTGTAGCCGGCGTTCTGCAAGCGGTTCCACAGAACGGCCCTCCAGCAGCCGGGCGAGCCGGTGATGGAGTCGCCCAGCGGCATGACGCGCACCGGGTCCGCGGCCGTCTCCCGCGCCGTGGCCGCGGTGGCCGGCGGCGCGAGGGCCATCGTGACGGGGAGGAGCAGCGCGGCCAGGAGGAGGCCGAGCAGCGGAGGGATCCGTGAGGAGGAGTGGCGGGTGCTGCGCATGTTGTTCCCTTCCCTGGTGAGATGGGAGCGCTCCCAGGGGAACATGCCACTCTTGTCAATCACGAGTCAAGATGCGTGCGCCCAGTGGCCTGATTCCCGTGCGGCCAGAGGGAGTTGACCCTTCTGGAAAGGAGCTCCGGCACCGGGCGCCGGACCACTGGGTGGCGCCGTCCACCACCCGCGCCGGGGACGCCCGGTACACGGCGTACTTCCGTGAGGACCTCGCCGAGGGCTATGTGTACGACAAGGTGCCCGACGGCGCCCCCGACGACGGCGTCTACTCCTGCCCCACGGCCACCGGGCCGGTGTACCACCTCACCGCCTTCCGTGAGGGCCGTGTCCCCGCCGACCTCACCGGACGGGTCCGGGACGCCGGGCTCGCGCGTACGGAGGCGCGTTGCACCGCGGCCGAGCAGTCCGGGGCCTTCGACCGGCCCTTCCCGCTGAAGGCGAAGTCCGCCATCGCGACCGTGCGGGGCGTCCCGGCCGGCGGACGCCGCGTCAACGTTCCCTCGCCGGGCACCCGAACCGAGTTCTTCACCGCGTCGAAGGGCGTCGCCTGGGCGCAGGAACTGCGGTGGAGCCGGCAGAACGCGGACGGCCTCGACCCGCTCGAACACCGTGCGCTGTTCACCGAGCCCCAGGTCTTCCGGCCGGGTCCCCGCACCGAGCACTGGAACCGTCCGGCGGGCACTCCCGCGCTCGCGGCCGACGGCCGGCAGCTCACCCGGACCGGCGACACCGTCACCGTGGACCTGCCGCTGGACGGCGACTCGGACCCGCGGCACCTGTTCACCTACGACGACCTCTACGCCGACTGCACCTACACCCTCAGCCGCGACGGCCGGCAGCTCGCCAAGAGCCGGGACGGTGCCGAGGAGTTCCCGCGCGACACCGCGCTCGCCGCCTGGGACGTGCCGGCGGACACCGGCGCGTACACGCTCAGAGCCCACGCCGACCGCTCCCGGTGGAACAACGTGAGCACCGAGGTCGAGGGGGTGTGGACGTTCCCTCCGGCGGGATGAACTCGGGGCGGGTCGCCGACGGACGGACGGCCGCGTTGCCCCTGACCGGGGTGAGCTTCGCGCCGCCGGTCGACCGGTGGTCGCGGGCGGCGGACGGCGGACGGCCGTACGGTGGCCGTGCCGTTCACGATCCGGCGGACGGGGGACCAGGCGCGGGGCACGGTGCGTGCGCTGACCGTCGAGGCGTCCTTCGGCGGCGGTGCGACCTGGCGGCGGGTGCCGGTGAGCGAGAACCGGGCGCTGACAGCGCATCCGGCGCTCGCCACGCTGCCCGCCGAGCACATCGACCGCAACGGGCACGGATATGTCAGCCTCAGGGTCAAGGGCGCCGACCGGGCGTCGACCTTCGAACCGACCGTGAACAAGGCGTACAGACTCAAGAAGTTCTGACCCGGTGAACCGGTGGACCGATGGAGGGCCGTCGCGCACCCGCGCGGCCCTCCATCGGTGTTTCATGCCGCCGCGTCCCGGCGACAGGCGGTACCGGGCGCCCTGAGTATCTCGGACGGGGCGACTGAGTATGTGGTCGGATGCCCGGCGCCCCGGCCCGGTGATGCACTGTCGTCATGGACACGCACACCTCGCGCCCACGCCCCCTCCGCCAGGTCACCGCAACGGCCACCGCCACCGGTTCGGCCCTCGCGGTGGTGCTGCTGCCGCTGGTGGTCGGGGCGCTGGTGGCGCGGACGGCCGGCGCCGACCCGATGGCGTCGGTCAACGCCCTGATCGCGGGCGGCGGCGAGCGCGCGAAGCTCTCCCGGAGCCATCTGCCCGTCCTGCGGGACATGCGCTCGGCGCCCCGCAGGGTGGGCGCGCGGCTGACCCGGCGGCTACTGGCCGGGCGTGAGGACGTACGTGTTGAGGTTCCCGACGGTCGTGAGCGGTGACGGTGAACCCAGCTCGTAGCGGTCCACGGCGAGGTAGTTGGGCTTCTTGCGCGCGGCCGGGGTGCAGAAGTTCTGCGCCCGGTTGCCCAGTTTGGCGTTGTCCGTCTCCGCCGTGCCGCTGATCGTGTAGTCGCGGAAGTGGTTCATCACGAACAGAGGACGGAAGGCGGACGACTCCGTGGTGAGCGGTCTGGCCGTGCCCCAGCGGCTGTAGCAGGACCAGTCGGAGCCGCCGAGCCCGCCGCCCATGGACCAGTAGTTCTCGACGGTCCACTCGCGCTGGTACATCACGCCGAAGGTGTCACGGGTGACGTACCCGGCGGAGGTGTCGCTCGCGCGGGTGCGGTCGCTGAAGATCAGCAGCTGCTTGCCCCGGGCCGCGAGGTCCGCCATCCTCGGCCAGCCGCTCGTCGCCACCCCCTCCTGGTCCGGGCGGTACAGCACGTCGGACAGGCCGCTCACGTCGGCCAGCGACGACTTGAGCACGTCGGAGGAGGTGTAGTCCTCCAGGAAGACAGTGACGAACTGGCCCGGGTTGGCCTTGAGGAAAGTGACCATCCGCTGGAGGTCGGTGGCCAGCGGGACCGGACTGCTCACCCCGTCACAGCTGTTGTGGCAGAGCATCGCCCGCCCCGACACGGTGTAGGCGTCCAGCATGAACCCCCGGACCCCGTCGGTGAGTTGTTGGCTCACGCCGCGCGCCTGGTTGGGGAAGAGGCTGACGGGGAACGAGGCGAAGTCGCCGTCGGCGCCGTTCGCGTAGGCGTTGTGCGAGGTGAGGAAGGAGACCTGGTCGAGGGTGCGGGTGTCGGCGGAGGGCATGGCCGACGTCGCGTAGGAGACCGGGGTGAGGTGCCAGCGGGCGTAGGAGCCGCTGGATCCGAGCTGTACGAGGGAGGCGTCGGAGGACGTACCCGTCAGGTACTGCGAGGTGCCCGGTACGCCGATGGTGTACGTGCCGTTCCCGGCCTCGGTGACCGTCCACGTGGTGCCGTCCGCTCCGCAGTCCGCGGTCACCGCGGAGGTGCCGCCGCGGCCCAGGCAGATCCCCGACCGGTCGGCGCTGCGCAGCTGGTGGCCACCGGAGACCGCGACGGGCGTCCACTGCTGGTGGTCCTCGTTGCCCTTGGGGTTGTGCGCGGCGACCGTACCGCCGCTGTCCGCCGCGTTGAGGCCGGTGACGGAGTTCTGTAGGTACACCGCGTACGTGGGGACGGCCGCCGTGGCGGGGCCCGGGAACGCGACGGGCACGCCGAGCGCCAGCGCGGCGACCGCGCCGAGGGCGCGGGCGCGGACACGCGGGCGGGAACGGGGACGGGGGCGGGGACGGCTCTGACTCACGGGGTTCCTTCCACTCCGGGCACACCGGGCGCGGCGCGTTTGATGTCAGAGGCATGACACACCGAAGGCCGGGTCGTGCACCAGACCCGACGCAAGAAGTCCTCATGGGCGTGAACGCGCCGTTCTGTGGCGGGACTTGAGTCAGCCTCACTCCCTGGTTCGGGTTTCAAGCAATTCTTGGCGATTCCGTGGAGAAGATCTGTTTGAATTCTGAAAACCCGTTCGAAGAGAGACCGCGCGTGAGTGAACCGACAGCCCCCGTCTGCCCACGATGCGCGACGCCCCGGGCGGCGGACGGCACCCCGGCCTGTTCCTGCGGCCGCCTCGCGTCGGAGGCTCACCGGGACGTCCGGGCGGCACAGGCCGAGGCCGTGGAGGACTTCGACCCGGTACGCATACGCCCGTTCGTCCAGGTCGGAGGCGACGGCGAGCCGCACGGCACACCGCACATGGAGGGCGGGCCGCGTGGGGCCGCGGAGGAGGCCGAGGCGCCGGCCGGCGAGCAGGACCTGGCCGATGAACGGGACGTCGCCGACGAACGGGTCGGGGCGGGGGAGCCCGTCGCGCGCGACGCGTCCACCGCGGACGACGCACAGCTCTCGGACGGGCCCGCCCCGGGTGGTCGGCGGCGGCGCAGGGTCGCGCTGGCCGCGGGAGTGGGCGCCGCCGCGGCCGCCGTCCTGGTGACGGGCGGGATCATCGGAGGCCTCTTCTCGTACGAGGCTCCCTCGCGCGACGGCTCCGGCACCGACGACATCAGGGGCGGCCTTCCCGAGGCGGCGGGCGCCCAGGAGGCGTCGCGGTCGGCGACCCCGTCCCCCACGGGCTCCACGGCGTCCCCGTCCGGCACCGCGAGCGCCTCGCCGGAGGCCGCCCCGACCCCGACCCGGACCACTCCCACCCCGTCGGCCGGCCCGACCAGGGCCCCCTCCGGCAGCGACACCACCGTGACGGCGGCCCCCGCGCCGACCGCCCCCGACGGGCCGCCGCCCGTCCTCGGGCTCGGCGACCGGGGCGCGGAGGTCACCGAACTCCAGCTCCGGCTCCGCCAGGCCGGCCTCTACAACGGCGACGCCGACGGCGACTACGACCGCGAGGTCGAGAGCGCGGTCCGCGGCTACCAGCTGACCCGTGTCCTGCTGGAGGACGAGTCGGGCGTGTACGGCGAGACCACCCGCGCCGCCCTCGAATCCGAGACCTCGGAACCATGACCCCCACCCCCGGGCCACGAGCCGACGACCGGGGCGTGAGCGCGGCCGGCCTCACGGGGACGCGGCGGTGAGGTGGCGGCGGGCCTGGTCCGCCGTCTCGCCGTGGGGGGACTGCTCGGCGATCTGCTGCCAGACGTCGCGGGCCCGGTCCACGCCCTCGGGATCGTCACGCGCTTCGAGGGCCAGGGCGAGGTGGGCCCACTGAGAGGCATGGCCGCCGGAGTGCTCGACGGCGTCCTGGAGGAGGTCGACGGCCTCCTCCAGACGCCCCTGGCGATAGGCGACCCAACCGCAGGCGTCCTCGCACAGGGCCATCCGGCCGGGCTCCAGCACCTGCCGCGCACTCTTCACGAGCGCAGTGCGACGATCGCGTCGTCCGAACGGCCCAGCAGATCGAGGACGTCGGCCAGCTCCTCGTGCATCCGGGCCTCCAGGTCCGCGCTCAGCGACGCCTCCAGCGTGGCGTCGACCAACTCCTCCCGCGCCCGCTCCAGCAGTCCGGCACGCTCGTCGCCCTGCGTGGTCTCCGCCCGCCGGCGATGGGTGACGGCCAGTTCGAGGCGCGCCAAATCCCGCTGCTCCCCGGCCGGGAGCAGCTCGATCAGCCGCAGCAGTTCTGCTCCGCCAGGTCGTACTGGGCCCGCTGGTCGCGGTACAGCCGCGCCAGCGTGAACCGGGGATACGCATACAACGGCGCCGGCTTCAGCGCGTCCCGGCACTCCCGCACGGCGTCGCCGGCCCGCCCCTGCGGTACGTACACCGTGGCGCGCCCCGCCAGGGCCCGTGCCCGGGTGGGCAGGTCCGAAGGCTCGGCGGACAGCTCCGTCAGCCGCTCATGGCCCCGGCACCCCGAACGGTAGCGGGGGCACACGGTCTTCGGCGGCCGGTCCAGGACCGCGTCGTACTGCCCGCCGGCCCGCCGGTAGTGCTCCGCGGCCGACTCCCGGTGGTCGGCGTCGGACAGCGAGTCGCCGAGGGCAGCGAACGCGTCGCCCAGATCGACGTTCCACTGCGGCGGTGCCTCCAGCCCCGCCGGCAGGCCCTCGCGGACCGCGCGGGCCAACTCCTCGACCGCCACCGCCCAGTGGTGACGCGGCCGGTCGGAGGGCCGGATCAGTCCGGCGAGCGCGCCCTGCAACACCCCGATCTCCCGTGCCGCCAGGGCGATTTCGGGAGCGCGGGCGCCCGGAGCGGCCCGTAGCGACGCGATCTCGTCCAGTGCCTCCCGCAGCCCGCCCTCGTCGAAATGCTGCTGCGCCTCCCGGGCATGGGCCAAGGCCCGCGCCCAGCGCAGCATGAAGGGCTTCCTCCGGACCGGTGCCGCACCACGCGGTCGGCTTCGCCACGATGGCCCCCGTCGGTCCCGCCATGGCCGTCGGCCTCGGCATGGCCGCCGGTCGCGCCACGATCGTCGGCCTCGGCACGGCCGCCGTGCGGCGACGGCCATTTTCGGGGCCTCGACGTCGGGGTTGCTCGGCCTGTTCGAGCGCGGCTCTGGCGAGCTGGATGCGGGCGGGGCGAGCGTCGGGTCGAGGGTGACGGCCTTCTGCCACATCAGCGTGGCCGCGCTGCGCACCACGGCCGAGGCCCGGAGCCCGATGTCAGTGCGGATGCGCCGGTGTTCGCGGTAGACGAGCCCGAGGTCGTGATAGGCGGCGGCGTAGCCGGGGCTGTGCGAGAGAGCGGCGCGGAAGTGCTCCCCTGCCGCGTCGAGATGGTGCGGCAGGCCTTCGCGCTGGAAGCGCTGGTAGCTCTCCAGACCGTCCACCAGACGCTGGAAACCGTCGACACCCACGTCGGCGCCCGACTCCGAGGCGCCGGGCCGGCCTCGGAGAGGTCCTGGATCACCCCCGTCACGGCGAGGACGACCAACGCGACGGCGAGCGGCACGACGGCCGAGTTGGCGCTGAGCGCGGTCCTGAACCGTCCGGCGATCCGCCGTGCCCGCCGTGCTCCGGCCGGGGGCCACGACCGTGGGACACGGCCGGTCTCCCGGGCGAGATGTCTGACCGAGGGCATGGCGTCGCGCCCTTCTGCCGGCGCCCCGAGAGCCCTCCTCCTTCCAGGCTGCCCCCGGAACCCCCGCCCGGCAATTCGCTCCGGCGTTTTCCGCGCCCCCGCCGCCCCTTGCCCTTCCCGCCCCCAGGCCTTTCAGGGGCGCGGGGAACTGCGCGAGAAGCCCCACCGGACGGACGTGTGGGGGGCGAAGGGGCGAAGCCCCTTCGGGACGGGACGCGCTACCAATAGTCGGGCAGGCTGTAGCGGTCGGTGTGGGTGGCGTGCCATTCGTGGTTTCCCGCCATCCAGGCCGCGAGACCGGCGGCATAGCGCCCCACCGGCGGTGAGCTCGCGGACAGCGCCGCGGACTCCTCCTCGAACGCCTCCATGATCCGGTTGTGGATCTCGACGGCCTCCAGATACGCGGCCCTCAGCCCGCACCGCTCGTTCGCGGCGATGACGACGGGCAGATTGAGATGGCCCGCGTCGTTCGACAGCTCCCTGGTGAAGGAGTACAGGTCGTTGACGATCGTGGCCGCGTTCCCGGCCAGCGCGGTGATCCGCTGCACCTCGGGCCGGGCGTAGAGGGGCTCCGGCAGCTCCCAGCCGTCCACCGCGTCGACCACCGACAGACAGGGCCGGAAGTTGTTGAACTGCCGCATCACCAGGTACTCCCAGACCTGCGGCACATGGTCCGTCTCGGCCCAGGCCGCCTCACCGAGGTAGCCCAGATGCAACCGGGCGAGGTCGTGCAGGAGCCGGTCGGTCTGGCTGGGCGTGGCGAGGGCGGCGTAGTCGCGCAGCGCGAAGTGGTACGACCGCAGCGGACCGTCGGCCCGTACGCCCCGCCTCCACCGCTCCTCCGCCCCCGGGGTGCTGTGCAGCGGGTCGAGCGCCGACTGGGCCGCCAGCAGCCGGGCACCGAGACCGCGCGGCGAGCCGCCCTTGCCCTCGTCGACCTCGCAGTAGACGTTGTCGACCAGATGCTCCGCGAGCAGCAGCTTCCCGGCGGCCGTCAGGTGGTCGAGGCCGGCCCCGCCCGGATGCGCCAGCACGATCGCCCGGCCCAGGCCGAAGCGGGCGAACTGCCCCCGCCACTCCCGGGGGAACAGGTCGAGGCGCTCCGCCCAGGTCTCCAGCAGGCGGTCCACCTCCGCGACCCGCGCCGGATCGGCGGGCATGGCCGGCTGGTACCGCAGCCCGGGAACAACGCCCGACCGCCGGGCCTGCCGCGCCCGCACGGGACTGGCCGGACCCGGCAGCCCCGTACGGGCGGTACTCGGAGGGCCCGGCAGTCCCGTACGGGCGCTACTCGGAGGGCCCGGCAGCCCCGTACGCGGGACACTTGCAGGCCCCGGCAGCCCCGGACGCGCGGAACCCGGCGGTTCCGGCGGCCGACTGTCGCGGGAGGGCACTGCGGCCATGGACGGCTCGTTCATTCCGGCATCCACCCCACCTGCACGTTCTCCAGGATCCCGGCCGCGTCGGGCACCAGGACGGCCATCGAGTAGTAGGCGGTGACCAGATAGCTCATGATCGCCGTGGTGTCGACGCCCATGAAGCGCACGTTGAGGGAGGGCTCGTACTCCTCGGGGATCCCCGTCTGGTGCAGCCCGACGACCCCCTGGTCCTTCTCGCCCGTGCGCAGCGCGATGATGCTCGTGGTGTGCTGCGGGGTGATCGGGATCTTGCTGCACGGGAGGAGCGGCACCCCGCGCCAGGCCGGCATCTCGTGGCCTTCGACGTTCACCGTGCCGGGCACCAGGCCCCGCCGGTTGCACTGCCGGAAGAACGCCGCGATCGCCTTCGGATGGGCCAGATAGAGGCGCGTCTTGCGGCGCATCGACAGCAGTTCGTCCAGGTCGTCGGGGGTCGGCGGCCCGGAGAAGGTGCTGATGCGCTGGCCGTAGTCGATGTTGTGCAGCAGCCCGAACTCACGGTTGTTGACCAGCTCCCACTCCTGGCGTTCGCGGATCTCCTCGATGGTCAGGCGGAGTTGCTGCTCCGTCTGGTCCATCGGGTGGTTGTAGAGGTCCGCGACCCGGGTGTGGACCCGCAACACGGTCTGGGTGAGGGAGAGTTCGTACTCGCGGGGCGCGAGGTCGTAGTCGACGAAGCCACCCGGCAGCGTCAGCTCGCCCACATGACCGGCCTCCAGGGGGACATCCGCCTCGCCCTTGCGGTTCATCGGCTTGCGCTGCTGCTCGGCGAAGACCTCGAACTGGGCCGCGAGGGAGGGCGTGCGCTCCACGAACGCCATCAGCACGTCCCAGTTGAGCGCCAGCACCACCCCGGCCGTCTCGGCCCGCACCGAGCTGAGCCAGAGCGGGTCGGCGTGTCCGATGGCCTCGTCTCCCAGCCCGTCGCCGTCGCTGATGACGCCGAGGACCTCCTCCTCGCCGTACTTGCCGGTGGTGTACCGGGTGAACCTGCCGTGCACCACGAGATACGCCTCGGTCACCGGCTGCCCCGCGTCCACCAGCACCTGGCCGGCGCGCACCTCCCGCACCCGGAAGCGGGCGGAGACCTCCCTGAGGGCCGGGAGGTCGGAGTAGCCGCGCAGCGCCGGGAGTTCGGTCAGGGTCTCCGGGATGACCTTGACGTCGTCGGCGCCGTTCTGGTCGAACTGCACCCGGCCGCGCCCGATCCGCAGCTGGAGCCGGCGGTTGACCCGATAGGTGCCGCCCTTGACGTCCACCCACGGCAGTGTCCTGAGCAGCCAGCGCGAGGTGATGGCCTGCATCTGTGGTTCGGACTTGGTGGTCGTCGCGAGCTGCCGCGCGGCCCGGGTGCTGAGACTGGTGAAGTGCTGCTCGTCGGCGGGCTCGGGTGTGCTTTCCGAGGAGCTTACGGGGGCGGTCACATTCCCTCCCGAGGGGTTGAGCGGACGTGCGGGACGTACGAGGGCGCGCCCGGACAGGGGCGGACGCCGGATGCGGTCGAGACGAGACAGGGGACTCGGGTGGCGCGCGTACGACGTGGCCATGGGCGGATTCCGAGAGGATTCCGAGACGAAGGACGTCGGCGAGGCGGCGAAGAGAGGGGGGACACGCGGCTGGGCGGCGTGTGTCGCAGGTCAAGCCAAACAGGCGGGGTGGCGGTCGGGCACCGCGTGAAAGGGGCGGCTTCGCCTCCCGGGGATGCGGAAACCAACGACTGAGGCAGAGCACCGGCGGAGCCGCGCTTCCACGCCCGTCGCCCACCTCCCACGACCGGCGCGAAGGGCGCACGAGGCGGGTGGTGAGCAGGGCGCACGCCCCGCCGACACGATCAGGGGCCGCCCGAAGGCGGCCCCTGATCAGCGGCGGTTCACCGGTGTCTCCGCCCCGGCCGGCTCACCAGCGCGGCAGGCGCAGCTCGTACCCCGGCTGGATCCGGCGCATGTACCCGGTGTCGTCGCGGGAGCGCATCCCCGAGTCGACGTACAGCCGGTGCAGCCGGTCGAGGGCGTCGTGGTCCAGCTCCACGCCCAGCCCGGGCCCTGTCGGCACCGCGATCTCCCCGTCCCGGAACTCCAGCACGCCCGGCACGATCACGTCGTCCGCCGAGTTCCACGGGTAGTGCGTGTCGCAGGAGTGGTCGAGATTCGGGATGGCGGCCGCGACATGGGTCATCGCGGCCAGGCTGATGCCGAGGTGCGAGTTGGAGTGCATGGACAGCGCGAGCCCGAACGCCTCGCAGACGGCGGCCAGTTCACGGGTGCGGCGCAGCCCTCCCCAGTAGTGGTGGTCGGTGAGCAGCACCTGCACGGCGTTCCGCTCGACGGCCGGCCTCAGATGCTCCCAGGCCACCACGCACATATTGGTCGCGAGCGGCATCGGCGACTCCTCGGCCACCTCCGCCATACCGGGGATGCCGGCGGTTGGGTCCTCCAGGTACTCCAGCACGCCGGCCAGCCGGCGCGCGACGTACTTCGAGGTCTCCACCGTCCAGGCAGTGTTGGGGTCCAGACGCAGGGGCTGCCCGGGGAAGGCCTCCGCCAGCGCCTCCACGGCGGCGATCTCCTCGTCCGGCGGGAAGACACCTCCCTTCAGCTTGAACGACCGGAAGCCGTACCGCTGTTGCATCAGCCGGGCCTGTGCGACGACTCCGGCCGGGTCGAGGGCCTCGCCCCAGTCGTCGCCGATCGCCGGGCGGCCGTCGAGGGCGGGGTGTTCGGCCCACTTGTAGAAGAGGTACGCGGCGAACGGCACGGTGTCGCGGACCCGGCCGCCGAGCAGGTCGCTGACCGGGCGGCCGAGCAGTCTGCCCTGCGCGTCGAGACAGGCGACCTCGACCGCCGAGGTGGTCCAGCCGCGCTCGTGGGAGCCGGGCACGGTGGGCCGCAGGGCGGTGTCGATCGCGGCCGTGACGGCGGTCGTGTCGAAGACGTCCAGACCGACCACCGCCTTCGCGGCGATGTCGAGCCGCTCCAGGCGGACGGTGCCGCCCGTCGACTCGCCGAGCCCCACCGTGCCGTCCTCCAGCACGAGTTGGAGGACGGTCCGCAGCGCGAGGGGCTCGTGGACGCCGTTGGAGTTCAGCAGCGGCGGGTCGCGGAAGGCGATCGGGGTGACGATCAGCTCGCGGATCCGGGTGCCGGGCGTGCCGGTCATGCGCCCACCACCCCCAGCCCGTGGTCGATCAGTTTCGCGAGCCGGGCCACGTGCTCCGGCGTCGGATCGACCAACGGCGCCCGTACGCCGCCGACGTCGAGCCCGCGCAGGGTCACCCCGGCCTTGATCAACGCCACGGCGTAACCGGGCACCTCGTCGCGCAGCTCCACGAGCGGGCCGTAGAACTCGTCGAGGAGCGTGGCGACCAGCGTCTCGTCGTGCTCGGCGAGGGCCCGGTGGAAGGCGAGGGCGATCTCCGGGGCGAAGGCGAACACGGCGGAGGAGTAGAGGCCGACGCCGATGCCTCGGTAGGCGGGTGCGGTCATCTCGGCGGTGGGCAGCCCGTTGAAGAACTGGAAGTCCTCCGTGCCCGGCACGGCCCGTACCGCGCGGACGACGCGGTGCATGCGTTCGATGTCTCCGATGCCGTCCTTGAGGCCGACCACTCCGGGCAGCGCGGCGATCTCGGCGGCGGTGTCCGGGGTGAGACGGGCGGTCCCGCGCTGGTAGAAGACGACCGGCAGGGCTGTGGCGTCCGTGACCTCCCGCACGTACCGGACCAGGCCCTGCTGCGGCGCGCTCACCAGATACGGCGGCAGCAGCAGGATGCCGTCGGCGCCGGCGCGTTCGACGCGGGCGGCCTGGTCGCGGGCGACCGGCGGTGGGCCACCGGCGGCGGACAGGACCGGGACCCGCCCGGCCGTGGCCGTCACCGCGACCCGGGTGGCCCGCTCGATCTCCTCGGGCGTCAGCGCGTGGAACTCGCCGGTGCCGCAGGCGACGAACACGCCGCCGGCCCCGGCCGCGACCCCCGCCTCGATGTGCTGTGCGAGCCGTTCCTCATCCACCGAACCGTCCGGAGCGAACGGTGTGACCGGAAAGAACAGCACTCCTTGGAACTTCATGTCTCCCTCGAATGTGGGGGTCGGGTCAGCCCTTGGTGGCGCCGGCGGCGATGCCGGTGACCAGCGAGCGCTGGAGAAGCAGATAGACGATCAGACTGGGGACGAGGGCGATGACCGCGCCGGCGAGGACGACGCCCGAACCGACCTCGGGGTCGGTGCGCAGGATGGACAGGGCCACGGTGACCGTGTAGTCGGTCGGGTCCTTCGCGGCGATCAGCGGCAGCAGGTACTGGTCCCAGATCATGATGAAGCCGAGCACCCCCGCCACACCGAGCGCGGGCTTGCACAGCGGCAGGACGACCTGCCACAGCATCCGCAGCTCGCCGACACCGTCGAGGCGTGCGGCCTCCTCGATCTCGCCGGGGATGTCCTTCATGAACTCGGTCAGCAGCATCACCGAGAAGCCCCAGGCACCGAGCGGCAGGATGACGCCCCAGACGGTGCCCTTCAGGTCGATGCCGACCACCGGGACGTGGCCGAGGACCAGCGACAGCGGGATCGCGATGACCTCCTCGGGGAGCATCATCGTCAGCATGAACAGGGTCATGACCAGGGCTTGGCCGCGGAAGCGGTGCCGGGCCAGCGCGTACGCCGCGAGCACGCACACCGCGAGCTGCAGGAGCAGTCCGCCGCCCGCTATGACGAGCGAGTTGGTGAAGTAGTCCCAGATGCCGCGCTCCCCGGCCACCCGGAGGTTGAGCAGCGTGCTGTCGTGCGGGACGAACGTCAGCGACGAGCCGCTGGGGTGGGTGCTCAGGGCGCCCGAGACGATCGTCAGGAAGGGCGCGGCGAAGATGCCGAGCGCCAGCGCGCACAGCAGGATCCGCAGGACCCAGGAGACGCCGGGGCGGTCGTTCCAGCCGAGCGCGGTGTCGAAGCGGGCGGGCGTCGCCCGGGCCCGCTCGGCGGTTCTCCCGGACGAGACGACGGCCTCGTCGGACGACGGCGTCCGGACGGGGTCGAGGGCGGGTGCGCTCATCGCGCGTCTCCCCTCTTGCGGAAGTGGTTGACGGAGACGGTGAGCAGCAGCGTCACCGCGAGGAGGACGACGGAGGCCGCCGACGCGCCGCCGATGTCGTTGCGGGTGAAACCGAGGGTGTAGGCCCGGGTCATCCAGACCTCGGTGGACCCGGCCGGGCCGCCGCCCGTGAGGACGTACACCTCGGTGAAGACCCGCAGACCGCGGATGGCGGCCAGGGTGAGGACGATGCCGAGGGCCGGGCGGATCGCCGGCAGGGTGACGTACCGCAGCCGCTGCCACAGCGACACCCCGTCCATCGCGGCGGCCTCGTACAGCGTGCGGTCCACGCCCGCGAGTCCGGCGAGGATGATCACCATGTTGTAGGGGGCGGTCATCCAGATGCCCATGACCATCGTGGCCCACAGCGCGGTGTCCGGGTTGTCGAGGAACGGGGTCGGGCCGAGGCCGAGGAAGCCGAGGGCGCTGTTCACCAGGCCGTCGGAGGTGGGGTGGTACATCAGCCGCCACAGCTCGCCGACGACGGCGGTCGCGGTGACGACCGGCAGGAAGACGGCCGTGCGGATGAGCTTCAGCGAGCGGGCCTGGCCCTCCAGGAGCAGCGCCAGGAGGAAGCCGACGGCGATCGCGCCGAGCGACTGCCCGATGCCGAGGAGCAGGGTGTGGCCGACCGCGTCCTGGAAGCGGTGGTCGGTCAGGACCCGGGTGTAGTTGTCGAGGCCGACCCACTTGTCGCCGAGGAACGGCCGCACGTCGAAGAAGCTGAGCCAGATGCCCTTGCCCATCGGCAGGAACTTGAAGACGAGGGCGAGCAGCAGGCCGGGGGCCAGGAACAGCCACGGGAGGACGGTCTTCCTGCGGAAGAGCCGCCGGGTGAGGCCTCCGCGCCGGTCGGGCGCGACGGCGGACGGGGTGGTCGCGGTGGTCGCGGTGGTCATTTCAGCAGGTCCTGGTCCTTGAGGTCGCCGGCGAGGGTGTCGTCGAGTTCCTTGAGCCCGGCGCCGACATCGCTGCCGCAGTAGGTGAAGACCGCGTTGAGCGCGTCGGCGGTGTCCTGTTTGATCGGGGCGAAGTCGGGCGCGTTGGGGAACTGCTCGGAGGCGTCCTCGTAGGCCTTCTGCACGACGCTCCAGCGCGGGTCGTCGCGCACCTGGGCCGCGTCGAGCGTCGTGTTGACGGGGATGCGGACCACGGGCTGGTTCTTGCCCGTCATGGCGAGGCGCTGGCCCTCGGGGGAGATCAGGAAGGCGGCGAGCGCCCGTTCCTGCTTCGTCTTGCCGGTCCGTGCGCCGAAGTAGATGTTCTCGCCGTCGGCCAGCACGGTGGACCCGGCCGGGCCCGCCGGGAAGGGGACGACTTCGTACGTGTCCTTGCCGGGCGTGGTGTCGTAGGTGGCGATGTTGTACGGGCCGGTGAGGTACATCCCGGCGTTGCCGTCCTGGAAGTTGGTGGCGGTGCCGGTGACGGCGCTGATGGCGCCGGGCTGGATGACACCGTTGTCACCGCAGAAGAGGTTGTCCTTCATCCAGGTGACGGTGCGTACGGCGGCGGCCGAGCCCATGGCGGGGCGGTAGCCCGTGCCGTCCCTCTCGATGATCTTCGCGCCGCCGGACCAGAGGAAGCTGGCGCCCCACCAGGCGGCGTAGCCGTTCTGGGCGCTGCCGGGGACGACCATGCCGTAGGTGTCCCTCTTGCCGTTGCCGTCCGGGTCGCGCTCGGCGAAGGCCTTCGCCACGGAGAGCATCTCCGCCCAGGTGGTCGGCGCCTTCAGCCCGAGCCTGCGCAGCCAGTCCGAACGGATCATCAGGGTCTGGGCCTGGCGGGAGTACGGGATGCCGTAGTGCCGGCCGTCGATGCCCACGGTGGAGGCCCAGGTCTTGTCGGTGATGTGGTCGTGGCCGTCGATCGAGGCCGGACCGATCGGCTTCAGCAGGCCCTGGCCCTGGTAACTGCCCATCAGCGCCGTGTCGTTGATCATCACGTCCGGGAGGTCCTTGGTGGACGCCCGGCTCTGGAGCTGCTGGTCGAAGTTGATGACCGGCTGATAGTCGATCTTGATGCCGGTCTTGGCGGTGAAAGCGGCGAACACCCGCTCGTACGTGGCGGCCGGGTCCGGGTTGCTCCGGGTCCAGACCTCCAGCGTGTTCGGGTCAGCGCTTCCGGCGCTGTCGGATCCCGGTCCGCAGGCCGCCGCCCCGAACGTGAGTCCCGCGACGGTGATCATGGCGGCCAGGCGGCGACTTCGTCGGCGAACGCCCATCGGCACACTCCGTTGTTCCTCCGGGCCGTCCGCCCGGCTGTTCATATCCGTGAACGTGCTTCACGAATCTAAATGATCGGCCAAGCTACGGAGCGTTTCGTTTGCATGTCAAGACATGGGTAGGAGATTTCACCGGTGCCACACCCCGCCTCTGCGGGATCCTGTGGAGCGCCTGAGGAGATCGGATCGGGAGGTGGTTCGCCGTGGCCGAGCGCACGGCACCGAGTGCCCTGGCGGCCCGGCTCACCGGCCGTACGGCGACCGGTGCACGCCGGCTGTCCGGCTCGCTCACCGAGGTCGCCCTCGACGACGGCCGGAAGGTCCTCGTCAAGCTGGGCGACGGCCCCGGCGCGGCCCGGGCCGAGGCGGCCGGACTGCGCTGGCTCGCCGAGGCGGACGCGGTCCGCGTCCCGACGGTCCACGGCCACGACGGGAACCGCCTGGTGATCGACCTGGTGCGGCAAGGGGCACCGAGTGCCGGGGCGGCGGCCCGCCTCGGCGCCGGACTCGCCGCCCTGCACCGCGCCGGCGCGCCCGCCTTCGGCGCCCCACCGCCGGGCGGCCCCGCGGACGCGTACATCGGACGCGCGCCCCTGCGGAACGTCCCCGGCGGCGACTGGCCCGCCTGGTACGCCGAGCACCGCGTCCTGCCGTATCTGCGCCGCGCGGTCGACGACCGCGTCATCCGCCCCGCCGAGGCCGGCCCGATCGAGGAGGTCTGCGCCCGGCTGCCGGACCTGGCCGGCCCCGCCGAGCCGCCCGCCCGGCTGCACGGCGACCTCTGGAACGGCAACGTCCTGTGGGGCGCCGACGGCCACGCCCACCTCATCGACCCGGCCGCGCACGGCGGCCACCGCGAGACCGACCTGGCGATGCTGGCGCTCTTCGGCTGCCCCCACCTGGCCCACGTCCTGGACGGCTACCAGGAGGCGGCCCCCCTCGCCGACGGCTGGCAGGACCGCGTCGGCCTCCACCAGCTCTTCCCGCTGCTGGTGCACACGGTCCTCTTCGGCCGGGGCTACGCGGAACAGGCCCTGGCGGCGGCGCGGACGGCCCTGGGGAAGTGAGTCACCCCGGTGCGCCGCGTCGCGGCGGCCGCACACACACCACCGGGAGGCGCCGCGCGGGCGCCTCCCGGTGGAAGCGGAGGGCGAGGAGAGCGAAGGAACTCGGTTTCATTTGGAGTGAATGAGAAGGAAGCCCCTTCATGGCCTCGCCGCAGGCCACGCTAGCACTCAGCCCGGCACCAGGTCGCGCAGATTTTCGAGGGTGACGACCCGGGAGTCCGGGTGCAGCCCCTCGGGCCGTTCGAGACCGATGTACGTCACGGGCTCGTCCGGCACCGACCCGCCGTCCCACAGGTCCACGACCGTGGCCTCACGCGTCATCAGGTCGACCAGATACCCCACCGTCAGCTGCTCGCGCTCCACGACGGCCCGCACCAGCCTGGACACGGACGCCTGGTTCTCCTCGACCCGGTTGGCCGACGCGATGCCCTTCAGGTAGAGGTGCAGCCACTTGGCGTGCCACCGGCCGTCCTCCCCGCGCCGGAACACCAGCGGCAGGGCCACCCTGCCCACGCCGCGCAGCTCCGACTTCATCCGCACCGTGCGCGGCTCGAACGGCCGGCCCTGCTGCGCTCCCTCGCGCACCATGAACCCGAAGAACGACTCCTCGACCTCCTCGAAGCCCTCGCCCGCGTAGATGTTGACCTGCGGCACGATGAACGTGCCGCGCACCCGGTCCAGGCTCAGCTCGATGAACTCCGAGGCACCGTCGGGCGCCTCGGTGACATCGCCCGAGTGCCGGCCCCCGACAGCGGTGAGGGAGGTGTAGGAGAGCCAGGAGTCGGTGCTGTAGTCGCTGTGCAGGAGCAGCGCCGAGAGGTCGTAGTCGGTGCGGTGCTCGGTCTGCTTCCAGTACACGAAGAAGCGCAGCCGTTCGCCCTCCACCTCCGAGACCGACCCCCGCGGCAGCACACCGAGCCCGGCCGCCGTCGCCCGGCCGCTGAGCGGGAGCGCCACGTCCAGGACGTCGGGGTCGAGCAGCAGCCGGCCCGGCACCGGGAGCCGGCGGCGCAGCTCCTCGTCGAGCGCGGCGACCAGCCGGTCACGGTCGGCGGCCGGTACCGGCGGCCGGACGTCGGGGGTCACCCAGGCGCGGCCCCGGCGGTTGACGAAGACACGGAGCTCGTCGCTCTCCCGCTCCCGGTTGTGGAAGTGCTCGCGCACCGAGAGCACGACCCGGCCGGAGACCTCGGGCGCGACCCGCACCGCGGCGGCCACCACCGCGTCCCGCTCCGCCTGGTCGGCGGCCACGCGCAGCAGCAGGTCCAGGGCGCGGAACAGCTTGCCGGGGGCGGACTCCAGCAGCCGCGCCGCACCGCGCACGTCGAACGCGTCGAGCGCCTGCTCCACGCGGCTGTCGAAGGACCGCGCCTCCTTCTCGCCCCGCGCGACCGCGAAGACGTCGGCGGCGTGGGGCCAGCGGGGGTACTCGTGCGGGTGGAGGCGCTCGCCGAGCCGCTTGAAGGGCTCCCGGTGGGCGTGCACGTCGGCGAGCTTCGCGGGGCTCGCCGCGACCACGGCGTCGAGGCCCGCGAGCAGCGCCCGGCGCACCGGACGCGACAGCGACCGGAACCGGGTCGGCTCCTGGAGCGTCACGTCGCCGCCCGACAGCGCCGCGGCCAGCCGCAGCACATCGGTGACGGTGTCGAGGAGCAGGTCCGCGCCGGCGGCGAGCCGTGCCTGGTTGACGACGGCCCGGTTCTCCCGCACCGGGATCCGCTCCGGCTGGGGGCCGAGCGCGCACCGCTCCGCGAGGATGCCGAGGTCGCGCAGGTCGTCCTCGCCGAGCGGGGTCGTGCTGCCCGCCAGGGCCAGATACAGATCGGTGAGTTCGTCGTCCAGGTCCCGGCCCAGGTGCAGCACGGTGACCCGGTCGCCCGCCGACGCGATCAGCTCGTCCTGCGCGGCGAGCATCTCCTCGTAGGTGTGCTGGTACCGGCCGTACGTGGGGAGGCTGAGCAGGTCCAGCACCCCGTTCGCCAGCTGGGTCAGCACGCCCTCGCGCGCCTTCTCGTCGCCGAGGGCCCGCGCCACGCACCGCGTCCAGAACTCCTCGGTGCTCGGGACGCCGGCGGGGAAGTCGATGAAGTAGGAGTTGTGCCGGACGTGGTCGCCGACCATCTCGGCGACCGTGCGCAGGGTCCGCCGGGCGGTGTGCACGACGGCGGCCCCGGAGAGCCCCGACAGCCTCTCCAGCAGCTCGGCCGAGAGCTTGAAGCCCACGTCCATCAACGCGGCGTCGAACTGCCGCGCGGCGGCCGCGCCGTCACCGGCGGAACCCTTCGGCACGGGCAGACGGTGCGTGTGCCGGACGATCAGCGATTCGAGACTCTGCGCCATTCCCGGATGATCGCAGAGGTGTGCGAATCGACGCACGGGAGTTTTCCCGTACGCCGCCCGGCCCCGGCCCGGCCGGCCCGGCCCGCTCCGGCCCACCTTCGCGCGCGTCTCCAGCCGGTGCCGCGCGGGTGCGAGGAAACGGTCGAGGGCCAGCTCGAAGGCGGCGAGGTCCAGGGCCGAGCCGACGACGTATTGGTCGAGGACACACCGGGTCGAGCACATCGAGTCGGTGCCGGACGATCTGGTGGCGCGGGCCTGGCGGCTGCGCGACCTGCGGGCCGACGGGGGCTGATCGCGCAGTTCCCCGTCCCCCTGACAGGGCGCGGGGGTCAGACCTCGGCGTCGCGGAGGTCCTGCACCCGCTTCAGTTTGCCGACCGAGCGTTCCAGGGTCTCCGGGTCGACGATCGTCACCTCCACCGTGACGCCCACACCGTCCTTGACGGCCCGGGCGATCGCCGAAGCCGCCGAGGCCCGCTGCTCCGCGGCGGTGTCCGGCCGGGCCTCCACCCTGACCGTCATGTGGTCCAGGTGGCCCCGGCGCGTCAACCGGATCTGGAAGTGCGGGGCCACGGCGGGCGTCCGCAGCACGATCTCCTCGATCTGGCTGGGGAACACGTTCACTCCGCGCAGGATGATCATGTCGTCGCAGCGGCCGGTGACCTTGCGCATCCGGCGGAAGGCGGGGCGGGCGGTGCCGGGCAGCAACCGGGTCAGGTCACGGGTGCGGTAGCGGATGATCGGGAGGGCCTCCTTGGTGAGGGACGTGAAGACGATCTCGCCCTCCTCGCCCTCGGGCAGGACGGTGTCCGTCAGCGGATCGACGACCTCCGGGTAGAAGTGGTCCTCCCAGATGTGCAGACCGTCCTTGGTCTCCACGCACTCCTGGGCGACACCGGGGCCGATCACCTCGGAGAGCCCGTATATGTCCACGGCGTGGAGGTCCGCCCGCTCCTCGATCTCCCGGCGCATCTCCTCCGTCCACGGCTCGGCCCCGAAGATGCCCACCTTCAGGGAGCTGCTGCGCGGGTCGATCCCCTGCTTCTCGAACTCGTCGAGCAGTGTGAGCATGTAGGACGGGGTCACCATGATGATCTCGGGGCGGAAGTCCTGGATGAGCTGCACCTGGCGGGCGGTCATGCCGCCGGAGGCCGGGATCACCGTGCATCCGGCGCGCTCGGCCCCGTAGTGCGCGCCGAGGCCGCCGGTGAACAGTCCGTACCCGTAGGAGATGTGCACCTTGTGCCCTGGACGGCCGCCGGCGGCCCGGATCGAGCGAGCGACCACGTCCGCCCACACCGACAGGTCGTTCTCCGTGTAGCCGACCACCGTGGGCCGCCCCGTGGTGCCGCTGGAGGCGTGGACGCGTCGCACGTCGGCCATGGGCACGGCGAACATGCCGAAGGGGTAGGTGTCGCGGAGATCGGCCTTCGTGGTGAAGGGGAACCGGGCGAGGTCGCCGAGCGAGCGACAGTCGTCGGGGCCGACTCCGGCCGCGTCGAACTTCTTCCGGTACAGCTCCACGTTGTCGTAGGCGTGCCGCAGCGTGGCCCGCAACCGGTTCAGTTGCAGGCCGCGCAGGTCTTCCGGGGTGAGCCGTTCGCCGCTGTCCAGGAGGTCGCGGGGGAGGGGTTCGCCCAGGGTGCTCATCGCGACTCCTTCGCGCTCACCGATGGGTGAGCCGACCGACCATTCGGTTGCTGTGCGTCATGGTCATGTAACCCAGCCGTGTCGGCGCCTGTCAAGGAGTCGCCGGGGGTGCGAGGAGGGCGTGAGGGTCTTGCCCGACCGCTCGAATCGCGTCACACTGGTACCGAACGAATGGTCGGTTGGGAAGCTGGTATCGATGACGACGACAGACTCCGCCGGGGCGCCGTCCCGGGGCACCGAAGGGACCCCGCCCGCCGAGGACGCCCTCCGGCAGCACTTCGAGGTGACGATCGCGCGGGACCAGCGGATCGAGCCGCGTGACTGGATGCCGGAGGGTTATCGCAGGACGTTGGTCCGGCAGATCGCG
>NZ_JBVISJ010000025.1:0-76768 GCF_055575575.1 Streptomyces sp. NPDC034049
GACCGCCTCCACGAGGTCGGCATCACCGTCAACCGCAACGCCGTCCCCAACGACCCGCGCCCGCCGATGGTCACCTCCGGCCTGCGCATCGGCACACCCGCCCTGGCCACCCGCGGCTTCACCGCCGAGGACTTCACCGAGGTCGCCGACGTCATCGCCGAGACCCTCAAACCGTCCTACGACGCGGAGGCGCTCAAGGCCCGGGTCAAGGTCCTCGCCGACAAGCACCCGCTCTACCCGGGGCTGGGGAAGTAACCCGGGCTTCACCGGCCCGTAGTCCCGCTCTTCCGGGGTACCGCGCACACTGGGGAGTGAGCGCGGTGCCCCACCCCCTGCACAACCCTCCCCCGTTCTGAGGAGTCACCGTGGCCATCTCGGTCTTCGACCTGTTCTCGATCGGCATCGGCCCGTCCAGCTCCCACACGGTCGGCCCGATGCGGGCCGCCCGGTTGTTCGCCCGCCGGCTGCGCAACGAGGAACTGCTCGCGGGCGTCGGCTCGGTGCGCGTCGAGCTGTACGGCTCGCTGGGCGCCACCGGCCACGGCCATGGCACACCCAAGGCCGTGCTGCTGGGTCTGGAGGGCGCCTCGCCGCGCACGGTGGACGTCGAGTCGGCCGACGACCGGGTGGCGGCGATCAGGGAATCGGGGCGCATCCGCCTCCTCGACGACCACGAGATCCCCTTCGCCTTCGACGAGGACCTGGTCCTGCACCGGCGCAAGACGCTGCCGTACCACGCCAACGGCATGACGATCTGGGCCTACGACGCGGACGGCACCGAACTCCTGTCCAAGACCTACTACTCGGTGGGCGGCGGCTTCGTCGTCGACGAGGAGGCGGTCGGCGCGGACCGCATCAAACTCGACGACACGGTCCTGAAGTACCCCTTCCGCACCGGGGACGAGCTGCTGCGGCTCACCCGGGAGACCGGCCTGTCCATCTCCGCGCTGATGCTGGAGAACGAGCGGGCCTGGCGCACGGAGGAGGAGATCCGCTCCGGGCTCCTGGACATCTGGGGGGTGATGCAGGCCTGCGTCTCCCGGGGCATGACCCGGGAGGGGATCCTCCCCGGCGGTCTGAAGGTCCGCCGCCGGGCTGCCGTCTCCGCCCGTCAACTGCGCGCCGAGGGCGACCCGTCGGCCCGCGCCATGGAGTGGATCACGCTCTACGCGATGGCCGTGAACGAGGAGAACGCCGCCGGCGGCCGCGTCGTCACCGCGCCGACCAACGGCGCGGCCGGCATCATCCCCGCCGTCCTGCACTACTACATCAACTTCGTGCCCGGCGCGGACGAGGACGGCGTCGTGCGCTTCCTGCTCGCGGCCGGCGCCATCGGCATGCTCTTCAAGGAGAACGCCTCCATCTCCGGCGCCGAGGTCGGCTGTCAGGGCGAGGTCGGCTCGGCCTGCTCCATGGCGGCGGGCGCGCTGGCGGAGGTGTTGGGCGGCTCCCCCGAACAGGTCGAGAACGCCGCCGAGATCGGCATGGAGCACAACCTCGGCCTCACCTGTGACCCGGTCGGCGGCCTCGTCCAGATCCCCTGCATCGAACGCAACGGCATGGCCGCGGTGAAGGCCGTCACGGCGGCCAGGATGGCGATGCGCGGCGACGGCACCCACAAGGTGTCCCTCGACAAGGTCATCAAGACCATGAAGGAGACCGGCGCCGACATGTCCGTCAAGTACAAGGAGACGGCGCGGGGCGGGCTCGCGGTGAACATCATCGAGTGCTGAGGTAACAGGCCCTGACCAGCGCGTTCCTGTCTTTCAGCGCTGTCGGGGCCTTCCCTGCTTACGCGGCGGAAAGTCCCCGGAATGTCCCTGGGACGGGCGTGAGAGTCCCCGAAAAGTCCCCAGGAAATCCTACGGAACGGGCGCCTGGCCTGGGGGGTCGTGCCATCCGCGATCACTGTTCCGATCCGCTCTGACCGCCGACCGTCGGCAGCATGTATCAAATCGATCCCTCGTTCATGCTGGAGGGGCACTATTCGATACATGAGTGCTGCGGAGAACTTGCGCCTGGAGCAGCGGCTGGCCAGCCTCCCCCCCACGTTCACGACAGCGCAGGCACGTCAGGCCCAGCTCTCCCCCCGCGATCTGGCGACCCTGATCGCGGAAGGAGAGATAGACGAACTGTCCCGTGGGGTCTACCGACGCGTCGTCGACTGCCGTTGAAGCGGTGCTCGCCGACCTCGGCGAGCGTCGCCAGACCTCGTACACTGCCTGGCGCCGTCGGCAAGGCCCCGCTGCAACCGGCTACCCTGAACGCTTCGTTGACGTCGTCCGGCAGGTCACCGAGTTCGCAGACAGTCTCCTCAACGACGATGCCACCACCCGCACATGGAGCGCAGCGACCCTCACATGGTCATGAACCACTCCTGACTCGCTGAGTAGCCGTCAGAGTTCGAACCCGAGACCTACGCATGACGAGGTCATGAGTGATCGTGTTGCCTCGTGCCTCGTCGTGCTGTCCGGTGACGTTTTTGCTGATCAGAGCATGTGTGACAGGTCGACCCGTGCCACCCCGTGATGCACCGTCCAAAAGGCGTCTGTCCACCGGCCGTCCACCGGTGGAGTCCTCGCGGCCCGCCGGTGAGACTGCCGCCCGGCGATCAGCGCTGCTGTCGAGCGGTCGGAGGGCCGAGCGGAAATCACTGTGTGACCCCCACAAGCGCCCTCTCTGGTGGGTTCGGGCAGCGCGGATGACGTGCACGTACGGTTCCGAGGGGGCCGGGGCCCAGCAATGGACTCCGGCTACCGGACAGGAGCAGCAGGTCCTGTCCTGCGTCCGTGTTGAGGGCAGAGGCCGCGAGTGGTCGACCAGGCCGGTCTGTCCTGCTGATCGAGACAGTCCGCAAGTCCGACTTGGACACCGCGGTATCAGCGTCGCCGGCACCGTGGCGCAAACCCCACTCGATCCGGGCAAGACCCTGCTGAATGTGGCCCTGGCCGTCGCGCTCGGCGGCGACTGTCCGGCCGACGTCGGCATGCTGCGGGCCGAGCCAGGCTGTTCGGCCCGGTGGCCTTCGATCCGACGGTGTCCCGGCTGATCGACATGCCGGCATCGGACGGGAATCGGGCGCTGACCGTACTGCGCAACGCAAGGCCTGTGCTCACGTGAGTGAACATGTCTGGGAGTTGGCCGGCGGGCGGCTCCGGACGCGGGCGGGCGGGTCCGTGGACCTGGGCGGGGTGCTGGTGATCGCGCACTCGGAGAAGCAGGATGCGGTCGCGACCTGGAAGAAGACCTTCGGGCACCATCCGCTGACGGGGTTCGTCGACCCCGCCCAGGACGGGTCCGGGGAGCCGGCGCGGCCCGTCGAAGAGAGAGTGGTCACATGTGGCCTGCGGGGATTGTGAGGCCAGTGGTCAGGACATAGTTTCGGCCGCTGAAGCGCTTTCCCCACTGGCGATACCCCAGCGGGACGCCATAGCGCAGCGGCAGCCGGCACGCCGCATACCGCACCCCCGGCACCTCACGCCCAAGGTTCCCGCATGCCCCGACGCATCCTCCCCCCTGCGCTCCTCCTGCTCGGCTGCCTCACGCTGACGACCGCCTGCGCCGGCGGCTCGTCTCCGGCCGACCCCGCGCCCTCGCACGACAGCTCGTCCAACAGCCCGTCGGGGTCCGGAGGGACCGAGACCACCACCCAGGCCGGTCTGTCCGGACTCAAGGGCGTCAACATCGTCAGTGCCAGCAGCACCGACCGGTCCTGCCCCTGGGCCACCGCCTACCCGGCCGTGCCCGGCGCCGACGCGATGGCGGCCGCGATGAAGAAGGACGTGGACGGACGCCTGGAGACCTTCCGCACGGGGTCGTGCCAGGAGGGCCAGGACCACGGCGAAGGGACCGAGCTGAACGTCAGCTTCTCGTTCCTCGTGGCCTCTGGCGATGTGCTGGGTGTCCGGCTGGTGACGGTCGACCGCACATCGATCGCGGACGGCCTTGCCACCAAGGCGTACTGGTACGACGGCGCCGCCAAGCAGTACCGGACTTCTCCCGGGCTCATCGCGGACGGCTCCCGGGCCGCGTTCATCACGGCCCTGGAGAACGTCCTGAAGAAGCGGGAGGGAGTCACCCCCGACACCCTCGCCTCGTCGCTCGGCGACCGGGAGTACCGCGACACCTACCTGGACGACATGAGCTTCACCTCCGACGGAGGCCTGAAGGTGAGCTTCGACCGGGGAACCGTGGCCGTTCCCCCGGCCGGCCGCGTCTCCGTCACGCTCCCCAAGGCGACCGTCACCCCGTTCCTGTCCGACTTCGGCAGCCGCGCCCAGCACCAGACCACCCACCCGGGCGGCAAGCTGGACCTCGGCGCCACCGAGACGCCCGCCGAGACCGTCACCGCACAGCCGGACCCGGGCAAGGACACCACGAACTGCTCCAAGGTCAAGTGCATCGCCCTGACCTTCGACGACGGTCCTGCCGTCCCCTACACGGGAACGCTGCTGAAACACCTCGCCCAGTACAAGGCTCGCGCCACCTTCTTCGTCGTCGGCCAGAACGTCGCCGCGCACCCGGAGGTCGTCCGCGCCGAGATGAAGTCCGGCCACGAGGTCGGCAACCATTCCTGGAACCACCCGGTTCTCACCAACCTGTCCTCCGCCCAGATCCGTTCCCAGCTGGAGCGCACCACAGCGGCCATCAAGGCCGCCACGGGCCAGGAGCCGACGCTGTTCCGCCCGCCGTACGGCGCGATCGACGGCAAGGTGCGGGCGGTCACCAGCCTCTCCCCCGTGCTGTGGACCGTGGACACCGAGGACTGGAAGGACTCGAACGCCGCGAAGGTCGCCCAGAGCGTCATCTCCCAGGCCAAGGCCGATGGCGTCGTCCTGATCCACGACATCCACCCCACCTCGGTCGCTGCCGTCCCCGAGATCCTGCGCACCCTCACCGCCCAGGGCTACCACTTCGTCACGGTCGGCCACCTGCGCGCGACCCTCTGACAGGGAACGGGCGCCCGGGGGGTGTGCCAAGTCAACGGCTGATCTTGGTCGTTGACTGGTCAGTTGTTGCTCGGGGTCAGGCGGCCCTCGAAGGCGATCTGGAACGCGAAATCCTCGGACGGATCGCGGCCCGCAACGCCCTCGGCCTCGAGTCGGGCGCTCTGGTCCTCCGCCCGGCCGGATCGTGGCCCGCGCGGCGGCGTGATCGCCGCAGGCTCGGCTGCCGAACTCCGGCGCCGGGCCTCCTGACGCTGCTGGACGGCCCCGGCAGGAGCGGATGCCTTCCCGGTGACGGAGCCCCGGCACCGCGCCCGTGCCCGGTCCTGGCCGTCGGCCCTGAACTACCGCGCCCACACCGGCGAGAAACGACTGGAAGCCTGGCTGCGCAACCGGCTGTGTCCGAGCCCCGGACGCAAGGACGCGACGTTCGCACCGTACAGCTGAGAGGGGTGGCGCAGCCGACGTCAACGGTTGCGCCACCCCTTCCATGATCGTCAGATTCGCCGTTTCCGCGTGCTTCACAAGAGGGTGGCCGGCGACGTCATCGACACCGCCCGGCCCGAGCTCGGCGGCTACGCCGCGAGCGAGCCACGGGACGCCATGTGGGCGGCGCTGACGGAGATGCACCCCATGCTGCGTGTGTACGAGGCGTTCGCCTTCCGCGACGGAAGGTTCCCGCACCGCCTCTCCCCCGAGCAGCGCGACCAGTTCGTCGCCGAGACCGGGGAGTACCCGAGGCTCGTCGGGGCGGCCGAGGAGGACATCCCCGCGAACGTGCCCGAGCTGGGGGCCATGTACGAGAAGTACGCCGACCTCTTCGAGCCCACCACGACGGTGAACAACCTGCCGGACACCGGCGAGGCCTGGACCGAGCTGGCCCAGGAGGCGGTGAAGAAGAACTCCACATCTCGCAGGTACGCGCCCTCGTCCCGTACCTGTTGCAGACCACGCTGATCGAGCTGCCCGTCATGGGCGCGCTCCCGGCCTAGGGGATGTCAGCCCTCCGACTGCTGACCTGGTCCTTGAGGGTGGCCGCGTCAACGCCGGTGTACCGTGGCCTGCACGGAAGCAAGGAGAGAGCATGGCGGCCGAGGGCGTGGCCCGCGGGGTGGACGAGCTCGTAACGGAGCATGCGCCTGCCGAGGTGGTCGGCCCGCTGATGCGTGGGATCGCCGTCCTCAGGGAGCTGACAGAAGCCGGCGGGCGAGAGGACTTGCAGCAACTCGCCCATCGCACGAGCCTGCCCCGGGCCACTCTCGACCGCATCGCGAGCACCTTGGACTGTCTGGGCTACCTCCGCATCGAGGGACGCGAGGTAATGCTGGCACCCCCGTTGATGGAAGTGGGCAATGCCTACCTGTCCGCCGTGAGAATTCCCGAGCTCCTTGGGCCCCACGCCGACGCTCTGGCCGAGGAACTGGACGAAGGCGTCACGTTGACCGTCCCGGACCAGCACGGCGCCCACTTCGTCCACTCGTCCAAGCGGGACCGCCGGATGAGCATCGTCTGCAGCATCGGCGACCGGCTGCCGCTCGACGCCTCGGCGCCCGGCGCTCTGCTGGCCGCTACCTGGAGCTCTGACGAGTGGGAACGGCATCAGGCAGAGCACCACTGCGTGCGAGGGCCGGGGCACGCTCAGGCCTGTACGAATGACCTTCGCGAACGTGCCGCCGCCGCCAGATCCGATGGCTGGTCCCTCGACGACCAGTGGTTGGAACCGGGCCTGATCGCCTTGGGCGTCCCCGTCCATGGTCCCGACGGAGACCTCCTCTGCGTGGTGAACGTCGTCAGCCTCATCGGGCGCTATCCGAGCGCCGAAGCCCTGGCGCGGGCCGCACTGCCGGCCGTCCGCCGTGCCGCAGCGGACATGGAGCGCGAACTGGGCTCACAGCAACCGGTGTCACGGTCCGGCCCCATGGGCAGGCGGGTGGAGGACACCAGGACTCTCACGACCGGCCGCGATTTCGTCGAATCCCTCGCCCGCGGCCTGAGCGTGCTGACAGCCTTCGGCGAGGGCCGCCACGCCCTCAAGAGCTCCGACGTCGCTCGTATCACCGGTCTGCCGCGTGCCACCGCGCGGCGTGCTCTCATCACCCTGGACCACCTCGGCTACATCACGAACCGGGGAGGGCTGTACCGTCCGGGCGCCGCGATCCTCTCCCTCGGCTACGCCCCGCTGTCGCGTCTGACATTGCCGCAGCTGGCCCAGCCCCATCTGACGGAACTGTCCCGTCGGCTCTCGGACTCTGTGTCGATGTCAGTGCTTTCCGGCTCGGAGATCGTCTACGTCGCCCGCGCCGCCAGCATCCGCCTGGTGACGGTCGACGCCTCCGTGGGCACCCGCCTCCCCGCTTACGCCACCTCCATGGGCCGGGTCCTGCTCGCCGACGTTCCCAGAGACGAATGTGCCGCACTGCTCGCCGCCTCGCCCCTCGCACGGCTCACCCCGAACACGGTGACGGAAGCCGACGAACTTCTCAGGCTTCTTGAGAGGACGGCCGACTGCGGCTACGCCCTGGTCGACGAGGAACTCGAAGTCGGCCTGCGCTCGATGGCCGTACCCGTGCGCGGCAAGGACGGCGAGGTGCTGGCCGCGATCAACGTGGCCATGCACCCCAGTCGGCGCACCATCGCCGAGTGCTTCGAGCAGGTCCTGCCCGCGCTCCTTGCAACGGCCGAAGCGGTCGAGGGTGATCTCTCCGCCGTCCCCCACTCCGGCCGGCTCCAGCTGACCTGACGGACCACCGCCTCCAGGCTGTGTCCTCGGCCCTAGCGGGTGTTTCGAAAGTCCTGTGCGGTGCCCGCGGTGCCCGCGGTGTCCGGTGCGTGCTCTCGGCGTGCCGGACGAAAGCCCTCGTACTGGACTTACTTGGGCTTTTGGCCGGTGCGGCGGTGGGGGCGCCTCCCGCTCGAGCGAAGCCGAGAGTGGGGGAGCGTGCCGGGCGCCGTGGGTGCTGTGCGGGACTTTCGAAACACCCCCTGGCGCCGCGGTGCGCCCCGCTGCACTCCGGCGTGCGTGCTGCGGTCTCATCGCCTTGCCGTTCGGCTTTTTTTCGGTCTGCGAGGTCCTGGCTCTGAGAAGAGCCAGCGTGGACCCGTGGGGTCACGAGGCTCCCTTCTTCACCCCCATTGACACCGACGCGCGTCGGTCCCACACTCATGCCGACACCGCACAGCGAAATCAATTTCGCCAGGCGAACACGTGAAGAGGTAGGAGGGTCCACGCGGTCGGCCCCTTCAGCCCGCATTTCGTATGCGTACCGCTCGCCAGGCGAAACATCCGTACGTCACGCCCGCCGTCAACCCGGCCGCTCCGCAGGCTCCGACGACGGCATCTGCCGACTGCGCCCCACTCGAAGAGGAGTGAACATGATGTTCCGGCGTCTACTACCAGCCGTGCCGAGGAGCCGCCTTCTGCTGGCACTTGCAGGGGGGGTCATGACGGTGGCGATGACCGCCGCGTCCGGATTCGCGACCCCGTCCACGCAAACCGGGGAGGTGAATGTCACCAAGGACGTCGCCTACGCGCCTGCCCAGCCGGCCGACAGCCAGGGTCACCTGTTGGACCTCTATGTCCCGCGGTCATCGCGGCCGGTACCGCTGGTGATCTTCTCTGCCGGCTCGGCGTGGATGGCCGACAACGGTCGCCAAGGGGCCGACAAGGTCGCTGCCGAGCTCAACCCGTACGGGTTCGCGGTCGCGGGTGTGTCGATCCGTTCCAGCTCGCAGGCCAAGTTCCCGGCCCAGCTCTACGACATCAAGGGCGCCATCCGCTGGCTGCGCGCGCACGCGAAGACCTACAACCTCGACCCCCAGCGCTTCGCGATCATGGGTGACTCCTCTGGCGGCTGGGCCACGGCGATGGCCGGGGTCACCGGGGACATCCCGGCGCTTGAGGGTGATGTCGGTGTACGCGGTCCCTCGAGTGCGGTTCAGGCGGCCCTGCCGTTCTATCCGCCGACCGACTTCTCGCAGATGGACGCGCACATGCTGGACAACTGCACGTTCTTCAACACCGTCTTGGGAATCACCGGTTGCCATGAAGACGCGCGTTCGCCCGAGTCACTGTTGCTCGGCTGCCCCATCAATGACTGCCCGGACAAGGTCGCGGCCGCGAACCCGCTGACGTACGTCGGCGGTCGGCGCACACCGCCGTTCCTGATCTTCCACGGCGAGCAGGATCCTTTGGTGCCCTATCACCAGGGCCGGCTGCTCCGCGACGCACTGGCCTCCGCGGGCGACGAGGTGCGTTTCGTTTCCTTCCCGCACGCCGGCCACGGCCCGCTCCTCGACATGTTGAGCGACCCCGACACCCGCAAGGACGCCTACGAGGAGACCACATGGGACGGTCACACCACACCGCCTCGTCCGGTGACCCCGTCCTGGCAGACCATCATCACCTTCCTTGAGGCCCAACTGCGCCCCAGCGCACGCTAGACGGCCGACGGCCGCCACCGATCACGTGGTCGGTGGCGGCCGCCGTGGTGACGCCCGTGCTCGTTCAGACGATCGGAACCCGAACGAATCGTCGGGCCGTGTGCAAGTCGGCTTCGATGAGCGCAGCTGTGGCACGCAGTTCCGGAAGAGTGGTCGTGACGCACTCGTCAGCCGAGCCCCGGCTGCTGTGCGTGATGACGTTGATCGCCGCGAGACAGCTGCCGTCGCGGTCGCGTACCGGTACGGCGACGGAGCGAAGACCTTCTTCCAGTTCCCCGTCGACCAGGGCGTGCCCCTCCTCACGCACAAGGTCGAGGACGGCTGTGAGGTCGTGGGCAGTGGTGATGGTGAACGGGGTGAGCGCCCTCATCCGCGTATGTGCCAGCAGGGCCGAAAGTTCCTCGTCCGGCAGGTTCGCGAGCAGGACGCGGCCCGTGGAGGTCGCGTGGGCGGGCAGGCGTGCGCCCACGGCGATGTCGGCGTCCATGATGCGTCCCGCTGCCACCGAGGCCGCGCACTGGACGTCGTGGCCGGTGAGCACCGCCAGAGATGTCGAGTCCTGAACCCTCCCGGTGAGAGCGACGAGGTGCGAGTGTGCGATGCGGGCGAGTGACGTCCTGGACAACGGAGGGAAACCGAGGGAGAGCACCCGTGGAGCGAGTCGGAACCCCCGTTGGTGCCGTGTGACATAGCCGAGGTGCTCCAGAGTGATCAGGGCGCGTCGCGCCGTGGCACGGGGCAGGCCGGTCGTTCCGGCGACTTCGGAGAGCGTCAGCTCGGCACGTCCCTCACCGAACGCGGTGACAACAGTCAGACCCCGGGCCAGGGAGGTGATGAACTCCCCGCCCAGTTCCTGTTTCGCGGTGCTCGCCCATACGGCGAGGTCGGAGGGCGCGCTGAGAGGTTCGCAGGGCGGGGAGTCCGCCAACTCCTGTTCCATGGCCGTCACTGTGCTGCGAAGGCTGGGCAACAGAGATTCACTCAGTGATGCCGCGCTGTGCCGGCTGGTGTGGCTCACGAGGCTCGCCACACACACCATCCGACCGTCCGGGGCGCGAACCGGGACGGATACCGCGACAAGGCCCGGCTCGCTCAGTTGGTCGTCCAGCGCCCAACCGCGCGCACGCGCCTGTTCCACCCGCTGTCTGAAGTCCGTGGCCGCGCCTTGCGGCCGAGGGGGAACGGTCGGGAAGCCGCGGTTCTCGGGATCGTCGATCTGTCGCTGCTCCCAGAGCGCCCAGCCTTGCGTGTCCCATTCGGTTGCCAACAGCGGTCCTGGTGCCGTGCGTTCGGCCGACAACAGGTCGCCGATGCGGAAGCTCAGCGACAAGGTGCGGCGCCGGATCGCCTGGTGGATGAAGCGAATGCCGTCCCCGTCCGCCACCGCGAGGGAGACCGACTCGTCGAGCGCGTCGGCAAGGCTGTCCGCGTGGATGCTCCCGGTTCTCCTACGCACCCGCCGTGCCTCCGGTTCACGTAACTCGCTGCGGACTTCGGCACGGAGGGCGGACGAACCGTCTCGGGGCGGGTCAGGGGGTCTCCCCGGAGTTCGCCAGCGCCGCGCCGAGTTCGGATCTGCGGCGGATGCCGAGCTTGCGGTAGGTGCTGGTCAGATGGGTCTCGACGGTGCGGCGGGCCAGGTGGAGGAGCTGTCCTATCTCCGTGTTCGTGCGGTTCTGGGCGGCGAGTTCGGCGATACGGCGCTCGCCGGCGGTCAGCGCGGCCGGGCCGGTGAGTGCGGTCGCCGTGCGGCGGGCACCGCCCTCGCGCAGCGCCGACTCCGCGACCGCGCGCAGGCGGTGCGCGCCCAGGCGTTCGGCGCGTTCGGCCGCCTCCCGGAAGGCGTCCCGGGCCCGCGCCCGTTCCCCGGCGGCCGCGAGCCCCCGCCCCTGTGCCAGGAGCGCCGGTATCAGCTCGACCTCGACCGGCACACCACCGCCCGCCCCCGTCGTCCCCCGACGCGTGCCCGCTGCCGCCCCGCCGTCGATCGACCGGAGCGTGGGCGCTCCGCCCGCCGGCCAGGTGCCCACCGCTCGCGCCGGGCCCCCGCCCAGGGCCCAGCCCCGCATCGCCGTCACCCTCGCGGGCGCGCCGGCCGACGCCGCGGCGCTCCAGAGGGAGAGTGCTCCGTTCGTTGCTGCCGCGCCCGCCGCCGTCGGCGCCGTGGTCGAGGTGGCTCGTATCGCCGCCGCTGCCGCGGGCCCGGCCTCCCCGAGGGCCCCGGACACATCGCGGGGGTCGGCGTCGACACCGTGGCACAGGAGGTGGACCGCGCGGTCGGCCAGGTGGAGGCCTCGGCGGCCTCGGGTGGCCGTGGCCAGCGTGGTGAGGGCACGGCCGACGACCCGGGGGGTGTTCCAGACGGTGGCCAGGGAGAGTTCCTGTTCGGCCAGGGCGAGGGCCTCGTGCGGGCGGCCGAGGGCGAGGTGACACTCGGCGGCGGCGGTGCGCCACGGAGTGACGACCGGGCTCGCCACGTCCCGCGCCGACTGACGCCGGCCGCACTCCAGGAAGTCGTCGAGGGCCGCCGCCGGGTCGCCGGTGGCGGCGCGCAGGACGCCGCGCGCGTAGAGGAAGCGGTTCAACTCCCAGGAGTCGTGGGCGTTCTGGAGGTCGAACGCGGCGGCGAGACGCGCGGCCTCTTCGGTGCGGTCGGTCTCCACCAGGGCGATGACCGCGTGGGCCAGCGCGTTGGCGGACTCGGGGCGGCCGGCGACCGCGCGCGCGACCTCGGGGTCGGCGAGGACGTCCTCGTGGGCGCCGCGCGCCGCGATGATGTCGACGCGGACGTTGCGCAGGGCGAGGTGCATCGGGTGCAGCAGGGAGATCCGCCGGCCGCCGAGCCCGCGGTGGACCAGCCGTTCGGCCTCGTCGAGCTGGTCGGCCCACTGGGCGACCGCGGCGGCCGTGCCCAGCAGGAACACCTCGTCCGTCGGGTCGACGGGCTGGGCGAGCAGGGCCCGGACGCGGTCCATCGCGGTGGCCGCCGAGGTCAGACCGGCGGTGGCCTCGTAGCGCACCAGGAGGGCCTGCCCGGCGGTGCCGACCAGGTGGGGGGTCTCCTCGGCGGCCTCGCGCAGCCGGCGGTAGACCTCCTGCCGTACACCCTGGTCGTGGTCGGAGAGCAGCGCCGAGGCGGTGCGGACCGTGCGGATCAGGTCCGGATGGTCCGTCAGGTGCTCGTCGTGCAGCCCGCGCAGCACGTCGACGGCGGCGCGGGCCTCGCCGCGCCGCGCCAGGGCCGTGCCGAGGGCGACCGCCGCCTGGACGCGCTCGCGGGGCGGGCCCGGCCGGCGCATCGCCTCGACGAGTCGGGGGATGCCCGCGCCGGACCGTACGGTGGCGTACTCCAGGGAGCCCAGTTCGGTGAGGACCGCGGTGCGGCGGGCGGCCGGCATCGGTTCGTCGAGGGCGCGGCGCAGCAGGGCGAGGGCGTCGTCGTCGCGGTCGTCGCGGACGGCGAGCTCGGCGGCGTCGAGCAGGGCGCCGGTCGCCCAGGGCTCGCCCACGGGGCCGCAGCGCAGCAGTTGGCCGGCGACGGCGGTGGCGCTGTCGCCGCGGTGCAGCATCGCCTCGGCGGCCCTGCGGTGGGCGGTCTGCCGGTCGGCGCCGGCCCAGCCGCCGAGCACGGCGTCCCGCAGCAACGGGTGGGCGTAGCGCGGCCGGCCCTCGGCGTCGGGGCGCAGCAGACCGAGGCCGGTCATCGCGGTGAGCCAGCCGGGGACGCGGGCGGGGTCGACACCGGCCGTGCGGGCGAGCAGGTCGGCGTCGATCGGTACGGAGGCGTGCGCGTCACCCCGTACGGAGGCCTGCCCGTCACCCCGTACGGGGGCGTGCGCGTCGGCCGGCACGGAGGTGGGCGCGTCACCCCGCGCGGGAGAGTTCGCGTCGTCCAGGGCGGCGAGGGCGCGGGCGACCTCGACGGTCGCGGGGCCGGCGCTGTCCAGCCACCAGGACACCGCGGCGGCGTAGGTGCCCGGGTAGAGCGCCGCGCAGGTGTCCGGAAGGGCAGCCGGGAGGGCCGTGGGGTGCGTGGTGCGGAGGTCGGACAGCAGGGCGCGCAGCAACAGCGGGTTGCCCGCGCCCGCGCGTAAGCAGGCGTCGACCCCTTCCGGCGGGGCACCGGCGTGGACGGTACGGACCAGGCGCGCGGCCGCGTCCGCGCTCAGCGGGGCAAGGGTGCGGGTGTGCACGAGGGCAGGCGAGAGGGCGTGCGCGAGACCGTCCGCCGGGGGGTCGATGTCGTACTGGCCGCGCTCGGTGACCACCAGGAGGACCGGCAGACGGTCGATGCGACGGACGGCCTCGACGAGCCAGCGACGGGAGGCGGGGTCGGCGACGTGCGCGTCGTCCACGGCGACGAGGAGGGGGGACTCGGCCGCGTAGGAACGCAGCAGGTGCCACAGCCGGGCGGGCCTGCCCCGGTGCGGCGGGGTGCCCGGCGGGTCCGGCGCCTCCCCTGCGGCCTGGTCGAACTCCGGTCCGTGGGAAAGGAGTTGGCAGACCGTGTCGAACGGTACGGAGGTGTGCTCGGGCGAGCAGCGGGCCCGCAGGACCCGCATGCCGTTCGCCGCCGCGTGGTCGGCCGCCCACTCCAGGAGCGCGGTGCGGCCGGTGCCGGTGGCACCCCGGAGCAGCACCAGGCGGCCCGAGCCGGTGCGGGCACGGGCTGCCTCCGCGGTCAGCAGCTCCATGGCCTCACGGCGTTCGAGAAGCGGTTCCGGCGGGCACATCGCTGTCTCCTTCGTGGAAGGTCGTTTTCCGCTTCCGTAGACGGGGCAGGGCCCGTCGGGGTGCACCGTTCGCGGCCGGTCGGCGTGAAAACGCCGTGGCCGATCCCGTGGGGAGGGGCACGGTCGTCCCGTGGTGGTCCCGTGGTCGGGCCCCCGGTGATCTCGTGGTGTGTCTCGTGGTCCTCCACGATTGCGCAGCACACGCGTCACACAGAAGTGTGAATCGAGCCCATCGGCCACTCCGCTCACAGGAGCGGCGTTTTCGTGCATACGGGAGAAACGGTTGCGCAGCACATTCCGGACCACGGACACGGCGACGGCCATGGCCGCGGCGACCGCCACGTCGGAGCCCCAGGAGACCCGGCGCCGCATCCCGGTCGTGGTCCACACCCCCGACCCGCTCTCCCGCGCCGGCGTGCTCAGCCAGCTGCGGGGGCACCCGGTGATCGACCTCGTGGACGACGCCGAGGTACGCCCGGGCACCGTGGCGGTGCTCGTCGGTGACACCCCGGACGAGTCGCTGCTCTCCGTGCTGCGCCGGCTGGTGCGCAGCGAGGGGGCGCGGGCCGTGCTGGTGGTGAGCATGATCCGCGAGACGGAGCTGCTCGACGTCATCGAGTGCGGGGTCGGGGCCATCGTGTGGCGCCACGAGGCGACCGCGCACCGGCTGGCGCAGGCGGTGCTCGCGGCCTCGCGCGGGGACGGCGACCTGCCCGCGGACCTGCTCGGCCGGCTGATCAACCAGGTGGGGACGTTGCAGCGTTCGGTCGCCGGGCGCACCGGGGCGCCGCTGTCCGGCCTGGTGCCGAGGGAGATCGATGTCCTGCGGCTGGTGGCCGAGGGGATGGACACCGGTGAGATCGCGAGCAAGCTCTCCTACTCCGAACGCACCGTCAAGAACGTGATGCACGGGCTCACCACCCGGCTGCATCTCCGCAACCGGGCGCACGCGGTGGCCTATGCCCTCCGTGAAGGCTACATCTGATCGAACGGGCAGCCGAATCCGCCCACTTGGGCAGCGCACTGTGCCCGGAGGTCGTCCCCGGCGCGTCTACGGGCGCGGCGCCCGCGCGGGGCAGGATCGGCTCAGAGACGTCCGGGACGACGGCGGGCAGACGTCCGGCGCGGCGGCGGACAGACATCCGACACCAGCAGGAGCACGACCGTGATCCACGAGGTGGACGAGGTCCTCAAGGGACTGATCGGCGGTGGTGCCCTGGCCGGCTCCGGCATCGACGTCTCCTTCGAGGCCCCGACCCGCGACTGGGCGGCCCGGCGCAACGCGCCCGCCGTCAACACCTACCTGTACGACATCCGTGAGGACGTCTCGCGCCGCCAGCGCGGCCACATGCCGGTCCGCGACGAGCGTGACATCGTCGTACGCCGTCGGCAGCCGCCCCGCTGGTTCCGGCTGTCGTACCTGGTGACGGCCTGGACCAAGCAGCCCCAGGACGAACACCGGCTGCTCTCCGCGGTGCTCGCCAACCTGCTGACGCGCGAGCTGCTGCCCCCGAGCGAACTCCCGGCCGCGCTCGGCGCGCTGGGGTTGTCCGTGCCGCTCTCGGTGGCGGGGCTGCACACCGAGTCGCGGTCCCTCGCCGAGATCTGGTCCGCGCTGGGCGGCGAGCTGAAGCCGTCCCTCGACCTCGTGGTCACCGCGCCGTTCCCGGCCTTCCCCGAGTACGACGCCGGTCCCCCGGTCACCGAGGGTGCGGCGATCCGGGTGCGCGGCATCGACGGCTCGCCGGAGGGCTCGGAGGAACGCGCCCACCGGCCAGGGCAGTTGGCGTCGGCACCGGTCGCCGAGGAGCGGCGACGGTGACCGTGCACGTCGGCGCGGACACCGACGGGCTCCTGATCCGGCTCGCCCGACTGCGGGAACGTGTGGCCGAGTTGGTGGCCGGGCGTGGTGCCGGTGATCCGACGGCGGGCGATCCGCTGCGGGGTCTGTACCTGTCCGAGGAGGGCGTACGGCATCTGCTGGAGCCGTCGGCCCGGCCGCACCCGTCCGTCTTCGCCGACCCGGAATCCGACCTGGAATCCGACCTGGGGGCCGCCGCGGACGATCCGTTGGAGGCGCTCGCGGGGCGGCTGGGGCTGACCGAGCTGGACACACGGATCCTGCTCATCGCCCTGGCACCCGATCTGGACCGCTCCTACGAGCAGTTGTACGGGTATCTCAACGACGACGTGAGCAGGCGTCGGGCCACGGTCGGACTCGCTCTCGATCTGTGCGGGCTGCCCGTGCATCTGGCGCGGGCGCGGGCCCGGTTCCGTCCCTCGGCACCGCTGAGCGCGCTCGGACTGCTGACCGTCGAGGACCCCGAACGCCCCTTCCTCGGACGCGGGTTGCGGGTGCCGGACCGGCTGGTCGCGCATCTCCTCGGCGACGACACGCTGGACCCGGCGCTCGTCGGCCACGCCCGTCCCCTCGGGTCGCCGTCGCCTTCGCCGTCCGCGTCGGCGACGGCGGTGGCTACTGGCGCGCCCTCGTCCGGGGAGGACGGCGGGTTCACGGCCCGGCTGGCCGCCCGGCTCGCCGCCGCTCCGGTCACCGTGCATCTGCGGGAGCACCGCGAGGGCGACGGCCTGCTGCGCGCCGGAGCCGCCCTGCGCACGGCCGGGATGGACGCGCTGCTCTTCACGCCCCCGGCGGCCGAGGACGAGCTGTCCGCGCTGCTGCCCCGGCTGCTGCGTGAGGCCCGGCTGCGCGGGTGCGCGGTCGTGGTGACGCCGTTGCCGGAGAAACCGGGGCCGTTGTTCCGGGCGTTGACGGCGGCCGACGTCACCGTGCTGTTCGCGGGGCCACAGCCGTACGACCCGCAGTGGTGCGACCGTGATCCGCTGGTCCTCGACGTGCCCCGGCCGCCCGCGGGCGCGGTGGACGCCTGGGCGGCGGCGCTCGGCGCCGGGACCGACGGGCCCGGGTTCGACCTGGCGGCCACGGTCGCCCCGTACCGGCTCGGCGGTGACCGGATCGAGCGGGCGGCCCGGGCGGCCGTGGACCTCGCGGCGTTCGACGGCACCGAGGTGACCGCGGCCCATCTGCGGCTCGCGGCGCGTCTGCAGTCCGCCTCCGGGCTGGAGCGGCACGCCCGCCGGATCCGCCCCGACGTCGGCTGGGACGACCTCGTGCTGCCCGACAAGCCCCTCGCCCAGCTGCGCGAACTCGCCCTGCGCGCCCGGCACCGCGACCGGGTGCTCGGTGACTGGCGGCTGAGCGCCGGGGGCGGCCGGGGCCGGGGGGTGCTCGGGCTCTTCGCGGGCGAGTCGGGCACCGGCAAGACGCTGTCGGCGGAGGTCGTGGCGGCCGAACTCGGCCTGGACCTCTATGTCGTGCAGCTCTCCTCGGTGGTGGACAAGTACGTGGGCGAGACCGAGAAGAACCTGGAGCGGATCTTCACCGAGGCCGACCGCACCGACGCCGTGCTGCTCTTCGACGAGGCGGACGCGGTGTTCGGCAAGCGCTCGGAGGTCAAGGACGCGCACGACAAGTACGCCAACATGGAGAGCGCCTATCTGCTCCAGCGGCTGGAGTCCTTCGACGGGATCGCCCTGCTGACCACGAATCTGCGGGCCAACATCGACGAGGCGTTCACCCGGCGGCTGGATCTCGTGGTCGACTTCCCGTTCCCGGACACCGCGCAGCGGCTGGCCCTGTGGCGGCACAGCCTGGGGGCCGTGCCCCGCGCCGACGACACGGATCCGACGGCGGTCGCCCATGACTTCGAGCTGGCCGGCGGTTCCATCCGCAGCGCGGTCGTCACCGCCGCCTACGCGGCCGCCGGACGCGGCGGGCCCGTCACCACCGCCGACCTGCGGGAGGGCGCGGAGCGCGAGTACCGCAAGGCCGGACGGCTGGTGCCGGGCGAGGGCAACTGGTAGGCGGCTACTTCACGCGCCACTTCTGGTTCGGGGTGCCCGCGCAGGTCCACAGCTGGAGGTCGGCGCCGTTGCGAGTGGCGTTGTCCTTCACGTCGACGCACTTGTCGGCCTGCGGGTTGACCAGGTCGCCCTCGGTGCTGAGCACGAACTGCTGGGCGGGGTTGCCGCTGCACCGGGCGAGCTGGATGACCGCGCCGTCGTCCCGGGAGCCCCAGGCCACGTCCATGCACAGCCCGAGGGAGCGCACGGTGCCGTCGCCCCGGAAGTCCCACTTCTGGTTGGCCGAGCCGGCGCAGTCCCAGATCTGGAGCGGGGTGCCGTCCTTGCCCTTGCCGTTCTGCGCGTCCGTGACGTCGACGCAGCGGTTCGAGCCCTGGCCGATGATCGCGAACCCCTTGACGGCCGACGGCTTCTTCTTCGGCGTCTCCTTGGTGTCCGGTTCCCGGTCCGCCCCGGAGCCCGATCCGCCGGAGCCGGAGCCGGAACCGGAGCCGGAACCCCCGCCCGAACCGGAGCCGGAGCCCGGGTCCTCCTCGGGCTGCTCCTCCCGCGGGGGAGCCTCGGGCGTCTCGGAGGGCAGCGGCGCCGCGGAGATCGTGGGTGCCGGGGCCATCGCGGACGGGCTGGCGCTCGGCAGTGCCGTCGTACCGGCCTGCTGGAGGTCGCTCGCGGCGCTGACGACCTTGGGCTGGTAGGCGAACCACAGCGTCACGAAGGTGATCGCCAGCGCCACGGCCACCCCGAGGCAGGTGGCGAGCCAGCCCGGCAGGAATCCCCGCTGGACATAGGTGCCGTCGACGGACTGCGGTGCCACGCCGGCCCGTTGGACGGCGAGCGCGTACGGTCTCTCCTCCTTGGACCCGAACCAGATGATCTGCCGGGGCTTCAGCGTGGCCTTCACGAACGCGGCACGGCCGGGTTCGATCTGCACATTGCTCGGACGGATGTCGTACGACAGCTGGTCGCCGTTGTCGTTGCCGCTGACGGCGGCGGTGACCTTGGTGTTGCCGAGGTTGTCGATGGCGAGCTGCGGCCGGCCCCGCAGGCGGCCCTTCACGGTCGGCGGGACGAGTTCCGCCCGCACCTCCGTGAACGGGGTGATCGTCAGGTTCCCCTCGGGGACGGTCGTCGCCTCCGGGTGCTGCGTCGGGGTGATGCGCACGGCGTACGGGTGGGGCCCGGCCGTCGCGTCCGGGGTGCGGGGCGGCGCGAAGGTCAGCTCCACCGTGCCCGTCGTGCCCGGGTAGAGCCGCAGGGTCTGTGGCTCCACGGTCGTCCACGGCGCGACATCGCCGACGGGCTCGAACCGGTACTCATCGACCACGTCACCGGTGTTGCGCAGGCGCAGCCGTACGGTCGTACTGCTCCCCGGGTCCACGGTCGCGGAGGCGGGTTCGAGCGAAGTCCAAAGGCTCACGGAGGGACGCTACGCGACCCCCCGCGTACGGTCAGGAGTCGCCGGGGCAGGACCGGCTGCCCCGACGGCCACCCGGTCCCTTCCCCAACGGCCTTGTCACACCGTGAACTTGACGGCTTCCAGCCAGATGCCGTTGTCGAGGGTGCCGCCGAAGATGTAGTGCTCTCCCTCGCCGGGTTTGTCGCAGGCCAGGTTCTGCCAGCCCCGGTCCTTCTGGTGGACCGACTGGCAGACCCCGCGGGCGCCCTCGTCGACGTTGATGGTGAAGCCCAGCATGGCGGGGGCGTCCTTCTTGGAGTCACCGATGTAGTTGTCCAGGCCGTCGGGCGCGCCCGACCAGGGTTCCACGTAATGCCCATGACCGTTCGTCGAGTCGGGGTTGTGGACGAAGGCGGCGCTGGCGGTGCCGCCCACGCCGGCCACCGCGATGTTGAGGGCCGTGAGCGGCGTGGCCTGGCCGACCGTGCCGGCCGTGTCGCCGTCGCACTCCGGGGACGTCCAGCCCTTGCCCTTCACGAAGGCGCGGTAGCAGATGTGCCGGCCGCCCGGGTCCGAGGCTGCCAGCTGCCGTACGGCGGTCGCGGCCGTCGGCGCCTTCTTCGGCTTCTCCTCGCCCCCGCCGCCGGATCCGCCGCCCCCGTCGCCGCCGCCGCTCCCGCCGTCGCTCTTCGGCTCCTCCGTCTGCGGGGGCGCCGAGGAGACGGCCGGAGGCGAGGGCGTGGGCGGTGCGGGGGCGGACAGGCTCGGCGAGGGCGAGGGCGGCAGCGTGCTGACGCCGGCCTCCCGCAGCTCCGTGGTGGCGCTGACCACCCTGGGCTGGTAGGCGAGCCACAGCGTCAGGAAGGTGATGGCGAGCGCCAGGAAGATGCCGAGGCAGGTGGCGAGCCAGCCGGGCAGGAAGCTCCGCTGCACATAGGTGCCCTCGACGTCGAGCGGTGTCACCCCCGAGCGCTTCACCGCGAAGGTGTAGGGCCGCTCCTCCTTGGACCCGAACCAGATGATCTGGCGGGGCTTCAGCGTGGCCTTCACGAACGCGGCACGGCCGGGCTCGATCTGCACATTGCTCGGATGGATGTCGTACGACAGCTGGTCGCCGTTGTCGCTGCCGCTGACCGACGCGGTGACCTTGGTGTTGCCCAGGTTGTCCACGGCGAGCTTCGGCCGCCCGCGGAAGCGGCCCTTGACCGTCGGTGGGACGAGCTCCGCCCGCACCTCCGTGAACGGGGTGATCGTCAGGTTCCCCTCGGGGACGGTCGTCGCCTCCGGGTGCTCGGTCGGCAGGATGCGCACCGCGTACGCGTTCGGGCCGGCCGTCGCATCCGGGGTGCGGGGCGGCGCGAACGTCAGCTCCACCGATCCCGTCGTCCCCGGGTACAAGCGGAGCGACTGCGGCTCCACGGTCGTCCACGGCGCGATGTCACCGACCGGCTCGAAGCGGTACTCGTCGACCACGTCACCGGTGTTGCGCAGGCGCAGCCGTACGGTCGTACTGCTCCCCGGGTCCACGGTCGCGGAGGCGGGTTCGAGGGAAGTCCACAGGCTCACACGGCCACGCTAGGCGGGCGGCCGACAGGAGTCAGGAGTCGCAGGGGCACCACCGGGTGCCCTCGCGGCCATCGTTCCTCCCCGCCTACGCGTGCTCGCTCTCCCACTCGGACTCCGAGCCGTCCGGGGCGTGGTCCAGGGTCCTTGCCGTCATCGCCCCTTGCAGGACCCAGTCCTCCAGCGTCACACCGCTCCCGGCGGCCTTTTGCCTGACCGCCTCCACCACCGCGGGATGTGCGCGCATCCACTGCGGCATCAGCCAGCCGGGGAAGAACTGCTCGTGCGTGCCGGAGGCCACGACCTCGTACCCGTTGGGCCGGCCGAGGTGCTCGTTGACCGCGTCGAAGGCCCACTGGCAACTGCGGCACGCCTTCTTGACGCCGCCCATCATGACCTTCTCCGGGTTCGTGGCGTCCTTCGGGTTGGCCAGCCAGTGTGCCACGTGCTCGCCCAGCACGGTCATCTCACCGTGCTGGGAGACCTTTCCGGTCTCGGCGGAGTCGACCGCGTACCACTTGATCTCCTTGCCCAGCGCGGCCTCGATGGCGCGCAGTCCGGGGGCGTCGCCATGGACCTCGGCGTAGTCGCCCGACGCCTGGGCCTTGAGCTTGTTCTGGTCCTTCGGCGTGCCGAACTCCTGGCCGAACGCGGCGACCGCGTCCTTCTTCAGCGCCGTCTCGACGACCTCCTTGTCGTTTTCCGTGACCCGCTTGTCGCCCGTGTTCCCCGCGATGGCGAGCGAGCCGTCGGGGAGGAGCGACACAGCGAGGTGAGGAGTGATCTTCTTGGCGCCGCGACGGGGGTTCTTGTTCTTCTTGTCCTTGAACATCGAGTTGGTCCCCTCGATGGTCTCCAGGGCGACACGGGACATCCGGTCCAGCATGCGCAGGGTGACGTCCCGGTCGTTGTCGCCGGTCGGCTTCGTCTGCCTGTACGTGCCCTTGGCGGCCGCAGCGGTGGGGGCCCGCTGGACGTCGACTGTGCCCGGCGCCGCGGTCGCACCACCCGTGGACTGCTCGGCCCGCCGCATGGGGACCGCCGCGCCCATCACCCGGTGGGCGTTCGCCTCGGCCTCCCGCTCGAACCGGTCGCCGGGATCGCTGACGCGCAGTCCGCCGCCGTTGTCGGTACCGGCGACCGGCCCCTGCCGCTGCTGGATGACATGGGTCAGCTCGTGCGCGAGGGTGTGCTTGTCGGCACCGCCCTGCCCCACCACCACATGGTTGCCGGAGGTGTACGCCCTGGCCCCGACCTCCGCCGCGGAACGCTGGGCGGCGGCGTCCGAGTGGATGCGTACGTCCCCGAAGTCGGCGCCGAGCCGGGTCTCCATCTCGGCGCGCAGCGGCTCGTCGAGTGGCCGGCCCGGGGTGCGGAGCGTCTGGTGCACGGCCGAGCGCTGCACCGCAGCCGAGCGCTGTGCCTCCGCACCGTGGCCGCAGTTCGCACTGTGCTCGTGCCGCTCCTCCTCGACCGCTCGGGCCACGGCCGCGTTGCCCGCCAGACGCTGGAGCGCGAGCACCCGCTGCGCCTGGGGCGTCATCGCCGGCCCGCGGCGGGTGTTCTGCCGATGGGCGGCGGCCTGTTCGTCCCGCCGTTCCTGTGCGCGCACGATGCTCCTCCACGGTTGGCACCCCAGAGGTACCGGGCCGCGCCGGCCGCCGGGAGAGCCGGAGGGGCAGCGCCGGGGGCAGACCCTGCGGGCGAGGGGGCATCGTGGCCCGGCGGACTGCCCCTGGGGGCAACAGAGCTGCCCCCGTCCAGGCCCGCAAGGACGTTTCGGGGGACGCGCTTCGCGCGTGAGGGTGAGAGGCGACCTGTCTCGTACCCCAAGGAGAGCAGAGCATGCCGTCCTACCTGTCGCCGGGCGTCTACGTCGAGGAGGTGGCCAGCGGCTCGCGTCCCATCGAGGGTGTGGGCACCTCGGTGGCCGCCTTCGTCGGCCTGGCCCCGACCGGTCCGCTGAACGAGCCGACCCTGGTGACCAACTGGTCCCAGTTCGTCGCGGCGTTCGGCGAGTTCACCGACGGCTACTACCTCGCGCACTCGGTGTACGGGTTCTTCAACAACGGCGGCAGCGCCGCGTACGTCGTCCGCGTGGGCGGCACGGCCCAGGACGGCGCGTCCGCCGGCTCCCCGGCCGCCGTGACGGGGTCCGCCGCGCCGGCCGCGCTCCCGTCGGGCGAGCCGAAGCAGCTGGGCACCTTCAGTGTGACCGCCATCGCGGGCGGTTCGCTGAGCGTCGAGGTCGCCGACCCCGAGGGCGAGGGTCCCGCCGAGCGCTTCAGGCTGATCGTCAAGGACGGCGACAAGCCGGTCGAGACCTTCGACGTGACCGCCAAGAAGGGCGGCCGCAACTACGTCGTGACCCAGGTCAAGGAGCGCTCCAAGCTGATCACGGTCCAGGAGACCGTGCCGGCCGCGCAGCTCGTGCGCCCCGACAACCAGACCGTCGCGCTGGCGGCCCCCGCCGCCCCGGCCGCCGTCGCGCCCGCCGGCGCCGACGACGCCCACCCCGGCCCGGCCGAGTACCTCGGTGACTCCGCCGACCGCACCGGCTTCGGCGGTCTGGAGGCCGTGGACGAGATCTCCATGGTCGCGGTGCCCGACCTGATGGCCGCCTACCAGCGCGGCGCGATCGACCTGGAGGCCGTCAAGGCGGTCCAGCTCGGTCTGATCGCGCACTGCGAGCTGATGGGCGACCGGGTCGCCGTCATCGACCCGCCGCCCGGCCTCAACGCCCGCCAGATCCGCGTCTGGCGCCAGGAGACCGCCGGCTACGACTCCAAGTACGCGGCCCTCTACTACCCCTGGATCAAGGTCTTCGACCCGGCCAGCGGCCAGTCCCGCGTCATCCCGCCGAGCGGCCACGTCGCCGGTGTCTGGGCCCGCAACGACTTCGAGCGCGGTGTGCACAAGGCGCCCGCCAACGAGGTCGTCCGCGGCGCGGTGGACCTCGAACTCCAGATCACCCGCGGCGAGCAGGACCTGCTCAACCCCATCGGCGTCAACTGCATCCGCGCCTTCCCGGGCCGCGGCATCCGCGTCTGGGGCGCCCGCACCATGTCCTCCGACCCGGCCTGGCGCTACCTCAACATCCGCCGGTACTTCAACTACCTGGAGGAGTCGATCCTGATCGGCACCCAGTGGGTGGTGTTCGAGCCGAACGACCACGCGCTGTGGGCCCGGATCCGGCGCAACGTCTCCGCGTTCCTGGTCAACGAGTGGCGCCAGGGCGCCCTGTTCGGCCAGCGGCCCGAGGACGCGTACTACGTCAAGTGCGACGAGGAGACCAACCCGCCGGAGTCGGTGGACCTCGGCCGGGTCATCTGCGAGATCGGTATCGCCCCGGTGAAGCCCGCCGAGTTCGTGATCTTCCGGCTGGCCCAGTTCTCCAGCGGCAGCGGCGAACTGGAGGAGTAGGCCGTCACCGGCCCGCCCCCCGTTCTCTCGCTGAAGCCCCTTGCCCCTCCCTGCCCCTTAGAAGGACACAGAACAGATGAGTCTCGCGCCGGGTGACGCCCTTACTTCACACAATTTCGGCCTGCAGATCGACGGGGTGATGGTCGAGTACCTCGCGGAGGTCAGCGGCCTCACCCTCGAACAGGACGTCATCACGTACCAGCAGAACTCCGCCCAGGGCCGGCCCGAGGTCAACCTGCTGCCCGGTGTGCAGAAGAACGGGCAGTGCACCGTGGTCCGCGGCATGACCCAGTCGGCCGCGTTCAACACGTGGATCAACGACTCGATCAACGGTCAGATGGGCTCGGCGCGGAAGAACGCGTCGATCATCATGATGGATTATCAGAACAACCCGGTGAAGCGGTACAACATGCGCAACGCCTGGTGCAGCAAGATCGACGCGAGCACCCTCAAGGCGGGCGAGGCCTCCGCGCTCACCGAGACCGTGACCATCGTCTTCGAAGAACTGGTCATCGAGTAATGCGGCGCACGGCTGGCAGGTCGGGCGCGGGCTCGATCGTGGACGTACCGGGCGCGGGTCCGGTGACGGGACCGGAGGGGGCGGGGGCTCCGGCGGCGGGCTTCGCTCCCGCCGCGCAGGGCCCGGTGCCGGGAGCGGCGCCCGCCCCCGTGCCGGGTCCCGCCCCCGCTCCGGCTGTCGCGCCGGTGGCGCAGCGGCTGCGGACGGAGTTCCCGTTCGAGCTGCCGCGCGGCTACGTCGACGAGGCGGGGAACGTCCACCGGGAGGGCGTGATGCGTCTCGCCACCGCCCGGGACGAGCTGATCCCGCTCCGCGACGTCCGGGTCCAGGAGAACCCGGCGTACCTGTCGGTCGTGCTGCTCGGCCGGGTCATCACCCGGCTGGGCAATCTGCCGATGGTCCACGACGGGATCGTGGAGAACATGTTCGCGTCCGACCTCGCGTTCCTCCAGGACTTCTACCGGCAGGTCAACGCGGAGGGCCACACCCGCGCGGCCGTGGAGTGCCCCCACTGCTCCGAGCCCTTCGAGGTCGAACTCGGCGGGAGCCGCCTGGGGGAATCGTGACGTACGCGACCGACCGGCTGCACGAGGAGATCGCGTACGTCGCCTTCCACTTCCACTGGAGCTTCGAGGAGATCCTCGACCTCGAACACCACGACCGCCGCCGCTACACCGAACAGATCGCGTCCCTCGTGACACGGGGCGGGTCGGAGGGCTGATCACGTGGGGTTCATGGATCGCCTGCGGGGCGCCGCCGGGTCGGCTGCGCGCCGGGGCGGGGTTGACGGGCGTGCGCCGGGCGACGGGGCCGGGGGTGCCTCGGGCGGAGAGGCCGGGGGTGCTTCGGGTGCGGGGCGCGACACGGGTGTCGGGAGCGGTGCGGGTGCCGGTGCTTCGGGTGCCGGTGCTTCGGGTGCCGGTGCTTCGGGTGCCGGGAGCGGTGCGGGTGCCGCGGGTGCTTCGGCCGTTGCCGGCGGTGGGGGTGCTCTCGGCGGTGGCTGGGAAGGGCTCGGGCCGATTCAGCGGGCCCTCGGGGGGCCGGCCGCTGTCGCGGACGCCGGGTTCAGCGGGCGGTTGAGCACCTGGCAGAACCCGTCCTTCACCGGGACCCTGTCCCACGCCGTGCTCCCCGGCGCGCCGGGCGGTCTGGTCAAGAACGTCCTCACCACGTCGGCGGCGCCCGTCGCCGGCCTGGAACTGCCGTCGCGCACGCTGCCGGTGGCGTACGAGGAGCCGGAGGCCCCGGCCGCCCCCTCCATGCCCCCGTCCGCGTCCGCCGACCCTGGGCCTGCGCCTGCGCAGCGAGCGCCGTACCAGGTCACGCCGACTCGTCCGACCGGCCCCCGGGTCACTCCGGCACGGCCCCACGCCACCCGTCCGGCCCCGTTGACCAAGGCCGCCGCCCCACCGGCCGTCCAGCGCCGGACCCTGCCCGCGTCACGGCCACAGCCCTCCGGGCCCGCCGGGGCGCCGGGGGGTACGGCTTCGGGTCCGACGCCTTCGAGCGGTGCCGCGCGCGGGCGTACGGTGCCTGCGGCGACGGCAGCCGGGGGTACGCCGCCCGGACCTACGGCAGCGGACGGCTCCTCGTCCGGTCACCCGGCTTCCGGCGGCTCCTCGTCGCCGGGTGCGGTCTCGGGCCGTACGGCGTCCACGGGGAGCGGGGCGGGCTCGGCGAACTCAGGTACGCGCCCGGTCGGCGCGTCCGGCGGCACCCCTCGGGCAACGGCGCCTGCCGCGACTCCGGCCCGGGCCGAGGCCCCTGCGGCCAGCTCCACGAGCGCGGTCGAGGTCCCCTCCGGCACCACCAACGCCGCCCCCGCTCACCCGGGGCCGGCCATCCAGCGGGCGACGCCCGACACCGCCGCCGGGACGACACCGAACTCCGGCGGCACGTCGGCGACCGGCGACCGCGGGGGGCCGAACCCCGTCGGCGACGCGACGACGAGGCCCGGCGGGACGACACCGAACTCCGCCGGCGCACCGACGAGTCCCACCAGCACGCCGACGGGTCCCGCCAGCACGCCGGTGAGTCCCCACCGCGTGACGGCGGGTCCCGACCGCGCGCCGTCGAACCCGGTCGGCGCGCCGCCAACTCCCGGCCGTACGACGCCGCCGCCCAGCCGTACGACCAAGAACTCCGCCGGCGCGACCACGAGTCCCGGCCGTACGACGTCGAACCCGGTCGGTCCCGCCACCACGAGCCCCGGCCGTACGACCTCGAACCCGGTCGGTCCCGCCACCACGAGCCCCGGCCGTACGACCTCGAACCCGGTCGGTCCCGCCACCACGAGCCCCGCCGGTACGACGTCGAACCCGGTCGGTCCCGCCACGACAAAAACCGGCGCTCCGGCCACGAACTCCGGCCGTGTGGCGGCGAATCCCGCCGGTGCCGTGCAGCGCTCCGCCAGTACGTCAGGGGAACCCCGGCGCGCAGCGGGCGACCCGGTCGGAATCACGCCCCCGTCCGACATCACGGGCAACCAGCCTGCGGGCAGCCACGCCACCCCCGGACGGGGTGAGGTCAGCGTCCAGCGGGCCATGACCGCGTCCAACGCCGCGTCAGGCGAACCCGCAGGCACAGGCTCCGCCCCCGCCGCCTCCGTACACGGCGAGGTCAGTGTCCGGCGGGCAGCGCCCGGTCCGGGCTCCCCGTCAGGCCGTTCCCTCGGCGCCGGCACCCACTCCGGCGTGTCCGGAGGCTTCCAGGGCGACGTCCAGCGGTCCGCGCCCCAGGCCGGCACCGCGGCACCCCACCCCGCCGATACGGCGACCGGTCCCACCGCCCCGCGCACCGCTCCGGTCCGCACCCCGGCCACCCCCAGCCCTGCCGAGCGCGACGTCCAACGGACAGCGACCGGTCCCAGCCGTACCGCCGCGACCACCACCCCCACCGCGGCATCGGTCGGCGCTCGCGCAGCATCGGCCCGCCCCGGTGGCACGTCGCCCGAAACCAGCGCCCCGGCGGCCGTCAGCCGACCGTCGAGGGCAGGTCTCGGCACCCCGGTGGGCGACGCCGCTCCCCGGACGGCGACACCTCACGGCACGACCCCCACCGGCCCCGCCACGCCCCCCACGGCCCCCACGGCCCCCGGGCCAACGCCGCACGCCTCCGGTCCTACCGACGTGCAGCGAGCGACGACCGCCCCCAGCCGTACGGCAGCCACACCGCCCGGGACCGGCGCCTCGGCCACACCCGGTCGCAGCGCGACGACACCGGGCTCCGGCGCCACGGCAGTCGGCCCGAGCGTCCCTGCCTCCGCGCCCGCTGCCGCCCCGCCCACCCGCAGCGCGGCCGACGCGATCCAACGGGCAACGGCCAACCCCCGTGACACGGCCCCCACCCCCGGCCCGACGTCCACCCCCGGCCCGACGTCCACACCCGCCACCACCAGCTCCTCCCCCACCACCCGGCGCATGGGCCTCGGCACCCCCACCTCCGGCCCCGTGCCTCCCGCCGCACCCTCCCCCGCACCCCCGGCGCCGACGACCCAGCCCACCGTCGCCCCCACCCCGACTCCCACGCCCCGCCAGCGCCCCCTTCTCGGCGCTCCCCTCACCACCCCGCCCCACGACACCCAGCCCTTGTCCGGGCGCCCGACCCCCGGGGCCCCGAGCCCCCTCGCCCACCCCTCCCCCGTGCAGCGGGCAACGGCTCCCACGGGCCCAGCCCAACGCCGCCCCGAAGGGGCGCGGGGAACTGCGCGCCCAGCCACGCACGGCCCGCAGCCGCTCCACAGCCCGACCCGGCACACCCCCGAACGCACCACCACCCCGACGGCCCCCACAAAGCCGCAGGCCCCGTCAACCCTGCCGATGTCCGCCGCCCTGCCGATGTCCGCCGCCCTGCCGATGTCCGCCGCCCTGCCGATGTCCTCCTCCGCCCCACCCGCACTCGCCACGACCACCCCCGTGCGCCCCCTCACCCCCACTCGCGCCCTCACCACGGCCCTGCCGGCCCCCACCCCACCCCCTGCGCTCCAGCGTCAGACCCCCCGGTCCGCCGTCCCCCTGCGCCGCCCCGCGGCCCCCGGCACCGGCCCCGCCGTACAGCGCCTCACCACGAACAAGCCCGCCTCCCCCGCTGCCGTCGCCCCCACGACACCCCCGCACTTCCAGCACGCACCGCAGAAGCCGACCCCCCTCCCCGCCCTCCCGGTGGTCCAACGCCGAGCCCCCACACCACCCGCACCGCCCGTCACCCCCCAGGCACCCACCACACCCCTCGCCGCACCGCCCCCCGCACCCGCACCCGCACCCGCACCAATCCAGCGAGCCCCAGAAGTCCCCCTCCGCCCCACCCCCGCCACCACAACCACCGCCGCCACCACAACCACCGCCACAGCTCACCGCACCGCGTCCGCCAACCCCTCACCCCCCTCCACCCCGGCGGACACCGCGACCCAGTTCGACCCCCGCTCCCTCACCGACTTCCAACTGGACGAGCTGACCCACAAGCTCATCGGCCGCATCACCCGCCTCGTCCGCACCGAACTCCGCCTGGACCGCGAACGCATCGGCAAACTCCGCGACCCCCGCCACTGACCCACGCCACTCCCCTCGCCCCCACCCACCACCGGACCCCGACCCCGCCACCGAACGCCCACCCGCCCCACACCCCCACCGCACGACCCGGCGGCAGCCACCCGCAGAAAGGCCCACCCGATGCCCCGCGATCTCGACCCGGGCTCCACCATCTACTTCACCCTGACGATCGACGGCGAGAGCCTCGGTTACTTCAACGGGTGCGAGGGGCTGTCCTCGACGGTGGAGATCGAGCACCGCCAGGAGGGCGGGAACAACGGGTTCGTCTGGCAGTTCCCGTCGCGCGTGACGTTCTCCAACATCCGGCTGACGAGGCCGCTCACCCCGGACACGGCGAAGGTCGCGGCGTGGATCTCGTCCGTGGCGACGGGCGTGAAGCGCCCGACCGCCCAGATCGCGGCGCTGCGCGCGGACGGCTCGGAGGTGGCCCACTGGGGGCTGATCGACGTCCTGCCGGTGAGCTGGCAGGGGCCGTCCCTGGACCCGTCGAACCCGAGCGTGGCGACCGAGGTCCTGGAGATCACGCACCACGGATTCACGGACTGAGGGCGGGGGACGGATCATGGCGAAAGGCAGCAAGGGCGGCGCGGGCAAGAGCCTCGTGCGGGCCACCCTGGCCATCCACGAGCCGCCGGTCGGGACGAGCACGACCCCCGGCGGACTGATCAGGACGTTCAGCTTCGAGTTCAACCCGGCGGAGCTGACGCTGCGTCAGGGCGCCCAGTGGAAGACCACGATCAGCGCGGCCGTGCGCGACGGCGCCCTGCCCGAGTTCATGGGGCCCGAGGCCCGGCAGATGAACGTCGAGATCTTCCTCGACTCCTCCGCCAGGCCGAGCGGCACCACAGTGCTGAAGAAGGTGGAGTCGCTGCTGTCGTGCTGCGAGGTCACCTCCAAGAGCCTCGCCGCGAAACAGCCGTCACCGCCCTGGGTGGTGTTCCAGTGGGGGTCGTTCTCGACGGCCCGCTTCACGGCGTACGTCAGTTCCGTGGACGTCACGTACTCCCTGTTCGGGACGACCGGCGTGCCGATCCGGGCCACCTGCCGGCTGTCGCTGCACGAGATCCCCAGCAACACCAAGGGGCAGAACCCGACGTCCGGCGCGCTGACCGCGCGGAGTGTGCACCGGGTCGTCGCGGGCGACTCGTTGCAGTCGCTGGCGTGGCGGGAGTACGGCAACGCGTCCGCGTGGCGGGCGATCGCGGAGGCCAACGGCATCGACGACCCCACCCGGCTGCCCACCGGCATCGAACTCGTCCTGCCGGCCGCCGAGGAGGTCGGATTCTGATGGTGAAACCGTCCTACTCCAACGTCATCCACGTCACCCTCGACGGCGCGAAACTGCCGACGGAGTACGCCGATCTGCTGGTCGGCGGCTGGGTCGACCTCGGGGCCGGGGTACCGGGCGCGTTCCGGCTCACCTTCCGGGACCCGCACGGGCTGCTGCTCGGCAAACTGAACGTCAGGTTCGGCACCAAGGTCGTCATCGCGCCCGTCGCCGACGGCCAGGGCGCGGGCACCCCGCTGCTCACCGGCGAGGTCACCGGTATGGAGACCGACTACGACGGCACCGGTACCTTCACCGTCGTGCGCGGCTACGACCCGGGGCACCGGCTGATGCGGGTGCGCAGGGTGGCGGCGTACCGCAATCAGACGGCCTCCGACATCGCCCGCAAGCTGGCCGGGATGAACGGCATCCCCGTCGGACAGGTGCAGGGCACCAAGACGGTCTACGACTTCATCTCGCAGTCCAACGTGACGGACTGGGACTTCCTCGCGCGGCTCGCCGACGAGAACGAGATGGTGATGTCGCTGGACTCGAAGGGGAAGTTCCAGTTCGTCAAGCCGAAGCCTGCGTCCGGCGCGCCCCCGACGAGCACCCCCGGCGAGAAGAGCCCGTTCGTGCTCCAGGCCGGTGTGGACATCCTGCGCTGTCGGGCCGCCGTCACGGCCGCGGACCAGGTCGGCCGGGTCGAGGCACGCGGCTGGAACGTCACGACCAAGAAGAAGCTCACGGCGACCACCCCGGCGAACGACAACCCCGGGATCGCCATCGGCACCACCCCGCAGAAGGCGGCGGGCGCCTTCAAGGCCGCCAAACTGGTGGAGACCGACACGCCGTACGACCTCCAGACCGAGGTCACGCACGCGGCCGGCTCCCTCGCGGACGACATCACCTCGTCCTTCGCCGAGCTGGAGGTCACCGTGCGGGGCAACCCGCAGCTGCGGCCCGGGGTGCCGGTGACGCTCACCGAGGTGGGCGCCCCGTTCGAGGGCAAGTACACCTGCACCTCCGTACGGCACTCCTTCGGCGACGGCAGCCACTACGAGACCTGGGTGACCGTCAGCGGACGGCAGTGGCGCTCCCTGTTCGGCCTGACGTCGGGCGGCACCTCCGCCGCGCCCCGGCTGCCCAGTGTGGCCAACGCGCTGGTCACCGACGTACAGGATCCGCTGAAGCAGGGGCGGGTGAAGCTCCAGTTCCCGTGGCTGGACGACACGTACGTCAGCGACTGGACGCGGACCGTGCAGATGGGGGGCAAGGGCGGTGGCGGGATCTTCCCGCTGGACGTCGGCGACGAGGTGCTGGTCGCCTTCGACCGGGGCGCGCTCGACCACCCGTTCGTGATCGGCGGCCTCTACAACGGCGTCGACAAGCCGACACCGGTGAAGGACGTGTGGCTGCACGACCCGGTGAAGAAGAAGGCGATCCGGCACACCCTGTCGGACCGCGAGGGCAACCGGGTCGACCTGCTCAGCCAGCAGACGGGCCTGCGCAAGCAGGGCGTACGGATCGCCAGCGGCAACGACAGGCTGATCATCAACCTGGACCGGACGAAGACCGAGATCACCGTGGACAGCAAGGGCGCCGTCAGCATCACGGGCGGCACCTCGGTGTCCGTGAAGGCGGGCACCGATCTGACGCTGAGCGCGCTGCGGTCGGTGACCATCCGCAGCGGCGGCCCCCTCAACCTCCAGGGCCAGGGCATGGTCGGCCTGCGGTCGCTCGGCGGCGCGGTCAACATCAACGCGGTCGGCGCGCTCGCCATGAACGCGGCCGGCGCCGCGACGATCAGCGCGGCCGGGACCGTGCAGATCAACGCCGTCGGGCAGGCGGCGCTGCGCGCGGCCAACGTCGACATCACGGGCATCGTGCTGGTCAACAAGAAGCCGTATCCGATCCCGTGACGGCCGTCGTCCGCATCTCCCTACGTCCACACGTCCACGCGTCCGCCGAGAAGTCGTACGTTCCAGAAAGAGGGGTGGCCCGCTGATGGCCGAGCAGTTCGTCGGATCCGGCTGGGCGTTCCCGCTGCGCATCGGGCCCACCGGGGGCATCGCCCTGGTCAGCGGGGAGCGCGAGGTCGAGGAGGCCATCCGGCTCGTCCTGGCCACCGCGCCGGGCGAGCGGCCGATGCGCCCGGAGTTCGGCTGCGCCATCCACGACCTGGTGTTCGCGCCGGTCAACGAGGCCACCGCCGGCCGGATCCAGCACGAGGTGTACGCGAGCCTCGACCGCTGGGAGCCGCGGATCGAGGTGACCGACGTCGAGGTGACGGCGGGCGCCGACCAGGGCGTCCTCTTCATCGACGTCCGCTACTCGATCCGCGGCACCAACAACCCGCGCAGCCTGGTCTTCCCGTTCTACGTCATCCCCTCCCACGACGAGCCGGACCTGGCCCCCGGGGGTTCCGAGGGCTCCGACCGTCCCGACTCTCCCGACCGTCCTGAAAGCGACCGCTGATGGCCCTGCCCTCCCCGAACCTCGACGACCGCCGCTTCCAGCAGTTCGTCGACGACGCCAAGCGCTACATCCAGCAGCGGGCCCCGGAGTGGACCGACCACAATGTCTCCGACCCCGGCGTCACCCTGGTGGAGACGGTCGCCCACATGGCGGACCAGATCGTCTACCGGCTCAACCGGGTGCCGGAGAAGAACCATCTGGCGTTCCTGGACCTGGTGGGCATCACCCTGTTCCCGCCCTCGGCCGCCCGCACGGACGTGACGTTCTGGCTGTCGGCGCCGCAGGAGGAGCCGGTGCCGCTGCCGGTGGGCACCGAGGTCGCGACGGTGCGCACCGAGAGCGAGGAGGCGGTGGTCTTCACCACCGAGCGCGCCCTGGACGTCGTCCCGTGCGCGTTGCGGCATCTGGTGACCCAGCGCCCCGGTGAGCCGGTGGCCGACCGGACCTCCGACCTCGCCGAGGGCAAGGACCTGATGTGCTTCGCCGAGTCCCCGCGGCCCGGCGACTGCATGCTGTTCGGGCTGACGGCCGCCGTGCCGCACTGCGCCGTCGTGCTGGAACTGGACAGCGTGGTCGACGGTGTCGGCGTGGACCCCCGCCAGCCGCCGCTGGTCTGGGAGGCGTGGACCGAGGACGGCTGGACCGCGTGCGAGGTCGACCGCGACGGCACGGGCGGCCTGAACCGTCCGGGCGAGGTCGTCCTGCACATGCCCGGCGGGCACACCCTGTCCCGCACCGGCGGCCAGGAGGCCGGCTGGCTACGCTGCCGGGTCACCGACCCCCTGCCCGGCCAGCCCTTCTACACCACCTCGCCGACCGTCCGCGCCGCCGAGGCCTTCACCATCGGCGGCACCACCACCGTCGTCCACGCGGAGACCGTGTACGACGAGGCGCTCGGCGAGTCCACCGGCCTGCCCGGACAGCGGCTGCGCCTCGCGCACTTCCCCGTGGTCGGCGACACCCCGCCCGTGCTGCTCCAGACCGCCGAGCACGACGGCTGGACCGACTGGGACGTCGTCCCGTCCTTCGCCGCGTCCACCTCCTACGACCGCCACATCACCCTGGACTCGGCCACCGGCGAGATCGCCTTCGGCCCGGCGGTGCGGGAGCCCGACGGGAGCCTGCGCCAGTACGGGGCCGTCGCGCCCAAGGGCGCCGTCATCCGGGCCGTGCGCTACCGCACCGGCGGGGGCCGGGCCGGCAACGTCGCCCGGGGCGCCATCCGGGTGCTGCGCACCTCCGTGCCGTACGTCTCCGAGGTCGTCAACCGGGAGGCCGCGCGCGGCGGTGTCGACGCGGAGACCGTGGAGGAGGCGAAGGTCCGGGCGCCGATCACGCTGCGCGCCCAGGAACGCGCGGTGACCCTGCGCGACTACGAGGAACTCGCCCGCCGCGCGGCCCCCGAGACCGCCCGCATCACCTGCCTGGAGGGCGAGGAGGGCGATCACGGGGCGTACGCGGTACGGGTGCTGGTGGTCCCCCAGGCGGTCCCGGACCCGGGCGGCCGGCTCCGCTTCGAGCAACTCGTCCCCGGTGACGCCCTGTTGCGCCGCATCACCCGGCACCTGGACGAGCGCCGCCTGATCGGCACGCGGCTGGCCGTCGGCCCGCCCTTCTACCAGGGCATCACGGTCGTCGCCACGGTGCACGCCTTCCGGGGCGTGGACACCGACCGGGTGCGCCGTCAGGCCCACGACGCGCTCTACCGCCACCTCGACCCGCTGACCGGCGGCGCCGACGGCCGGGGCTGGCCCTTCGGCCGCCCCGTCCAGTCCGGCGAGGTCTTCGCCGTCCTCCAGCGCGTCCCCGGCGTCGAACTCGTCGACGACGTCCAGCTCCACCCCGCCGACCCCCTCACCGGCAAACGCGGCGACCCCACCAACCGCATCGACCTCTCACCCCCCTCCCTGGTCTTCTCCTTCGACCACCGGGTCCGCGTGATCGGGGACAAGCAGTGAGAGACCTCGACGCCGCCCGGCCCCGCAACGGGGCGCAGCCCCGTCAGGGGCGCGGGGCTGTGACATATGCGGCTCCGCCGCGTGGGCGCGAGCAACCACGACGGACCCGCAGCCGCCGACGCACCGCACCCCCCGAGCTCCTGGGCGAGAAAGGCACCCACACATGAGGGGCTCCATAGACGGCCTCGGCTCGTCGCACCCCATCGGCACCATGCTCCCCGCCGTGTTCGCCGACGACGACCTCGCCCAACGCTTCATCGGCGGCCTCGACGACGTCCTCGCCCCGATCCTCTCCGTCCTCGACTGCCTGGACTCCTACTTCACGCCGTCCCTCGCCCCCGTGGACTTCACCCAGTGGCTCGCCGGCTGGGTCGGCGCCGAGACGGACGGCACGGAACCGGAGGACCGCCTGCGCGCCGCGGTCGCCGCCGCCGCGTACCTGCACCGGGTACGCGGCACCCGGCGCGGCCTGTCCGAGGCCGTGCGGCTGGTCTTCGGCGTGACCCCGGAGATCACCGAGAGCGGCGCCGCCGCCTGGGACGCCCGCCCCCTCGGACCGGTCCCGGGCGAACCCCGCCCGCGCCTGCACGTGGCCCTGCGCCTGCCCGACCCCACCCCGGCGGACGAACACCGGCTGGACAGCCTCGTCGCCGCCGCCCGCCCCGCCCACATGCCGTACACGGTCCAGGTGACCGCCGCCGAAAGGATCCCCGAGAGATGACCAGCCCGACCCCCGGCACCGGCCAGGCCCAGAGCTGCGCCGAATGCGGAACCCGCGGGGAGCCCGGCCAGTCCTTCTGCGACGCCTGCGGCGCGGTACTCGGCTGGTCCGGCTCCGGCGCCGCCAGGAGCGAGGCGGCGCCCGCGACGGGCGACGCCCCGGCCGACGGCACCCGCACGCCGGACGCGCCCCCGAACCGCCCCGCCCCCGCGGTCGCGCCCGCGGTCGCGCCCGGCCCCGGCCACCCGAGCCCCGAAGCTCCCGCGCCCGCCCCGGCCCCCGCGCCGGCTGCCGCGGCGGCCACCACGCCGGCCCCGACGGGCGCCGACCGCCCCGCCACCGGGGGCGAACCCGGCTGGGACGCCTTCGCCCACCCGGGCGCCGGAACGGGTACGGCCCGCACCGCGCACGACACGGCCCAGGCGGGCACTTCCCAGGCGGGCACGGCCCCGGCGGGTACAGCCCCGGCCGCCGCCACCGGCGTACGCGACCCGGACCCCGGCACGGCGGCCCGCCCGGACGCACCCGCCACCGCCCACCACATGACCGCCCCGGTGGCCCCCGCCGCGCCCGAGGCCCGGACCCAGCCCCAACCCCAGATCCCGCCCCCGGCCCAGGCCCACCCGGTGGCGGCCCCCCACCACCACCCCGGCGACGAGGACCCCACCACCCCCCTGCCCACACACACCTCCCCGGCGCCCACGGCCCCCGCCCCCTCCGCCGCCGACCGGGCCAGGTCCCTCCTGGTCCCGGTGGCCGACCCCGAGCCCCGCGCGCCCGCGGAGCCGGCCGTCGCCCCCGTGCTGCCGGGCCGCCCCGATGTGCAGCGCCCCCAGGTCCGCGCCCCGCAGCCGGAGTTCGGCACCGAGGGCGGTGTGCCCTGCCCGTGGTGCGGGACCCCCACCCGGCCGGACCGGCACTTCTGCGCACGCTGCGCGATGCCGATGGCCGGCCGCACGGAGGCACCGGCCCGGCTGCCGTGGTGGCGCCGGGTGCTGACCGGCCGCAACACCGAGACCCCGTGGGCGGGCGACCGCCCCCGGCTGCGCCGCGGCTTCGGCCAGATCCTCAGCTGGCTGGTCGGCGCCCTCGTCCTGACCCTGATCGTCACCCTCGCCTTCCAGGCCGACGACGCCTACCAGGCGACCCGTGACCACTTCGCCAAGCGCGCGTCGGTCGTCCCGGACAGCTTCAAGGCGTCCCGTTCGTTCCCCGGTCACAAGCCGCAGCTGGCCTTCGACACCTACAGCAACACGTGGTGGGGCCCGGGTGTCACCCAGTCCGGCGAGGGCGAGTGGATCGAGGCCCGCTTCGAGGAACCGACGCGGCTGCTCGACGTGGTCATCACCCCGGGCGTCTCCAAGAACGCGGACCAGCGTGCGGAGTCGGCGCGCCCGCACCGTATCGAGGCGAAGATCACCGCCGCCGACGGTTCGGTCTCCACCAAGACCCTCGTCCTCGACCAGAGCGCCGGCGGCCAGCGCCGCAAGTTCCGGGTCGGCGAGGCGGAGACCGTCCGCTTCACCGTGCTCTCCGCCTACGGCGCCGACGCCAAGAAGCAGGTCGCGATAGCCGAGATCGAGTTCTTCGGCCGCTCGGGCGGCACCAGCTGAGACCCGGCGCGGCCCCCTCGCCGCCCGCCCCGTCACGTGACGACCGCCAAGGCCCCTCCTAGGGTGGGCACTTCGGACGTGAGAGGGGCGGGCGGTGGGCATGGGAGCGGACCAGCCGGTGGGTGCCGAGGTCGTGGCGGAGGTGCGGCGCGTCTTCCATGACGGGCTGCTGAGCGGGAAGTCGACGTTCACTCCGGAGACGGACGCCTGGACCGAGGCGACGGCGTCGGATCTGCGCGCCCGTTTCGTGGACCGGCCGGACGAGTCGTCGGACACGTTCCTGGTCAAGCTGAGCCGCCAGCTCGACGGCGCACCGGCCGCCACCGTCGTCCTGGCGGCCGAACTGCTCTTCGTGAACATGGCCCCGCTGAAGCCCGAGCAGATCGGCCTCAGGAAGAAGCTCCAGATCCTCGGCGAGGTCCTCTCCTGGGCCGGGCTCGCCCATCTGGCGACCGCCGAACGCATGGAGCGGGGCCTGACGGGGTTCCTCAACGGCGGCCAGGGCTTCCTCAACTACCGCTGGGCGCAGTTCCAGATCCTGGTCCTGCTGGTGGAGCGGCTCGCGGGCCTGCCCCACGCCGAGCGCGAGGCCGTGCTGCGCGACCCGTGGCGGTTCCGCGAGGAGTGCCTGGACGTCCAGCGCTCCGTGGGCCACAAGAAGGGCCGCGCGCAGATCCATGTCCTGCTTCACTGCCTCTTCCCCGACGTCTTCCAGCCGATCGCCAGTGCCCACCACAAGCAGGAGATCGTCAAGGCGTTCGCCGACGAACTGCCGGAGGTCACCGGCGACGACGACCGTGACCTGCTGGAGCTGCGGAGGATCCTGGACGCGCGCAGCGGGGAGCGGGTGTGGTTCTACGCCGACCCCTGGGTGGCCCGGTGGCGGCACACCGCCGTCGAGCACGAGCAGCGGGGCTGGCTGGTCCGCGGCTTCAACGTCGACGGACGCAACGTCGTACCGGACTGGCTGGAGCGGGGCTACTGCTCGGTGTCCTGGAAGGAGCTGCCGGACATCCCGGCGGGCACGGCCAAGCAGGAGATCCAGCGGACGGTGCGGGAAGGGCTCCCCGACGACAGCTCCCAGTCGCGCGGACAGTCCGTGTACCAACTGCACGCGTTCCTCACCCTGATACAGCCCGGCGACCTGGTGGCCACCGTGACCGCGGACGAGGTCCACGTCGGTACGGTCGAGGGCCCGGCGGTGTACGACACCTCGGAGGGCCTCGACAACGCGCGGCGGCTGCCGGTGCGCTGGGCCACCGCCGAGCGGCCGCTGAGGCGCGCGGAGCTGCCCCAGGCCGTGCAGAGCCGTCTGACCCGGCCCCCCACGGTGTACGACATCAGCAGCGTGGCCGCGGAACTCGCGGAACGGGCCGGTCTGGAGGGCAGCGTGGCCGAGCCGCTGATCACGGCCGACGTCACCAAGCCCCTCGAACTGCCGCCCGTGACACAGGAGTTGGCCGACCGCCTGCTCATGCCCCTGCCCTGGCTGGCGGAGACCGCCCAGCAGCTCCAGGAGCAGCGCCAGCTCGTGTTCCACGGGCCGCCCGGTACCGGCAAGACCTATCTGGCCCGGGCCCTGGCCAGGCATCTGGCGGGACCGGACCGGGTGGAACTCGTCCAGTTCCACCCCTCCTACACCTACGAGGACTTCTTCGAGGGCTTCCGCCCGGTACCCGGCGAGGGCGCGACGGGCGGCGCGGGCTCGGTGGTGTTCGACGTCGTCCCGGGCCCGTTGAAACTGCTGGCCGAGCGGGCGCGGAAGGACCCGGCCAACCCGTACGTCCTGATCGTCGACGAGATCAACCGGGCCAACCTGGCGAAGGTCTTCGGCGAGCTGTACTTCCTGCTGGAGTACCGCGACGAGCCGGTCACCACGCAGTACAGCCCGCACGAGCCGTTCCATCTGCCGGGCAATCTGTTCCTCGTCGGCACGATGAACACGGCGGACCGGTCGATCGCCCTCGTCGACGCGGCGATGCGCCGCCGCTTCGCCTTCCGCCGGCTCTCCCCCGAGCGGCCTCCGGTGCACGGCCTCCTGGACCGCTGGCTGCGCCATCACGGTCTGTCGGAGCTGCCCGCCCGCCTGCTGGACGAGCTCAACCGCCGCCTCGGCGACGCGGACCGCGCCATCGGCCCGTCGTATCTGATGAAGCCCGGCGCGGCCCGCTCCGAGGGGCTCGACCTGATCTGGCGCACCCAGATCCTGCCCCTGCTGGAGGACCAGGAGTACGGCACGGGGATGAACGTCGAGGAGGAGTACGGTCTGGCCTCCCTGCGCGCGGCGCTGGGCTCATGACGACCGCGCTCCCCGGAGCGGGAGCCGGGGCGGGGGCCGGAGCCGGGTCGGGAGCCGGAGCGGGAGCGGGAGCCGGGGCGGGGGCCGGAGCGGGAGCGGGAGCCGGGGCGGGGGCCGGAGCCGGGTCGGGAGCCGGAAAGCCCGTGGCTCCCCCGCTTCGGCTCACCGTCGACGAGACCGGGCCCGGCACCGTGCGGGAGCTGACGGCCGACCAGGTCGCGGGGCTGCTGTCGGCCCCCGGTGCCGTACGGCTGACCCCAGCCCCCGGCGGTCGCTGGCGGGTGGCGGGGAAGCAGAAGGTGGGCCTGGTCCGGCTGCGCACCCCCGCGGGCGAGGCGATCGAACTGCTGCTGCGGCCCAAACTCCCCGTCCGTGACCTGCTGTTCCTGCTCTCCCACTCACCCACCGACCCCTGGCACGCCGAACGGGAGCAGGTCACCGCGGCCACGGCGGACGAGCTGCTGCCCGCCCTCGCGGACCTCCTCGCCCGGGTCGCGCGCCGCACCCTGGAGTCCGGCGTCCTGCACGGCTATCGCACGGTCGAGGAGGACCTCCCGCTGATCCGGGGCCGGGTCCGCACGGCGGACCAGCTCCGCCGCGTGGGCCTGCCCCTCCCGGTGGCCGTCCGCTACGACGACCACACCCCGGACATCGCGGAGAACCGTCTCCTCCTGGCCGCCCTCCACCTGGCCGCCCGGCTGCCGGGCGTGCCCGCCCGCACCCGCTTCGCCCTGCGCCACCTCGGCGACCACCTGCGCGGGGTCCGCCTCCTCCACCCGGGCGCACCGCTCCCCTGCTGGACCCCGACCCGGCTCAACGCCCGTTACGCCCCGGCACTCCGCCTCGCGGAACTGCTCCTCACCCACCGCTCGGTCCAGCCGGAGGGCGGGGCCCCGCTCCCCACCGACGGCTTCCTGCTGGACATGCCGGCGGTCTTCGAACGATTCCTGACCGTGACCCTCACCGCGGCCCTCGCCCGCCACGGTGTGCGCTGCGCCGCGCAGGAGACGCACCACCGGCTGGACGAGGCCTCCCGTGTCCCGTTCCGCCCGGACCTCGTCCTCTACCGCGGCGGCCGGCCCGTCTCGGTGGCGGACGCGAAGTACGCGTACGTCACCCCCACCGCCCCGCCCACGTCCCACCTCTACCAGCTGCTCGCCTACTGCACGGCACTCGGCCTCCCCCACGGCCACCTGATCTACGCGGCCGCCACCCCCGCCGCCGGCGCCGACCCCGCGCCCCACGTCGTCCGCCGGTCCGGCATCACCGTCACCGCCCACACCCTCGACCTCGCCGTGCCGCCCGCCACGCTCCTCGCGGACGTCACGAACCTGGCCCAACGCATCGCCGGTGAACGGACAGCCGGTGAACGCATCGCCCCCGGGCGGCCCGCCACCGCCCCCACACCCGACTGACTCCCCCCACCCCTCCCGGAGACCCCATGCTGCGCGGCATCGACGTCAGCTCCTACCAGTCCTCCTCGTACGACACCACCGGCCTCTCCTTCGTCTTCGTCAAGGCCACCGAGGGGCGCACGTACACCAACCCCAAGCTCGCCGCCCAGACCAGGACCGCCCGCGAGGCGGGCCTGGTCGTCGGCTTCTACCACTTCCTCTGGCCGGGCGACCTGACCGCCCAGGCCGAGTACTTCGTCAGCAAGGCCCCGGAGCGGGCGGGCGACATCCTGGCCGTCGACTGGGAGACGACGGGCGAGGGCACCCACGCCACGAACGCCGAGAAGGACCGCTTCCTGCGCACCCTGAAGAAGCTCCGCCCGAACCACCGGGTGATCCTCTACTGCAACCGCCACTACTGGCTGACCGTCGACGCCACGTCCTACGCCGCCGACGGCCTCTGGATCGCCGACTACGTCACAGCGGGCAAACCCCGCATCAAGGCCGAGTGGCGCTTCCACCAGTACACCGACAACCCCCTGGACAAGAACGTGGCGAACTTCCCGACCAGGACCGCCCTGCGGGAGTGGGCCGCAGGGAACTGAACGACCACCACACGCGAGAATGCCCGTATGAGCGTGTGGGACGAAGAGCCGGACTGCGTACGGGAGTTCTATCGCAGGGCGGTCCGGCGCGCGCTCCGGGACGAGGACATCCGGGCCTATCTGTCCCTGAACCGACCGGAGATCAGCGCTGAGGCGTTGTTCGCCGCCATGCACGAGGACGCCGTCGCCGACGTCGTTCTGGACGAGGACGAGAAGTACGAGAGACTGTGGCGACTCGGACAGCGTCTCGATCGCAGCCGTGTCGAGTTCCGTACGGCGGCCGCTCGTTGCGCCCCTCAGGGTTTCGCCTTCCTGGGCATGGTTCTGTTCGTCGCGCTGCTGCGCTTTCTGCTGTCCCACACCGTGGGGATGGCCTGGTGGGGTGACGCGCTTCTGCTGGGCTTCGTGGCACTCGGGGCGCTCGCGGAGTTCTACGAGGAAGCGGGCAGGGACAACTTCACGCGTCAGATGTGGGCCGTGTACCGGTACGTCCGATGGTGCCGTTGGGCGGTGCGGACGTATCCGTCTCTCGCACTGTGGAGTCGTTCCCCACTGAGCCATCGCATGGTGCCGCATCTGAGGCGTGAGATCACCAACCTCCTGGGGCCGGAGCACGACAGCCTTCTGGTCACCCGGCACCACAGGGGGCTGCTGCACGCCCACGATCCCGGTTTCTGGGTGTCCGACCGGGCCGAGAGGTCGCTGCGCCACAAGCTGGATCAGATGGACGGCGGGGCCATCGCACTCTGCGGCCCTCGGGGTGTGGGCAAGACGACGCTGCTGCGGAAGGCCTGCGAGGGCCAACTCGAAGGCGCCCACACGGCGGGCCACTTCCATGTGATCGTGCAGACTCCGGCGAACTATCGTCCGGAGGAGTTCTTGCTGAGTCTGTTCCAGCAGGTCTGCCGCGACTTCCTCTTCCGTTTGGGCCACAGTGCGCACGAGCCCTACCTGCTGCGTGTACGTCCCCCCGGCCTGGGCCGGCGTCTCCTGCGGTGGGGGTCGCGACTCCTCAGGGTTGCCGCGGGACTGTCCCTGATCCTTATAGGCCTCGAAAGCTGGGTCAGAGGCACCTATCGCTGGGCTGAGTCCGAGGGGCGGGCCACGACCCTCCACTGGCTGGGGCGGCTCCAGGACGACTACCACTCCACCTGGCAGGACCATCCGGGAGCGACCCGCGCGGCCTTCGTCGTGCTGGGCGTTCTGATCATCGCCCGGGCCCTGCCGCGGCCCCTGTTCGCACGCTCGGGGCGGACATACATGGTCCGCGCCTGCCAGCAGTGTCGAAGGGACCGTGGGCCTCTTCGGCAGGATCAGGGACGCGGATCGCACGGTCGTCGCCGCCCACCCCGACGTCACGGGTCACCCTCTCCCCGAGACCGAGGAGCGAGCGCTCCTCTCGGCGGGCTGGAAGGCGGTCGGCGACAGCTACGAGCCCGACGCGGCCGCCGCTCTGCAAGTGGCCCGTGCCTACGATCCGGAGCTGCTGCCGTACGGCGCCGTCACCGAGGTCGAACACCCCGATCCGACGGTCGAACGGTGGATCGAGCGCCTTGTCGAGTGCGACCCGACCGCTGCACACGTCACGCTCGCTCGTGCCCGGAGCGCGGAAGCGGAGGCCTTCTTCATCGACCCGTTGACCGGCATGCCCGCCCTTCGGACCGGCGGCGACGCTTCCGAGCGTGGCAGGTGGCGGTTCTACGCCCCGCTGTCGCTGCCCACGAGCGGACAACTGGCCTCCGTCGTGCTGCGGGACACCGCCTGGATCACAACCGACGAAGGACTCGTCTCTCCGGCGCCCTGCACAGCGACCCAACACTTCTGGTGGGGCGACGGTTGGGGCGACCGCCCCACCGAGCTCGCCTATGTGGTGTCCCTGCTCCTCGACGATCTGCGAGCCGTCCCGGACTTCGACGAACAGTGGTCGTCGGCACCACGCGGCCTCGTCACCCTGTTCAACGAGGAGCACGCTCCGGGCAGCGAGGTCAGCCGGGCGGCCTTGCTGCACGCCCGACTGACCTCGGAGTGACCACGCCGCACCCGTCCCTGGTGGTGGGTGCTGTGCGGGACTTTCACAACACCCCCTAGCCGCGGAAGTCCGGTGTCCGTTCCCGGGATGCCTCGGCGAGGGCCTTGGTCACTGCCTCGGTTCCGGCCCGGAGGCCGTAGACGGGGGTGTCGGGCTGCTGGCGCCAGGAGTCGTCGAGGCCGCCGGCGTCGACGGTGTCGAAGCCGAGTTCGTCGATGAGGGAGCGGATCTTCTTCTTGGCCGCCTCGTCGTCGGCGGCGACGGGGAGGGCGATGCGGTCGGGGGCTCCGGCGGGGCGGTGGCGGTCGAGGATGTCCTGGGCGTAGGTGCCGTTGAAGGCCTTGACGACGGTGTGGCCCAGCTGCTGTTCGATCCAGCGGCTCTCGGTGAGGCCGTCGTCCTCGATGGCGGCGATCCTGCCGTCGCGCTGCTGGGGGTAGTAGTTGTTGGTGTCGATGACGGCGACACCGTCGGCCGCCTCGGCGAGGAGACCGGACGGCAGGTCCGGGACCGCCTTCAGCGGGACCGTGACCACCACGACCTCGGCGCCGCGCGCCGCCTCCTCCACCGGGACCGGGGTCGCGCCCGTCTCCTCGGCCAGTGCGGTGAGGGTCTGCGGGCCCCGGGAGTTGGCGACGGAGACGTCGTGGCCGAGGGCGGTGAGCCGTCGGGTGAGGTTGCCGCCGATGTTGCCCGCGCCGATGATGCCGATCTTCATGTCAGGCCACCTTAGTTTTGATGCATACGCATGTATTGCTGGGCTCAACCCCCGTCCGTTCTTCGCTATTCCCCGTTCCCGCGCCCCGGCACGACGGAGGGGCGCCCCCGTCGCACATGACGGAGAACGCCCCTCGGCCGCTCGGCTCACTTGTTCAGGTGGGCCCAGAACTCGTCGAACGACAGGAGCTTGTCGCCGTTGAGGTCGCGGGTGCGGATGATGACCTCCGCCACGGACTCCGTGACGTTCCAGTCGCCTTCCTGGGCCAGGGCGGTCTTGAACTCCGCGGCGGTGATGTACCCGTCACCGTCCGCGTCGATCCGCTGGAACTCCTTGCGCGCTGCCTCGATGTCCGCCACCGATCCGCCCCTTCTTGGTGCTCTGCCTCTACCGGGCAGTCCTGCCGACAGTCCTACTGACGCAGGTCAGATTAACCGTCCCCACGAGCGCGCAGTGCGGCGACCACCCACGCGAACTCCTCGGTGTGCGCCGACAGCGGTTCCAGGCCCCGCACCAGCGCGGCCAGCTCCCGGAACCGGGCCAGGTCCGCGTGGGCCGCCGAGGTGACGCGTTCCAGCAGGACGGCCCGGTCGGTGTCGCCCAGCAGCCCGGCGAGCACCTCGTCGGCACGCGGCGAGACGGGGTCCACGCCGTCCCGCAGCGCCTCCCCCGCGACCTGCACCAGGCGGCTCATGAACCACAGGGAGGTGCCGGCCGCCACCTCCGGCCCCCGGTCCGCCGCGTTGAACTCGACGGTCTGGCGCATCCGCGTCCGGAACACCGGGTCCTGGAGCATCTCGGCCAGCTCCACCCACGCGTCCACCTGCTCGGGCGTGGGGTCCTCCGGCAGGTCCGCGAGGCTGAACCGCAGCCGGGTGCGGATGTCGGGGTCGGCGGTGTCGAGTCCGCCGAAGGTCTCCTCCATGAAATCGTCGATGATCCGCCCCCGTTCGGCGGCGGACAGCCGGGCCAGTCTGTTCATCAGCGTCGTCTCCTCCACGGTCGAGCCACGTCGCGCCACGGTCGACAGCACCGCCCGGGTCACCTTCAGGGCGCGGATCTGCGCGTCCAGCGCGGTCACATGGGCGGCCGCGACCTCCGCGAGGGTCGTCTCACCCATGAGCACCTGCCGCACGTGGTCCAGGCCGAGGCCCAGTTCCCGCAGGGTGCGGATGAGTTCGAGCCGGGCGGCGGACTCGGCGTCGTACAGGCGGTAGCCGCCCGCGCTGCGGGTGACCGGGTGCAGGACACCCTCGTCCGACCAGTAGCGGATCGTGCGGACGGACAGACCGGAGCCGCGGGCGAGCTGCCCGATGGTGAAAAGGCCGGTGCCGTGATCGATCATGTCTGGGAGTGTGGGCCTTCCAGTGGGTGGAGACTCAAGGAGTACGGCGGCGATGGAGAGTTTGCGGGACATTCTGGACGCGGCGGCCGCGGGAGTCTTCCCGCCGGCGGACGGCGGTACGACGGTCGTCGCCCAGCACTCCCCCCGGGACGCGGGGGTCCTGTGTTTCACGGCGCACTCCGTCGTGTTCACGGACGAGGACCCGCGGTGGGTGCGCGAGAGCCTCGCGGCGACGGAGTGCGACGCGCTGTCCGCCAGCATGAACCCGCGCTTCCTCGCGGCCCTCATGGAGCGGACGGGCCGTACGTCCGAGACCATCGACGCGATGCTGGTCGCCTCGCCCCTGCCGGGCGAACCGCCGCTCCCGCTGCGGGAGATCGAGGACCCCGGTCACCCCCGGGTCGCGTACGCGCGGCTGCGCCGTGACGACGTACGGGTCTGGACCGTGGACGGCGGCGTCCTGACGACGGGCCGGGGGATCGCCGGCCGGCTGGAGGTCTCGGTCGAGGTGGACGAGGACGCACGGCAGCGGGGGCTGGGCCGGGCTCTGGTGCGCGCCGCACGCCACGTCGTCGCCGAGCCCTTGTGGGCGCAGATCGCGCCGGGGAACGCCCGCAGCGTGCGGGCGTTCCAGTCGGCGGGCTACCGGCCGGTGGGCTCGGAGATCCTGCTCATCCCCCGACAGCCGATCGGGGACCGGTGACCGGTGACCGATCGGGGACCGGTGACCGGTCGGGGCCGGGGAGCCGCTGAGGGCCCGGCGGCGCGGGGCCGGCGGGGCGGCGGTGTCAGTGCCAGGGCTCGTAGTGCGGGTTGCTCACGCACTCGCTCATCTTCTCGGTCTTGGTCTTCTTGTCGACCGGGCAGACGCCGATGATGAACTCCGTCCTGATGCCGCCGGGGAAGGCGACCTCGACCTGGTCGGCCCATTTGTGCTGGTCACCGATGGTCCTGTTGACGTCGACGCCGCCGGGGGCGTCGATGTAGTAGTTGTAGCCGGACTTGTACCAGGTCTTGTACAGGTCGTGGTCGTAGGTCGTGGAGACGTACGGCGAGGGCTGGTTGACCAGGACGTACTGTTCGATGTCGTACTGCCCGTCGATGACGTCCTTGGGGTGGAAGCCCTGCTCGAAGACGACGGCCGGGCCCCGGCTGTCGCTGCGGTAGAGCGTGCCGCAGCTCGTCCGCCAGACCGGCTCGGGCGTGATGCGCTCGACGTCCACACGGCGGTCGACGGCGGCGTGCACCGGGTCCTCGAACCGGGGGCAGGTGGGGGCGGCGGCCCGCGCGGACGCGGCGGCGGCCTCGGCAGGCGTCGAGGCGGACGACTGTGCCGGGGCGGTCGCGGCGGAGGTCGCGAGGACGGCGGAGAGGGACAGGACGACGGCGGCGGCCCGGCGCCGCACACGAGAAGTGATCATGCGGAGCACGATCTCGGCTGTGCGGCGCCGGGCCGGGGACCCTCACTCGTACGGAGGCGTGTCAGCCCGCCCGGTTGTCCTGTGTCACCGGAAGATGCCCGTGTGCCCGAGGGAGTAGCGGCCCGGCTGCGGGTACACCGCGAGGCCGTGCGGGCCGCTGCCGACGGGGACGCGGGCGAGCTGCTTCCCGGTGCGGGTGTCGAGGGCGTACACCTCGGAGTCGTAGCGGCCGGAGAGCCACAGGACCTTGCCGTCGGCGGAGACACCGCCCATGTCGGGGCTGCCGCCGTCGGGCAGGTGCCACTTCTCGGTCAGCTTGTCCTGGGTGAAGTCGAAGACCGAGACGGTGCCCTCGCCGCGGTTGGAGACGTACATCTCCCGGGAGTCGCGGCCTACGTAGAGGCCGTGGGTGCCCTTGCCGGTGGGCAGCAGCTTCGGCTCGTCGAACGTGTCGCCGTCGAGGACCCACATGCCGTCGGCCATCATGTCGGCGATGTAGAACCGCTTGCCGTCCGGTGAGATCTTCACGTCCTGCGGCATGGCCCCCTCGAACGGCAGTTTCCGCTGCGCGACGACCTTCATCCTCGCGGTGTCGACCTTGAGCAGTTCGCCGCTGAACTCGCAGGACACGATGAAGTACGTGCCGTCGAGCGAGAAGTCGGCGTGGTTGACGCCGTAGCAGGTGACGGGCTCGGTCTTGATCCGCTTCATGGTGTGCGGGTCGCGGAAGACGAGTTCGCGGTCGAGGGAGGCCATGACGACGGCGTACTTGCCGTCGGGGGTGAAGTACAGGTTGTACGGGTCGTGCACCTCGACCGGCTTGCCCGCCTTGCCGGTCCTCGGGTCGATGGGGGTGAGGGTGTGGCCCCGGTTGTTGTTGACCCACAGGGTCTTCAGGTCCCACGAGGGCACGACGTGCTGGGGCTGGCGGCCCACCGGGATCGTCTCGATGATCTCGTACGTCTTCGGGTCGATGACGGAGACCGTGTCGGACTCGCTGTTGGGCACGTACACCCGGGACGGGAAGTCCTTGACCACCGGGGAGAGCCGGTTCGGGCGGTCGGCGGCGTAGACGTCCTCGGGGTCGAGCACGGGCGGCATGCCGCGCAGCCCCCGGACCGCCGGCCGCTGCTTCTTCTTCCGCTCGGCGGCTTCGGCCTCGGCGGCCCGGTCGGCTCGGGCGCGCTGCTCCTGCTCGGTGGTCCCGGCATCGGAGCCGCACGCGGCCACGGCGGCGAGGACGGCGGCCGCGAGAAGCGCGCGCTGCACGAGGGTGCACTGCTTGAGGGAGGTGCGGGGCGTGGTCACGCGACCTTTATAGGGAGGCTCACCCCGAATATCGGCGATTCGCCCGATCGTCGGAGGTGCGCGCCGAGGTCCGGCGGAGGTGCGCGCGGAGGTCCGGCGGGAGGGCCCTAGCGGTCCGCGACCCGCATCTCGAACCAGGTCGTCTTGCCTCGCGGCAGCAGGTCCACGCCCCATCGGTCGGAGAGTTTGTCCACCAGGAACAGGCCGCGTCCGCTGATGTCCATCTCCTGGACCGGGATCAGACAGGGCAGCCCGCGCGAGGGGTCGCGGACCTCGACGCGGATCCAGCCCGGCCGGCGGCGCATACGGAGTCCGAAGACGCGGGCGCCGGTGTGCCGTACGGCGTTGCCCACGAGTTCGGAGACGAGTAAGACCGCATCCTCGGTCATCTTCGGCGACAGGCGCCACTGGCGCAGGACGACGACCTGGGCGAGCCGCCGCGCGGTGGCCGCGGACTCGGGACGGGACGGGAGCGGAACCTCTGCCTCGGTGGGGTTGCCGAACAACTCCAGTGCCTTCTGCGCCCGTTCGTCCTCGATCGCAGGTGACCAACGCGCCGCGGTCGCACTCCCGTGCCGCCGCGGCTGTTCGATACCCTCCAGCCCCGCCATGCCCCCCATCATGGCCGCCCAGAGCCCCCTGCGGGGCCGTTCCGCAGGAATACAACCCCCGGAACCAACCATTCCGGGGGTTTCTTCTGGCATATGCCAGCGGCAGCAACCTTCCTGCCGCAGCCTGCCTGACCTGCGCGAACCGGCTGAACTTCGGTCAGGGTGAGGTCTCTTGGGCACACCGCCCTTAAGGCTGCCTTAAGGCTTCGACAAACCGCTCCTTCGGGGGACGCGGGTAAGACACGGCGTCAACTGCAAGTGGATCAGCAGAACTTGTCCACCGGATTCCGGGGCGCGCCGGCCGCGGCGCCGCGGCCGTCAGACGAACTTCGCCTTGCCCGGCCCCTCCTCCACGAAGCTCCGCATCCCGCGCTCCCGGTCCTCCGTGGCGAACAGCCCCGCGAACCAGTTGCGCTCGATCGCGAGCCCGGTCTCCAGGTCGGTCTCCAGGCCCGCGTCGATCGACTCCTTGGCGGCCCGCAGCGCGATCGCCGGACCCCGCGCCAGCCGGGCGGCCCACTCGTGCGCGGCGGAGTACACCTCGTCGGCCGGGACGACCCGGTCGACCAGGCCGAGCGTGAGGGCCTCGTCCGCCTTGACCATCCGGCCGGTGAAGATCAGGTCCTTGGCCCTGGAGGGGCCGACGAGACGGGACAGGCGCTGGGTGCCGCCGGCGCCCGGGATCACCCCGAGCAGGATCTCCGGCTGGCCGAGCTTGGCGTTCTCCCCGGCGATCCGGTAGTCCGCGCACAGCGCCAGCTCGCAGCCGCCGCCCAGGGCGTAGCCGGTGACGGCCGCGACGACCGGCTTGGGGATCCGGGCCACGGCACTGAAGGAGTCCTGGAGGGCGCGGGACCGGGCGACCATCGCCGCGTGGTCCATGGCCTGCATCTCCTTGATGTCCGCGCCGGCCGCGAACACCTTCTCTCCTCCGTAGAGGACGACGGCACGTACGTCGTCCCGGTCCGTCGCCTCCTCGGCGAGTTCCTTGAGGCGGTCCTGGGTCGCGCTGTCCAGGGCGTTCATCGGGGGGCGGTCGAGGCGGATGGTGCCCACGCCTTCGGCGACTTCGAGATGCACGGTCATGCCCCGCAGGTTAACCGCCACTAACGGCGACGGCCCCGGTGCCGTACATCACACCGGGGCCGTGCGTCAGTGCCGCGGGGTTCTCAGGCGGTGGCGGTCACGCCTTCCACTTGTCCCAGGACATGTTCCAGCCGTTGTAGCCGTTGTCCGGGTCGACGATCCGGTCGTTGGAGTTCTTGACGACCACGACGTCACCGACCATCGAGTGGTCGAAGAACCAGGCGCCCGGCGCCTTCCGGTCCCAGCCGCCGCGGCTGTCGCGCAGGCCGATGCAACCGTGGCTGGCGTTGTAGTTGCCGAAGGCGTCGCCGCCCCAGTAGTTGCCGTGGATGAAGGTGCCGGAGTTGGTCAGCCGCATGGCGTCCGGCACGTCCTTGATGTCGTACTCGCCGCCGTAGCCGACGGTCTCGCCGTTCATCCGGGTCACGCTCAGGCGCTCGCTGATGACCATCTGGCCGTTCCAGGTCTCCATGCCGGGCTTGCCGGTGGTGACCGGGATGGTCTTGATGACCTTGCCGTCCCGCTCGACCTTCATGGTGAGCTTCTTGACGTCGACCGTGGAGACCTGGCTGCGGCCGATGGTGAAGGAGATCTTCTTGCTCTGCTCGCCGTAGACGCCGTCGCGGCCCTCGACGCCGTCGAGGTTGAGGTCGACGGTGACCTTCGTACCGGCCTTCCAGTACTTCTCCGGACGGAAGTCGATGCGGTCGTTGCCGAACCAGTGGCCCTCGACCTCGACGGCCGGCTCGGTCTTGATGGTGATGGCCTTCTCGACGTCCTTCGGCGCGGTGATGCCCCGGGTGAAGCGGACCGAGAACGGCATGCCGACGCCGACCTTCGAGCCGTCCTCGGGGGTGAAGATGCCGACGAACGTGTTCTTCGGGGTCAGTGTGGTGAAGGACGAGTCCTCGGCCGCCTCACGCCCCTCGGAGTCCTTCGCGACGGCGTGCACCTTGTACTCGGTGGCCGAGTTGAGGTGGATGGACGGCTTCCAGCTGGAGCCGTCCTCGGCTATCTCGCCGGCGATCTTCTCGCCCTTGTCGTTCTCGACCGTGACCTCGGACAGCTTGCCCTTGGCGGCGGTCACCTCGAGCGCCCCGCTGGTCGCCACGGAATCGGCGCCGTTCTTCGGGGCGATGGAGACCACCGCCTCCGAGGCGCCGGTGGCCGCCTTGTCGGAGGCGCTCTTGTCGGAGCCCTTCCCCTTGTCGCCCCCGGAGCCGGAGTCCGAGCCCCCGCCCCCGCCGCACGCGGTGACGGCGAGCAGCATCAGGACCGGCAGCACGGCCAGGGCCCCCTTGCGCCGCCGTGTCCGCGCGCCAACCGACGCCCCCGATATCGGTCGCCCGTTCAACTCTGTGTTCTCCCCTCGCACGGCCTGAGCAGGCCCGCACCCCTACGCGCAGCGTGCGCGTACGCACGTACATTAACCAGATGATCGGGATGATTTGGCCTCGGTGAATGTCACCGTTCAGTCCCAACTTGCATCATCACGCGCGCTCCCCCTGCCGGTGCCGGGCGAGGTGTCATGTCGCCGCTATGTCGGCCTACTTCACCGCGGCACCCGCTTTCCATTCCTTCCACCCCATGTTCCACCCTCCGAGGCCATTGTCGGGAGCGACCTTTTTGTCGTCGCTGTTCACGACCTCGACGACGTCCCCGACGAGGCTGCGGTCGAAGAACCAGCCCGCGGGGGTGCCGGAGTCGCCGCCCTTCACATCGCGCAGGCCCACACAGCCGTGGCTGACGTTGGCCCGGCCGAAGGCGTCCGGGGCCCAGTAGTTGCCGTGCAGGAAGGTGCCGGAGGTGGTCAGGCGCATGGCGTGCGGGACGTCCGGGATGTCGTACTCGCTCTTGCCGTTCGCCTTCCGGAAGCCCACGGTGGCCCCGTTCATCCGGGTCACCTCCAGCATCTCGGTGACGACCATCTTCCCGTTGTACGTCGTGGTCCTGGGCGCCCCGGCGGTGACGGGCAGCGTGGCGAGCACACCGTCGCCGCGTTCCACGCGCATGGTGTGCCGGGCCGCGTCGACCACGCTGACCTGGTGGCGGCCGACGGTGAACGAGAACGTCCGGTCCTGCTGGCCGTAGACGCCGGGCGCGCCCTCCACGTCCCGCAGCCGCAGGGCGACGGTGACCCGGGTGCCCGGCCTCCAGTACCGCTCGGGGCGGAAGTCGAGGCGGCCCCCGCCGAACCAGTGCGGGCGGACCTCGACGGCGGGCTCGGCGGTCACCTCGACGGCGCGTTCCACCGCCGCGCGGTCCTCGATCACCCGGTTGAACTCCAGGGAGACGATCATCCCGGTGCCGACGGTGGCCCGGTTCTCGGGCTTGGCGTACGCGATGAAGCGCTCGTCGGGGACGTGCGTGGTGAAGGTGACGTGCCGTGCCGAGCGCCGGCCGTGGCCGTCGAGGGCGACGGCGTCGACGGTGTACCGGGCGGCCAGCGCGAGCTTCGGTGAGCCGGTGGGGCGCCAGGTCAGCCCGTCGGCGGACATCCGGCCCGGCACGGGCGACTCCTGCGCGTCCTGGGACTTCACCACCTTGACGGACTCCAGGCGCCCACTGGGCACCCGTACTTCGAAGCGCTGCTCCGGGCGCACGCCCTTGCTGCCGTCCTCCGGAGTGACCCGGATCGTGTCGCCGGGAGCCTTTCCGCTGGTGAGCGGCGGTCCGGCGGAGCATCCTGCGACCCCGGCGAGCAGGCCGGCCCAGGTGAGCGCGGCGGCCAGGGCGGCCCCGGCGCGGCGCGCGTGCTTCTGTGCGTGGTTCACGTGCGGCCCAACGACGGCGCACGCCCCCGGGAAACGTGAGTGCGAGGCGTGCTCTGGGCAGAACCCTTGGGAGGACGACGCGATGGGGAGCGGTGACGGGACATCTCGCTCCCCTTCTCCGTCGCCCCACCGAGCCGCGGGAGGCCTGAGGTGTCGAGCGCAGCCGAGCAGGAGGAAGTACAGGGGACGCGGGGGGTGCCGGCCGCGCGGCCGGCCACCGTGCTGAACGGCGGCCGGCGTGCGGAGGCCGCGCCGGACCTCCGGCCCGTGTGGCCGGGGGCGTCGACACCGCTCGGGGCCCGGTTCCGGGTGGGCCCCGACGGGGTCGCCGGCACCAACTTCGCGCTGTGGGCGGGCGGGGCCGAGTCGGTCGAGCTGTGTCTGTTCTCGGAGGCGGGCGAGGAGACCCGGCTGAGGCTGACCGAGCTGACCCATGAGATCTGGCACGGTTTCGTGCCGGGCGTCCTGCCGGGGCAGCGCTACGGCTACCGCGTGCACGGCCGCTGGGACCCGTGGACCGGCGCCCGCTGGAACCCGGCCAAGCTGCTCCTCGACCCGTACGCGCGTGCCGTGGACGGCGAGTTCGGGCTGCCGCCGGAGGTGTACGCGCACGTCCGGGACTGGCCCGAGCAGCATGTCGCGGACACCGTGCGTGACGAACGGGACTCGGCGCCGCACGTCCCGAAGGGCGTCGTCGTCCACGACGACGACGACTGGGCCGACGACCGCCGCCCGAAGACGCCGTGGGCGGACTCGGTCATCTACGAACTGCACGTGCGCGGCTTCACCATGACCCACCCCGGCATCCCGGAGGAGCTGCGCGGCACCTACGCCGGCCTCGCGCACCCCGCCGCGATCGAGCACCTGGTGCGGCTCGGGGTGACGGCGGTGGAGCTGCTGCCCGTGCACCAGTTCGCCCACGAGGACCATCTGCTGCGCCGGGGCATGCGCAACTACTGGGGCTACAACTCGATCGGCTACTTCGCCCCGCACGCCGCGTACGCCTCGTCGGGCACGACCGGGCAGCAGGTCGGGGAGTTCAAGCGGATGGTGCGGGCGCTGCACGCGGCCGGCATCGAGGTCGTCCTCGACGTGGTCTACAACCACACCGCCGAGGCCGACGAGCGCGGGCCGAGCCTGTCGCTGCGCGGCATCGACAACCGGGGCTACTACCGCCTGCAGAACGACGCGCGGCGCTACGCCGACTACACGGGCTGCGGGAACACCCTGCACGTGGTCCAGCCGCACGTCCTGCGTCTGATCACGGACTCGCTGCGCTACTGGGTGACGGAGATGGGCGTCGACGGCTTCCGCTTCGACCTGGCGGCGGCGCTCGCCCGCTCGATGCACGACGTCGACATGCTCTCCCCGTTCCTCGCGGTCATCGCCCAGGACCCGGTGCTGCGGCGGGTGAAGCTGATCGCCGAGCCGTGGGACGTGGGCTCCGGCGGCTACCAGGTCGGGGCGTTCCCGCCGCTGTGGACGGAGTGGAACGACCGCTACCGGGGCGCGGTCCGGGACTTCTGGCGGGGCGCGCTGCCGGACGTGCGGGACCTCGGCTACCGCCTGTCGGGGTCGAGCGACCTGTACGCCTGGGGCGGCCGCAGGCCCTACGCCTCGGTCAACTTCATCACCGCGCACGACGGTTTCACCCTGCGCGACCTGGTGTCGTACGAGCGCAAGCACAACGAGGCGAACGGGGAGGGCAACCGGGACGGCTCGGACGACAACCGGTCCTGGAACTGCGGCACCGAGGGCGAGACGGACGACGAGCGCGTACGGGCGCTGCGGCGACGCCAGTTGCGGAACCTGCTGACGACGCTGCTGCTGTCCACGGGCGTGCCGATGCTGGTCGCCGGTGACGAACTGGGGCGCACGCAGGGGGGCAACAACAACGCGTACTGCCAGGACAACGAGATCAGCTGGATCGACTGGGGCCTGCTGGAGGACCCCGCCTGGAAGGCCCTCTTCGATCTCACGTCCCGGCTGATCGCGCTCCGTCACGCGCACCCGGTCCTGCGCCGCCGGGCCTTCTTCTCCGGCCGCCCCCACTCGGCCGACGGACTGCGGGACCTGGCCTGGTTCACCGCCCGCGGCACCGAGATGACCGAACGGGACTGGTACGCGCCGGCCGCCACGCTCGGCATGTATCTGTCGGGGCGGGACATCCCCGGCCGGGACGCCCGGGGCGCGCCCGTCCTGGACGACAGCTTCCTCACCGTCCTGCACGCTGGCGACCGCCCGGTGAGCTTCGTCCTGCCGGGCACGCCGTGGGCCGGGCGCTACGAGGTGGTCGTCGACACGTCCCGGGAGGAACAGCGGGAGGGGCCGGGGGTGGTGCACCGGGCGGGGGAGGCGGTGACGGTGCCGGCGCGGTGTGTGCTGTTGCTGCGGGTGCGGGACTGAGGGGACCGCGGGTGAGGGATCGAGAGCGAGAGACCGAGGGGGCTGTGGGTGGGTCTCGCGGAGGTCGGTGACCGCACGGGAGGCGGGAGGCCGGGAGCGGGGTCGCGGGGCGGTCGTAGGTCTCACGACCGAGCGCGGTCCGGCCAAAACTCGGTGGGCGATGTCAGTGGCGATCCGTAGGCTCGCTGCTGATGCCCACGACACGTGCAACCGCAGAGGAACCCGACCGGACCGAGGAACCGGGGGCGGCCTCCGGGCCCGCCGAACCCGAGCGGGCCGAGGCGCCCGGGAAGCCCGCGGGGCGGTCCGCCGTACGGACGCTGCTGAGGCTGTGGCCGTATGTGCGGCCCGTGCGGGTACGGCTGTCCGTCGCCGCGGTGGTCGCGATCGTCGCCTCCCTCGTGGGCCTGTTCATCCCGCTCGTCCTGAAGTGGCTGGTGGACGGCCCGGTCGCCGACCGGGACCCGGCCGGTGTGTGGCTCGGCGCGCTGTACCTGCTGCTGCTCGGGCTCGCCGAGGCCCTGCTGTTCGGCTTGCGGCGCTGGCTCGTGGCGCGGCCCCTCGCGGGCGTCGAGGCGTCGATGCGCGCGGATCTCTACCGCCATCTGCAGCGCCTCCCGGTCGCCTTCCACGACCGCTGGGCCTCCGGCCAGCTCCTGTCGCGCGGGACGACCGATCTGATGCTGCTGCGGATGTTCCTCGCCTTCCCGCTGACGTTCCTGCTGGTCAACGCGGTGACCATCGTCGTCGGTGTGATCATCATGCTCGCCCAGGACTGGACGCTGGGGCTCGTCATCCTCGGGCCCGTGGTCCCGGTGATCGTGACCTGTGTCGTCTTCGAGCGGAAGTACAACGCCGTCGCCCGCCTCGCGCAGGACCAGGTCGGGGACCTGACGACGGTCGTCGAGGAGAGCGTGCTCGGCATCCGCATCGTCAAGGGCTTCGGACGGCACCGCAGCCAGGCGCGCGCGTTCCGTGAGCTGTCCCGGACGCTGCGCGGCACGGAGCTGCGCAAGGCCCGTCTCCTGTCGGCGATCTGGGGCGTCATCATCACCCTCCCCGAGATCGCGATCGGCGCGGCGCTCGTCCTCGGCGTGGTCCAGGTCGCCGACGGCGTGCTGTCGGCGGGCACCCTGGTCGCCTTCCTGTCCACCGCGCTGGCGCTGCGCTGGCCCGTCGACTCGATCGGCTTCCTGCTGGCGATGAGCCAGGAGGCGGCGACGGCGACGGAACGCTATTTCGAGGTGATGGACGAGGCCCCGGAGTCACCGACGGATGCCGCCACAGCCGCGAGCCCTGCCGCCGGGACGGCCGCCACAACCGCGGGCAGCCCTGCCGCCGGGACGGCCGCCACAGCTGCGGGCAGTCGTGCCGCTGGGGCGGCCGCCATAGCTGCGGGCAGTCGTGCCGCTGGGGCGGCACGGGTGGGCGCAGCGGCACCTCCCAGCGAGCAGCGCCCCCTCCACGACAGCGCCACCGGCACCGGCACAGGCACCGGCACAGGCACCGGCACCGGCACCGGCACCACGCAAGGGGGCGGCCTCCGCTTCCACGACGTCACCTTCCGCTACCCCGACGCCGGTCCCGACACGCCCCCCACCCTCGACCACATCGACCTGCACATCCGGCCGGGCGAGTCGATGGCCCTGGTCGGCGCGACCGGCTCCGGCAAGACCACCCTCACCGCCCTCGTCCCCCGGCTGCACGAGGTGACGTCCGGCCGCATCACGCTGGACGGCCACGACATCACCGAGATGGACCGGGACACACTGCGCTCCCTGGTCGCCGTGGCCTTCGAGGAACCCACCCTGTTCTCGGCCACCGTCGGCGAGAACGTCCTGATGGGCGCCACACCGGACGCGGGCGAGCCCGAGCTGGACCGCGCCCTGGCCATCGCCCAGGCGGAGTTCGCGCACGCGCTCCCGCAGGGCACGGCCACCCAGGTCGGCGAGCAGGGCCTCAGCCTCTCCGGCGGCCAGCGGCAGCGGCTGGCGCTCGCGCGGGCGGTGGTCGGCAGACCCCGCTTCCTCGTCCTCGACGACCCGCTCTCCGCGCTGGACGTGCACACGGAGGCCGCGGTGGAGGCCGCGCTGCGCCGTGTGCTCTCGGAGACGACCGCGCTGATCGTGGCCCACCGCCCGTCGACCGTGCTGCTCGCCGACCGGGTCGCCCTGCTCTCCGGCGGCCGCGTCACGGCCGTGGGCACACACCAGGAACTGCTGCGCACCAACACGGAGTACGCGCATCTGATGTCCGGCACCGAGGAGGACGAGCGATGACGGCGCCCCTGACCACCGCGCCGGACAAGGAACCGAACGAGGAGCCGGACGGCGCGTCGGCCACCGAGGCGAGCGAGAAGCCGAAGGGCGCGCCGGACGGGCGACCGGAGGACCGGGCGGGCGGGACGACATCCCTGGAGAAGGCGCCCGGCGGCGACCGTTCCACCACCGCACCCGACTCCGCGCCCCCCACACACCAGGCCCCCGTCGACGACCCGTTCGACCACGACGACCTCCCCACTCCCCCGGGCGCCACCCTCGCGCTGCTGCGCTCCCTGCTCGCGCCGATGCGGGCCCGGGTGGTCGTGGCGAGCGTGCTGCTCCTGCTCCAGCAGGCCGCGGTGCAGGCGGGCCCGCTGCTGGTGGCGTACGCCATCGACAGTGCCGTACCGGCGCTCCGGGACGGCCGGCACGGGCCGCTGATCGCGGTGGGGGCCGGCTATCTGGCGTGCGCGCTGGCGGCCGGCGGGCTGCAGTTCCTGTTCATCGGGGCGTCCGCGCGGGTGAACCAGGACGTGCTGCTGGATCTGCGCGGCCGGATCTTCCGGCACGCGCAGGCGCTGAGCATCGACTTCCACGAGCGGTACACCTCGGGCCGGCTGATCTCCCGGTCCACCACGGACGTCGAGTCGCTGCGCGAACTGCTCAACGAGGGCCTCCAGGAACTCATCGGCGTGATCCTCGCCTTCGTCTACATCTCGGCGATGCTGCTCTGGCTGGACCTGGGGCTCGGCGCGGCGGCGCTGGTGTCGTTCGTGCCGCTGTACGGGTTCGTGCGGATGTACCAGCGGCGCGCGGCGAGCGTGTACACGGCCCGGTCCAGCGCGATCGCCGCGGTGATCGTGAAGTTCGCGGAGACGATGAACGGGATCCGCCCGGTGCGGGCGTTCCGCCGGGAGGCCGCGAACGACGCCGAGTTCAGCGCCCTGAACCGGCACCACGAGCGCAAGAACGGCGACGCGATCCTGGAGATGGCCCGCTATGTGGTCTGCTCCCGGGTGGTCGCCAACATCACGGTCGCGGCGATCGTGCTGTGGGGCGCGTACCGGGTGGCGTCGGAGTCGCTGGCGCTGGGGGTGCTGGCGGCCGCGGTGCTGTATCTGCGGCGGCTGTACGACCCGATCGACCGGCTCGGCATGTTCCTCAACTCGTACCAGTCGGCGGCGGCCTCGCTGGAGAAGATCGCCGGTCTGCTGGCCCAGACCCCGTCGGTCCCGGAGCCCGCCGAGCCGAAGGAGCTGCCGGTGGCGGACCGTGAACTCCCCGGCCGCGAGGTCGTGTTCGACGGGGTCCGGTTCGCGTACCGCACCGGCGGCGAGGTGCTGCCCCGCTTCGACCTCACCCTCGCGGCGGGCAGCACCGTGGCGGTGGTCGGCTCCACCGGCGCCGGCAAGTCGACCCTCGCCAAGCTGGTGGCCCGCTTCTACGATCCCTCGTCCGGGCGGGTCCTCCTGGACGGTGTCGATCTGCGCGACCTCTCGGTGCCCGAGCTGCGGCGCGGGGTGATCATGGTGACGCAGGAGTCGTTCCTGTTCTCCGGCACGGTCGCCGAGAACATCGCGATCGGCCGCCCCGACGCCGGCCGCGAGGAGATCGAGCGCGCCGCGAAGGCGATCGGCGCCCATGACTTCATCAGCGCCCTGCCCGACGGCTACGACACCGACGTACGCAAGCGCGGTGGCCGTATCTCCGCCGGTCAGCGCCAACTCGTGGCGTTCGCACGGGCGTTGCTGGCGGACCCGGCCGTCCTCATCCTGGACGAGGCGACCAGCTCGCTCGACATCCCGGGCGAACGGGCGGTGCAGCGCGCGATGGCGACGGTCCTGCGCGGGCGCACGGCCGTGGTGATCGCGCACCGCCTCTCCACGGTCGAGATCGCCGACCGGGTCCTGGTGATGGAGCACGGCCGCATCGTGGAGGACGGCACCCCGGCGGACCTGATCGCGGGCACGGGCCGCTTCGCGGACCTGCACCGGGCCTGGCGGGACAGCCTGGCGTGACCACCCGCGCCCCGTGAGGGGCGCGGGGAACTGCGCGAGATGCCCCACCGGCCCGCACCCGACATCGCACCCACCCCTTCCTCATCCGAGTCCACACAGAATCCGGGGGCCAATGATCAACGCGTACGAGGACCCCGGCACCCCCGACCGCCGTGGCGGCGCCCGCTACCTGTGGTGGCTGGTCAAGCAGCAGGCCGGCCGCTCCGCCCTCGGCTCCCTCATCTCCTGCGCGTGGATGGTGCTGCTCGCCGCCACCCCGTACCTGCTCTCGCGCGCGATCGACGACGGTCTGGAACCCGGTGACCACCGGGCCCTGGCGGGCTGGACGGCCGCCCTCTTCGGTTGCGGCGCCTTCAACGCCTGGCTGAGCATCATGCGGCACCGCACCATGACGCGGGTCCGGATGGACGCCAACTTCCGCACGGTGAAGGTCGTGATGGCGCACGCCGTCCGGCTGGGGGCGGAGCTGCGCCGCCGGGTCGGCGCCGGGGAGGTCGTCACGATCGGCGTGGGGGACGTCCAGACGATCGCCGGGTCCCTGACGGTCATCGGGCCGGGTGCGGGGGCGCTCGCCGCCTACCTGGTGGTCGCCGGACTGCTCGTGTCGGTCTCCGTGCCCATCGCGGCGGTCGTGCTGCTCGGGATGCCGCTGATCGCGGTGATCGTGGGGCCGTTGATGCGGCGGCTGCAGGGCACGGAGACGGAGTACCGGGAGCGGCAGGGCGTGCTGACCGCGCGGATCGCCGACCTCGCGGGCGGGTTGCGGGTCCTGAACGGGCTGGGCGGCAAGGGGCTCGTCGCCGACGCCTTCCACCGCGACTCGCAACGGCTGCGGGCGCAGGGGTACCGGGTGGGTGCGGTGACCAGCTGGATGCAGGCGCTCGGGGTGGGGCTGCCGACGCTGTTCCTCGCGGTGGTGACCTGGCTGGCGGCCCGGCTCGCCGCCCAGGGGGCGATCAGCGTGGGCGAGTTGGTGTCGGTGTATGGGTACGTCACCGTGCTGGTGCGGCCGATGTCGTACTTCGTCGACTGGGGGTACGAGGTCAGCCGCGGAGTGGTGGCGGCGCGGCGTGTCATCCGGTTCCTGAACCTGGAGCCGCTGCCGGACCACGGCACGACGGACGCCCCCGCCGAGCCCTCGACGCTCCACGACCCCGAGTCGGGCGTGCGGGTGCCGCCCGGCCGGCTGGTCGCGCTGGCCGCCGACCGTCCGGCCGACGCGGCGGCGGTGGTGGACCGGCTCGGCCGGTACGCGCCGACCGCTGGGACCTGGGGCGGGATCCCGCTGGACGCGATCCCGCTCGCGCAGGTGCGGGCGCGGATCCTGGTCGCGGACCACGAGGCGGACCTGTTCGCGGGGCGGCTGCGGGAGCTGCTCGGCGGGCACGGGGACGTCGACGACGAGACCGCCGGGCGGGCGTTGCGGGCCGCGGTGGCCGAGGACGTCGTGCAGGGCCTCTCGGACGGCCTCGACTCGGCGATCGACGCGCAGGGCCGCAATCTCTCCGGCGGTCAGCGGCAGCGGGTGCGGCTGGCGCGGGCGCTGGTGGCCGACCCCGAGATCCTGCTCGCGGTGGAGCCGACCTCGGCGCTCGACGCGCACACCGAGGCCCGCGTCGCCGGCCGGCTCCGCTCCGCCCGCGCGGGCCGCACGACCCTCGTCACGACCACCTCCCCCTTGGTCCTCGACCACGCCGACACCGTGCTCCACCTGGTGAACGGCAAGATCAGCGCCACCGGCACCCACCACGAACTCCTGGCGAGGGAGCCCGGCTACCGGGCTCTGGTGGCCCGGGACGCGGGAGAGCAGGGGGAGACGCGAGGCGGGGGCGACGGCGACACGGGCGACGGGGGCAGCCGGGCCGGCAGGGCCGACTCGCCCGACGCGAACGGTTCCGGTGGCGGCGAGCGTGCCGGTGTGGAGGTCGTGCGATGACTGTGACGGGGGCGACGACGGCCAAGGCCGCAGCGGGTGGTGCTGGGCCCGCGCCCGATCCCTCCGGGCGGCTGCCCGTCGCGGGCGCGGCGGCCGTGCGGCGGGCGACCGTGCGGCTGGTGCGGGCGGACGGGCGGGCCTTCCTCGCCGTGCTGGCGCTGAACGGCGCGGCCGCCGCGACGGGACTGGCCGGACCGTGGCTGGTGGGCCGGATCATCGACGAGGTGCGCGGCGGGGCCGGTGTCGGGGCCGTGGACCGGCTGGCGGCGGGGATCCTGCTCTGCGCGGTGGCGCAGTTGCTGCTTGCGCGCTGGGCCCGCTACGTGGGGCACCGCTTCGGCGAGCGGACGCTGGCGCGGGTGCGTGAGGAGTTCGTGGACCGGACGCTGGCCCTGCCGGCGTCGGTCGTGGAGCGCGCGGGCACCGGCGATCTGACGGCGCGCGGCACGGCCGACGTGGACGCGGTGGGCAAGACCCTGCGCGACGTGGGCCCCGAGCTGCTGATCAGCTCGGTGCAGGCGCTGTTCCTGATCGGCGCGGTGTTCGCGCTGGACCCGCTGCTCGGGGCGTGCGCGCTGGTCGGGCTGAGCGGCATCGGGGTGGTGCTGCGCTGGTATCTGCGCCGGGCGCGCACCGGCTATCTCGCGGAGGGCGCGGCCGGTTCGGAGGTCGCGGAGATCGTCGCGGCGACCGCGTCGGGGGCCCGCACGGTCGAGGCGCTGCGGCTGGAGCGTCGACGGATCACCGCGAGCCGTGACGCCCTGGAGGAGTCCCGGCGCCGCCGCTTCCACACCCTGTTCCTGCGCACGGTGTTCTTCCCCGGGGTCGAGATCTCGTACTTCGTGCCCCAGGCGCTCGTCCTCCTCCTCGGCGGCGTGCTGCTCGCGCGGGGCACGGTCACCCTGGGCGCGGTGGTGTCGGCGGCCCTGTATCTGCAGCAGCTGAGCGGCCCGCTCGACGAGATCCTGATGCGGGTGGAGCTGTTGCAGAGCAGCGGCGCCTCCTTCGCCCGGGTGGAGGGGCTGGCCGGGGCGCCGCGCACCGGCTCCGCCGACACCCCGGAGCCCGCGGACGACCGTATCGACGTACGGGGTGTGCGGTACGCGTACGAGCGGGGTGGCGAGGTGCTGCGCGGGGTGGACCTGACGGTGCGTCCGGGCGAACGGCTCGCGGTGGTGGGCCCGTCGGGCGCCGGGAAGACGACGCTGAGCCGTCTGCTGGCCGGCATCGACGCGCCGACCGCCGGCACGGTGACGGTCGGCGGTGTGCCCGTCGTGGACCTCGGCCCGGAGCGGCTGCGCCGCCAGGTGGTGCTGGTCACCCAGGAGCACCACGTCTTCCTGGGTACGGTCCGCGACAACCTCCTCATCGCCGAACCGGCGGCCACGGACGCGGAGTTGTGGGCGGCGCTGTCGGCGGTGGGCGCGGACGGCTGGGTCCGTGACCTCCCCGACGGCCTCGGCACCCGCCTCGGCGAGGGCGGGCGCCGTACGGACGGCCCCCAGGCCCAGCAACTCGCCCTCGCCCGGGTGGTCCTGGCCGATCCGCACACCCTCATCCTCGACGAGGCCACCGCCCTGCTCGACCCCACCACCGCCCGCGACACCGAGCGCGCCCTCGCCGCCGTCCTCGACGGCCGTACGGTCATCGCCATCGCCCACCGCCTCCACACCGCCCACGACGCGGACCGCGTGGCGGTGATGGAGGACGGCCTCCTCACCGAACTCGGCACCCACGAGGACCTGGTGGCAGCGAACGGCGCGTACGCGGCGCTGTGGCGGCGGTGGCACGGGGAGGGGGCGGTGTGACAGGGCTGCCGCACCGCGGCCGCCCCTGATTGAATCAAGGTGAACCGACGGGGGACGTCATGGAGTTGGATACCGTGCTCACGGTGGCCGGGCTGCTGGTCACCGTCGTGGCGATGCTCGTGGGCGCCGCGCTCGCCTACGCGCCACAGCGGTTGGCCAGCCGGGAACGGAGCGTCGCGCTGTTCATCCGGACGCGGCAGCATCTGCGGTTACGGAGACCGGAATTGACGACGGCGTGTCTCGGTGTCCAGTCGGAGCACCGGGCCGACGCCGAGCTGCCCCTGTTGACACGGCCCGGCTGGATCCCGCCCCGGCCCCTCCCGCTGGACGCCGTCCGGATGACTCTGCGGGAGGCACGGTCCGACGAGCGGGCGGCGAGTGCCCACGAGACGCTGCGCCGCTACTGGCCCCACAGTGGGACCGCGGGACGCCTGACGGCGTACTCGGCGGCGATCGAGGCGTACGACCGCCCCGCCGTCTGGTTCAACGGGCCCTCGTACCGCCTGCTGGAGGTCGCCACGCGACCGGCGGGCACTCTGGAGGCGGGGCTCGACCTCACCCTTTCCCTGAGCCGCTACTTCGACGGTCTGGACACCGGCGAGGCCCTCGCGTACGAGGCGGCGCTGCGCGATCTGCGCGGCAGGGGCAGGGGCGGGGGCCGTCCGTCGGCGGGGCCCTACCGGCGCAGCCTGGGTGGTCCCTTCGCTCTGGGTGCCCGGGTCGCGCTCCCGGGAGTCAGCACCCTGACGATCCGGATCGAGGACGGCCGGCCGTACTTCTTCCTGCACCGGAGGGAGGCGGGCCGGGTCGCGGTGGCCACGGGCATCACCCACGTCGTCCCGGCCGGTGAGTTGCAGCCGCACACGGACACCCTGCCCGTCTGGCGTTCCGACCTCGACCTGTGGCGCAACACGATGCGCGAGTACGCCGAGGAATTCCTCGGCGCGGCCGACGCCACCGGCGACGGCGGAGTGACCATCGACTACGAGCGGGACCAGCCGTACGCGGACATGCAGCGGGCGATGCGGGAGGGCCGGGCGCGCGTGAGGTTTCTCGGGCTCGGCCTGGACCCGCTGCCGTGGAAGCCCGAGATCTGCCTGGTCTGCGTCTGGGACGCGGACGCCTTCGACGAGATCTTCGCGGGGATGGGCGAGCGCAACGAGGAAGGTGTCCTCGTGGTGGGCACCCGCACCGGTGCGCACTACCAGGGCATCCCCTTCACGGAGGAGAACGTCCTGGGCTATGCGAACCACCTGGGCACCTTGGCGGCGGGGCGGACCTGCCTCGCGCTGGCCTGGCGCTGGCGACACGAACTGGGCCTGGGCTGACGGGTGTGCCCGGCGCCGCTCGGATCGGCCGAGCAAGACCGAACATGCCTACGACAAAGAGGAGTTCCCCGCCATGATGCCGCCGATGTGTGTCGTCTGCCCTCGTGAGCCGCGCGACGGCAAGCCGCTCTCCGAGTTCACCCTGGTGTACTTCCGGGCGACCCGGACGTACGACGTCGGCTGGGTCGGTCACCCGGAGAACGCCGTCTGGTTCTGCGACGCCCACGCGCACCTGGCCGAGGGGCTGACCGACCTGACAGCCCCCGAAGCCCTGGCACGGATCAGGCAGAAAGGGTCCACCGCCCCCTCCCCGGCCCCTCGCCCCGCCAGGTGAACGCTCCGTATATCGAACACGATCAACCGGGCAACGGACCATTTCCGGCCAACTTATTGACGCGCTCCTGACAGGAAGCGCAATCTCCTGCCACGCTGCCCACAACCGCGGCACAGCAACCTCACAAGTAGCGCTCTCCCGTGCCGCGCGGCAACCCCCCACGCATGTGGTTTCGCGTTCGTCAGTGCACACCTTGTTCTGCCCGGACGGCCACCAGTCGTCCGGTCTCCCCTGGCCGTGCGAACCGCGGCCATGCAGAAGGAGTCAGTGTTGAGACGTCAGTCCCACAGACGCACCTCCCACACCGGTAACACCTTCGGCCGCACCGCCCGTCGGCGCACGGCCGCCGGCGCGCTCGTCGCCGTCACCGCCCTGTTGGCCGCGGCCGTCCAGTCGGGCGCCGCCGTCGCCGCCCCGGAGAAGGCACCGTCGGCAGCGGGCAAGGCCACCGGCACGGCTTCGGTCAAGCTCACCCCCGCCCAGCGGGCCGAGCTGATACGCGAGGCCAACGCGACGAAGGCGGAGACGGCCGAGGAGCTGAACCTCGGCGCCAAGGAGAAGCTCGTCGTCCGTGACGTGGTCAAGGACCGCGACGGCACCGTGCACACCCGGTACGAGCGGACGTACGACGGCATCCCGGTCCTCGGCGGCGACCTGGTCGTCGAGACCTCGAAGGCGGGCGGGACCGAGGACGTCGTCAAGGCCACCAAGGCCAAGATCGCCGTCCCTTCGCTGACACCGGTCGTCAGCAAGGGCAAGGCCGAGAAGCAGGCGCTCGGCGCCGCGAAGGCCGAGGACGCCAAGAGCCCGGACATCAACCGCGCGCCCCGCAAGGTGGTCTGGGCCGCGAGCGGCAAGCCCGTCCTCGCCTACGAGACGGTCGTCGGCGGCTTCCAGCACGACGGCACCCCGCAGGAGCTGCACGTCATCACCGACGCCACCAGCGGCGCCAAGCTGTACGAGTGGGAGGCCATCGAGACCGGCACCGGCAACACGGTCTACAGCGGCCAGGTGACCCTCGGCACCACCCAGTCCGGTTCGACGTACAACCTCACCGACGGCGCGCGCGGCGGCCACAAGACGTACAACCTGAACCGCGGCACCTCCGGCACCGGGACCCTGTTCTCCGGCCCCGACGACGTGTGGGGCAACGGCACCCCGTCGAACCTGGAGTCGGCCGCCGCCGACGCCCACTACGGCGCGGCGCTGACCTGGGACTACTACAAGAACGTGCACGGCCGCAGCGGCATCCGCGGTGACGGCGTCGGCGCCTACTCGCGTGTGCACTACGGCAACAACTACGTCAACGCGTTCTGGCAGGACACCTGCTTCTGCATGACGTACGGCGACGGCTCGGGCAACGCCAACCCGCTGACCTCGATCGACGTGGCCGCGCACGAGATGACCCACGGCCTCACGTCCAACACCGCCGGTCTGAACTACAGCGGCGAGTCCGGCGGTCTGAACGAGGCCACCTCGGACATCTTCGGCTCGACCGTCGAGTTCTACGCCAACAACTCCTCCGACGTCGGTGACTACCTCATCGGCGAGGAGATCAACATCAACGGCGACGGCACGCCGCTGCGCTACATGGACCGGCCGAGCAAGGACGGCTCTTCGAAGGACGCCTGGTACTCGGGCATCGGCTCGATCGACGTGCACTACTCCTCGGGCCCCGCGAACCACTTCTTCTACCTCCTCTCCGAGGGCAGTGGCGCCAAGACCATCAACGGTGTCAGCTACAACTCGCCCACCTCGGACGGCCTTCCGGTGACCGGCATCGGCCGCGACAAGGCGGAGAAGATCTGGTTCCGGGCGCTGACCACGAAGTTCACGTCCACGACCAACTACGCGGCGGCCCGCACCGGCACCCTCGCGGCCGCCGGTGAGCTGTACGGCACCACGTCCGCCGAGTACACGGCGGTGCAGAACGCCTGGGCCGGGATCAGCGTGGGCTCGCGGCCCGGTGGCGGCGGGGGCGGCGGTACGTCGTTCGAGTCCACGACCGACGTATCGATTCCGGACAACGGCGCGGCGGTCACCTCGCCGATCACGGTCTCCGGCCGGACCGGAAACGCACCCTCGAACCTGGCGGTCGCCGTGGACATCGTCCACACCTACATCGGTGACCTCCAGGTCCAGCTGGTCGCCCCCGACGGCACGGCGTACACGCTGAAGGCGTACGGCACCGGCGGCAGCACGGACAACATCAACACCACCTACACCGTCAATGCCTCCTCCGAAGTCGCGAACGGGGTATGGCAGTTGAGGGTCCAGGACAACGCGGCCCAGGACACCGGCTACATCAACAGCTGGAAGCTGACCTTCCCGTAGGCCGGCTCGGGCGCACGCGCGGGTCACCCCCGCGCACGGGCCTCCCGTTCCTGAAAGGCGCCGCCCCGGTGGGTCGATTCCCGCCGGGGCGGCGCCCGTTCATGTTCCCGCAACATTCACCGGACAGTTGACTTTCGGCCAACATCATCACCCCCTCCTGACATGAACACGACTCAGGTGTCACTCTTCCTCCACCCGCCGCACCAGCACCCCGGCAACTCCCCCACATAAGGAGCTCGTGTGACTCCCCGACGTCCTCTCTACGCGCGTCACAAGCGCACCACGCTCGCCGTCGCGACCGCCGTCGCCGCCGGCGCGCTGCTCACCACCGGCCTCACCTCCGGTGCCACCGCCCAGCCCGCGCCGGTCGCGGACAAGGCCAAGCCGGCCGGAGCCCCCGTCCTGCTGACCCCCTCCGCGCGCACCGCCCTGATCAAGAAGGCGGACGCGGCCACCGCCGAGACCGCCGACGAGATAGGCCTGGGCGCCAAGGAGGAACTGGTCGTCCGTGACGTCCTCAAGGACGCGGACGGCACGGTCCACACGCGCTACGAGCGCACCTACGGCGGCCTCCCGGTCCTCGGCGGCGACCTCGTCGTCCACGAGTCCAAGGCCGGCGACATCAAGAGCATCACCAAGGCGACCACCGCCGCCGTCAAAGTCTCCGACCTGACCGCGGACGTCACCAAGGCCACCGCCGAGAAGCAGGCGCTGAAGGCCGCCAAGGCCGAGGGCTCGACCAGAACCGCGGCCGACAAGGCCCCGCGCAAGGTCGTCTGGGCGGCGAACGGCAAGCCCGCCCTCGCCTACGAGACGGTCGTCGGCGGCTTCCAGCACGACGGCACCCCGCAGGAGCTCCACGTCATCACCGACGCGGAGACCGGCAAGAAGCTGTACGAGTTCGAGGCCATCCAGACCGGTACCGGCAACAGCCAGTACAACGGCTCGGTCACCCTCGGCACGACGCTGTCGGGCTCGACGTACAACCTGACCGACGCCGGGCGCGGCAGCCACAAGACGTACAACAAGGCCCGCGCCACGTCCTCCTCGGCCGGCACGCTCTTCACCGACGCGGACGACGTCTGGGGCACCGGCACCGCCTCCAGCTCCTCCACCGACCAGAACGCCGCCGTGGACGCCCACTACGGCGCCCAGGTCACCTGGGACTTCTACAAGAACGTCCTCGGCCGCAACGGCATCAAGAACAACGGCGTCGCCGCGTACTCCCGGGTCCACTACGGCAACGCGTACGTCAACGCCTTCTGGTCCGACAGCTGCTTCTGCATGACGTACGGCGACGGCGCGGGCAACACCAAGCCGCTCACCTCGCTGGACGTGGCGGGCCACGAGATGAGCCACGGCCTGACGTCGAACACCGCGGGTCTCACCTACTCGGGCGAGTCCGGCGGTCTGAACGAGGCCACCTCGGACATCTTCGGCACGGCGGTCGAGTTCTACGCCGCCAACACCAAGGACCCGGGCGACTACCTGATCGGCGAGAAGGTCGACATCCGCGGCAACGGCACCCCGCTGCGCTACATGGACCAGCCGAGCAAGGACGGCTCGTCGGCCAACTACTGGTCGTCGTCGCTGGGCAGCCTGGACGTCCACTACTCGTCGGGCCCGGCGAACCACTTCTTCTACCTCCTCTCGGAGGGCAGCGGCGCCAAGACGATCAACGGGGTCTCGTACAACTCCCCGACCTCCAACGGCGCCACGATCACGGGCATCGGCCGCGCCAAGGCCGTCCAGATCTGGTACAAGGCCCTGACGACGTACATGACGTCGACGACCAACTACAAGGGCGCCCGCACGGCGACCCTGAACGCGGCGTCCTCCCTCTACGGCGCGAGCAGCGCGGAGTACGCGGCGGTCAACGCGGCGTGGGCGGCGGTCAACGTCACCGCGTGACGCACGGCTGAGCCAAGGGGCGGTACCCGGCGAGAAGGCGACTCCGGGTGCCGCCCTAGTCTGTGCGCCATGCCCGAAACCACCGGCCCGCTCCCCGAGGGCCCCTTCACCTACGAGGCCGTCGGCGCGACCCGCGAGGGCCACTGCCCGCCCGACTTCAGCCCCCTCCACGTCCGCTCCCGCATAGGCGAGGGCACGGACGTGTTCGAGCGCGCCGCGCACGCCGTCCACACCTGGGAGATGCACCGCGCGCTGGGCGTCGGCATACGCGCCTCGGCCCCCGAGGCGGCCCCCGGCGTCGACGTCACGGTCACCCTGGGCGGCATGATCAAGGCCCCCTGCCGCGTGGTCTGGACGGTCGACGAACCCCGCCGCAAGGGCTGGGCCTACGGCACCCTGCCGGGCCACCCCGAATGCGGCGAGGAGTCCTTCGTGGTCGACCGCACGGGCGACGGCACGGTCTGGCTGACGGTGACAGCCTTCAGCCGCGGCGCGAAGTGGTACGCACGGGCGGGCGGGGCGGCGACACGGGGGTTGCAGCACGCGTACGCCCGACGGTGCGGGGTGGTGCTGCGGAGGCTGGCGGGGAACCCCAAGGACTGAGGCGGGCGTCTCAGGCACCGGGGCGCGGCATGTGACCCTGAACTCCGCTGGGCAGCGTACATACGGGGGTGTCGTGAGTCAGGTGCGGTACGGCGAACGGTCGAGGAATCCACTGGCGCGGACCGTGGAGTTGACCGAGGAGCATCTACGCAAGGGCGGCAGGACCACGCCGCTGAGCGAGCTGAACCTCGGCGCCATGGCCGAGGCGTTCCAGCGCGGGTACTGGGTCGGGGGCGGCGGGACGGAACGCCCGCTGACGCGGCTGCCGAACGGCCCCGGGGTCGTCCCGGTGACCCGTGTCACCGGCACCTCCACGCCGGTGAAGGTGCGGCAGGCCGCCGAGTTCGCCCACCGGCTGGGGGAGTTGGCGGTACGGCGATGCGGTGGACCGGCGCAGGTGGCCGCCCTGGCGGACCGCGCCCGGTCCGAGGGCGTACCCCTGTGGATCGCGCGGCGCTACGCGGCGGGCCCCGCCGGTCCGGTGACCGTCGCCGTGGACCGGCGTCTGGTACGCGTCGACGTGTGGGGGCCGCACGCTCCCGTCGTACGGATCCGGGCCCCGCGCGGCTTCCACAGCCAAGCCCCGGAACCGTCCAAGGGCCTGCTGCTGACCGTCGGCGACGTCACGGCCTCCCTCGTCCTCACCAAGCGGCTGCGCAAGTCGAAGAGCTCCGTGGAAGTGCGGCTGCCCGGCGGCCACTGGGTGCTGCGCCGGGAGAGCGGGACGAGTTCATGGCTGCTGCGCGACGAACGCCGCGTCGCCCTGATGACCCGTCCACCACGCCGCCAGGTGCTCGACCCGGGCGCGGTGCTGCTGCCGCTGGCACCCGTGCACCATGAGAGCGCCGATCCCCTGGACGCAGTCATGGCCCATGTCTTCGCCGTCGCCTTCGGGCTCGGGGACACGACAGGCCTGGCCCGCTTCCCGGCGAACCGCAAACGCCCGGCGCGCGAGAGCGAACCGATCGCCCTCGACGAATGGTGGGACCGCACCTGGTTCAGCAACCTCGGCGACAGCAGCGACGACAACGAGCCCGGCGGCGGCGACGGCTGGGGCTCGGACGGCGGAGACGGCGGAGACTCGGGCGGCGGAGACGGCGGGGGCGGCGGAGACGGTGGTGGGGGTGGTGGCGGCGACTAGGTGTACTCGGTCATGACGTTGGTGACCGTCGTCATCACGCTCCGCCACGGTAGACGCACCAGAAACGGGGCCTGATGAGTGCAGTGGAGATGAGCCGCGCGGAGGCGGTCGCGCTCGTGCAGCGGATCATGGAAGCGGACTACGCCTCCGACGACGAGGTGGCCGATTGGCTGAATGGACTCGACAGAGCCTTGGCGTGCCCGGCCGGTCACGTCAGCGACTTGATCTTCTGGCCGCCGGAGCGGGAGCTCTCGGCGGATGAGGTGGTCGATCAGGCTCTCTCGTATCGAGCGATCGCTCTGTGAGGCCGGGGACTCAGCTGCGAAGGCGGCGAAGACCTGACCGATCACCCTTTGCGGGTCGGTGTCCCTTACCGAACGTCATCGGCGGTCGTCGGCCTCAGCGGCGCGTTCTCGGTCGCTTCGCCACCCGGCAGCGGGCGGGATGCACCTCCGCGCACCCCGCCCGCCCGACTCACCGCAGCAACACCCCCGCCCCCTCCCCCAACTCCTCCGAAGGCACCACCAACAGACCCAGTTCGGCGGCGGAGGCCAGCAGGCGGTGGGTCGGGAGGATGCGGACCGTGTAGCCGAAGGAGCCCGTGCGGTCCAGGGAGAGCGGGCCCTCGTAGATCCAGCGGCCCTCGTCGTCGGGGCCGCTCGCCGGCTTCAGCGGGACGCAGGTCGCGTCCGTGATGCGGTCGTCGGTGTCCACGCGGCCGGAGACCGCCTGGACCTCGACGTCGTCCGGGCCGAGGTCGCCGAGGCCCACCCGGACGCGCAGCACCAGCGTCGCGCCCAGCTCGGCGGCCGTGCTGAGCGGGGCCGCCGAGGTCTCCACATGGTCCACGCTCACCCGGTGCCAGGCGCCCCGCACCCGCGCCTTCCACTCGGCCAGTTCGCGCGCCGTGTCCGGGGTCAGGGCACGGTGGGCACGGGCGGCCGGTGTGTAGAGGCGGTCCACGTACTCCCGCACCATGCGGCCCGCCAGCACCTTCGGCCCCAGATGCGTGAGCGTCTCGCGGACCATCTCGATCCAGCGGTCGGGCAGGCCGCCCTGGCCCCGCTCGTAGAAGCGGGGGGTCACCCGCTGCTCCAGCAGGTCGTAGAGCGCCGCCGCCTCCACGTCGTCCCGGCGGTCCTGATCCTCGTCCGTCGCCGTACCGTCCGCCGTCGGGATCGCCCAGCCGAAGTCCGGCCGGAACCATTCGTCCCACCAGCCGTCCAGGACGGAGAGATTGAGACAGCCGTTCAGGGCCGCCTTCATGCCGGACGTACCGCACGCCTCCAGCGGGCGCAGCGGGTTGTTCAGCCAGACGTCGCAGCCGGGGTACAGCTTCTGCGCCATCGCCATGCCGTAGTCGGGCAGGAACACGATCCGGTGGCGGACGCGCGGGTCGTCCGCGAACCGCACCAGCTCCTGGATGAGGCGCTTTCCGCCGTCGTCCGCCGGGTGCGCCTTGCCCGCGATCACGATCTGGATCGGGCGTTCCGGGTGGAGCAGCAGCTCCATCAGCCGGTCCTGGTCTCGCAGCATCAGCGTCAGACGCTTGTACGAGGGGACGCGGCGGGCGAAGCCGATCGTCAGGACGTCCGGGTCCAGCACGCCCTCGATCCAGCCGAGTTCGGCCGTGCCGGCGCCGCGCTGTCGCCAGGAGGCGTACAGGCGTTCCCTCACCTCGACGACCAGTTGTTCGCGCAGGTCGCGGCGGAGGTCCCAGATGTCCTGGTCGGGGATGTCGCCGACGGCGTCCCAGCGTTCGGAGCCGCCGACCGACATGGCGTCCTCGGTCCGTTCGGCGCCGATCTGGCGGGCGCCGAGCCGGAAGACCTCCGGGGCCACCCAGGTCGGGGCGTGCACCCCGTTCGTCACCGAGGTGATGGGGACCTCGTCCGGGTCGAAGCCCGGCCACAGGCCGGAGAACATCTCCCGGCTGACCTGCCCGTGCAGCAGCGAGACCCCGTTGGCGCGCTGCGCGAGCCGGAGCCCCATCACCGCCATGTTGAAGACGTTCGGGTCGCCGCCCGCGTACGTCTCCATGCCGAGCCCCAGGATGCGGCCCACGTCGATGCGCGGGAGTTCGGCGTCGGGGCCGAAGTGGCGGGCGACCAGCTCACGGTCGAAGCGGTCGATGCCGGCCGGGACGGGCGTGTGCGTGGTGAACACGGTGCCGGAGCGGACCGCCTCCAGGCCGGCGTCGAAGTCGAGCCCCTCGTCGCCGAGTTCGGCGATGCGTTCCAGGCCGAGGAAGCCGGCGTGGCCCTCGTTGGTGTGGAAGACCTCGGGCCCGGCGTGGCCGGTGAGACGGCAGTACGTGCGTACGGCCCGGACACCCCCTATGCCGAGCAGCATCTCCTGGAGGAGCCGGTGTTCGCTGCCGCCGCCGTAGAGCCGGTCGGTCACCCCGCGTTCGCCGAGGTCGTTCTCCTCGACGTCCGAGTCGAGCAGCAGCAGCGGCACCCGGCCCACCTGGGCCTCCCAGATCCGGGCGTGCAGCCGGCGGCCGCCGGGGAGCGCCAGGCCGACCTGCGCCTGGGTGCCGTCGGCCTCCTGGAGCGGCACCAGGGGCAGTTCGTTCGGGTCGAGCACCGGATAGTGCTCCTGCTGCCAGCCGTCCCGGGACAGGGACTGCCGGAAGTAGCCGTGCCGGTAGAGCAGGCCCACGCCGATCAGCGGGACCCCGAGGTCGCTGGCCGCCTTCAGATGGTCGCCGGCGAGGATGCCGAGGCCGCCGGAGTACTGCGGCAGCGCGGCCGTGATGCCGAACTCGGGCGAGAAGTAGGCGATGGCGGCCGGGAGTTCGGAGTTCTGCGCCTGGTACCAGCGGTCGCCGCCGACGTAGTCGCGCAGGTCGTCGGCGGCGGCGGTCAGCCGGCGCAGGAAGCGCCGGTCCTCGGCGAGTTCGGCCAGGCGCCGGACCGAGACGGAACCGAGGAGCCGCACGGGGTCGCCGCCGGAGGCGGCCCAGCGCTCGGGGTCGACCGACTGGAAGAGGTCACGGGTCTCCGGGTGCCAGGACCAGCGCAGATTGCGCGCCAGTTCGCTGAGCGGATGGAGGGGTTCGGGCAGGACGGGTCGGACGGTGAATCTGCGGATGGCCTTCACAGAGGATTCCACCTTCGCGCCAGGACGTACGGGCCGGGGGACGCACTCCGCTGTGCGCCGTTCGTCACCCCCCGACGGTAGCGGCGCGGGGGCCGTGGCAACTACGGCGCGTCCCTCCGTATGCAATTACGGCGCATCCGTACCCCGGCCGCCCGGCGGGCCAGTCCGGTCCGGGCCGTTCAGTCCTGAATTCGCCGCAACCCGGCAGCAACCTTCACATGTACCCCACGGGTGATATTGGCCGATTCCACCCCTCTGCGCGGCCTTGTGGCGCTTCACCCCGCACGAGAGGCTTCGGTGAACCCCGGTGTGGGAGCGCCGGGTCGAGGAGGGGGTTCTCAGACATGCACCAGCCGGCAGAGGCGAGAATCAGGCGTGCGCGCCGGGCGGGCGGGTTCACGGCGGTGATGACGGCCGCGGTCCTTTCGGCCATCACCCTGCCCGCGCACGCCGCGCCGGAGGGGTACGTCCACGGCGCCGGCGACCCCGGCTCCGTCAACGGCAGTTACATCGTCACCCTCGAACAGGGAACGAGGGCCCCGTCGACGGCGGGAAGGGGCATAGCGTCGAAGTACGGGGCGAAAATACGCCACATGTACAGCGCCGCTCTGAACGGTTACTCCGTGACGGTCGGTGAGAGGCAGGCCAGGCGGCTCGCGGCCGACCCCCGTGTGGCGTCGGTCGTCCAGGACACCGAGGTCACCCACGACGGCCGCCGCACCGACCCGCCCTCGTGGGGCCTGGACCGCGTCGACCAGCCGGATCTGCCCCTCGACAGGAGCTACAGCTGGCCGAGGTCGGCGGGCCGGGGCGTCACCGTGTACGTGATCGACACCGGGATCCGGATCACCCACAAGGACTTCGGCGGACGGGCGAGCAACGGCTGGGACTTCGTGCAGAACGACCGCACGGCACAGGACGGCAACGGCCACGGCACCCATGTCGCGGGCATCGTCGCGGGCACCGCGTACGGCGTCGCCAAGAAGGCGAAGGTGGTCGCCGTGCGCGTGCTCGACGACGCGGGCGGGGGGACGACCGCGCAGGTCATCGCAGGTATCGACTGGGTCACCGCGCACGCGAGGAAACCGGCCGTGGCCAATATGAGCCTCGGCGGGCCGGGCAACGCCCAGCTCGACGCGGCCATACGCAACTCCATCGCCTCCGGGGTCATCTACACGGTGGCCGCGGGCAACGACGGGCGGGCCGCGGGCCGCTACTCGCCCGCCCGCGTCAAGCAGGCGATCACGGTCGGCGCCACCGACCGCGGGGACGCCCGCGCCGACTTCTCCAACTGGGGCCCGAGCCTGGACCTGTTCGCCCCCGGAAGGTCCATCACCTCGACCTCCTACCGGAGCGACACCGCGAAGGAGACACATTCCGGTACGTCCATGGCCGCGCCGCACGTCGCGGGCGCGGCGGCCCTGTATCTGGCCGACCGGCCGCGGGCCGCCCCGGCGGAGGTGGCCGAGGCGTTGGTGGGGCGCGCGGTTTCGGGCAAGGTCAAGGACAGATATCCGGGCTCCCCGAACAGGCTTCTCCTCGTCGACAACCTGTAGGGGCCCGTAACACCACTGGTGAATGACTCTTTACCGAGAGCGACTACAGTGACCGGCCTCGACCTCTTCGGACGAGGCCGGTCTTGTGTGTAGACATACGCGTGAGTAGTTAACAAAGTGCCGGAATGCCCACCCGCACTGTGTGGGAAGGCTCCACCGGTACGTCCCGCTGGCCCCACCTCCCCACACCCTCATCCGCCCACCCACGTTGACGCGGACAGGAGCGGTCATGCCCGCCACGCACCACTCGTCACCACCCCCGACGACCAGTACCACCCCCGCCCCACCCGACAGCACCGCCGCGCGTCCCGCGCGCCGGGCGCGCACGGGCCCGCCCGCGCCGGCCGCGGCGCCGCCGACACCCCCGAAGGCTCCGAGCGCTCCCACGATCGGACGGATACCGGTCCTCGATGTGCGGCCGACCGTCCACCACGGCCGCCGACCGGCGAAGGCCGTGGTCGGCGAGGCCTTCGAGGTGTCGGCCGTCGTGATCCGCGAGGGCCACGACGCGGTCGCGGCCACGGCCGTGCTCCGGGATCCGGAGGGCCGCCCGACCGCGTACGTCCCGATGCGCGAACTCGCCCCCGGCACCGACCGCTGGGGCGCCACCCTGTCGGTACCGAGCGAGGGCCTGTGGTCCTACGCCGTGGAGGGCTGGGGCGACCCGATCGCCACCTGGCGCCACCACGCCCGGATCAAGGTGCCGGCCGGCATCGACACCGAGCTGGTGCTGGAGGAGGGCGCCCGCCTGCACGAACGCGCGGCCGCCGAGGTGCCCGAGGGCAAGAGCGGACGGGGCACCCTCCTCGCCGCCGTGGACGCGCTCCGGGACACCGCCCGCCCCGACTCGGCCCGGCTGGCCGCGGCGTTGGCGCCGGAGGTGGAGGAGGTCCTGACCCGTCATCCCCTGCGGGAACTGGTCACCTCCTCCGAGCCGTTGCCCCTGC
>NZ_JBVISJ010000026.1:0-70898 GCF_055575575.1 Streptomyces sp. NPDC034049
AACTGCGGCGGATAGTTCTTCATGACCACGAGATGTCCGTTCTCAGATCCTCAGGATCCAGTGTCTCGCGTGTCCAGGATCAAGGGTCAAGGCCCCGGCGACGTTTGCCGAGGTCTTCACGCTCTGGGCGTCGACCACGGCCGCGGTGGGCTCCGCACGGCGACCATGGAATCGGCGGGTCTTGTCGCGTAACAGGTCGTGGACTTGCTGGGTGGTGCCGTCGGCTTCCCACTTCGCGTAGTAGTCGTAGACGGTCTTGTAGGGCGGGAAGTCGTGCGGCAGGTACTCCCACGGGATGCCGGTGCGGTTGACGTAGAGGATCGCGTTGACGATCTCTCGCAGGTCGTGCACCCGGGCCGCCGTGCCGGGGCCTGTCCGTCTCGCCCGCCAAGCGGTGAAGACCGGTTCGATCAAGGCCCAGCGGGCGTCGGACACGTCACTGCGGTACGGGCGACGAGCACTCACGCCTCATCCAACGACCGCCAACGACGCCAGTCACAAAATCACCTCAGAACACCAACTACCTAGATCAGATGCTCTCTAAGCGGCCCTGATGCAGTCAGGAGGCATCGGAAACGCTCAGCTCGCGCGCCGGGTGAACGCCGCCGGCCGCGAACTGGGGCTCCGCCTGCACTACGACAAGACCAGCGTGTCCCACTGGCTCGCCGGATCCGTCCCCAAGCCCGAAGCCCAGCCCGCCGTCACCGAGGCGCTCTCCCGGCTGCTCGGACGGCCCGTAACGAGCGCGGAAGCCGGCTGGGAAAGCAGCCAAAAGCCGACCGGAGAAAGCGACTTCGTGGCAGGAGTGATCGACCTGAGCCGGGCAGACATGGATCCCACCCGCCGCGGAGTGCTCAAGACCGGCATGTACGCCGCGGCCCTGGCCGTGCCGCGGTTCGAGGACGTGGCCGGGCGGGCGGAGGCGGTGGCGGCCGGGCGGACCGTGCACATCGGCCGGTCCGACGTCGACACCGTCCGCACCATGACCGACAAGATCGCCGACATCCTGGACCAGGTGGGGGCCGGCCACGCCCGCCCGATGGCCGCTGCCTTCCTGGTCAACACCGCTGGCCCCTACCTGCGCGCCAGCGGCACCGAGGACGTCACCCGCGACATGCGCGCCGCCGTCGCGGACTTCGTGTACCTCACCGGCTGGATGGCCATGTACGAAGACCAGCAGGGCCTGGGCCAGAAGTACTACCTGCGCGCCCTCGAACTCGCCGGCGCCGCCGAGGACCACATCACCTACTGCCGCACCCTGCGCGGCATGAGCCTGCAGGCCACGCATCTGGGGCACGGCAAGAAGGGCCTGGAACTCGCCGACGCCGCCGCCGAGGCCGCGCCCTCCGCAGGGCCCCGCCTGGTGGCTTTCCTGCGCGGCCAGCAAGCCGCCGCCGCTGCGATGACCAACAGCCGGAACACTGCCCTGGCCCGACTCCGTGAGGCGGAAGCCGCGCTGTCACGCGCTGACGACCGCCGCGATGCCGTAGGCGGATACGACCAGGCTGCCTACTTCTTCCACGAGGCCCACGTGCGCTGGCACCTCGGAGACAAGGACGGCTCCATCGCCTCCCTGCGCCGCTCGAACACCGCACGCTCCCCACTGGAGCGGCAAGGCCACCTCCACTGCCTCGGTGTGACCGCCGAACGCCAGTTCCGCATGCGGCATATCGAGGCCGCCTGCCAGACCTGGGGAACGTTCCTGGACCAGCACGTCACGATCTCCTCCGCCCGAGGAGACGAGCACCTGAAGACCATGCTCAAGGCACTTCCGGCCTACCGCCAGGTCGCCGGAGTCCGGGAACTGGAAGAACGCGCCCGGCACATCGCCGCTCTCAAGACAGCCTGACGGCTTCCGTACTCCGACAACGCCGAAGACACCATCGCTCTCAGCCTCATCGTGGAGATGCCCCATGAAGCGCCGCAACCTGCTGCGCGGCGCCCTGGCCGCCGGCTTCACCGCTCCGGCGCTCGCCGCGCTCACCGCCGCCCGGACCGACGTAGACCAGACCCTCTCCCCCGACACGCCTCAGGACCTGGCCGACCTCGAGGCCGCAGCCGAGAGCTACGGATACGGCTACCACGGACAAGCACCCACCCGTGTCCTGGCCGACCTGGCCACCGACTTCACGACCCTGCGCCCGCTGCTCACCGTCCCGCAGTCCGCACCCGTCCGGGCCAGGTTGTGCCGTACGGCCGGGCAGATGGCCGGGATGACCGCGATCGTCTTACACGACCTGGGCAGCCGCCGGGAGTCCCGCGCCTGGTTCACCACCGCCACCCGGGCCGCCGCCGAATCCAGCGACGGCCATCTGCACGCCTGGGTCCTCGCCCGTGAGGCGATGGTGCCGCTCAACTACGGCGCTCCGAGGGCAGCGGCCAGCCTCGCCGAACAGGCCCGCCGCATCGCCGGTACCCGGCCGACCGCTGCGGCGACGCTGGCGGCCGCGGCGCCGCCCGCGCCTACGCCCTCGACCACCAGAGCGAGCAGGCCCGCCAGGCGCTCGCCGACGCCCTCATGGAACGCCTCCCCGAGGGCAAGCGGTCGGACACCTGGCTGACGTACGGCGAGCAGAAACACCACGTCCACCGCTGCCCGCGCCGATGGTGCCGATGGCGTCCCGCAGGAGCCGGGTGAGGCCTTCGACGTGGGCGTTGTGCAGCGGCAGTTCCTGCCGCACGCCGATCATGAGCTCCAGCGCGACGTCGGGCACGAGCGCCTACTCGCCGAGCCCGCCGTCCCCGGCGAGGCGGCGCGACACCGATTCGATCACGTCGTGAAGACGGCTTACCGGCTCATCCTCGAACAGTTCCACCCGCGCCGAGCGGAGGGGCGCTGCCTTGAGGCGGGGTGCAGGCACCGGGCCCGGTTCTCGCCTGGCGTGTTCCGCTGCTTCGAGGTGTGGAAGGACGCTATCGATCTGACCGCGTTCGTACGCGCGCTACTCGCGGTTGAGCTGGGTGACACCGGGCTCAGGAACTGCTGAAACTCGACCTCTGCTGAGTGGGAATCCCGCGCTGGAGTACGGAAATCCTCAACGGACCTCCCCTGTTGATCGTGCTCGGCGACTCGTCGACGCCCGGCCACGAGTGGCTCGGCGGGCTCCCCGGGGCGCGGTCCGCGTGCGACTCCTCTACGACGGCACCGACGCGTGCATCGTGATGCAGGACATCGAGGGCACCGAGTTCTGTCTCGACTGAGTCGTTCTCGCCTACCCGGCAGCCCCTTCCGCGAGGGGAACCTCCCAGGGGCGGGGGCCGGTGCCGTCCGTCCATGCGCGCAGGGCCTCCCCGCCCATGCAGACGATCCCGCACTGTTCGGCGTACTCCAGAGCCGGCGCGGTGAAGTCGCTGGTGGTGACCAGTACGGCCACATCGGCCTCGTGGACGGTGAAGCAGGTCCCGCCGAAGCGCTGCAGATCCTGCGAACCGACCCGGTGCGATGCGCCGTACTGCTTGCACTGGACGACGATCCGGCTCCCGTCGGGTGCCGCGGCGACCACGTCGGCGCCGAGGTCTCCTGCCCCGCCGACGACCTCGACGGCGGTGCAGCCGTCACGTTCGCAGAGGGCGGCGACCTCCTCCTCGAACTCCTCGGGTGTCAGGGCGTCGTAGTCGGCATCGACGGTCTCGACGGTGTGGTCGGCGGCCGGACGCGGACGGGGAACCGTCGGCGCCTCGGTCCCGGTTTCGGCCCGGGCTTCGACCTCGGCCTCCAGGCAGTCGGCCGCTTCCATCGCCGCCCGGTCGAGTGCCGCCGCCGCTCGGCGTGCCGCGCTCGCCACGTGCCACCGGCGCCGCAGGCGCAGGGAACCCGCGAGACCCGCGACAGCCACCACGATTAGGACGAACACCCAGGCGGGGCGCCGCTCCAGAGCGCCGGCCACGGTGTGGACCGCGAAGCCCACCATGCTGACGACCATGGCGAGAAGGACGAAGAATAGGGCGGTGGAGCGGAGGTCGAACCCTCGTCGGCGGTTCGCAGGCGCTGTACGTCGCGCGGGTGTGGTCACGGCATGCCCCCTCGTAGGACCGATGGGAAGATCAACTCACCGTGTGCCCAAGATCGAGAAGTTCACCGTTCCGCCGCCGCACCGGGCGACGGCGGGTGCTCCTCCGGCCTCGTCTCCGAGTCAACTCAGCGCCCATATACGGACGGTGTCGCCGGTGTCGGAGGTAACCGGACGCCGGCCCGCAGGACTGAGCAACCACACTGAGCCGCCGACTGGACTTTTACAAGAACAACGACTTCGGTGACCAGTTCGGCAAGCAGCAAGCCCAGCGCATCCTGCAGGACCTGAGCAGCGCAGGACTGTTGGAGCGGGACGTCATCCTGGGAGCGCTCTGGCAGCCAAGGGCGCCTCCGATCGTGCGGTGCGGAACCGAGCTTGGCTGCATCGTGGCCTCGAGCGACTGCCTGGCTCTGCGGGCCTCCGAGAAGCCCATCAGCTACTGCGAAACGCCCGCCCGGGGACGGCACACACGAGACCGTGGTGGAGGGACCCATCATCCCGGCCTACTGCGAACCGCTCTTCTGCAAGGGGAGACAACCTCGTCACTGATCTGCCGCGTCGCACCAGTTCAGGTGGGCTTCGGAGTGCTGAGGAAGCCGTTCGCTCAGCGCGACCCTTTCTGGCCTGGGCCGGATCGGCGCGGTGAAGGCGCCGCGCTTGACCCGAGCGTGACGGGACGGGCCGGGCCGGTCTCCGGGCCCGGGGGCGCGATGCCCCCGACCGGGACGGTGGTCACCGTCCGGGCCGGGGGCGGGCGGTCAGTCGCCCAGGCTGGGCAGGAAGGAGACCATCCTGCTGCCGCTCCGGGCGATCAGTACGTCCCCGTGGAGCAGGGCCTGGGGCATGGCTCCGTGCTTGCCGGCGTCGACGTGACCGCGCCAGATCTGCTCGCCCGTGTTCGCGTCGAGGCCGGACAGATCGCCGTCCGGGCCGAAGAAGTACGCGACGTTCCGGTGCGGTGACACCACCGGTTTCGCCAGCTCGGGCCAGTTCGCCTCGCTGTCGGGCACCTTGATGCCGACCGGGGCGGTCCACAGGGTCTTTCCTGTCGTGAGCGAGTAGGAGGACGCCTGGCCCGCACGGGACACGGAGATCAGACGGTCGCCGACGAGGGCCTTGGCGGCCGGGGTTCCCCGGACCGGGTAGGACAGCGGGGTCTGCCTGCCCGAGCTGTCGATGACGGTCAGCCTCTCGGTCCTCGCTTTCTGCTCCTCCTTCTCGAAGACCACGCTCGTCCGCTCCGGCGTCCTGGTCAGGACGATCCGGTCCCCCCAGGTCCCGACGATCTGCTGCCTGCCGGGGAGGGACGTGATCTTGGTGGTCCGTCCGGTGGTGGGGTCGAGACGGAGGACGTCGGTCGGGCCGGGCTTTTTGGTCTCCGGCGCGCAGAGCAGGTAGGGGACACCGCTCAGCACCACCCGGTCGCACCAGATGCCCTTGCCCCAGGTGTGGCGCCACTTCACCTTGCCGGTGCCCGGATCGACGGCCGACAGCGTCCGGTCCTTCGGAGCGTTGGCCAGCACCGCGCCGTCGATGAGCAGGACGGCCTGGTCGTCACGGTTGTCGCTCGCCAGCGTCACCGTCCACAGCACTTTGCCGCTGTCGGTGTCCACCGCCATCAGGTCGGTGCCGGGGGCGTAGTTCCCGTTCGGCCCCTTCTCGGCGGTGTGGTTGCGGTAGCCGTAGAACACGCCGTCGCGCACGGCGACCGGATGGTCGGACCCGAAGCCGCCGTCGCCGTTGACCTTGACCGTCCACAGCCGTTCCCCGGTGTTCGCGTCGAACTTCGCGGCGTCGTACTTGGACCCGGCGCAGTACAGCGCCGAGCCGTCCACCAGGCAGCCCCGCTCGACGGCGCCCCGCGCGTCGGTACGCCACGGCTGCCAGCCCTCCGGCGACTGCGCCGGCCGCGCCGGCCGGTCCTGGTCGCTCACCCCGCCGCCCCCGGAACCGAACACCACCCCCACGGTGATCGCGGCCACGGCCGCCGCCGTCCCCGCCACCTGCGAGAAGCGGCGCCGGGCGTGCCGCCGCACCACCTTCTCGACCAAGTCCCCGGGTGCCCGTACGCGATCCAGGTCGACGGCGTGCAGCGTCTCCCGGACCTTCTGCTCCACCTGTTCCGTCGTCATCCCTGAACCCCCTTCGGCGTAAGGCTGAGCTGCTGTGCCTGTCCGTCCGCGGGCCCGGCGGGCCCCAGTTCCGGGACGAGGGCCCGGAGTTTGGCGAGCGATCTGTATGCCGTGCTGCGCACCGTGCCGACCGGGCATCTCAGCAGCGCGGCGACCTCGGCCTCCGGTAGGTCCTCGAAGTAGCGCAGGACGACCACGGCCCTCTGGCGCTTGGTCAGTCGCGCGAGCGCCGCCCACAGCGCGATCCGCAGCTCGGACTCGGCCCCGGCGTCGGCGTCGGTGCCCGATTCCGGCAGTACGGGCACTGTCGTCTCCGCACGGTGTCCGCGCAGCCGCCAGCGGTTGACCTGCTGGCGGTACATGACCTGGCGCACATACGCCTCGGGCTGCTCGATGCTCGACCAGCGTCCGTAGACCTTCATCAGCGCGATCTGCAGCAGATCCTCGGCTCCATGCCGGTCCCCGCCCGTGAGCAGCACCGCGAGCCGCAACAGCGCGGTGGAGCGCATCGCTACGAACTCCCGGAACTCGTCGTGACTCGACGCCTTCATCAACCCTCCCCCTTCTCGGCACCCCTCACGACGTGCTGAGCCACGCACTGCTATCCCTCGTCGAGGAAGATTGTGCGTCCACCGCGGGGGAGAGAGGTACGCGGCCGCGACGTACGGGTCGCCGCCGTCGTCAGCATCCGCTCCCAGCGCTGTCGCACCGGCCCGATCAGGCCGCCGCCGACACCGACGACGAGGATGCCGGCGACCGTGGCGACCGTTGCGTAGAGGACGGGCCGGGCGACGTCATGGGCGATGCCGGCCTGGCCTGCTCGACTGGGGTACGGCGGGAGAAATGTGCCTTGCGCTGGGCTCGTCCATCTCCGCGTACCAGTCCGGGGCGTTCTTCTTGAACTTGCGGTGCGGTGGCGTCACTACACGTCCGCCAGTCTGTGCGCCGGCCCCTGGTAGCCAGCATCGGCGAGCGTCTCGACCGGCGGTCCGTCGGCCCGGAACCCGACCAGCGGCAACTGGCGTGCGTGGGTGATGTCCGCGCAGCTCGCGGGCTTGGTCGGGCTGCACCACAGCACGTGCCGTGCGATTGTGATCCGGAGTGGGAGGGCAAGCCCGGTCCCCTCGCAGTGGAAGCACTGGCCGCCACCTGGTGTGTTGCAGCCGCCGATGGTGCCAGCAGCATTCTGGAAAAGACGGGTGCGGCCGATGGTGTGCTCCGCGTGGATCGGGAGTTCGTGGCGTTTGCCGAGCGTGACTTCCAGCGCGACGCCAGGGCCGGTGTACCGGGTGTCCCAGGAGAAACCGTGGGTCAGTGTGCGGATCGTCTCGTGCAGTTGGCATCGTCTCCGCGTCGGACACCTGTATGCGGGCCGAGAGCACGACGTCGATGACCGCGGCGAAGGACACCAACGCGGCCGGCCGGGAGAGCGGCCCGAGCCGACCCACGGGGTCGGGATGCGTGCGCTGGAGCCGGGCCAGGGCGTGCCACATGCTGCCCGGCAGGTCCAGGGCGGGTTCTTCTTCTCTGCTGCGTCTCATGAGCCCTGTCTACGGTCCGGCACACGCGTGCAGCCGTGTTCGGCCTCTTTGATGGCGCTCGTTGAAAGCGACCACTCCCTGCTCGGGGGTGACCCTGTACCTGCTCGATGGATCTCCCCACCCAAGCGGCACCTGACCTGTGTCCGGGCGGCCCTCGTGGTTGGCGCCGGGCTTGCTGTTGGACAGGCCGCCCTGTCGGTCAGTCCAGGTCGGACATGTCGAGTACGAAGCGGTAGCGGACGTCGTTGCGCTCCAGGCGTTCGAGAGCCCTGTTCACCTGGGACGACGGCAGCAGTTCGATGTCGGCGGTGATGCCGTGTTCAGCGCAGAATCGCAGCATGGCGGCGGTGGACGGGCGGCCGCCGCTGCCGGCGGAGCTGAGCTTCTTGCGGCCGATGAGCAGGTCCATGGTTTCCACGGTGAGCGGTCCGAGGTGGCCGAGGTGGCTGAGGGTGCCGTCCATGGCGACCGCACGCAGGTACGGAGCCAGGTCGTGGGGGGCGGGGATGGTGTCGATGACCACATCGAAGTGGTCGCGGACCGCTTCCATCTGCCTGGGGTCGGTGGAGACGACGAATCCCTGCGCCCCCAGGGCGCGCGCTTCGTCGGCCTTGTCCATGGTCCGGCTGATGACGGAGGTCGTAGCGCCGAGCGCGATCGCCATCTTGACCGCGAGGTGTCCCAGGCCGCCCAGTCCGGCCACGGCGACGGTGCTGCCTGGGCTCACTCCGAGCGCCCGCAGCGGTTCCCAGACGGTGACACCGGCGCAGAGCAGGGGGGCTGCGGCGGCCGCGTCGAGGCCCGCAGGGAGGTGGTAGGCGAACCGATTGCTCACGACGTACTCGCGGGAGTACCCGCCCAGCGTGGTCGACCCGTCCTGCCGGTCGGCTCCGCCGTAGGTCAGTGTCGGGAACTCACGGCAGAAGTTCTCCTGCCCGATCTGGCACGTGCGGCACGTGCCGCACGAGTCGACGATGTTGCCGACGGCCGCGGGGTCGCCCGGGGCGAAGTCGGAAACCGCGCTGCCGACCTCGGTCACCACGCCTGTGAACTCATGCCCGGGTACGAGGACGCCGCTCGCGTCGCTCTTGTGCGCCTGCAGCGCATGGAGGTCTGTGTGGCAGACGCCGCAATACTCGACGCGTACCGCGATGTCCTCCGGGCGCAGGTCCCGGCGCTCCAGCGCCGCGCGGCGCAAGGTCCCCGTCGCGCTGTCGGCCTGCCATCCGGTCGTGGAACGCATCACTATCTTCTTAGACAGACTGTTCGGTCTATCTAAACAGTAGGCACATACGAGCCGAAAAACAAACAGACGAGTTTGTCTGTTAAGGTGCGGAGTTATGCCTGACCAGCCATCCAGCAGCCGCGGAGCCGCGACGTACCAGCGCATCGTCGACGCCGCCACCCAGGAATTCGCCCAGTACGGCATCGCCGGCGCGCGCATCGATCGGATCATCGCCGCCGCACACACCAACAAGGCGCAGCTCTATGGCTACTTCGGCAACAAGGAACAGCTCTTCGACGCGATCTTCTTCGCCTCACTGGAGCGGATCACCAATGTCGTCCCCATCGACGCCAAGGACCTCGCCGACTGGGCGGTGCGCCTCTATGACGAGTACCTCAGCCGCCCCGATCTGATCCGGCTCGCGACATGGGCGCGCCTGGAGCGGCGCCCAACTGGGCATCTCGTCGCGGACAACGACCGCTACGACGACCACAAACTCCGCGTCATCGCAGAGGCCCAGGCTGCCGGTCGCATCAGAGAGGGAGACCCCTTCGACGTCATGGCCATGGTCATCGCCATGTCCATGACCTGGTCTCCGGTGAGCAACGTCTACGCCGCCTCCGCACAGGAGCCCGCGAGCGTGCACGACCAGCGGCGCACCCTGCTCCGGGACTGCGTGAGCCGCGCCGTCGCCCCGGACCGGGGACCCTGAGCACACCAACGACGGCTCGGTTCGACCCACACAGCACGAGCGGGCGGCCGCGGCCTTCACCTGCGAGGCGCTCGTCTTGCTCCCCAATCGGTTGAGGGGCAAAACGAGTGGAGCGACGAGTAGCCCTGGCCGATTCCAGGGCTCTGGCCGCAGTTCCGTGAAACGGCCAGACGTCGGCAGGTGGCCAGGATCGATTGTCATCGGGTCGTGGCAGAGTGCGCGGTCATGGAGATCGACACGTTCTGGGACGTCATCGAAGCCGCGCAAGCCGGGGCTGCCGCAACGGGCGAGCCTTTTGACGAGGTCCTCGTCAAGCAGCTCGCTGAGAAACCGCGGCAGGAGATCCTGGAGTACGCGGAACGCTTCGATGAGCTGCACGACGCCCTGTATCGCTGGGATGTGTGGGCAGCTGCCTACCTCATCGGGGGCGGATGCTCCGACGACAGTTTCATGGACTTCCGCGCCGGTGTGATCGCCTTGGGTTGTCAGTGGTACCAGCGCGTGGCCACTGACCCCGACAGCCTCGCTGCGCACCCTGATGTCGTTCAGGCTGCGAACGTCCGGGCCCGTTCCGAGGCGCTGTTCTACGAGGACGTGAACTATGCAGCAAGCGGGGCGTTCGAACGGGTCACAGGTGATGCGGATGCCTTCTACGAAGCATGGCGCAGCTTCCGCAGGGCCGATACAGAGAGCGACAACACAGTTGATATGGGTGAGGATTTCGACTTCGACGACGACAACGAGATGAGCCGTCGACTTCCATGTCTGGCCGCCCTGTTCCTTGGCACCAGCCCCTGAAAGGGGCTCCCACAGGTCCGTGATGCTCAAGACTGGGTGAGGATGCGGGTCCGGAGGAGTTCGAACGAGGCTCGGCCGTACATAGCCCGCTTGAGTGTCTTCACCCGGTTCACGTTTCCCTCGACGGCTCCAGAGCTCCAGGGCAGGGTCAGGCCGGCGGTCACTGCGTCGAGGTCCTGGCGGAGGAAGCCGGCGAAGCCCTTCATGGGCTTCGGCGCGTCCTGCTCGGCCTGCCGGATCCACTCCGGTAGCAGGTATCCGCGCTGGTGACGGACCATGTCGGCGAACGCCCGAGCGAGGTCGCAGGCCTGGGTGATGTCGGGGCAGGCGAGCCGGACTTGTAGGAGCCGCTCATCCTGGCTCTGGGTGAGCGTTTCCCGGGGCCGCATGATCCACGAGGTGATCTTGCGAGGGCTCGGGATGTCGGCCCGGACCGGTTCGGCGGTGCCCGCGCGGAGGGTGGCGAGGTGTTTGCGGACGACCTGGCGGCTGCCGCGGTAGCCGCGAGCCTGGATCTCCAGGAACAGTCGGGTGCCGCTGACCTGGCCTTGTGCCTCGGTGAAGCGGGCGTTGAGATACGGCTTGAACGGCTCCAGGACGCCGTTGGGGCGGCGCTCACGCGCGGAGGCCAGCAACTCGTCGAGGTCGGTGTCGCGGAAGCGGCGCACGGTCTTGCGGTCGAGGTTCTGACGGCGGGCGATGGCGCTGATCGTCCAGCGTTTCTCCAGCAGGCGGTGGATGTCCTCGTAGCGGTGGCGGGTGCGTTCGATGATCTGGGTGCGGGGCAGTTCCGCGGGCGGTAACAGCATTGGGGACCGCTCCGACGCCTCGGTCACCGTCTCCTCCTCGGCACGTTTGCGCAGGCAGTCGCGGTGCTGGCGACAGGTCTTCTCCACCGCGGCGGATAGGTTCTGCAACAGGTGCCAGCGATCAGCGACTTCCAGGGCATGAGGGGCGGCTTCCTTGACCGCCTTGGTATAGGCGGTGGCCCGGTCCCTGCAGATGATCTCGGCTCCAGGATGCTCGGTGAGCCAGGCCGCGAACGTTTCCGAGGTGCGGTCGGACAGCACGTCCACGACCCGGCCGGCCTCGACGTCGACCAGCACGGTGCCGTAGGTGCAGCCCTTGCGGAAGGCGAACTCGTCCACCCCCAGCACCCGCGGCGCACGGTCCGGCACCGTCGGCGCCGTCAGCAGCCTGAGCAGCCGGGTCCGACCTGCGACCAGCCGCAGGCGGCGGCACAACCGCGCGGCCGGACGGCCGCCGAGCTCGATCGCGATCGACCGCAGCCAGCCTGTCAGCCCGGTGCTGGAGCGGCGGTGCCGCTCGGACAGGCCCGGCACCTGCTCGACGAACGTCTTACGGGAACAGTTCCTCCGGTCACAGAAGTACCGGCGGACCCGCAGCCGGACTATGACCCGGTGAGACCCCAATGGCCTTTCATCCAGGGTTCGTTGATACGTACTATGTATGCGCCTCGCCTGTTTCCGGCAGTCCGGGCATCGGCCCGGGCGAGCGGTGGACACGGCCTCCACCACGAGGACGCCGGAGAAGTCGCTGACGCTCTCCACTCGCACATCGATCCCGGGAAACAGCACAGCCTCGACCGTCTTGCTTGCCATGCCGGGACATACTCTGCCGAAACGATCCCTTGCTCACCTCCCTGACCTGGGGATTCACGAAACTGCGGACAGAGCCGATTCCAGAGATCCTCATCATCTTCTGTCCCGGGCAGTGGCGTCCCGACTTCGAGAGCTGTCCCGCCAGGCGGTCCTGCGGCTGCGTCTCGGGGTGCCCGGGTCAGGTCTGCTGTCGCACCGGACGGCCGATGGTCCACAGGTCGCCAGGAGCGCGGACGAACGCGCCGTGGGTCTGCATGTCCCGCTTCAGCTGTGCGGCGGAGATGATGTGGCCGCGCCGAGCGAGCGCGTCGCGCAGATCGCCGGGCGTCAGGGGCCGTCCGCAGCGCGCGAGGTGCCGGGCGGCCAGCTGCTCGCGGGTGGGATAGGCCGGGGGCTCCACCACCAGGAGCGAGTCGCTGAGCGCCCGGTACTCGGTCATCGCCGCGTCGGCCAACTCCAGCAGGGGCACCGTCGCCTCCCCGGCCCGCGCAAGGCGCCGTCGCCAGTTGTCGCGGGTCAGGTAGCCGTTTCGGTAGCACCACCCCAGCAGCCCGGCCACAGCGGCCGTCGCGAGCAGCGGGTTGCGTCCGGCGAGGACGACCAGGCGGTGCGCGCCCGCGCCGGACAGCCGCGATGCCCAGTCGATGACGGTCAGCGCGTTCGCGGCGGTGGCCTCCAGACCTGCCACCCGCATCATGCTCTGGACGACCGGGATCCAGTCGATGACGGCGAACCCGAAGTGGTGGAAGACGCTGTCCTGGGTGACGATGACGCACGGTCCGAGGAACTCTGCGAGCGCCATCGTGGGCGCGTCGTCCGGATCGCCTCTGTACTTGCGCGGCATGTCCGGGTCGACGTGCAGGATGTGCCGGGTCCGCGGGGACAGGTGGTCGCGGATCTCCAGGTCGACCACTCGGAGGGCGGGCAGGATCTGCCGGTTGAGCACGTGCCGCGCCTGGCGTTCGGGCACCTCGAAGTGGGCGGCCATCTTGGCGAGGTGTTCGTCGACCTCGCCAGGAACGTGCGCGGCAATGTACGGGGTGGCGCGGCCGGTCGCGGCCAGCCCGGTGACGCTGTTGCGTCGGCCGTCGTTCTTGGCCAGTGCGCAGGCTTCGACCAGGAGGGCGTTGGCGTCGAGGATGGGCAGCAGCATCGGCCGGTCCAGCACCATCGGGTTGATCGCCGATCCGGAGGGGATCAGCAGCGGCGGTGCCGCGTCGGCACGATCGAACGTCATGGATCAAGTGTGGCCGCCGCCACTGACATTGAGGCAGATTTTTCGGGCCGGGTGCCAGTGCGCTCGGGCGGCTGTAAACGGCGGAGGCTACGAAGCCCAGCCGGGCAGTGCCCCACGGGCGCGTGCATCCTCCTTGGCGACGCGGACACGGGCGGTGGCCCACTGATCGGCGCCGCGCTCAACGTCCTGCCGGTAGGTGGCGCGGGCTCCCACAGACGCGGCTCCGGGTTCGTTGAGGCCGCAGCCCCAACAGATGACCCGATCGGCGTCTGCCGGGCAGGCGGTGCGGGTTCCGCACCGGGAGCAGGCATGCTCGGTGTCGCGGTCCAGGATGTCGCTGCTGGTGATCTGGGTGTGTGTACGGCAGAAGCCGCAACCCACGGTCACCGGCCGGGTCCAGTCGACGTGTCCTCGGTCGCCCGTGAGGACGTAGTCCGCGGAATCCGGCTCCCCGATCAGCCCGCACGCGGTGCAGGCGAAGTACGGGCAGCGTTCCTCTCGGGGGACCTCGGTCACCAGAATCTCCTTCAGAACAGCCGAGTCACAGGTCCTGGCACCGCTGGTGGTGCAGCTGCGCGGCCTCACACGAATCGCCCACGGGGTCTGCGGCGTTGGAAACCCTATCGGCCCCTGATCGGCTGTGATGGGGACTCCGGGCGAACCGGGCCGGGCCGCGCCGCCGTCAGGCTTCGGTAGAGCAGGCCCGCAGAACGACGCTCCCTACGGCTGTTGGTGAGGGAGCATCGTCGTCTCCGGCGGGCCTGCTCCGCCCCTTCAGCGGCCTACAGGCTCCGGGTAGCGGTCGCGGCGCCGTCCCGGGTCGTCGACGCCGATCTCGTACCAGGGCTCGCCCCGCTGGAGCCGGGGCAGGGTGTTCACCCACACCGCGACGGCGATGCCCTTCACGTCGTCGGTGAGCGCCTGGAGGCGGTTGTCGAGCAGGTGCTCCTCCTTGCCCGCCAGCACGACGTGCAGCCGCGGGAAGGTCTGGGAGCGGGTGTAGCGGTGGCGCTGCCAGAACGGGAACGTCCCGCCGATCGTGCCGCGGGCGCCCTCCCAGACGCGGTGCCCGGCGTATCGCTCGTAGTCCCAGACCTCCTTGGCGAGCCGGGCCTGGGACATGGTGCCGTTGTCGAGCTCGAAGAGGCGCACCTCGCTGGTCTTCGTCGGCAGGGCCAGGACTGCGTCGGTGTTGAAGGTCAGGCCGGTCTCCTTGATGGCGTGGTTGACCTCCACCTGCCAGCCGGTCAGATGCTCGCGGCCGCCGAAGGCCAGGATCATGTCCGTCACCGCGACGCCGTGCGGACCGAACCCGGCCTTCACCCTATTGCCGCAGTTGTACGCGCTTACGCCGGTGGAGCCGACGTGTGATTGCGTCGCTCACCTGTTGGGGAATGCGGCCGATCGCCCGGAACGTGTTCGGCGGTATCCCACGGACATGACGGACGCGGAGTGGGCCGGGGCCCGGCCGCTGCTGCCGGTGCCCGGCTGGTTGCGCGGCCGGGGCGGGCAGCCGGAGGCGTACTGCCACCGGTGGCGACTCCGCACAGGCCATCTACGGCTGGCGCGGCTCCCGGGACGTGATGACCGACTTCACCGACGCCACCGCACTCACCCTCACCCGCTCCTTCCGCTTCGGCCCCCTCCTCGCCGAACAGGCCAACCGCTGGCTCGAACTCGCCGAGGCCCCCATCCGGTTGACCGCCTCCCGCATCACCCCCGGCATGAAACCCGCCGCAGCGGACGCCCTCGCCCCCGTGAGCGTTGATGAACTCCGTCCCGACCACATCATCCCCTCCCCTTAGACCCGCCGGTGGCCCCCGCGGTCGCTGAGGCCATGGCGGCCGCCGCCCGGCGCGAAGGCCTGGCTCGACGCTGACCCATCCGCCGGAATTACCACGAAGTCAGTGGTCGAGGCTCCCTGGCCGTCACTCGGATTCCGCGTGCGGGGTCAGGCCCATGGCCCTTGTCCCAGGCGTGACCTGTGGGTCCGCGGCTGGTCACCGGTCGGCGTCACGCTCCATTTCGCGGACCAGGTCGATGGCCCGGCCGAGGTTGGTGAGCCGGGCGTCCAGCGTGTCGCCGGCGGGGTAGAAGCGGGCAATATCGACTCCGGCGTCGCGCCACACCCGCAGCCGCTGCCGCACCATGTCCTCGGTGCCGATCAGCGTGGTGGCCAGCACCATCTCGTCGGTGATCAGACCGGCCGCGCCGTCCCTGTCGCCGGCCTGCCAGCGCTCACGGACCTCCGCCGCGATCTCCGCCCAACCCTGGCGGCTGTAGGCGTTGTTGTAGAAATTCGTACGCTCCGAACCCATACCGCCGAGGCTGAAGGCCAGCTCCTTCTTCCGGCCGGCCACCATCGCGCGCAACGCGTCCTCGTCCTCGGCGAAGGCCACCTCCGCGCCCTGGCAGATGTCGAAGTCGGCGCGGGTACGACCGGACGCGGCAAGCCCTGCGTCCAGGTGGTCGAAGTACGCCTCCTTGGCGCCCTCAGGAACGAAGCTGGTGCCCAGCCAGCCATCGGCGATCTGCCCGGTCAGGTGCAGCATCTTCGGCGAGAGGGTGGCCAGGTAGATCGGGATGTCGTGTTCGGCGCGCATCGACAGGCGCATCGGCCTGCCTTCCCCGTCGGGCAGGGGGATCTGGAACTCCCGCCCGGCGTAGGAGACCTTCTCTCCCGTGGCGGCCTGCCGCACGATCTCGACCGTCTCCCGCATGCGCGACAGGGGCCGGGCGAAGGGGACGCCGTGCAGGCCTTCGATCACCTGGGGTCCGGACGGGCCCAGTCCCAGCAGGAAGCGGCCTTCGGAGATGTTCGAGAGGGTGATCGCGGCGCGGGCGATGGCCATGGGGGTGCGCGTGGCGAGCTGGATGATCGCGGAGCCGAGAAGCATGCGCTCCGTGCGCGCGGCGAGGTAGCCCAGCGGTGAGGGCGCCTCAGCGCCCCAGGCTTCCGCCACCCAGCAGATGTCCATGCCGAGCTTTTCCGCCTCAGTGACGAAGTCCACCGTCTCCGGCCAGTTCGTGGACGCCTCGATCGTGGTCGCCGTACGCATCATCCACGCGCCTTTCCGGGTTCTTCGATCAACTTCTTGATTCCTTCGAGAGTGGTGGTGATGTTGGTCTCGAACTCACGCATGCGCACGAAGACGATCTTCTGCTCCTTCTCCGGCATACGGTCGATGGCGAAGGAAAGACCCGAGCGGCCCGGCCCCATCTGCATCCACTCCCGCAGCAGCGTCCCGCCGTCCTGCGGTTCGACCGTGAAGCGCCAGATCGCGGAGGGGAGTTCGGGGTCCTCGACCGCCCAGGCGAAAACCCGCGGCGGTTCGTACTCGACGACATACGACGTGGTCTGCCACTCGCCCAGCGACTCGTGCTTGCTGCGACCGATGAACCTGTGGCCGATGGCGGGCCCGGTGACCCCGTCGAGCCACTCCACCGACTGAAGCTCCGCGCTCATGGCCGGCATCAGTCCGACGTCCGAGACCAGCTGCCACACCCGCTCCGGCGGGGCATCGATCCAGATCGGCACCTCGACCGTCGGTTTGTCCGCATAACGCGCGCCCGTCCACTCCACAAGCAGAGCCTCCTTCTAGACGTCAGAACAGCCGAACTGAGGCTATGACCTCTAAAGTTGCTTATTAAGACCATCTCTGTCAAGGCCGAAGTCCTCGACAGCTCGCGTCGTGTGTGTCCCCACTCCGAGGCCGAGCGCGATGCCAAGATCCGCCTGGGTGTCCACGTCGCATCGAGCACGGGGCTCGTCCGCGGCGACCGGCGTGGCACCGGCCGCAACGTGCTGACGGAGGGAACCGTCTCCGAACCGGGGCCGCGCGGGGCAGTCGGGCGCAGTGGTGAACAGGGTCGATCCCATGCCCCCACGGTCAGCGACCACTGCGGTGCGGTGCCGGGCTGCGGCGTCCAGCACACGCTGCAGAACGTGGGAGGTCAGGCACGGCAGGTCTGCCATCAACGTCGCCGTCCAGGTGTCGCCTGACCTGCCGGCGCCCATGCCGTGCAAGAAGGCCCCATTCAGGCCGAGCCCTGCCAGCGCCAGGCCTCGGCGCGCTGCCTCGCCCAGCGGCCGGAGCCGGCTCTTGGCGACATCGAGCCGGCGCGCACAGATCACCACTCGCCAGGGATGGCCGTTCACGTCAGTCCGAGAGCCGATGGTGGCCGTCCGCAGCGACGAAGCCGTAGGCCGTTGTCCGCTGGCGGACGGTTCGCCCGACGCCCGCCGCAATGTCGGTGAGCTCGCTGACCGTCTTGGCCGAGCCGTGCTCGGAGCCGGCCATCCGGGAGATGGTCTCCTCCATCAGTGTGCCGCCGACGTCGCTGGCACCCGCTCGGAGCATTGCTTGGGTGCCCTCGACACCGAGCTTGACCCAGGAGGCCTGGATGTTGTCGATCCGCCCGTGCAGCATGATCCGGGCCATGGCATGAACGGCCCGGTTGTCGCGCATGGTGGGGCCCGGGCGGGCGAGGCCGGCGAGGTAGATCGGTGAGCTGGTGTGCACGAACGGCAGCGGTACGAACTCGGTGAACCCGCCGGTCTCGTCCTGGATCCGGCCGAGCACGCGCAGATGGCTGACCCAGTGGCGGGGATCGTCGACGTGGCCGTACATCATCGTGGAGCTCGACCGCAGGCCGACCTTGTGGGCAGTGCTGACGACCTCGATCCACGTGGCAGTGGGGAGTTTGCCCTTGGTCAGGATCCAGCGCACCTCGTCGTCGAGGATCTCCGCTGCGGTACCCGGGATCGTGTCGAGTCCAGCCTCGCGGGCCTGGATCAGGAAGTCCTCGAAGCTCAGGCCCGTGCGCGAGGACCCGTTCACGATCTCCATCGGAGAGAACGCATGGACGTGCATCTGCGGCACGCGTTGTTTCACAGCCGCGGCGAGGTCGAAGTACGCCGTGCCGGGCAACTCCGGGTCGATCCCGCCCTGCATGCAGACCTCGGTCGCGCCCAGCCTCCAGGCTTCCTCGGCCCGATCGGCCACCTGCTCCAGCGAGAGCGAGTAGGAGTCGGCGTCGGAACGCCGCTGGGCGAACGCACAGAACCGGCACCCGACGTAGCAGACATTGGTGAAGTTGATATTCCGGTTGACCACGTAGGTGACCTCGTCACCGACGACGTCCCGCCGCAGGTCATCTGCCAGGCCGCAGATCTGGTCGAGCAGCTCGTCGTCGGCGGTCATCAGCGTCAGGGCCTGCACATCGGTCAGCCCGGCGGGGTTGCACTCGGCAGCGGCCAGCGCCGCTCTGCCGTCGGGCGGCAGCTTCCGCGGCGCGCCCTGTCCGGCCTGGCGACCGGCGAGCTGCTCTCGCAGCGCCTCCCAGTCGCCGTACACGGTGTCGAAGTCGGTTCGTCGGTCGTGGGCGCGTCCCGTCGTGTCGATGTCGCTGTGCAGGTCGGTGCGCCCGTGGTCCTTCAGTGCTGGATCCGGCTCCTGCCAGGGCAGGCCAGTGGGCCGCACGCCCGGGAGAGCCAGGCCGTCCTCCCCAGCCAGCGCCGCGACGTGCGACATGAGCCGGGGGTCCAGCCACGGCTCGCCTCGATGCAGGGAGCCGATGACGTACTCCGGGTGCAACGTCAGTCGCGCCCGCAGTTCCAGACCGGCGTCAGCGGTGAGCGAGCGCAGCCCGTCCAGTGACGGCCACGGCCGCTCGGGATTCACGTGGTCGGGGGTCAGCGGCGACACTCCGCCCCAGTCATCGATGCCGGCCTCGAGCAGGAGACGGCACTCGCCAAGGTCGACCAGGTTGGGAGGCGCTTGGACCCGCACCTTCGGACCGAGCACGAGACGGGTGACCGCGATCGCGGCGCGGTAGTCCTCGAGGCCGAGGTCGTCGACGTGCCGCATCGCGGTGTCCGGCTTGGCGCGGAAGTTCTGGACGATCACTTCCTGGACAGCGCCGAAGGCGCGCGAGGTACGCCGCAGCGCGAAGATCGTCGCCGCCCGCTCGCGGAGCGTCTCGCCGATGCCGACAAGCAGTCCCGTGGTGAACGGCAGCGACAGGCGGCCGGCGTCCTGAAGCACCCGGAGCCGCACGTCGGGGTCCTTGTCCGGTGAGCCGTAGTGCGCTTCGCCCCTGATCTCGAACAGCCGCCGCGATGTCGTCTCGAGCATCATGCCCATCGATGGCGAAACCGGCTTGAGCCGGTTCATCTCCGTCCACGACATCACCCCGGGGTTGAGGTGCGGCAGCAGCCCGGTCTCCTCCAGGACTCGCACCGCCATCGCCCGCAGGTAGGCCAGCGTGGAATCATAGCCCTGTTCGTCGAGCCAGGCGCGCGCCTGCGGCCACCGGTCCTCGGGACGGTCACCGAGGGTGAACAGCGCCTCCAGGCAGCCCAGCTCCGCGCCCTGGCGGGCGATGTCGAGGATCTCGTCGGGAGACAGGTACGGCGCCCGGCCGTCACGGGCCCCATGGGCGGGAGTCTCCACGAACGTGCAGTAGTGGCACCGGTCCCGGCACAGCCGGGTCACCGGGATGAACACCTTCGGCGAGTACGTCACCACCCCCGCACGGCCGGCCGCGACCAGCCCAGCATCACGGACGCGGGCTGCCACCGTGCACAGCCGGTCGAGCTCGGGGCCGGTCGCGGCCAGCAGCGCGGTGGCCTCGTTCTCGTCGATCGCGGCACCACGCTCGGCTCGAGCGAGCGCGCGGCGCACCTCGGCCGGCCTGACCCCAGTGGCTTCCATCGGATCAGACGCCGGCCAGCTCGGCCGCCTCGGCGAGTGTCCTCAACGTGACCATGCGTTCCTCCAGGGTTGGTCCGACACCGCCCGGGGCAGCGCCGCCGTGCGAGGCGATCAGGGTCGTCACCCCGGCGTCCGCGTAGGCCTGGAGCCGGTCGGCCACGCGTTTCTTGGTGCCGATCAGCGTGGTCGCGTCGATCAGGTCGTGCGGCACTGCGGCCAGTGCTCCGGCCGTGTCGCCGGCCAGGTACTTCTCCTGGATCTCGGCGGCCGCGTCTTCGTAGCCCATGCGGCAGGCGAGCTGGTTGTAGAAGTTCTGGGACCGGCTGCCCATTCCGCCGACGTACAGCGCGGTGTACGCCCGCTGGGCGTCTGCCGCGGCGCGGAGGTCGGACTCGCTGTCGGTCCTGGTGAAGGTGACCGGCACGGTTGGAGCGACGTCGAACCCTTCGAGGCTGCCGCCGCGCCCTTCACGGAGCGGGGCGAGCGAGACCTCGGCGTGTTCCGGCGCGAAGAAGATGCCGAGCCAGCCGTCGGCGATCCGGCCGGTCTGCTCGAGGTTCTTGGGACCGATGGCGGCGATGTAGATCGGGAGCGGGTTGCGGACCGGGCCGATGGTGAGCTTCAGCGCCTTGCCGGGGCCGTCCGGCAGCGGCAGTGTCCAATGCTCCCCGGAGTAGGCCAGCCGCTCGCGCGCCAGCGCCTTGCGGACGATTCCGACGAACTCGCGGGTGCGGGCGAGCGGCTTGTCGAACCGCGCGCCGTACCAGCCCTCGGAGACCTGGGGGCCGGAAACGCCCAGGCCCAGGCGGAAGCGGCCTCCGGAGAGCATGTCGAGGGTCGCGGCGGTCATCGCGGTCATGGCGGGGGTGCGCGACGGGATCTGGAAGATCGCGGAGCCGATGTCGATGCGCTCTGTCCTGGACGCCACGTAGGCCAGGACAGTGGCGGCGTCGGAGCCGTACACCTCGGCGGCCCAGCAGGAGGAGTAGCCGAGCCGGTCGGCCTCCTGGGCGACGGCAAACCCGTCGGTGGTGTTTCCGAGGCCGAAGTAGCCCAGGTTGATGCCGAGTTGCATGGTGTTCTCCTTGAGATCAGGCGGTCAGTGCGCTGCGAGGACCTGATCGGCGAGGGCGTCGAGCTGGGCCGCGACCGATCCGAGCAGGGAACGACGTGCCCGTGCGCGCTTGAGGTAGACGTGCGAGGGGTGCTCCCAGGTGAACCCGATGCCGCCGTGCACCTGCAGGGCATCACGGGTCGCGCAGTCGGCGGCGTCGACGGCCGCGGCAAGGGCGGTCTGCGCGGCGGCCGTTGCGTCCGGTCGCTCGTCGTCGAGGGCGGCCGCAGCCCACTCGACGAGGAGTCGTGCGGCGTCCAGCTGGACGTGCCGGTCCGCCAGCAGGTGCTTGATCGCCTGGAAGGATCCGATCGCACGACCGAACTGATGGCGCTGCCCGGCGAACTCGACCGCGCCGCTCAGGGCCCGTTGGCCCGTACCGATCAGCTCCGCGGCGAGCACCGCCCGGACCCGGTCCAGGCTCGCGACCGGCTCCACAAGCGCGGCCGTCACCCCGGCGAGCTCGATGGCCGCGGACGGCTCTGTGACGTCGAAGGAGTCGACGGGAGTCCGGCGAACGCCGGGCGCCTGAAGGTCCACTATCACCGGCACAGTGCCGGCGAACGCGAGGAGTCGCTCGGCGTCCATGCCGAAGGCGACGCTCAGGAGAGTGCCGTCCACGGTGTCGCCGTGGAGTCTCAGCGCGTCTGCGCGCGATCGCGGGACGAGTCCGGTCGGGAAGGTCTCCCAGGCCGGCACCGTCACCGCCGACCCGTCGACGACGTCCGACACATCGATGCGGGTAGCCGCGAGCACGGCGGCTGTCCCGGAGAACGGGATGCGCGGCACCGCGGACCCCACCTCTTCGGCGAGGAGGCACAGCTCGCGCATGCCGCCGCCGGATCCGCCGCGTTCCTCGGCCACGCCGACGCCCAAGAGGCCCAGGTCTGCCAGTGACCGCCACAGCTCCCGGTTCAGTCCGGCCGCGCGGTCTTCCCATGTCGGCGGCACCGGATCGACGCGAGCCGCAGCGCCGAGCACCCCGCGGGCGCTGAGGGCCAGCTGGTGGTGCTCCTCGGACAGTTGCATGGACGTCCTCCTCTGACGACATCTCCGAACAGGGAGGGCGCCATCATGACCAGAGTGCGTCTTAATATGCAACCGTTGAGTTCAGAAGGGTCCCGGGTCTTGACGGAGTCCGTCTATCTACGCAACCCTTCGATCCGCAACAGAATCCACCCACCCGACGAGGTAGCCGGATGCCGCCCGCTTTTTCTGATCTCCTGTGCATTCACGGCTATACGGCCAGCTGGCGAAACTGGGACCCCGTGGTGCCTGAACTGCAACGCCGGCACCGCGTGCACGTGGCTCGTCTCGCGGGCCATGCAGGCGGGACACCGCTACAGCCAGGAGTCCGGCCGACAGCTGGGGCCCTGGCGGACCAGCTGGAGCGGGACCTCGATGCCGCGGGCGTGGACCGCGCCCACCTCGTCGGCAACTCCCTGGGTGGATGGCTGGCCCTGGAACTGGCCGCCCGCGGGCGGGCCCTGTCGGTCACCGCCATCTCGCCCGCGCTGGGATGGGAGCCCGAAGGCGCGCACCTTCGGACGCTGAATCTGAAATTCGCCATGGCACGTCGACTGGCGGGCGCTCCCCTGCTGCCGGTGCTCTTTCGTTCCGGATTCGGCCGGAGGATCGGCCTGAAGCTCGCCGTCGCTCATGGCGACCGGATGTCGGCCGAGGCTGCTCTCGCCTTCGCCCATGACATGTCCGAGTGCACGATCTGGCAGCCCCTGAAGGAGTGGCTCCTGACAACCGAGCACACGATGGGCGCTGTCGATTGCCCGGTTCGCATCGCGTGGGCCGAGGAGGACGCCATGATCCCTCGCCGGCCCTACGGCGCCCGATTCCCCGAGCTGGTGCCGGATGCCGAGTGGGTCACGCTGCCGGGAGTCGGACACGTGCCCATGTACGACGATCCGGAGCTTGTGGTCAGGACCGTCCTCGAACTGACGGCCTCCGTCGACGACGCCGACGATCAAACTGAGCTTGGATCATTCTGACGCCCGAGATGCTCCAGCCTGACGCGCGAACCGACGCTGGACGTCGGGTCGCTCCCTGAGCCGCTCCGGATAGCCGGGCCCCATCTGCATCGTGACGTCCTCGGAGCGCAAGGCCTCCTGACACTCGGCGCAGACCACCTCGGCGTGCGTGTCGTTGCCGCACGACTCGTGATGGAAGACCATCGGCGGGCCCGCCTCCCCCGCCAGCCAGGTGTCACCCCAGCGCGACATCGCCGCGATCACGCCGAAGAAGTCCCGTCCTTTCTCGGTGAGCAGGTATTCGTAGCGCTTCGGCTCGGTGCTGTAGAGCTCCTTCTCCAGCAGTCCTTCGTCGACCAGCCTGCGCAGGCGGTCCGAAAGGGTGTTTCGGGCGACGCCCAACTCCTGCTGGAACTCGTCGAACCTGCGGATGCCGTAGTACGCCTCACGGAGCACGAGCGGCGTCCACCAGTCGCCCAGCAGGTCCATCGTGCGCGCGATCGAGCACGGCCAGTTCGCGAATGACGTTCTCCTCATGACGCCATCGTAGCGGATATCTAAATAAGACTTAGCACTTGACGGGGTCAGTCTATCTACGCAACCTTGTGGGCGGCAGCGCAATGGCAGGCCGCTAGGAGGACCACAGCGTGGAACCACAGCTCACCCGCCCCCGGCTCGGCGCAGAGGTCGAGTCGTTTCGCACCGAGGTGCGGGAGTTCGTCGCCGGCCAGTTGACCGCTGACGCGCGCGGCATCGGCACCCTCGACGGCGCGGAGTACGACGCCTTCCGCGGCCGGATCCGCTCCGAGCTCGCCGCGCGCGGTTGGCTCGCACCGTCCTGGCCAAAGGAGTACGGCGGCGCCGGGCTCAGCGCCGCCGAGCTCGTCGTACTCGTCGAGGAGCTGACCGGCGCCGGCGTCCCCTTCGGCTCGGACAACGACTCCTTCGGCATCAGCATGCTCGGCAACACGATGCTGCAGTGGTCCGAGCCGGCCGAGTACGTCTTCGCCCAGGGTTTCTCCGAGCCCGGTGCCGGCTCCGACCTGGCGTCCCTTGCACTGCGCGCGGAACTCGACGGGGACCGCTGGGTGTTGAACGGACAGAAGCTGTGGTCCTCGGGTGCCCACGTGGCGAACTGGATGTTCGTGCTGGCCCGGACCGACCGCGAGGCGGCTCCGCACCGCGGCATCAGCATGCTGCTCGTCCCACTTGACCAGCCCGGTGTGGAGATCCGCCCGATCCGGAACCTCACCGGCGAAACCGACTTCAACGAGGTCTTCTTCGACGACGCGACCACACAGGCCGAGCTCGTCGTCGGTCCGATCAACCGGGGCTGGTCGGTCGCGATGACCCTGCTCGGCTTCGAGCGGGGAGAAACGGCACTGCACGCCCCGATCAGGTTCCGCAACGAGCTGAGCCGGCTGGCCGATCTGATCCGCGATCAAGGACTCGTCGGTGACCCTGGCATCCGGCGCGCGTTCGCGTGGTGTCACGTCCAGGTCGAGCAGCTGCGCTGCCACGGCCGGCGCATCGCGGCGCAACTGATCCAGGGAGATGAGCCCGGTCCCGGGGCTGCCGCCTTCAAGCTGTTGTGGAGCGAGTACCACCGCGTGGTGACCGAGCTCGCCCTCGACGTCCTGGGCCTCGAGGGCCTGGCGCCGAGCGGGCGCCCCTCGCCCAACTGGTACCACACCGACGACCCCGGGGCGCCGAACTCCTCGGCCTCGTGGACGAGCGTCTACCTCAACTCGCGCGCCGGCACCATCTACGCCGGGTCGTCGCAGGTCCAGCGGAACATCATCGGCGAGATGGTGCTCGGCCTTCCCAAGGAGCCCCGTCGATGATCCTCCGCAGCCCCTACCCCGACGTGGTGCCCCCCCGCGAGTCCCTGCCTGATCTGTTGTTCGGCGGGCTCACTCCTGCCGAGCTCGCGCAGACCGCGACCATCGACGCTGCCAACGGGCACCACTACAGCTACGGCGAACTCGTGTCGGCCGCCGGCAGCATCGCGAACGCTCTGGCCGCGCGGGGCATGAAGCGGGGCGACGTGGCCGCACTCGTCGCACCCAACTCCGCCGACTACCCCGCCGTCTTCCACGGCGTGCTGCGTTCCGGAGGCGTCCTCACCCCGGCCAACCCGCTCTACGGCGCCCGAGAGCTCGCGCATCAGTTCCGCGACTCCCGCACACGCTTCGTCTTCGTCGCACCGATGGGGCTCGCAGCCGTCCGCGCCGCTGCGACGGAGCCGGGCGTGCAGGTGGAGGAGATCGTCGTCCTCGGCCCCGCAGACCCGCAGGAGGGGACCGTCCGCGAGACGCCCTACGACAACCTGCTGTCCACGACGCCCGCCGCCGGAGCTGCTCGCGTCTGTGCGGACGACCTGGCAGTCCTGCCCTACTCGTCAGGGACTACGGGGGTGCCCAAGGGCGTGATGCTCACCCACGGCAACCTCGGCGCCAACCTGCTGCAGATGGAGCCACTCGCCCCGCGCACCGACAACCCCAACATGCTGGCGGCCATTCCGTTCTTTCACATCGCCGGCCTGAACGGCATCATGAACCTCGGACTGTACAAGCGCGGGAGCCTGGTCACCCTCCCTCGGTTCCAGATCGAGGCGTTCCTGACGGCGATCGAGCAGTTCCGGATCGCTTACACCGTCATCGTTCCGCCGATTGCAGTCGCCTTGCTGAACAGCCCCCTGGTCGACTCCTTCGACCTGAGCAGCCTCGAGCTGATCGACTGCGTCGCCGCCCCCCTGGACACCAGCCTGGCAGAGCGGCTCCAGGAGCGCCTCGGCGCCACCGTCATCCAGGCCTACGGGCTCACCGAGTCCAGCCCCTGCACCCACGGGATCCCCGTGGAGCGGCCCGACATCGACCGCGGCACCATCGGCGTGCTGATGCCCGGCGTCCAGGCGCGGATCGTCGACCCAGTCACAGGCGACGACGTCGCACCGGGCGAACGCGGCGAGCTCTGGTGCCGCGGCCCCAACATCATGCGTGGCTATCTGAACAACCCGACCGCGACCGCGACCGCCGTGGACCAGGACGGCTTCCTGCACACCGGCGACATCGTGACGGTCGACGCCGACGGGGTCTTCCGGGTCGTCGACCGGCTCAAGGAACTCATCAAGTACAAGGGCTACCAGGTCGCGCCCGCCGAGCTGGAGGCTGTACTCCTCACGCACCCGGGCATCGCCGACGCCGCCGTCATCGGCGTGAGCGATGCCGACAGCGGCGAGTCCCCCAAGGCGTTCGTGGTCCGACACGACTCGCACCCCGACCTCGATGCCGATGACGTCAAGGAATTCGTGGCCGCCCGGGTCGCGCACTACAAGAAGATCCGGCACGTCGAGTTCCTCGAACAGATCCCCAAGTCGCCCGCCGGCAAGATCCTGCGCAGGGCCCTTCGCAGCCGAGAGGCCTCTCCCGCACTCCCACCCACCGAGGAACTCACATGAGCGTCATCGCAGTCATCGGCGGCACCGGACCCCAGGGCAAGGGCCTGGCCTACCGCTTCGCACGAGGCGGACACGAGATCGTGCTCGGGTCTCGCGACCAGGAGCGCGCCGTCGCCGCGGCAGCGGAACTCAGCGAGCGCGTCGGTTCCGCGACAGTGCGCGGCGCCCGGAACGACGAGGCCGCCCAGGTCGCCGACCTCGTGCTGCTGGCGGTCCCCTACGACGGCCACGACGCCCTGGTCGCCGACCTCGCCCCCCATCTCGCGGGCAAGGTGGTGATCAGCTGCGTGAACCCCATCGGCTTCGACAAGCGCGGACCGTACGGACTCGACCTCGGGCCGACCTCGGCCGCCGAGGAGGCGCAGCGGCTGCTGCCCGAGTCAAGGGTGATCGGCGCATTCCACCATCTCTCGGCTGTCTCCCTCAACGGGAGTGCGGACCTGCTGGACCACGAGGACGTGCTCGTGTGCGGGCACGACTCCGACGCGAAGGCCGCGGTGATCGAGCTCGCCGCCACCATCACCGGCCGACCTGGCATCGATGCCGGAGCATTGCGTATGGCCCGGCAGCTTGAGCCGCTGACCGCCGTGCTCATCTCCATCAACAGGCGCTACAAGGTGCGCTCGGGCATCTCCGTGGCGGGCCTTGACCACGCCGTCGATGTCCCGGCGGCACCTCCGGTCCGGCCGGCGGTGCCCGCGGCCAGGTAGTCACCCTTCGCCTCGCTCAGTCACAGGTGCCACGGGCACCCGCGGCAACTCCACCCTCGACGGGCCATCGGCCCGTGACAACGACGCCGGATCGCAACGCCTCAACTTTTCGCCCGCACTTCTTCAGGAAGCAGTGAACGATGACCGCGGAATCACACACCAGCACCAACCTCGGCCACCCACGTGGATGGGCCACCGACGCGCGCCTCGAAGACCTGGTCAAAACGGTTGCTCGCCAAGAAGCGCCCCAGGAGACCATGGTTGTCCGCGTTGCCTTCACCGGTGAGCCACTCACGGTCGTTCCGTCGTGTGGTGTCGAGGACGTGGCAGCCGCCGCTGCGCGCGCCCGCCGTGCCCAGCCCGGTTGGGAGGCCCTGGGCTTCCGCGGTCGGGCACGGGTGTTGCGTCGGTTCCACGATCTGCTGCTTGCCCGTCAGGACGAGGTGCTGGACTTGATGCAGCTCGAAGCCGGCAAGGCTCGCAAGCACGCCTTCGAGGAGGTTCTCGGCACCTCGAACGCCGCCCGCTACTACGCCAATACCGCGGCGCACCACCTTCGCGACGTGCGGCGACGCGGAGCAGTTCCGATCCTGACGAAGACGATCGAGCGCCACCCAGCTCGCGGTCTGATCGGCTTCATCGGCCCGTGGAACTATCCGATGATCCTCACCATCGCCGACATCCTCCCTGCGATCGCCGCTGGGAACGCCGCCATACTCAAGCCTGACTCCCAGACGCCACTGTGCGCCCTCTGGGCCGTGGAGTTGCTGCGCGAAGCCGGAATGCCGCGGGATCTCGTCCAAGTCGTCACCGGTCGGGGCTCTGTCGTCGGGTCGGCGATTGTCGACGAATCCGACTTCGTCCAGTTCACCGGCAGCTCGAAGACAGGACGCGAGGTGGCGGCCCGCGCGTCGGCCAGGCTGATCGATTGCTCGATGGAGCTCGGCGGGAAGAACGCGATGATCGTGCTCGACGACGCCGACGTCGACAAGGCCGCGGAGGGTGCGATCCGAGCGTGCTTCGCAAACGCCGGCCAGCTCTGCCTCTCCGTCGAGCGCGCCTACGTCCACGACCGCGTGTACGACGAATTCGTCGAACGTCTCGCCGAACGCACCAAGCGCCTGGTGATGCACGGGCAGCTCGACTGGACAGCTGACATGGGCTCGCTCATCAGCCCGGCCCACTGCGAGATGGTGGCCGCGTACGTCGATGACGCTGTTCACCGTGGCGCACGCATCGAAGCGGGTGGACGCGCTCGCCCTGACATCGGGCCGGCGTTCTACGAGCCGACGGTGCTGACGGGGCTTCCGGAAACCGCGTCCTGCGCGCGCGAGGAGATCTTCGGACCGGTCGTCGCAGTTGAGCGGGTCGCCACGATCGACGAGGCGATCTCGAGGGCAAATGACTCAGATTACGGACTCAGCGCCTCGGTGTGGAGCGGCAGCGGTCGTCGCGGATACAGGGTGGCCGCGCAGCTGCAGACCGGCATGGTCAACGTCAATGAAGGCTGGATCGCAGCTGCATCGTCCATCGATGCCCCGATGGGTGGTTTCAAGGCATCCGGCATCGGCCGCCGGAATGGCCACCACGGCATTGCCAAGTACGCGGAGTCCCAGACCATCAGTGTGCAGCGGCTGGCGCCGATGGCTGCGCCTCCAGGCGTCAGCGAGGAGAAGTACTCCGCCATGTTGACGACGATGCAGCGGGGTCTTCGCCGACTCCCGTTCGTCAAGTGACCACAGAGGTGTCCCCGTCATGACGTTCACCGAACAGCACCTCGCCGCGCTGCGCCTGATCAGCGACACCTTCGCTCCTGGCGACGGCGCCGGGGTCCCTGCTGCCAGCGCCGTCGGTGCCCCGGAGTTCGCGCTCGAGTTTGCCGGCACCAACCCGCGCGAGGCCGAGCTCAAGCAGCTCAGGACGCTGTTGCGGCTCTGGGACACCCGGCTGCTCGGGCTCCTGCTGACGGGGCGTCCACGGAAGTTCTCCGACCTCGACAGGTCCGGCCGTGAGCGGGCGCTGCTCTCACTCTCGGACTCCCGTCTTGCGGCCAAGCGCGCACTGTTCGGTGCCCTCAAGGGCGCGTCCCTGGCGCCGTACTACATCACCGGCGGCCCGGCCCTGTGGGACTCGATGGGATATCCGGGCCCTCTGGGTGTACTCGAGGACGCACCAGACCCGACGCTCAAGCCCGAGCGGGTGACCCGGACCGAGACGATCGTCTGCGACGTGGTCGTCGTCGGCTCCGGTGCAGGCGGCGGGACGGCAGCGGGGGCGCTCGCCGAGGCCGGCCTGGACGTGGTCATCCTCGAAGCCGGCGACTACCACGACGACCGCGACTTCGACGGCAGTGAGCGCACTGGCTTCTCCCATCTCTACGCCGGCTCACCCGGCATCACCTCGGAGGGCCAGGTGGCCCTGGTCGCCGGCCGCGGCCTCGGCGGCGGCACGGTCGTCAACTTCACGACGTCCTTGCCGACGCCCGATCACGTCCGGGCCGAATGGGCCAGGCTCGGCACACCGCAGTTCGCGACCTCGGAGTACGACGACGCAATCGCAGCAGTCAGTGCCCGCCTCGGAGTGAACACCGACCACAACGAAGCCGGGATCCGCGACCAACTGCTTGACCGGGGTGCCGAGAAGATCGGCTGGAGTCGCGGAGCCATGCCGCGCAATGTCATGGGCTGTTCCCAGGGCATCGAATGCGGGCGCTGCGGCATGGGCTGCCGCATCGGTGCGAAGCAATCGGTCACCAAGACCTGGCTCGCCGACGCTGCCGAGGCTGGTGCTCGTATCTACGTCGGCGCGAAGGCAACGAAGGTCACCATCGAGCACGGCAAGGCCGTCGGCGTCACCGCGATCTCGCCCGGCGGCAATGTGCTCACAGTGAAGTCCCGCGCAGTCGTCGTCTCGGCGGGTGCGATCCAGACCCCGGCGCTGCTCAAGCGATCCGGCCTCGGCAACCCGAACATAGGCAGGCACCTGCGGCTGCACCCCGCCACCGGGCTCTGGGCCCGGATGCCCGAACTGGTGAACCCATGGGAAGGCGCGATGCAGGCCCGATACGTGGACGAATGGACCGACCTGGACGGGGACGGCTACGGCGTTCTCTTCGAGACCGTTCCGATGACTCCGGCATTCAGCTCCGGGTTCGTGAACTGGCGCAGTGGAGCCCAGCACCTCGAGCGCATGCAGGAGCTCAAGAACATGCTCTGCGTCGCCATCATCGTTCGGGACAAGGGACCCGGTGGCACCGTGAAGATCGGCAAGGATGGCGAGCCGGTCGCCAGATACGTCCTCTCCCGCGGCGACACCGAACTACTGATGAAGGGGTTCGAGGGCGCCGCCCGGATCGCCGAAGCAGCGGGCGCGACGAAGCTGTTCACCACGCACCACCGGACGCTGAGCTACGAGCCCGGCAGGGGCAGAAGTATCGACTCGTTCATTGGGGAGGCCCGAAAGCGGGGAGCGGCCCCGGCGAGCCTGTCCCTCGCCTCGCTGCACATCATGGGCAGCGCTCGGATGGGCGGAGCGCCGGACATGTCCGCACTGAACCCGGACGGCGAGACCTGGGACGTGAAGAACCTCGTGGTCGCGGACGCATCCTGCTTCCCGACCGCGTCGGGAGTGAACCCGATGATCTCGATCGAGTCGATCGCTTACATGAACGCGCAACGGCTGGCCGCGAAGCTGGCCTGAGTTGCCGTCACGACCGGTTCTCTGCGGAAGGGGTGCGCTTCTCCCGGCCCTCGGCCCACAGGTCGAACCGGGCCCGCTGCTGCGGGAACTCCGCCGCCGCGTCCATCTTGTTGAAGGGCTGCCCGCGAGGGAGCGGAGAGTCTGTTCCTCCACCGCGTCACCCTGATGTGTCCAGGCGTACGCGGTGGTTCCCAGTGGCAGGAACCGGGTGCCGTCAGCGTGGCGGAAGTGGGCACCTTCGTGGACGCGGACCGGGCCGTGGTCGCCGGGGCCGGCGGGCCCGCAGTGGAAGTGCCGGTGATCGAGTCCAGTGAGCGGGCGTTGCTGAACGTACGGAATGTCCAGACCCCTTCCTCGTTCGGCAGGAGCCGGATGTGATAGACACCCTCGCCGTCGTAGAAGCCGTGCGCGGTCAACCTGCGCTCGCCACAGGTGAATTCGGCCCGCACGGCAACGTCCGTGAAGGGGTTGCCGTGGCCCGGGCCGTGAAGCTCCAGCTCATAGGCCGACCATCGTGTGGCGGTCTCCTCGGCCACTGAGCGCGCGCTGCCGACCGGGACGTCATCCGCCTCGTAATCCGCAGCCGGAACGACCTCCACGTCTGCGACAGGCAACGGGGCAAGCGTCGCCTCCTCGAGGGTGGCCAGTTCGGCGAAGAGCGCTCCCGGGCTGCGGGGGTCACTCCGGATCCCCGTCATGAAGGACGTGACCTGGTGGTGGGTGCCGGCACGCGTACGGGGTCGTCGTCCAGCCCGGGCAGGTACGTGCGGACCACTGCGGCGGCCCGCTGATCGCGCAGCACCTCACCGAGGACGGAGGAAGGGCCATATGGCATGAGGGACTCCAGGAGATCGGGGAGTGGAAGTGAACGGGAGGAGCGACTCAGGAGGAGTTTCTGGTGTCGGTGTGGTCGACCGCTTCCGGCTCCGTGGATCGACGTGATCGGCGGCTGAACACGGGCCACGGCTCGCAGAGCAGAGCTGCGAGAAGGGCCGCGGCACATGCCACCACCAACGGTGCCCGGGCACCGTACGCAGTGACCAGAATGCCGCTGAGTACGGTGCCAAGAGCGTTACCGGCGGCGACTGAACTGTTCATCCAGCCGAACGCCTCAGTCGCGGACTCGGACGGTGCCAGTGACGACAGCCGTTCGAACAGCCGGGACATCGCCGGGGCCAGCGTGCATCCCCAGCAGAACACCAGCACGGTCAGCACGCGCTCATCGGATGCGAGCAGCAACGTGGCCAGACCCGCGGCCACGAACACCATCAGGTGCCGAAGGCCCGCACGATGGCGTGTCAGCGACCCATAGATCAGGCCCCCGAGGAGCGAACCGAGACTCCCTGCCGCCAGGACGAACCCGGCGTCCGTGGACACCTGCGAGCCGCTCGCCAGCGCGACCGTGCCGATGGCCTGGCAGCCGAGCGCCCCGTACAGCAGGGCTCCGGACAGGAGGATGCGCAGGACACCGGGGGCGCGCAGGACGGAGCGGCGACCCTTGGCGTGGGTTCTTGCGGTGCGGCCCGCTTCAGCGTTGCGGTCGCGCACGTATCCCAGGGTTCCGAGGAACACGAGCGCCCCGCAGGCCCCCACCGCAAGTCGGGGCCCGCCGAGCACCGCGAGCATCGCGGTGGCGGGCGGGCCGAGTACGAAGATCAGTTCCTGCAACGTCGACTCGAGGGCGAAGACGGTGCGGCGCCGGTCCTCGCCGACGAGTGCGGGCAGCGCCGCTCTCACCGACGCCGTCATCGGAGGTGTGCACAGCCCGCACAGGAACGAGAGACCGGTCAGCAGGGCCGGTTGCGGCGGTGCCAGGACCAGCGCGCCCATGGTGAACGCGTTGAGAACCGCGGTGACAGTGAGCACTCGGCGGCGGCCACGGGCATCGGCCCACCGGCTGAGGACCGGCCCGGCGATGAAGCCTCCCACCACACCGGCCGTCGACACCACGCCGGCCACGGCGTAGGTCGCATGCTCGGTCGTGAGCATCAGCAGAGCCAGACCGGTCATGCCCTGGTTGAGACGGCCGATGACCGAGGTCGCGAGCAGCCAGGGCACCGACGGCGTGCGCAGCAGGTCCCGGTAGGCGGATGCCGGCATCGTCAACCGCCCGTGACTTCGAGCAAGCCCCTGGGGGCCAAGTCCATCCAGGTGACCGTCACTTGGCGTCCTCGATACGCCACTCGTCGTGCCATTCGATCACTGGCATCTCACCGTCGAACCGGATGGGAAGCCACACGTGGTCCGCGACCGATGTATCGGCCTCGGGCAGTACGAGGGAAGGAGCCTCTCGCCCCTCCGCCTTCGCCGAGTAGTGCCGTTGGAAGGCTTCGCCCCAGTTCGACTCCTCCTCCGACAGTTGGGGCAGCCACCGGTCCGCGATCGCGATGTAGAGGTCGTCGTGGTCCGGGTGCTGGAAGACGGAGCTGATCTGCGACCGGAACGAGGTGCCGCTCGGGTCTCTGGGGTGCGGGTCGCCGAGCACGGTGAACGGGCCGTGGTACGTGTCGGCCACAGCCGCTTCCGATGGGTTCGGGAAGTACCACGTCGTACCCGAAGTGATCAGGTAGTGCTTGTCCCCGCGCCGGAAGTAGGCGGGCGCTTCACGTACCAGCGGGGGGTGCGGGCGGGGGAAGTGAGTCGAGTGCGTCCCCGTCAGATCCGTGTAGTCATCGTTGAGTTCGGCGCAGATCAGCTCGCTGTGCACCCGCTCGAAGTAGTAGTACGCCTTGCCGTCGGCCGGATCGACGACCAGGTCGAAATCGCCTGCTGACATGCCGAGCGGGCTGAGCCCCGTACGGACGATCTCGTAGGGGCCGAGGAGCGAGTCCGCCGTCAGAACCGTGCAGAGCTGTTCGCCTCCGGCACCCATGATCTTGAGCCAGCAGACGTACGTTCCCGTGCGCGGGTTGTGGATGATGTGCGGGCGGTCGATCATCTGGGACGGGTGCAGGGGCGACGTGCGGTCGTCGAGGACCGGCGGGATGATCAATCCGCGGTCCTGCCAGTTGTAGAGGTCGGTGGAGGTGTAGCAGCGGATGCCCCAGGTCCAGATGCCGCTCCCCGGCTTCGAGTGCTCCTTGTTCTCGCCGTACCAGTAGTAGACGCCGCCCTCGAACAGCACGGACCCGCCGTGTGCGTGGATGCGGTGGCCGTTCGTGTCCAGCCACGTCTGGCCGGGCCGGAAGGAGTCGTACATGGTGGTTCCCTTGGGTGTGCCCGTGGATCCGGTGGTCATGAGCCGCCCTCGCCGTGGTAGCGGAAGTCGGCGAAGTGGACGGTGCCTTCCTCGGCGAACATGCCGGTGACACGGCCGGTGAACGTCGCGGAGGTCTCGACCGACCAGAACCGACCGTCCACTTCGGCCAGTTGGGTCTCGGCGCCGGTGTCGTCCACGACGATCAGCCGGATGCGGTCACCGGGGGGAAACCACGAGGCTCGCCCTCGCGGAGGTACCTGCGTGGTGAGGCGGAGCGTGACCTGGTCGCCTGCGACCTCGGTGCTCCAGGACTGGCTGAGGGTCGGGATGCTCGCCCGTGCCGTGATCTTCGTGCCGGTTCCCGAGGGGGCGCGCTCTGCGACGAGGCAGAGGGTGAAGTCCTCGACGAAGCGCAGGCCGAGGCCGCCGCGACCGTCTCCCGGGTCGATCCGGGTCTCGAAGGCGCTGTTCATATGGCGCTGGCGGCGCCCGACGAAGGCGGGGCGGAAGGCGTCGAGGCCGCCGTCGGCGGCGGCGCGGATCGTGAGCCGACCGGGCTGCTCGCCGACAGAGGCGAGCTCGGCGGGCGGCCGACCGACGGCGAGCCAGCCGGGGTCGGTCAGGGCGGAGCCGTCCGCGAAGTCGAAGTACTCCTCCACCGGTTCCGGACGCAGGTTGAGGTCAACGTGCGCGGGCTGCGGCCAGCCGTCGCGCCACTCCACGGCGGTGACATAGGTTTCCCTGCCCAGTGGCGAGCCGTGGCCGGCGCGGCGTGTGCCGAGCAGGACGAGGAGATCGTCGCCGTCCGGGCCTGGGACGAGGTCTGCGTGGCCCGTGCATTCGACCGGGTGGTTCCAACCCGCCTCGCGCAGCACGGGGTTGTGCGGCGCACCTTCGAACGGGCCCTCGATGGAGCGGCTGCGCGCGACGCTCACGGCGTGGCCCTGGCTGGTGCCGCCTTCCGCGATGAGCAGGTACCAGTAGCCCTCGCGCTGGTAGAGGTGAGGGGCCTCCGGGGCGATCAGGCCGGTGCCGGACCACATCGGCCGCGGCTCTTCCAGGGTCTTGCCCGTTTCGAGGTCGACCCGTGCCTGCTGGATGCCGTTGAAGGCCACATGCTCGCTGCCGTCGAGGTGCAGGGCGCTGTAGGTGACGTAGGCGGCGCCGGACTCGTCCCAGGCGAGGTCGGGGTCGATTCCGGTGATGCCGGCGATGGTGATGCCGTCGCTCCAGGGCCCGGCCGGGTCTTCGGCGGTGAACACGACGCATCCGCGCGGACTGTCGGTCACCGAGACGATGACGTGGAACAGTCCGTCGTGGTGACGGATCGTCGGGGCCCATACGCCGGCGGCCGAGGTGGCCTGAGCGACGCCGACCTGTTCCTCCCTGGTCGCGACGTTGCCGATGTGCTCCCAGGTGACGAAGTCCGTGCTCCGGTAGACGGGGAGGGCGGGCAGGTACTCGAATGTGGACGTCACCAGGTAGTACGTCCCGTCGACGAGGATGCAGCTCGGGTCAGGGTTGAAGCCGGGGATCAGCGGGTTGGGCAGCTCAGACATTCTCGATCTCCACGTCGGACAGGAAGGCGCGGTCGGCGCTCGTGAGGACACGGGGCTTGCCCGCCAGGTCGAAGGCTCCTTCGACCCGCCGGTCGTCGGAGTCGAAGCCGAGGAAGAAGTCCACGCGCGCGGGCTCGACAGCGAAGTCTCGGGCGAGGTTGGTGTAGCCGAGCTGGGCTGCGGCGAGGCGGAAGGTGATCCGGCGGGATTCGCCTCGGGGCAGTTCGATGCGGCTGAAGCCGGCCAGCTGCTGCGCGGGCCGGGTGAGGCCCTTGGTGTTGACCCGGACGTAGAGCTGGACGACGGTCGCGCCCGTCACAGGGCCGGTGTTGGTAACGGTGACGGTGATCCGTGCGGTCCCGTCGGTGTCGATCCGGGTGTCGTGGGACAGGCCGCCGAGGTCGAAGTCGGTGTAGCTCAGACCGTGCGCGAACGGGAGGAACGGTGTGGCCTCCAGGTCGAGATAGTGCTGGGTGACGTTCGGGGGCAGCGGGTTGCGGTAGCCGGAGCCGGCCTTCTGGTGGTGGTAGACGGGGACCTGCCCGGAGTGGCGGGGGATGCTGTAGGGCAGCTTGCCGCTGGGGTTGGTGACTCCGAAGAGGACCTCTGCGATCGCCTTCGGACCGAACGGTCCGCCGTAGGGCGCCATCACGATCGCCGAGGCGTTCTGTACCACCTCGGGCAGTGCGTACGGACGTCCCTGCACGAGCACGACGACCAGGCGCTTGCCGGTGGCTGCCACCGCCTCGGCGATACGGGTCTGTGCGGCCGGCAGGGAGATGTCGGCGGTATCGCTGGCCTCGCCCTCGGTGCGTTCTCCGGTGAACCACAGACTTCCGCCGCCGAGGGCGAGCACCACCATGTCGGATTCCCGTGCGATGTCAACAGCCCGGTCGATGGCCTCCTGCTCCAGCGGGCGGGTCAGCGTGGATCCCTGTTCGCTGCGCACCTGCTGGGCGAATCCGGCGATCTCCTCCGAGATCGAGCGGGCCCCGAACCGTTCGTGGACAAACGCCTCCGGGTCGACGGGGTCGAACATCGCCTTGTACCAGGAGGTCGTGACGTCTTCCGCGCCGAGCATGTTGCCGAGTTCGCCGCGTGTGACGGCGTCGGTCGCTTCCCGCCATGAGGCATAGGTGTATGTGGGGAATTGGAGTCTGGCCGCATTGGCGTGCGGCCCGATCACGGCGACGTTCAGCGTCCCGGGGGTCAGGGGGAGGATGCCGTCGTTCTTGGCGAGCACCACGGAGCGCCGGGCCAGCTCATGCGAGAGGTCCGTGCCCTCGGCCGCGACCGCGGTCACGTCGATGTGCTCGGCCGGATAGGGATTCTCGAACAGGCCCAGCTCGAACTTGGCCTTCAGAACGCGCAGGACGCTCGTGTCGACGTCGCGGACGTCCGCCTTGCCCTGCTCGACCTGTTGGGCGAGCACCTGGCCGTAGGCGTACGGCTTGGGCATCTCCACATCGAGGCCGGCGGAGATCGCGAGGCACGCCGCCTCTCCTGCGTCGGCCGCAACGCGCTGGCGGTCGACCACCTGTTCCAGGGTCGTGTAGTCCGACGAGATGAACCCGTCGAACCCGAGGACCCCGCGCAGCAGGTCGGTGAGCACCTCCCGCGAGACGCCCACGGGGATGCCGTCCACGTCCGCGTACGAGTTCATCACCGAGCGCAGGCCGGCGAGCTGGATGGCGGCCTCGAACGGGTAGGCGAACAGGTCCCGGGTCCAGCGCGCACCTGCCTCGTACGCCGAGGTGTTGGAACCGCCGATCGGGAGGGCGTAGCCGAGGAAGTGCTTGCCGGTCGCGATGACGCCCCGGGCGAGGTCGTCGCCCTGCAGGCCGCGCGTGAAGGCGACGCTGAGCGCGGCGGACAGGTAGGGGTCCTCGCCGTAGGTTTCGTGTACCCGTCCCCACCTCGGGTCGAGCGCGACGTCCATGACGGGCGACAGCGCGTGGCGGACACCCGTGCGGATCATCTGGGCGCGGATCAGCTCGGTCATGTCCTGGACGAGGTCCGGGCTCCAGGTGGCCGCGAGCCCGGTACCGGTCGGGAAGGCCATGTGGCCGCCGGCCAGGAATCCGCTGAGGGCCTCCTGGTGGAACAGCACGGGGATGCCGAGCCGGGTGCGTTCGACTGCCTGCCGTTGGATGCTGCCGACCAACTGTGCCAGCTTGGCCGGGGTGTCCACGATCAGTCCGGCCACATGGCCCGGCGGGTGCCCGAGCCATTCCTCGAGCTCGCCGGAGTCCGACCCGTCGGCGCGGACCAGGGTCCAGGGCATGACGGAGACGAGCTGGTGGCACTTCTCCTCAAGGGTCATCTCCCGCAGCAGCAGCTCGGCTCGCGTGGCGGCGGGCAGGCAGGGGTCACGGTGGTTGTCGGTCGGCTTGCTCAACGTTCGTTCCTCGCGGTGGGGTACCCGGAAGCTGCCGGGAGTCCGGCCGGGATGTCGCGGCGTACCTGGCCGGGCCTGAAGGAACTGCTGCCCTGCTGGGTGCCGTGTTTCATGACCGGCTGCTTTCCTGGTCGTCGGGTGATTCGGGGGCGGGGCTCGCGCAGGAGCGCCGTCAGGCAGGGCGCAGACCGAGGATCGCCTCCAGCCGTCGCTCCAGGGAGGCCAAGCCCGCCAGCGACTCCTGCGGTGTCAGCGCCAGGACCAGTTCGGCGGCGGGTGCGTCGAGATACGCGGCGAGCTGGCCGGCGACCTGCGCCTCCCCTCCGGGAACGACGCCTGTCTCGACGGCGGCTGCAACGACGGCGGCCCAAGTGTCCGGGTCGTCGAGCACATCGCGGACGGTGGCCGTCGCGTGCTGGGTGGCACCGACTGCCATCGGATCGGGAACCTCCCACTGGTGCTCACCGTGACCGACGGCCTTCGGCTCGGCCGTCCCGGGCAGGTGCACCAGCGCGGTGGCCCCCACCGGAACGCGGACATCGAGCCGGAACGTCCCGCCGGCCCGCTCCCAGGCGACACCGGCCTCGCCGTAGGGGGTGAGGTGGCGCGCCGAGGCGGACGTGAGGTCGGCAGACGGTCGCGGGTGGACGAGGATCTCGCGGTAGCCGGGGGCGGCGGGTGCGAGGCCGGCGACGGTGCGGTGCAGCCAGTCCGCGACGGCGCCGAGCGCGTAGTGGTTGAACGACGTCATGTCACCGGGGTTGATACTGCCGTCGGGGAGCATGCTGTCCCAGCGCTCCCAGATGGTGGTCGCTCCCATGGTGACCGGGTACAGCCAGGACGGGCAGCCGGTCTGCAGCAGCAGCCGGTAGGCGACCTGGGCGTGTCCGGTCGAGGTCAGGGCGTCGGTCACCAGGGGCGTACCGACGAACCCGGTGCTGATGCGGAAGCCGCTCGCGCGTACGAGGTCCGCCAGGCGCCGGCCGGCCCGCTCGCGCTGTTCGGCGCCCGGCAGCAGCGCCCACTCGATGGCCAGGGCGTAGACCGTCTGCGCGTCCGAGAGGACCCGGCCGGCCGGGGTGACGTAGGCGCGGGCGAACGCCGCACGCACCTCGGCCGCCAGGGCGCCGTACCGCTTAGCCTCGTTCTCGCGCCCCAGCACTCGCGCGGCCTCGGCCACGATTTCCGCGGAGCGTGCGAAGTGCGCGGTGGCCACCACGTCGGGGTCGGCCTTGGCCCGGGAGGGGGCCTCCGGCGGAGCCGTGGGGTCGAGCCAGTCACCGAACTGGAATCCGCCCGACCACAGCCGGTCCGGGCCGGCAAGGTCCGCGAGCCGGTCCACCCAGGCGCGCATGCTCGGCCACTGCCGCTCCAGGACTTGACGGTCGCCTGAGCGCTGATACAGCGCCCAGGGCACGATCGTCGCGGCGTCGCCCCAGGCTGCCGCGGTCGGCGCGCGGTCGCGCAGCACGTCCGGCACGACGTAGGGCACCGATCCGTCGGGTTGCTGTTCGGCCGCCAGGTCCGCCAGCCACGACCTGAGGAACCCCGCGCTGTCGAAGAGGAAGGTCGCCGTCGGGGCGAACACCTGGATGTCGCCGGTCCAGCCGAGGCGTTCGTCACGCTGCGGGCAGTCGGTGGGTACGTCGACGAAGTTGCCGCGCATGCCCCACACCACGTTCTCGTGGAAGCGGTTGAGCAGTGTGTGGGAGGAGGTGAACCAGCCGGTGCGGCGCAGGTCCGACCCGATCACCACGGTCTCGACGTCCTCGGCACGCAGGCCTGGCACGCCCGAGATCTCCGCGTAGCGGAAGCCGTGGAAGGTGAGGGACGGTTCGAGGATCTCCTCGCCCGTGCCCGCGACGAGGTACGTGTCGGTGGCTTCGGCCGCGCGCAGCGGACGGGTGCCGAGCTCGCCGTCCTCCAAGACTTCGGCATGGCGGACGACGACCTCGGCGCCGGATGCCAGGCCGCGCACCCGCAGCCGTACCCATCCCACGGCGTTCTGTCCGAAGTCGACCAGAGTCCGGCCCGACGGCGACGTCCACACCTTCTCGGCCGAAAGGACGCAGCTGACCCGGACGGGCGGTCCTTCCGGGGCAACGAGGCGGGTGAGGTCGCCCGCCACCACCTCGACCGCGCCGGCTGCCGGGCGCCAGCCGGGGCCGCGGCGACGCAGGTCGGTGCGCTGGCCGTCGTAGAGGTCGTCGGCCAGCACCTCGCTCTCCCGCGCCGTCCATGTGCCGTCCGTGGCGAGCACATGCACCTGTCCATCGGTGGTGGTGACCTCCAGCTGGGCCAGCAGCGCCAGCCGGTCGCCGTACAGGGCACGCTCGCCGTTGAAGCCCAGTCGGCCGCGATACCAGCCGTTGCCGAGAAGGACCTCCAGCACGTTCTCCCCGCTGCGGACCAGTTCCGTCACGTCGTACGTCTGGTAGCGCAGCCGGTGCTCGTAGGCCGTCCAGCCCGGGGCGAGCACGAGGTCGCCGACGCGCCGGCCGTTGAGCGTGGCGACGTACAGGCCGTGCGCGGTGGCGTAGAGGCGGGCTGTGCGCACTTCTCCCGGCACCTCGAACGATCCGCTCAGCACCGGAGCGGGCATACGCGTGCCGGCGATGCCGACCGGACTGATGAAATCCGCTGTCCAGTCGGCCGCGTCAAGGAGGCCGGCCTCCACGACAGCTCGTTCGCTCCATTCGCTCCACCGGTCCCGGCAGGCGACGCGGACCCGCACGGCGGCGTACTCCCGCGAGGCCAGCGGTCGGGCCGGCCAGGGCACCAGGAGCTGCTCGGCGCTGTCGGCCCGGAACGTCTCGGTGGTGCCGCCCCGCAGGACCTCGATCTCGTAGGCGGTCTGGCGGTAGTCCGCGTCCGCCTGCGGGACCGACCACGACAGACGGGGAGAGCCCGTGCCGACACCGCGGGCCGGTGAGGGATCGGTGAGGTGCTCGAACCGGGGGGCGCAGGGAGCGGCAGCCACGACCATGTAAGTCTCCAGACTCATCGAGCGTTGGGTGACCGGGCCCGAGGCGGGCATTGGGTGGCTCCGCTCAGGAACGCCCTCACACACAGGGGAAGGGACCACCTGAGGGGGCCGGCGTTGTATAACGTTCTACGTCAGGGAGCGTAGAGAGCTGCCTGAATTCATGTCAAGGCAACGGAAGGGACCGATCCATGGGGTACCGATCGGAACGGGCGCTTGTAGCATGGCGCGAATGGACAACAGCGCTGCTGACGCCGATCTGCGGGGCGGCATGACGGCTCCACGCAACGCAGACAAGCGGCCCGTCCGCTCGCGCGGCGATGGCACCGCGCAGTCCTCCGGAGTGCGCCGCGTGACGATCCAGGACGTGGCCCGGGAAGCGCAGGTCTCGGTGTCGGCCGTGTCCAAGGTGCTGCGCGACGCCTACGGCGTCAGCCCGGAGATGCGGATCAAGGTCACCGCCGCGATCGAGAAGCTGGGCTACCGGCCGCAGGCCGGCGCGCGCGCCATGCGGGGCCGCTCCTACACCGTCGGAGTCATGCTCGTGGCGCTGTCCCATCCCTTCCAGCCCGAGATCGTCGAGGGTGTCACGGACGAACTGGAGCCGACGCCCTACCAGGAGATACTCATCACCGGCGGCCTCGCGGCCGAGCGCCAGCAACGCAGCATCGAGGCCCTCGTCGACCGCCAGGTCGACGGGCTCGTCATCATCGCGCCGGAGATGAGCACGGCCTGGCTCGAACGGCTCGGGGCGAGTCTGCCCACGGTGGTGGTCGCGCGCCATGGTGGCGCCACCTCCTTCGACACCGTTGTCGACGACGACCAGGGGGGTGCGCGCCTCATGGTCGACCACCTGGTGAGTCTCGGCCACCGACGCATCGCGCATACCACCCATCCGACGGGGGTCCTGGAACGCCCGCATGTCCTCGCGCACACCGCACGGTGCGACGGGTACATCAGGGCCATGCAGCGCCACGGCCTCGAGCCTGACGTCATCGAGACGAGCTACACGGAGGAGGGCGGCTACCGGGCCGCCACCGAGGCACTGTCCAGGCCGACACCGCCGACCGCGATCTTCGCGGGCGCCGACATCGCCGCGCTGGGCGCCCTGCGGGCAGCGGAGGAACGCGGTCTGCGGGTACCGGAAGATTTGACGGTGACCGGCTACGACAACGTCAACGCCTCCTCGATCGGCCGGGTCTCGCTCACGACGGTGGACCAGTCGGGCCACCTCACGGGCCAGATGAGCACACGGCTTCTCCTGGAGCGGGTCAATGGCCGCACCCAGCCGGTCCACTACGTCGTGGCGCCCCGGCTCGTGCCCCGCGGGACGAGCGCGGCTCCGGCGCGCGGCCGCGCCGCACGAGCGGCGCGCTCCTCCTAGCGCGTCCCGTGTTCCTGTCAGTACATCCCTCGTCACCTTGTGCATCGGTGCACTCTTCTCGCTGACCCGGTGGACTGCCGCGACCCGCGACACATCGGCCCACGCCCGCTGCCGCAGGGGCCGGAAAGGTCAGTCAGGGCGAGACTTGGCTGGTGGTGGTGATGTGGCATCGGAGAATGAAGATCGCGCTACTGGCGCGTTGCCGAACTGTTACACGGCGGGGTTGGCGCGATCTCTTGACTCGTTCTGGCCGTCTCCGTAACTTGCCGCGTAGAACGTTGTACACATCACATCGTCCAGTTCGCGCTGTCTCTCACCGAGCGCTGGACAGATCTGCGTCGGCCCGCATGTAAACAGGCCGCAACTTCATTCGCGTCCGAAGGAGTCCATTATGCGGCGCACCACCCGACCTGCCGCCACGGCAGTCACGATGACCACAGCCCTGGCCGCACTCGTCGCCGTGAGCGGCTGTACCGACGCGAGTTCCACCTCGGGGAACGCCGGCGGCAAGGGCACACTCACGCTCGGCATGACCCAGGACATCCAGGGCTGGGATCCGGTCAACCAGCCCAGCTACCAGGGCTGGGGCGCCTCGGCGGTGTACGACAAGCTTTTCCGGTGTGACGCTCTGGGCAAGCCCCAGCCGGCCGCCGCGAAGACCTGGAAATTCAAGTCGGACAACACCGGCGTGACAATGCACCTACGTCCGGGCATGAAGTTCTCCGACGGAACCCCGGTCAATTCGGCGGCGGTCAAGGCGTCGGTCGAGTACGCGGCGACACACGGCGCCAGCACAGCCCGCTTCGCCGGCATGAAGGTCTCCACGCCGGACAAGCTGACCGCCGCGATCTCCACGAAGGCGAACCCGCTGCTCACCGCACGCCTGTGTGACCTCTCGATAGCCAGTCCGAAGTACCTGGCCTCGGGCAACCGGAACAAGGCTCCGGTCGGCTCGGGCCCGTACACCCTCGACGCATCGGCAACGACCGGTGGCTCGGTCTACACCTTCGTCAAGAACGACGCGTACTGGGACGCCAAGTCGTTCCCGTACAAGAAGCTCGTGCTGAAGGTCATCACCAGCGAGACAGCGACGATCAACGCGCTCAAGACCGGGCAGATCGACGGCTCCCTCATCACGCAGGCGACGTACAGCCAGGCCAAGTCATCCGGACTGAAGATCCAGATGCAGCCGAGCGAGGTGGCCCGGCTCCTGCTGACCGACCACCTGGGCAAGAAGATCCCCGCTTTGGGCGACGTGGACGTCCGCCGCGCCATGAACATGGTGTTCGACAAGGACGCCATCGCGAAGAACCTCTTCCGAGGGCTGGCCACCCCGACCCCGCAGATCTTCCGTCCCGGCTCCGCGGCGTACATCAAGGACCTCAAGGACCCCTACCCCTACGACGTCGAGGCCGCGAAGGCCCTGATGAAGAAGGCGGGATATGCGAACGGCTTCAGCATCGAGATCCCGTACCTGCAGGGGCAGAACCTGGACGCGTTGATGCCGGTCGTCAAGCAGCAGCTGAGCCTGCTGAACATCAAGGTCAAGCAGGTCACCCTGTCCGGCCCGAACGCCATCAGTGAACTGCTCAGCGGCAAGTACCCCATCCCCATGTGGGTGCTCGGGAACTACGGCGAGTCGCGGCTGGACATCGCCGACTACATCCTGCCCGACGGCATCTGGAACGTCATGCACCAGACCGACCCGACAGTGGCCAGGCTCTGGGAAAAGATCGTGACCGACAACCCGCAGCAGTCGGCCAAGGATCAGCAGGCCATCAACCGCTACGTCGTCGACCAGGCCTGGTTCGTCCCGATGGTGTCCACGGGCACCATCTACGCCTACAACTCCAAGCTCAAGGTCCGGAAGTCCACCGACCCGTCCGGCCTGCACCCGCTCCTTTGGGACTTCCAGTAGCCCCACGCATGAACGATTGGAGTGACAGGTGTTGGGTTCTGTGATGAAGAAGCTGGTCCGCTCACTGGCGGTGCTGCTCGTGGTCAGCTTCGCGACGTTCGTCCTGATGTACGGCAACGGGCCGGGGATCGCGCGGGCCGTCCTGGGCACGCGGGCCAGCGAGGCCGACGTCCGGGCGGAGGTGGTCAGACTCGGTCTGGACAAGCCCCTCCTGGTGCAGTATGGCGAGTGGCTCAAGGGCGTCGTCACGGGCAACCTCGGCGACTCGTTCTTCACGGGCCAGTCCGTGACCTCGGCCCTCTCCTCCCGGGTACCGGTGACCCTCACCCTGATCGTCCTGTCGCTCCTGCTGACAGCGGTGGCGAGCGTCCTCCTGGGCGTCGCCGCCGCCGTCCGCGGCGGGTGGTTGGACCGAGTGGTGCAGTTCCTGTCCGTGCTGGGAGCGGCCGTGCCGGCCTTCATCATCGCGATCGGGCTCGTTTTCGCCTTCGCCGTCTCGGTCCGGCTGCTCCCGGCGACGGGGTACGTCTCACCGGACCAGAGCCTCAGTGGATGGCTCAAGTCGGTCACCCTCCCGGTCATCGCCCTCCTTGTGGGATCCATCGCCAACGCCGCCGCGCAGTTCCGCGGAGCGGTCCTGGACACGCTCTCCCAGGACTTCGTACGGACGCTGCGAGCGCGGGGGATCCCGGAATCGCAGGTCGTCTTCCGGCATGTGCTGCGCAATGCCGCCGGTCCCGGTCTCACCGCCCTGAGCCTGCAGACCCTCGGCCTCATCGGCGGGGCGGTGGTCATCGAGCAGGTGTTCGCCCTGCCCGGCCTGGGCGACCTGAGCAACACCTCGGCGCAGAAGGGCGACGTGCCGCTGGTGATGGGGTGCGTGCTGGTGACGATCGTGGTCGTGCTCGTCGTCAACCTGCTGGGCGACCTCGTCACGGCAGCGGTCAACCCGAAAGCGAGGACGCGATGACCACCACTCCCCCGCTGGAGACGGCCGTTCTTGTGCAGGCGGCCGCGAAGAGGCGGTCTCTCTTCCGGCGACTGCTCACCAATCCGCAGGGCGCGGTCTGCCTGGTCTTCCTGCTCTTTGTGGTGTTCCTGGGCCTGTCCTGCTCCTGGCTGGCCCCGCACGGCCCGAACGTGACAGACCTCAGCGCCGTGGACGCGTCTGCGTTCAGTTCCGGGCACCTCCTCGGGGCGGACTCGACGGGGCGGGACATCCTGTCCCGGCTGATGTGGGGAGCCCGCCAGACGCTGCTCGCCTGTGTGGTGGTACTCGTCGTCTCCGTCGTACTCGGAGTGACCAGCGGCCTCGCTGCCGGCTTCTACCGCGGCAGGGTCGACGCGGTGCTGAACTGGGTTTCCGACGTTGTCATGTCGACGCCCGGCGTCATCCTGCTCATCGCGCTGTATGCCCGGACCGGGTCGAACATCGTCGCGGCCATGGCCGTCTACGGCCTCATCGTGGCACCGTCGTACTTCCGGCTGGTCCGGTCCGTCGTCCTCGGAGTCCGCAGCGAGCTGTATGTGGACGCGGCCAAGGTGGTCGGGCTCTCCGATCGGAGGATCGTCGGCCGCCACGTACTGTGGGCCGTTCGCGCGCCCGTCGTCATCCAGAGTTCGTTCGTCCTCGCGGCCGGGATCGCGATGGAAGCCGGCCTGGGCTTCCTCGGTCTGAGCAACCCCGCCAAGGCATCCTGGGGCGGCGTCCTGCAGGAGGCGTTCGGCAACATCTACAACAACAAGGCCGGTGTCCTGTGGCCGGCCCTCCTCATCAGTCTGACCGTCCTGGCGCTCGTCCTGCTCGGCAACGCCCTGCGCGATGTGCTCCAGTCGTCGGCCCACAGCAGGACGCTGTCCCCGCGCCGGCGCCGCGAACTGACCCGGCAGGCACAGGAGCAACGCCAGTCGACCACCGCGGACCCCGCAGCCGCACCGGCCGAAGCGGTCCTGTCGATCCGCGGCCTGCGCATCGGCTACCCGGACGGCGAGAACAGCGTCTGCGAGGTCGTGCACGGCGTCGACCTGGACGTACGGCGGGGCGAGATCCACGGCCTGGTGGGCGAGTCAGGCTCCGGCAAGTCCCAGATCGCCTTCTCGACCCTGGGCATCCTGCCCCGCGAGGCGGTCGTCCTCGGCGGCAGCATCGTGCTGGACGGCAAGGACCTGCTGGCCGACGACCAGCAGCTGCGCGCGGCACGCGGCCGGCGCATCGCCTACGTGCCGCAGGAACCCATGTCGAACCTCGACCCCTGCTTCACGGTCGGCGCGCAACTCACCCACGGCCTGCGCGCGGTGAAGAAGATGTCCAAGCAGGAAGCGGAAAGGGAGCTGCTGAGACTGCTCGCACGGGTCGGCATCAAGGATCCCGAACGGGTCTTCCGCCAGTATCCGCACGAGATCTCCGGCGGCATGGCACAGCGCGTGCTCATCTGCGGCGCGGTGGCCTCGAACCCCGACCTGATCGTGGCCGACGAGCCCACCACGGCCCTGGATGTGACCGTGCAGGCCGAGGTACTGGAGCTGCTGCGCGAACTGCGCGACGAACGCGGTCTCGCCGTGATCCTCGTGACCCACAACCTCGGTGTCGTCGCGGACATCTGCGACACGGTCAGCGTCATGCGCGACGGCCGCATCGTGGAACGCAGCGACGTGGACGCGCTCTTCGAGTCCCCTGCCGAGGACTACACCCGGGAACTGCTCTCGTCGGCACGCCGTGTCGAGATCGCGGAGGTATGAGGTGCCAGAGCCGGTACTGAAGGTCGACAACCTCGTCGTCCGCTACGGCGGCCGGAAGAGTGCCGGGACTACGGTGATCGACGACGTCTCCTTCGATCTGCGCGCCGGGGAGACACTGAGCCTGGTCGGCGAGTCCGGTTCGGGCAAGACGACCATCGGCCGTGCGGTCCTCGGGCTCGCGCCGGTCACGGCAGGCTCGATCACCTTCCGCGGCGAGACCATCAGCAACATCTCCCGGGCCCGCCGACGCAAGGTCGCCCGCGACATCCAGGTCATCTTCCAGGACCCCTACTCGTCACTCAACCCGTCCATGCAGGTCGAGGACATCCTCGTCGAACCCCTCGTCGCAGCCGGGGCCGAGGCCGGCCGGACACGCGTACGGGAACTGCTGGACGCCGTCGGTCTTCCGGCCGACTCCGGCGGGAGGTATCCGCGGGAGTTCTCCGGCGGGCAGCGGCAACGGATCGCGATCGCTCGCGCGCTCGCCCTCGATCCCTCGGTCATCATCTGCGACGAACCCACCAGCGCTCTGGACGTGACCACTCAGGCCCGCGTCCTCACGCTCCTGCAGGACATCCAGCGCCGGACGGGCGTGGCCTACCTGTTCATCAGCCACGACCTGGGCGTCGTGAACGAGGTGAGCGACCGGATCGCCGTCCTCCACCAGGGGCGCATCGCGGAGATCGGCAAGGCACACGACGTCGCGACGAACCCACAGCACCCCTACACCCGCAAGTTGCAGATGGCGGCTCCCGTCGCGGATCCGAAGAAACAACGCATCCGGCGCGCCAAGCGGCTGCAACTCGACACTGCAGAGCTTTCCGACCTCAAGGGGAACTCATGAAGACACACGGAACGGCCGGTGACGACAGGTCGCACGGTTCCCCGGCAGGGGCATGGTCAAGACGCCATTTCGTCCGCAACGCGACCGCCGGCGCCGTGGTGGTGCTGGGCGCGTCGTCGATCCAGGCCCCCCGCGCCGCGGCCGCATCCCGGCCGCAGTGCACGGCGCGCGTGAACGGCGGGCCGGTATGGGTCACACCCGACTGCGACGACCCCCTGTACAACCAACCTGTGATCGACAGCGAAACGGACCTCACCACACCGGTACCGCACCGCAAGGTCTCGGGCCACTTCGCGGGCACTGACAAGAAGTTCACCCTCTGCCTCCCCTCGAAGAGGCAGTGGCAGGGCCGCTTCTTCCACAAGGTGTATCCGCTGCAGGACGAGAACCCATCCGCCGACGACGTCGCCTTCGGCGTGGACAGCGGCGCCTACGTCGTGCAGACGAACGGCGGCATCGGCTACCGCGTGGACGCGGCCACGGCCAAGTTCTCCCGGACGTACGCGGCGCGGTACTACGGCTCGAAGAAACGGATCTACGGCTACGTCTACGGCGGCAGCGGCGGCTCCTACCAGACCATCGGCGCCATCGAGAACACCTCGGGCGTCTGGGACGGCGCGGTGCCCTTCATCCCCGGCACGCCGACCGCCGTCCCCAACAGCTTCACCGTCCGCGCCCTGGCCCGGCTCGTCCTGCGCGACAAGGCACCTCTGATCGCCGACGCGGTTGCACCTGGGGGCAGCGGCGACCCGTACGCACACCTCAACCAGGTGGAGCGGGCCATGCTGCGAGAAGCCACGCGAATGGGTGTTCCGCTCCGGGCCTGGGAGGACTATCGCTACGTGCTGGGGCTGACCGCCCCCGACGGCCTCCTCGGGTTCACGGCCCTCGTGCGCAGTATGGATCCCACCTACGCGGACGATTTCTGGGGCACGCCGGGCTACCTCGGCACCGAGCAGTCACCCCTCGGCGATCTGATCCGAGCCGCGCGAATCGACCATCAGACCACGGTCAAGCAGATCAACCGGGACACCCAGAACAAGCCGACGAGCCTTGTCCTCGGCACCGCGCCTTCCCAACCGGACACGACGGGACTGGATTTCACCGCCTACGAAAGCGACGGCACGACGGTCATCGGAACACTCTCGGGCTCACTCGACCCGACCACACGGGTCCTCACCCTCGACAGCGGGAACAACGCCGGGGTGCTGGCCGCCCTCGGTACCGGCGACAAGCTGCACATGGGCAACCGATGGTCCCTCGCCTTCCGCGCCTACCACCGCTACCAGGTTCCGCCCCGTCCCGGCTTCTACGCCTGGGACCAATACCGGGGACCCGACGGGCAGCCCCTCTACCCGCAGCGCAAAGTCCAAGTCGGCCCCGCCATCTCCGCGTCCACCAGCGGCGGCGGCACGCACACGGGCAGGATCAACGGCAAGGTCATCGTCGTCGCCAACCTCCTCGACACCGACGCCTACCCCTGGCCCGCCGACTGGTACCGCGCGCGGGTCAAGGAAGCCCTCGGCGAGGGATACGAGGACAGCTTCCGCCTCTGGTTCAACGACAACGCCGACCACCTCGAAGGCCCCGTCACCGGCGCCCGCGCGGTCCGGCTCGTCGAGTTCACCGGCATCCTGCAGCAAGCGCTACGCGACCTGAGTAGCTGGGTGGAGAAGGGTGTGGCACCGGCGCGCTCGACTCCCTATGACGTGGAGGACAGCCAGGTCGAGGTGCCAGGAAATGCCACGGCTCGCCGGGGAATCCAGCCCGTCGTCGATCTGACCGTCGACGGCACCGACAGGATCGATGTGGCCGTCGGCCGGTCCGTCACCTTCAAGGCCAGGATCGAGGTCCCGCCCGCCGCCGGCCGCATTGTGACGACGGAATGGGACTTCGCCGGCACCGGCACGTTCACGCCCAAGTCCTTCGGGCTGTCTCGCCGAACCGTCGAGGTGAGCCAGACGTTCACCTACTCGAAACCGGGCACGTACTTCCCGGTGCTGAGGGTGGCGGCGCAACGGCAAGGCGACACCGCAACCCCCTTCGCCCAGGTGGCGAACCTCGGCCGGGTGCGCGTCGTCGTCCACTAGAGATCCCCTTTCGCCTCCAGTCGGCGACGGAGGCGTTCGGCTGGAGGCACAGTGCGGTCGCCGCCGGCAACGCTCTCGGGACCGCGCTCAGCGGCTTCCTGATCACCGAGTTCGGCGCCCGCGCCTCGCTGGCCGTGGCATGTGCGGCCGCTCTTCTCGCCGTGCTCGTCTGCGAGCCGTGGCCCGCTTGTACCCCAATGTCCGATAGATCAATGGAGTCTGTCATGGCTTACGGCCCCTCGTCCGTTCTAGGTGAGGTACTGCGCAACAAACAGGCCGAGGCGGTGGTCCGCAAGTACGCGCCCCATCTCGACAAGGAGATCGAGAGTGTCCAGATGCGGTACGGCACGCTCGCGCAGGTGACCACGATGCTGCAGGGGGTACGGACCGACCCCGCGGCCCGCGAGGCCCTCTACGCCGAGCTGGCCACCCTCGTAGAGCCTGACGATGAGGCGGCTTCGCCCCGCGACGAGGAGATCATCCCGGCCGCGGACTACGAGTCAGAAGACGTGCCCTCCGGCAGCGCTCGGCTGGTCGCCGCCTCGCACGGCACCCTGTGGCGGACCTTCGAGCTGGAACTGCACGGCCCGGCGCACGGCAACCCCTTCACCGCCGTCACGCTGCGGGCCGAGTTCCGCAACGGTGACCGCTCGGTGACGGCGCACGGCTTCTACGACGGCGAAGGCGTGTACCGCGTCCGGTTCCTGCCGGACGCGGAGGGTGAGTGGTCGTTCCGGACGACCAGCAACGCCCGTTCCCTGGACTCGGTCACCGGCACCTTCCACTGCGGCCCGGCCGACCCGGAGGACCACGGTCCGGTCCGTGTCCACGCGGGCGCCCACTTCCAGCACGCCGACGGCACGCGCTTCCTCCCGCTGGGCACCACCCTGTACGCCTGGACCCACCAGGGTACGGAGCTGGAGAAGCAGACCCTCGCCACGCTCGCGGGCAGCCCGTTCAACAAGGTCCGGATGTGCGTCTTCCCGAAGTGGTTCGTCCACAACGAGACCGAGCCGCCCCGCTACCCCTTCGCGGGTTCCGTTGAGGAGGGCTGGGACTTCCAGCGGCCCAACCCCGTGTACTTCCAGCACCTGGAGGAGCAGATCGCCCAGCTCGGCGCCCTCGGCATCCAGGCCGATCTCATCCTCTTGCACCCGTACGACCGCTGGGGCTTCTCCACCATGTCCCCGGCCGAGGACGACCGCTATCTGCGCTATGTGGTCGCCCGGCTCGCCGCCTACCCCAACGTGTGGTGGTCCCTGGCCAACGAATACGACCTGCTGTGGTCCAAGTCGACCGACGACTGGCATCGGATCGCCGCGGTGATCGGCGACCACGACCCGCACGGCCACCTGATCAGCGTGCACAACTGGGTGGAGCTGTGGGACAACGACGCCGACTGGGTCACGCACGCCAGCATTCAGCGCACGCCCGAAGGCACCCGCGAATGGCGCGAGCGCTGGGGCAAGCCCGTCGCCGTCGACGAGCTGGGCTACGAGGGGGACATCGAGTGGGGCTGGGGCAACCTCCACCCTCAGGAGATGGTGCGCCGCTGCTGGGAGGGCGTCGTCCGCGGCGGATACGTCACCCACGGCGAGTGCTTCCTGGCGGACGACGACGTGCTGTGGTGGGCGAAGGGCGGGGTCCTCAAGGGCGAGAGCACGTCCCGGCTGGAGTTCCTGCGGACCATCATGGAGGACATCCCGTCGGACGCGGCGGGCATCGATCCGCTGCCGTCCGACTTCGACGTCCCGGTGGGCGGTGTCGAGGGGCGCTACTACCTGGCCTACTTCGGCATCATGCAGCCGCGCCTGCGCACCTTCCATCTTCCGCAGGGAAGCCGCTTCCGGGCCGACATCATCGACACCTGGAACATGACCGTCACCGAACTCCCCGACCTCTACGAGGGCACATGCACCGTGTCCCTGCCCGGTCGGCCGTACCTCGCTATCCGCCTGCGTGCAGTGGAGGGCCGATGACGCCCGGCCAGGGAATCGCTTCGGCACGCGTGCTGTTCGGCGCGGCCTACTACCCCGAATACCATCCCGCCGAGCTGAGGAAGACGGATCTCGACCTGATGGCCGAGGCACGCTTCTCCGTCATCCGGGTCGGCGAATCCGTCTGGTCCACCTGGGAGCCCGACGACGGCCACTTCGACCTCGACTGGCTGCAGCCGACGCTCGACGGTGCCCACGAGCGCGGAATCGGCGTCATCCTCGGCACCCCCACCTACGCCGCACCGCCCTGGCTCGTCCGCCTCTATCCGGAGATCGCCGGGGAGTTGGAAAGCGGCCGGCGCATGGGCTGGGGCGCCCGCCAGGAGATGGACTTCACCCACGCGGCGTTCCGCTTCCACGCCGAGCGCGTCATCCGCAAGGTCGTCGCACGCTACGCCGACCACCCAGCCGTGATCGGATTCCAGGTCGACAACGAGCCGGGCCTGCACCTGCTGCACAACCACGGTGTCTTCCAGCGCTTCGTGAACCGGCTGCGCGCACAGTACGGCGACATCGACAAGCTCAACGAGGAGTGGGGCCTGGTCTACTGGTCGCACCGGCTCACGGACTGGGCCGATCTGTGGACCCCGGACAACAATGCCCAGCCGCAGTACGAGCAGGCCTGGCGGCGGTTCCAGGCTGACCAGGTCGGCGAGTTCATCGGCTGGCAGGCCGACATCGTCCGCGAGTACACCCGCCCCGACCAGTTCGTCACCACCTGCATCGACTACAGCCGGCCTGCCGTCGCCGACGACGACCTGACCCGGCGTCTCGACGTCACCGCCGGCAACGCGTACTACGTGATGCAGGACGGTCTGTCCCTGCCGGCGCGGCCCCGGCGCGGCGAGGGGCAGACCTGGACGGCGCAGGATGTCTGGGAGTTCTACCGAACCGCGGACCGGATGTACTCCTCCCGCCAGGAGCCGTTCCTCGTCACCGAGACCAACGCCCAGGCCATCGGCCCGTCCTGGTTCAACCAGCCCGCCTACGACGGCCAGTGGCGCCAGGCCGCCTGGGCCCTGGTCGCCCGGGGCGCATCGATGATCGAGTACTGGCACTGGCGGACGCTGACCTTCGGCATCGAGACGTACTGGGCGGGCGTGCTGCCGCACAACGGCCGCCCCGGCCGCACCTATCGGGAGGTCGCCCGCATCGGCGCCGAGCTGGAGCGCGCAGGGAGTCTGGTCGCCAACCTCGTCCCGGACGCCGACGTCGCGATGCTGTACTCGCACCCCAGCAAGTGGGCCATGACCGCCCAGCCGGCCATCAGCGCGCCGGACGGCGGTCCGGAACCACGCTCGTACGAGACCATCTTCGGCGCCTTCTACCGGAGCGCGTTCGACGCCGGCCTGCAAACCCGGGTGCTGCACGCCGGGCAGGCCACCGACGAGAATCCGGCTGAGCTGGCCGGGAAGCATCCGGTGCTTGTGGCCGCCGGGCTCTATATCGCCGACGACGCCACGCTGGACTGGCTGCACTCGTACGCCGATGCCGGTGGCCACCTGGTCCTCGGTCCGCGCTCGTGCTACGCCGACCACGAAGCTCGTGCCAGGCGCGACATCCAGCCCGCCCGTCTCGCGGATGCGGCCGGAGCCTGGTACGACGAATTCTGCACACTCGACGCCGACTTGGCGGTCCGGGCAGGGGACGATTCGCCCGTCCCGCTGCCCGAGGGCGCGGCCGGCACCCATTGGGCGGACGGACTCCACGCGGACACCGCCACCGTGCTCGCCCGCTACGACCACCCGCACTTCGGGCAGTTCGCCGCCATCACCACGAAGGCGCACGGCAAGGGCCGGATCACATACGTGGGCACCGTCCCCAACGCTGCTCTCGGCGAGAGCCTGTTCCGGTGGCTGCTGCCGGACACCGGACCGTGGAAGTCGCTCCCCGCCAGTGTCACTGCCACCGGCGCGACTGCGCAGGACGGCCGTCGGGTCCGTTTCCTGCACAACTGGTCATGGCAGGAGACGGCGGTGACCGTCCCCGTCCCGGTGAGCGACGTTCTGGACGGAGCCGGTTACGAGCCGGGTACCCAGGTGCCGCTCGGCCCCTGGGATGTCCGGGTCCTACGGGAGACGTGATCACGAAGCCGCGTCAGACAGAGTCTCAGTCGACGTAGTCGTGGATGCCAGGACCTGCGGTCGTCCTGCGGCCACTGGGCAGGACGACAGCCGTCTCGGTGCCCGGCGGTACGACCAGCCGCAGGTGCAGGCGGACGCCTTCGGGTGGCCATGCCGCCTCGATCCGGCCGTACGGGGACTCGTGGACGGTCTCCGCCCAGGTGAGCCCGCCGCAGGGCGGGGTTGTACGAGGAAGCGCCGATAACCGGGCTCGACCAGCCGTAGGCCGGTCACGTGGCGGTGCAGGAAGGAGATGACCGCGCCCTTGGAGTAGTGGTTCAGGGACGCGGTGGCCTTGCCGTCGGCGGAGACTCCGTCCCAGTGCTCCCACACGGTGGATCGACCGCCTTCGGCGACCGGGCGGCCTTTGGCATGCCTCCGACCAGGCACACGCCCCCGATCCCTCGCAACCACACCGCGAACCCTCGGCAGCCGCGAGGGGTTGACGGGCTCGAACCTCGCTCGTACGTTGGCTGCATGTCAAGTCAACAACGAATAGACATTCAGAAATCGAGCGAGCCGGTCTACGGCGCCGGCGTCTGGCACTTCGCCACCTACGTCGACCGCTACGCCACGGACGGATACGGCGAACCGCGCACCATCCTCGATGCGATCAAGCTCGCCGGAGCCGTCGGTGACCTGTCCGTCCTCGACCTGAACTGGCCGTTCCCGCCCGGCGACATCAGCACCGCCGAGGTGCGCGCCGCCCTCGCCGAGCAGAACCTGCGGGCCATTGCCGTGACGCCGGAGATCTACACCGGGAAGTTCGCCAAGGGCGGTTTCACCAACCCCGACCCGGCCGTGCGCCGCCAGGCCGTCGACCTGGTCGCCGCCTCTGCGGAGGTCGGGCGCGAGCTCGGCGTGGACTATGTCAAGGTGTGGCCCGGGCAGGACGGCTACGACTATCCGTTCCAGGCCGACTACACCGACCTGTGGGCCAAGTCGGTCGATGCTCTGCGCGAACTCGCCCGGGCCTTCCCCGATCTGAAGTTCGCAATCGAGTACAAGCCGCGCGAGCCGCGCAACCGGATGGTCTTCTCCTCGGTCGCCCGCACCCTGCTGGCGATCCAGGACATGGGGGTGGACAACGTCGGCGTGCTGCTGGACTTCGGGCACTCCCTGTACGGGGGTGAGACCCCGGCCGAGGCGGCGCGGATGGCGATCGCCCGCGACAAGCTGTTCGCGATCGACGTCAACGACAACTTCCGTGGCTGGGACGACGACATGGTCGTCGGCTCGGTGCATCTGCTGGAGACCTTCGAGTTCTTCTTCGCACTCGACGACGCCGGCTGGCAGGGCGTCTGGCAGCTGGACCAGTTCCCCTTCCGCGAGGACCCGGTCGAGGCCGCCCGTACCGGGATCAGGACCATGCGCGCCTTTCACCAGGCGCTCGCCTACCTCGACCGGGACGAACTGGCCGCCGCCCAGGCGGCGCAGGATGCCCTGGGGGCACAGAGCATCGCCAAGCGGGCGCTGTTCCGTGCCCTGGCAGAGAGTGAGTCCGCGTGACCACCGCCCTCGTGGAGACCCCCGCTCCCCTGCAGGCCGACGAGGCCGCCGTCCGGCAGTACGACCAGCGCAGCGCCCTCCTGCGCGGTGCTTCGCCGGCCGCTGCCGCCGCGGAACTCGCCGAGATCTCCACCGCCGTCCGGCGCGACATCCTCACCACCATCCAGTCGGCCGGCATGGGTCACGTGGGCGGTGACCTGTCGGTCACCGACCTGATGGTCACCGCGCTGTGGGGCACCTTGCGGCTGCATCCGGGTGAGCCGGAGCATCCGCAGCGCGACCGGTTCGTCCTCAGCAAGGGGCACTGCGCCGCGGCCCTGTACTCGACGCTGGCCTCCTGCGGCTTCTTCGCGCGCGAGCGGCTGCGCGAGTTCATGGCGCCGCTGTCCCCGCTCAACGGCCACCCCGCCCGGCTGAAGGTGCCCGGCGTGGAGACCAACACGGGCCCGCTCGGGCATGGCTTCCCCGTCGCCACCGGCTGCGCGCTCGGGGCGAAGCTGCGTGGTGAGCCGTGGCGGACCATCGTCGTGCTGGGCGACGGGGAGATGCAGGAGGGCAGCAACTGGGAGGCCGCCATGACCGCGGCCCACTACGAGCTGGCCAACATCACGGCTGTGGTGGACCGCAACCGGCTGCAGCAGGGCGCCCGTACCCAGGACACCACGGCCGTGGAGCCGCTGGACGCCAAGTGGGCGAGCTTCGGGTGGGAGGTCCGCGTGATCGACGGCCACGACCATCGGGCGATCAAGGAGGCGTACGCGCCGTCGACCACCGGACGCCCGGTCGCGGTGATCGCCGACACCGTCAAGGGGAAGGGCGTGTCGTTCATGGAAGACCGCGTCGAATGGCACCACAAGGTGCCCACCGACGAACAGGTCCGTCTCGCGCTCGAGGAGCTGAACCGATGAGCACCCTGGCCACCCAGGCCCCCACCTTCGACTGCCGGGCGGACTTCGCCGACGAACTCATCGCGCTGGCCCGCGCCGACGAGCGGATCGTCGCGGTGTGCAACGACTCGGTGGGCTCCAGCAATCTGGTGAAGTTCCGCGAGGAGTTCCCCGACCGGCTCATCAACGTCGGCATCGCCGAGCAGGACATGGTCGGCGTGTCGGCCGGGCTGGCCAACGCCGGGTTCATCCCGTTCGTCTCCGCCGCGGCGCCCTTCCTGACCGGCCGTGCCCTGGAGCAGATCAAGGCCGACATCGCCTACTCCCACCGCCACGTCGTGCTGTGCGGCCAGAGCCCCGGCATGGCGTACGGGGAGCTCGGGCCCACCCACCACTCCATCGAGGATCTGTCCTGGATGCGCGCGGTGCCCGGCCTGAAGATCATCGTGCCCGCGGACCCGGCCCAGACCCGCGCCGCCGTACGCTGGGCCGCGGTCTCGGGCGAACCGACCTACCTGCGTGTGCCACGGTTCAAGGTGCCCTCCGTCACCCCCGACGACGCGTCCTTCGAGATCGGCCGTGCCGTCCGGCTGGCCGACGGCGCCGACGTCACCCTGATCGCGGTGGGCACGATGGTCTCCCGCGCCCTGGACGCGGCCGGCCTCCTCGCGCAGGACGGCATCTCCGCCCGCGTGCTGAACATGACGTTCGTCGAACCGCTGGACGTGTCCGCGGTTGTGTCCGCCGCCCGGGAGACCTGTGCCATCGTCACCGCCGAGGAGGGACTGGTGTCGGGCGGACTGGGAGCCGCCGTGGCCAAGGTGGTGGCCGAGCATCATCCCGTCCCCGTGCGCATGCTGGGCGTGCCCTCCTTCGCCCCGACCGGCAGCACGTCCTTCCTGCTGGACCACTTCGGTCTGAACGCCGAGGGTGTCGCCGCCGCCGCCCGCAAGGCCCTGGGCCGGCCGTGATGAAGCCGCACGTGCTCGCGATCGACCAGGGCACCAGCTCCACCAAGGCCCTGCTGATGGACGCCTACGGTGAGGTGGTCGCCCGGGCTGAGGTTCCCCTGACCCAATCCCATCCGGGCCCTGGCCTGGCGGAACAGGACGCCGAGGCGCTGCTGGACAGCGTGCGCACGGCGGCCGCTGACTGCGTGCAGGACACCGACCCGCGCACAGTGGCCGGCGTGGCCATGAGCACCCAGCGTGAGTCGGTTGTGCTGTGGGACGCGGCGACCGGTCGGCCCGTCGCGCCCCTGGTCAGCTGGCAGGACCAGCGCGGATCGGAGCGGGCGGCGCTCCTGGTCCGCGCGGGGAAGAGCGAGGAGATCCGCCGCCGTACGGGGCTCCCGCTCGACCCGATGTTCTCCGCCCTGAAGATGGCCGCCCTCCTCGACGAGCACGACCCCTCCCGTACCCGCAGCCGCGCGGGAGCCCTGCGTCTGGGGACCGTGGACGCCTACCTGCTGCAAGCGCTGACGGGCGAGCCGGTCACCGAGATCGGCAACGCGTCGCGAACCCAGCTGGTCGACCTCACGGCCGGCGACTGGGACGACGACCTGCTCCGCCTGTTCGATGTCCCGCGGCCCGCCCTGAGCCGGATCGTCCCGTCCACCGGGCCCTTCGGGAAGCTCCGCGGACTGGCACCCCTGCTCGACGGCACCCCGGTGCTGACGGTGATGGGTGACTCGCACGCCGCACTGTTCGCCCACGCCGGATGGCGGCCGGGCACGGTGAAGGTCACCTACGGCACCGGGTCCTCCGTCATGGTGGTGACACGGGACCCGAAACCGACGGAGCAGGTGTGCAGCACCATCGCCTGGTCCATGGGCCTGCCGGTGTACGCACGCGAAGCGAACATCCGCTCCACCGGGCGTACGCTGACCTGGCTTGCCGACCTGCTCGGCACCACGCCGGTCGAACTCATCCGCCTCGCGGCAGACGCCGACGCCGGTGACGTCACCCTCGTACCGGCCTTCGGCGGTATCGGAGCGCCCTGGTGGGACGCGAATGCCGTCCCCGTACTCGCCGGATTCGACCTGGGCACGGGCCGCGCCCAGCTCGCCCGCGCGGCGCTGGAATCGGTCGCGCTCCAGGTGGCCGACGTCCTCGCCGCACTGCCCGGCCTGCGCCACGTCGTCGCCGACGGCGGTCTCAGCCGCAGCGACGCACTGATGCAGCTGCAGGCCGACGTCTCCGGCATCACCGTCACGCGCACCGGGCATCACGAGCTGTCCGCCGCGGGAGCCGCACACCTCGCGGGCCTCCACCTCGGCCTGTGGACCACTGATGAGCTGGAGGAACGTGCCGACAGCGACCTCCGGACGTTCACGCCCGCCTGGGACGGCGCACAGCGCGGCAGCGCTGTAGCGCGTTGGCACCGGCGTCTCGCGGCGGCCTGCGAGCTGGGGACGGGTGGTGTGCCAGGGACGTCGTGACCACATGGACAGCGGCCGCAGGCCCGACCGATAGGGTGATGCGCACCCCCTGGCGACCGGCCTGAGGGCCGGTGTGGACGAGGACGGAGGATCGGATCGGTGGCGGCAGCGTCGTCCACTCCCAGCCCGGACCACATGCGGCTGCTGGTGAAGGTGGCCCGGATGTACCACGAGCGCGGAGTCAGGCAGCCCGAGATCGCGGCGCACCTCCACATGTCCCAGCCGCGCGTCTCCCGGCTCCTGAAGGAAGCGGTCGACCGGGGTGTGGTCCGCACCGTCGTCGTATCCCCCGAGGGAGTGCACGCCGAGCTCGAAGAAGCCCTCGTCGAGCGGTACGGCCTGCGCGACGCTGTCGTGGTCGAGGTGGAAGGAGCAGGGATCGACGTCATCCCGGCGCTCGCGGCGGCGACGGCCACCTATCTCGACGCCACTCTCAAGGGCGGCGACGTCATCGGCGTCTCCTCCTGGAGCGCCACCCTGCTGGAAGCGGTCAAGGTGATGCGGGCGAAGACCCCGTCCGTAGCGCACGAAGTCGTGCAGCTCGTCGGCGGTTCCGGCAGCCCCGAGGTCCAGCTCCACGCCACCCGCCTGACCAGCCGGCTGGCCGAGCTCACCGGGGCGCGGCCGGTCTTCGCACCCTCCGCCGCACTGGTGGGCAGCCGTGAACTCCGGGACCTGCTCGCGCGCGAGCCGGAGATGGCCGAGACCATGCGAGCGTGGTCGAGGCTCACGCTCGCTCTCCTCGGCATCGGGAGCCTGGACCCCTCGCCCCTCCTGCGCCGCTCGGGCAACGCCATCACCCCCGAGGACCAGCGGCAGCTCAAGGAACTCGGAGCGGTGGGCGACGTGTGCGCCCGCTACTTCGACATCGCAGGGAACCCCGTCGACGCGTCGTTCAACGACCGGCTCATCGGCATCGACCCGGACCGGCTGCGAACGGTGGAACGACGCATCGGCGTGGCGGGCGGCATGGACAAAGTGGCCGCGATCCGCGGCGCGGCACACGGCGGCTGGATCAACGTCCTGATCACTGATGCCGACGTGGCACGGCAACTACTCGACATCTGATCGTCACCGGACGCTCGTCGGCCTGGCCCCTCTCACCTGGGCCCGATGACCGCCTGACGCTGGGTGCCGAGGCCCTGGATGCCGAGCTCCATCACGTCATCCGGCTGAAGCCACACCAGCGGGACGAGGCCCATCCCGACGCCCGGCGTTTAGAGCGAGGCGCCGTCGTAGCGAGTCGGTCCGCGTCAGCGCGACGTTCCGGCTGGCGCGGGGCCGGCGTTCGCCGTGATCGGGCAACGCTTTGAAGTGGCCTGGGCGGGCCCGCTCGCAGATTGCCTCGAGGGACTGATCTGCGCCGGGTTCCCATGGTGGGTGCGGACTCCGCGGGCTGGAGTTCAGGTGCGGTCAGGAGGCGTTCCCGGCAGCGCGCTGCCGGGCTCGGTAGGCGCGCAGGTTGGCCGCGTTCCCGCAGGTTCTGACGTCGTGCCAGACGCCACTGTTGTTGCGGGAGCGGTCGAAGAACGCCACCCGGCAGCGCGGGTTGCGGCAGATCTTCAGGCGGCGGCGGTTGTCCGAGCGCTGCCCCTCGAAGGCGGACGCGATCACCAGGGACGCGAGCCGACGCCACCCGGTGCCGCGGGGTTCCAGGCGCACCAGACCGTCCTCGCCGAGCTGCAGCGAGGCGGTCGTAGTGTGCAGGACCGGAACGGCCGCTCCGGTGTCCTTGGCGCTGTCCGATCCCAGGGCGACGAGTGCCTGCAGGTCGTCACGGAAGGACCGAAGGCCGGCGAGGCCCTCGGCGTCGAGCGTGATGTCGGGAACGGTCTGACCGACGCCCTCCGACCACTGGGCGGTGGCATCGTCAACCCAAGTCTGGGCGGCCACAATGTCCATGAGAAGGTCCGGCAGCCGGGGTGAGTCGGCGGAGACGGTGTTGAGCAGATCCTGGACCAGGCCGAGGCTGCCCGGCGCAGCCTGCAGGTCGTACCGTGCGGTCGCGGGCCACGGCATTACGGATCACACCTCCTTGGACGGCTGAAAAGCTGTTTCATCCTGCCACAGTGCAGGAGGGGCCTCTGCGGCTGCGGTCGCCCACCCCGTCCTCAGGTCCGAGAGCGGGTCGGGCCATCTCGAACCGCAGCACCGGCTCCGGGTGTTGAGGAGGTCCCGGACGAGGCCGAGCCTGTCAGGGGCGGGTTCCGGGCCGTGCCGGACCGTGAGAGTCCGCGTCATGATCAGATCGCCTTCTGTGCGGTTCAGGCGCCGAGCAGCCCGACCGCGCCGTACCAGAGCGGCCCCGGGTTGAGGCGGCCGCCGTGGAGTTGCATCATCCGTTCGAAGAAGTCGCGCGCCGTGGGCTTCTCATCGAGCAGCCGCTGGGCGTCACGCAGGTAGCGCCGGGTCTCGTCCAGGATCGCCGGGTCGTCGGGCCGGTCTTGATTCTTGTGGCCGGCCACGACCGCGCGCGGCTCCAGGTCGGTGATCCTGTCGAGAGCGGCCAGCCAGGCGGTCAGCCCACCGTCGGCGCCCTCCAGGATGTAGGGGTGCACGTCGTTGTAGGCGACGTCCCCGGCAACGACGAGGCCGATGGACGGCACATGGAGGAAGGTGGTGTCGTCGGTGTCGGTGTGTCCGGCCTCGTATGCCCTGGCCACGTTGCCTTCCAGCAGGATGCCGTCGGTGGGGACGGGCCGGGCCAGGACCGGGGTGGCCGGGATCTGGCCGGGGAACAGCTTGTCCCACATCTGCTCACGGCCGGTGGTGGCCTGCTGGTGCATCATGCGGATCGTGCCCTCGGTCGCGTAGGCGACGGCGCCGGGGAAGCGTTCGATGAGCCGCGCCGTGCCGAACCAGTGGTCGCCGTGGCCATGCGTGGCGTAGATGGCCGTGAGCCGCTTGCCGGACCGCTTCACCCAGTCGCCGACCTGCCGGATCTGGTCGTGAGTGAAGGGCGGGTCGACCAGCACGGCATCCTTGTCGCCGTAGATCAGCGTGGACGTGATCGGGGACGACACGATGGGGTCGCCGTTGGGCATGCGCTGGTCGCCCGCGCGGGGGGCACCCGGGGAGACGAAGACCTCGTAGGACAGCGGGGCGGGTGTGGCCATCTCGGCCAGCTCCTTTCACTTTCGGTGTATCGGACGGCAGGGTGCGTCGCGATCAGGCCTGATCGCCCAACGGCGGGGAGAGGTGGCCGAGGTCGCCGGACAGTGCGGCCCTGACGTGGCGACTCATGTCGTCGGCCATTGCCTCGTACGCCCCCGCCGCGATCGCGTCCAGGGCGGGCGAGGCGACCTGGGCCGAGCCGGCTTTGGAGGTGTCCTGGCCCGTGGCGATCCGAGTGTCCTTGAGGCCCATGTGCGGGCGAGAGCGATACGCAGAGAGTCCGTGAGGGACTGCTGGGCGGACCTGGCCGCGGTGCAGGCGGCGGTGCGCGGGACACCGGGCCGGGACAGCACGGACAGGACGTCGAGCAGTGCACGTCCCGCCGTCCCCGGCCAGGACGGGTGCGAAGGTGCGGCTTATGCGGAACGTGCCGAGGACGTGCGTGTCGAACTGCCAGATGTCGAAGCTGCTCGCGAGCACGTCCGATCCGGTGGTCAGCCGTGCGTTGTCGACCAGAAGCGCGACTTCGGGGGCCGCCTCGGCCGCGGCTCGGACCTGCTGCGGATCGGCGATGTCGAGCCGGACCGGTACAACTCCCGGAGTCCTGATGGATCCGGGGCCGCTGGCGCCGGCGTAGACCTTGGCCGCGCCGCGTTCCAGGAGAGCCTCGGCGACTCGCTCGCCCACGCCGCGGTCGGCGACGGTGACCACCAGGGCCGCTGCCCCGTTGATCTGCATGGCGTACGTCTTCCTCGGAGGCCCCTGCTCTCGGGTCTCCGGCTCGTAGTGACGGATGACGCCGTGCCCGCTCCGGCGTTTTCTACGGCCGGATGGGGCACGAGTATCCGGCCGGGTCAGGCGCGGTAGAAGTGATCGCGGCCGACGGCGTCGCCGACGCGGTTGCCAAGCTCGTTGGAGAAGGCCAGCAGGTTGTCCAGGGGACGGTGCTGGATAACGGCCCGGGTGATCTTTCCCTCGTCGTCGCGGGTCAGGATGGTGGAGCCGCGCATCTCCTTGCCGCCGAGCCCCTTGGCCTCCCACTCGATGCAGGTGCGGGAACCGTCGGTGATCTCGTGCGTGAAGACGAGGGCCTCGTAGATGCCGCTGGCGGCACCCATGACCTGCTTGACGTTGTCGCGGCCCACCACCGGACTGCGCAGCGCACTGGCTTCGAGGACGACGTCCTCGGCGAACGCCGCGGCGAAGGCTGCGGCTTCCTTGGCGGCAAACGCCTTGGTCCAGGGCTGGGCCTCGACCTCGTCGGTGGTGTTCGTCTTGGCGGTCTCACTCATGGGGATCGTTCCTGTCTGTACTGCCGGGCGCTCTGGCACCATGACGGCCTACCGGGACTGTGTAAGAAGAATAGCGCTTTTACGTATGTCGACAAGAGCTCATGTCGAGGATCATCACGAGGCTTTGCTCGACGTAATGAGGAAAACTCCGCGCGTCGCTGAGGCTTGTCCAAAAGAGTCACTGAACCTATGGTTCTTACATCCAGCGAGCACGGCGAGCGCCTCCGGGCACGTCGACTCACCGACGCAATGACGCGGAGGAACTGCAGATGATCATCGATGCGAGTGATCTCGACGCCACGGCTTCCTACAAGCTCCTGATCGGGAGCGTCCTTCCTCGTGCGGTCGCATGGGTGAGCACCGTCTCCACCACCGGCATCGGCAACATCGCGCCGATCTCCTTCTTCACGGTGGTGGGACGCAAGCCGCCCATGGTCTCCATCTCCCTGCAACCACGGTCGGACGGCCACACCCTCAAGGACACCTTCGTCAACATCCAGGACACCGGCGAGTTCGTGACCAACCTCGCGGTGCTCCCCCTGGCCGACCACGTCCACCGCTCCGCGCATGAATTCGACGCCGACGTCGACGAGTTCGAGGAACTCGGCCTGTCGAAGGCACCCTGCGAGGTCGTCCGGGCGCCCCGGGTCGAGGAGGCGCCGATCTCGTTCGAGTGCGTGGTGAACCGGATCATCCCCGTCGGGGACGCCCACGAGCACGTCGTCTGGGGCGAGGTGGTGCGGTTCCACATCAGGGACGATCTCTACCTGGAGCGCGGACGCATCGACACCGCCGCCCTCCCGGTCATCGGCCGCCTGGCCGCCGAATACACCCTCGTGGACAACGCCTTCTCCACCCCGCTCGACGCGAGCGTGCTCGACGCGTACCGAGGCCGGCGCATGACGCGCCTGGACGGCCGCGCGACGGGGTGGTCACCGATCGACACTCCTGAGTGGTCTCCCTCCGGAGCCACGATGACTCCCGGAAAGGACGGAGCGGCATGAGCACCGAACTCGTGGCCGGCACGGACACCTCCCCTCGGCGGACCGGCAAGGATGAGCTGACCCTGGTCTTCGTCCACGGCTTCCTCGACGACCGGCACGTCTGGGACGGCGTGATCCGGGAGTTGAAGAGCGAGGATGTCCACGTCGTGCAACTCGACCTGGCCGGACTCGGCGAGCGCACGGACGCGAACGGACCGTTCACCCTCGACCGCTTCACCTCCGAGGTCGGGGCCGTCGTGGACGCCCTCGACACACCGGTGGTGCTCATCGGGCAGAGCATGGCCGCCCCGATCGTGGAACTGGTGGCGGCCACGCGCAGTCGGCGGACGCTCGGCCTGGTGCTGGTGACACCGGTCCCGCTCGCCGGCGTGCGGCTGCCCGAAGAGGCGGTCGAACCCTTCCGAGCACTGGGCGGCAACCCCGCTGCGCAGCGGGCCGTGCGGCAGCAACTGTCCAGCAGCCTCGACGAGGCGGACCTGGACCGGCTCACGGCAGTCGGCGGCCGGGCGCGGCCCGAGGTGGTGCGCGAGCTCGTGAACTGCTGGAACACCGGACACCCGGCCGGGCTGCAGCCGAGCGGCTACCCGGGCCCCGTGCTGGTGATCCGTGGCGCGGACGACGGCTTCGTCACCGAAGACCTGGTCGCCGAAGGGGTGCTGAGCCGTTTTGGCTCGGTCCAGGCCACCGCGGTCGAAGGAGCCGGGCACTGGGTGCACGTCGAGCGGCCCTCGGCGGTCGCCGCGCTGCTCGACGCGTTCCTGGCCACGACGCCCACGGGCCTCACGGCCTGACCATCCAGCGCCACCGCGGTGGAGAACCGCAAACGCCCGCCCGCACAGCCCCGGGCACCACGCATTCCATGACAGCGGCGGCCGACAGCCAACCACCGGCCGCACCTCGCCAGGAAGGACGACCCATGACACAACGACTCGACATCGCCTTCACCGCGGAGGGTGGAGTCACCCTGCGCGGCTGGCTCTTCATCCCCGACGGCCCCGGCCCGCACCCGGCGATCACCATGGCCCACGGCTACGCGGGCGTGAAGGAACACGGGCTGGAGCCGTTCGCCGAGGCCTTCGCCGAGGACGGCTTCGTCGTCCTCCTCCACGACCACCGCGCCTTCGGCGCCAGCGAGGGCTTCCCCCGCCAGGACGTGGACCCCTGGCAGCAGATCGCCGACTGGCGTCGCGCCATCTCCTATCTGGAGAGCCGACCCGAAGTCGACCCCGACCGGATAGGCCTGTGGGGCACCAGCTACGCCGGGGGCCACGCCCTCGTCCTGGGCGCCACCGACCGGCGCCTGCGGTGCGTGGTCGCGCAGGTGCCCACGATCAGCGGCTACGAACAGGGCCTGCGCCGTGTCGCGCCGGACGCCGCCACCGGCCTTGAAGACGCCTTCGCGCAAGACGAGCGAGCGCAGTTCCATGGGGAGGCACCCCGTACACAGGCGATCGTCAGCGACGACCCCGCAGTGCCGGCAGCCTACCGGGCCAAGGACGCCATCGACTTCTACCTCCAGCAACTCCCGCCCGGCGCCTGGGAGAACCAGGTCACCCTGCGCTCCACCCGTGCCGCCCGCATGTACGAGCCGGGTGCCTGGATCAGCCGCGTCTCCCCCACCCCGCTGCTGCTCGTGGTCGCCGACCACGACACCGTCACGGTCACGGACCTGGCGCTCGCCGCCTACGAACGCGCGCTGCAACCCAAGGAGCTGGTCCTGCTGCCCGGCGGTCACTTCGACCCCTACCTCTCCCGGTTCGACGAGTCGAGCACGGCAGCCCGCGACTGGTTCCGCCGGCACCTGGCCTGAGGACGCCTCACCCGCTCCTGCCCACCCCACCCCCGTCAGACCCGACCGCAAGAAGGCCCCCATGCCCCACCTCACCCATACCGTCGCCGACGGCATCGCCACCGTGGTCCTGAACAACCCGCCGCAGAACCGCATCGACCGACAGATGGCCGACGAACTCGCCGCCGCGGTCGAGGACATCACTCGACGCAACGCCCGCGCCGTCCTCCTGCGCGCCGACGGACCCGATTTCTGCTTCGGCGGCGACATCGTCGACTGGCCCGACCAGAGCACCGCGGAACTCCGCGCGCTCTTCGAGCACTACATGGCTGTCTTCAACGCCTTCGAACGGCTCCCCATCCCCGTGATCGCCGCCGTCCAGGGTCGGTGCTCGGGCGGCGGCTTCGAGCTCGCCCTGCGCGCAGACATCATCATCGCCGCCGAATCCGCACACTTCGGCCACCCGGAACAGACGCTCGGCATCGTCACCCTCCTGGGCGGCATCTACCGCGTCGCCGAACGCGCGGGACGGGCCCGGGCCTTCGAGTGGGCACTCACCTCCGAGCAGATCCCCGCGCGGACCATGGCGGATGTCGGCGTCGTCAACCGCGTCGTGGCCGACGACACCCTGCTCCAGGAGGCAACAGACCTCGCGCGGAAGCTGGCCGACGGGCCCACCCGCGCCCATGCGGCGCACAAGGCACTTCTCCAGGTCTGGGCCGCCAATGGAACCACGGCCGCAGACCAAGTGATGTTCGACCTCGCCATGCCGCTCTTCGAAACGCAGGACGCCAGGGCCGGACTCGCCTCCGCCGTCACGGCATACAAGGCCGGCAGGCCGCGGCCCGCCCTCGAATTCCACGGTCGGTGATCAGCGAAGGCACTTCCGCCAGCCCCGTCGACCTGTCCCACGGCAGCTTCCAGGATTGCCACACCTGTCCGGGCAGACAGAGTGCCGGCGCCACCCACGGGCTACTGGAGTGCCTGGGAGCCCTGAACACCACGTGGCGCACGGTGCGTTACACGGTCGACTGGAGATGGCCGAAAGGGCGATGGCCGCTTTGCCGGGTTCTGCTGCGTCGACCGCCGTGCCGCTCCTACGATTCGTGGCCGGGCCGGTGCGCCGGAGAGCGCGGGGAGGGCGTGGAAATGCTGGAGCTGGAGCGGATCACTGCTCGCCGGAATGAACTGGGCACGCTCGCCGAGAAGTTGGCTGAGCGGCTGGCTGACGTCCAGGTCGAACCCGACAACTTCAGGGAGGTTAGTGAAGGACCGTGACCGCCCTGACGGTCCCGACGGTCCTCGAGCCGGTGATCGCCGGGGAGACCACGGGCTCAATGGGGCGGGCACGGTGTCGCCGGTCGGGTGCCTGTCCATGGGCGAGTGGGGCTGCCGCACGGACAGGTGTGACCCGTGGGCCTCAAGCCGTTTCGAGGAAGGGGTAGTCGGTGTAGCCCTCGGCGTCCAGCCCGTAGAACAGTTCCGGCCGCGGCTCGTTCTCCGGGTGGCCACCCTGCCAGCGCGCGACCAGGTCGGGGTTGGCGATGAGGGCCCGGCCCACGGCCACGGCGTCGGCGTGGTCGGCTTCGAGCTGCTGGAGGGCCCGCTCGCGGGTGGTCTGCCCCCCGCCGAGGGGGCCGTTGTTGACGATCAGCTTGCCGTCGAAGCGCCGTCGCAGTTCCTGTACCAAGTCGCCGCCCGGCTCGGCGTGCAGTACGGAGAGGTAGGCCAGGCCCAGCGGGCGCAGTTGGTCGAGCAGGGTGCCGTAGGTGGCCAGGACGTCGTCCCGGTCGGTCTCGAAGACGTCCCCGAAGTCGACCTCCGGTGAGATCCGAAGCCCGACCCGCTCGGCACCGACGGCCTGGGCGATGGCCGTGACGACCTCGACGACGAAGCGGGCGCGGTTGTGCGGCGAGCCGCCGTATTCGTCGGTGCGCTGGTTGGCCGCCGGGGAGAGGAACTGGTGGAGCAGGTAGCCGTTGGCGCCGTGGATCTCCACGCCGTCCGCTCCCGCCTCGGTGGCCCGGCGGGCCGCGGTGACGAAGTCCTTGAGGGCTGCACGGACCTCTGCGGTGGTCATCGCTTCCGGTACGGGGTAGGGCTGCTCGCCCTTCTCGGTGAACGTCTCGCCGCTGCGGGCGATCGCGCTGGGGGCGAGGACGCGGCGGCCACCGTTGATGTCGGGGTGGGTCTGGCGGCCGGCGTGCATGAGCTGCAGGACGATGCGGCCGCCCTCGGCGTGCACCGCCTCGAACACCCGCTGCCAGCCGGCTGCCTGCTCGTCGGTGGCGATGCCCGGCTCACCGACATACCCCTGCGACGCGTGGTCGGGGTAGGTGCCCTCGGCGATGATCAGCCCGACGCTCGCCCGCTGCCGGTAGTACTCGACCATCAGGTCCCCGGGGATGCCGGAGGAACCGGCCCGGACCCGGGTCATCGGTGCCATGACGATGCGGTTGGCGAGTTCGATCTTCCCGAGAGAGACGGGCGAGAAAAGTGAGGGAGCGGATGAAACTTCTGAAATATTGATACTCATGGGTTTCTTTCTGTAATACGGAGGGAAACGGGACGAAGGTCTGCGACGCAAGGGGTCCACGCTGTCCCGGCGGAGGCGCGGATGCGGTCCTCGGGCAGGCGACGGGCCCGCTGACGGTGACGCGGTTCCAGGACTGCGATCGGGGTGTGGGTGGTGTGGGCGGCGAACGTGGTGAGAGCCGCAGGCCGTCGGCGTCGGCGCCGGTCAAGCGCAACTGCCCGCCGAAGTACGGGCGTTCGCTCCTTGCGCACGATCAGCAGTAAGTCTGGTGACGAAGTGATGGGTGCCGCCGCCGGAGTCGGTACGGATCGGTCTCTGCAGGCCGAGCCGCGACCGACTCCCTCGACGCGCCCCCGCGAAGAGGGCCGATACACGGCTTCATTTGGAACGCGCTTCCGGCGGTGGCGGGAACAGCGATACCAGCGATCCTCATTCTCACCGACCTGAGGCACTTCCGCCGGCCGATCACCCATCGGACAGCCTGCTTCACGAAAGCGCGAGGCTAGCTGAGCGGCACGTCCACGACACCCTTGAGGTGGCTGAACGTCTCGAGGGAATACCGGCCGTGGTATCGGCCCATGCCGCTTTCACCGACACCACCGAACGGCAGGCCAGGCATGAGCAGCTGCATCGGCGGCTGGCCCCAGGCGACGCCGCCGGAGGACGTCTCGTTCACCAGGCGCGCCTTGACGGCCTCGGACTCGGTGAAGGCGTAGAGCGCGAGGGGCTTGTCGCGTTCATTGATGAAGCCGATGGCGGCATCGAGGTCCTCGACCTCCACGACGGGGAGGATCGGACCGAAGATCTCCTCCTGCATGACCGGCGATGCGGGGTCAACATCGGTGAGGACCGTCGGTGCGATGAACAGGTCGTCACGGTCGTGCTGGCCTCCCACCGCCACCCGGCCGGAATCCAGCAGAGCGGTGAGCCGGTCGAAATGCCGCTCGTTGATGATCCGAGAGAAGTCGGCCGCGGTCTGCGGATTGGAGCCGAACTGGGCTTCGACCGCCGCGCGCAGGGCGGGAACCAGTACGGCAGCGGTGGCAGCATCAGTCAGAACGTAGTCGGGGGCTATGCACTGCTGCCCCGCGGCGCCGAACTTGGCGCCGGCCAGCCGCTTCGCGGTCTCGTCCACATCGGCGTCGGGCGCCACGAAGACCGGCGACTTGCCTCCGAGTTCAAGCGTGACCGGGGTGAGGTTCTTGGCTGCCGCGGCCATGACGATCCGGCCGACCGTGCCATTGCCGGTGTAGAAGATGTGGTCGAAACGCTGCTCCAGGAGGGCCGTGGTCTCCTCGGCGCCCCCCTCGACCACGGCGAGCACGTCGGCGTCGAAGTACTGCCGCAGGAGGCGTGAAGCCACCGCCGATGTATGCACCGAGATCTCGCTCGGCTTGGCCACCACGGTGTTCCCGGCGGCCAGGGCGCCGACGAGGGGGTCGATGAGAAGATGCACCGGGAAATTCCACGGGGCGATCACCAGGACGACCCCGAGCGGGTCGTACTTGGTGTAAGCCGTGGTCGTGGGACCGAAGTGGGCGGGAACCTCCACCGGGCGGGGCTTGAGCCAGCCCTCGAGACTCGCCAGCGTCTCGTCGATGTGACCAACGGTGAAGTCGATCTCGACCTTCGCCTCCGTGACGCTCTTCCTCAGATCCGCGAAGAGCGCTTCGAGCAGCTCCTGCTCGTTTTCCACCAGCAGCGCCCGCAGCCGCCGCAGCTGGTCGACGCGCCAGTCCAGTGGGCGGGTGACGCCGGTGTTGAACGTCGCACGAAGGCGGCCCACCACCTCCGCGGCCGTCTCGCTCCGGTGCGTCCTCGACTCGGTCCCCTGTGTTGTGGTCATGGGATGTGCTCCGTTCTTGATGCACGCCACGCCGTCAAAGGCGTTGGTGGCATGCGGTGGTACCGGTTGATGTGCAACCCGGTGGATGACGGATGAAGGGTCAATCCGTGCCTTCACTGTAACCCATGTACGCGCTAACGCGAACATGAGGCGGGAGTTATCCTTCCCTCATGGCCAGTCGCACCTCATCGCCCCTCGTCCACCCCGACACGGACGACCTCGACCTCTTCAAGATCATGAGCGCACTGACCGACGAGACCCGGCTCACCATCGTCGTCACCCTCTC
>NZ_JBVISJ010000027.1:0-51915 GCF_055575575.1 Streptomyces sp. NPDC034049
CCCACTCGTCTTCGGTCAGTTGCGCACGTGTCACACCAGAGTCCTACCGGACCGACACCGCACCCGGGGCCAGAACCAGGGTTTGATCACAACTGTAGACAGTCCCTAGTCCCGGACGTCGCACGCAGTGAACAACTCGTCCAGGTAGGCGCGGTCCGCTCCCGCGCGTCGCCGCATCCGGTGATGGGACTCGGCGGTGCCGTCTCCGAGGTGGACGACCCGTTCGGTGGCGTACGCCGGTGATACGTCACCTCTTTGACACGCTTGTCGTCCATCACGGCGGGCACCGGATCGTCGGCGGTGGTGATCCGCTCGAAGTGGGCGAGTCTCCAGGTGGAGAGGGACAGCGGGTGGGTGACGCAGAACGCGAAGTCGCCGCCGGGGAGTTCGGCGAGGCGTACGTTGTGGAAGTCTTCCGGGTCCCGGAAGTACGCGTAGGCGTCTCGTCACGGCCGGTGCCGTCGACCTGGCCGGCTCGGGAGTACAGCAGGCGTGCCTGGCCGAGCAGCAGGACCTGCGGGTCGTTCGGCAGCGCGTGCGGCCCTTGACCGAGGGCGCGAACGACGGGCTCAGGCGGTGGCGTCCCGATAGTCGCCCAGGCAGCGGAAGGCGCCCGCCGTCGCCCTGAACAGGTACATCGCGTCCGTGTAGCGGTAGGTGGACGGGTCGTAGTGGAGCCTCTTGGTGATGCCCCGGTAGTCGGTCTCGCGCAACCGGCCGGTGATCGCGGCCCGTTCGGCGTGCGACGCGCCGAGGTCCGTCATGGCGCGGGCGACGAAGAGCGTCGCGTCGTGGGCCTCGGCGGAGTACCACGGCGGGGCGGACCCGAAGCGCGTCCGGTAGGTGGTGACGAACGACTTCGCGGCCTTCACCCGGGTCGGATCGAGGAAGGCGGTGGCGAACACCCAGCCCTGGGCGGCCTCGCCGGCCGAGGTGAGGAAACGGGCGTCGAGGGCGCGCTGGGTGGCCAGCCGCGCGCCGGAGTAGCCCGCGGAGCGCAGTGCCCGGGCCAGCAGTGCGGCCCGGGCGTAGCCGCCGCCGAACACCACCGCGTCGGCTCCCCCTTCCGTCACCGACGTCGCGAGGGCGCGGAAAGCGGTCGTATCGCCGTCGGCGGCGAGGGAGCGCCGGATCACGGTGCGCTGCCCGGAGCGCACGGCGTCGTCGATCCCCGAGCACAGACGCCAGCTGAAGTCGCCCTCGGCGGCGTCGTCGATCAGCACCGTCCTGCGGGCCGCCAGGGTGCGCACGAGGTACGCGACGAGCGGCGCCGCCAGGGTCGCGTCGGCGGGGCGGGTGGCCGCATAGACCCGATAGGTGGTCGGGGAGACCTCGTCGAGTCCGACCGACACCGTGACCATCGGGAGCCGTGCCTCCTGGTAGAGGCCGAGGGTGGCCTTGGCGCAGGCGTCGGTGGTCGGTCCGAGCACCGCGCGGACCCGGCCGTCGGCCGCCAATTGCCGGGCGATCTGCCCGGCACGAGTGGCGTTGCCCTTGTCGTCGTGCACCTGGAGCGCCAGGTCGAAGCCGCGTCCGGTACGCGAGTTGAGGTGGTCGACGGCGAGCCGGGCACCGTTCTCCTGGGCCAGGCCGACCGCTTTGTGAGCGCCGCTCAGGTCGGCATGCAGGGCGACGACCAGTCGTGGCAGTCGGCTCGTCCGGCTCTGGGCCGAGCTGCCGCCGGGGCCTCGTGCCGTCCACCAGGCCGCTGTGCCGCCTGCCGTCAGGACCCCGGCGGCCGAGCCGAGGACCAGGAAGCGTCGACGCGTCGATCCACTGCCGCCTGCGGAAACCGTGTCGACCGCGGTCGTCGCCGCGGACGCCGTGGACACCTCGGTCGCCTCGACGGCGGGCAGCGCGAGCACGGCCGCCGAACGGCGCGCGATCAGCCGGGTCAGGGGCTCCGGCAACCAGTCACCGCCCTCGCCCGCACCGTCCAGGGCCCGCCGCAGCTCGGCCACGCCCGGCCGCGAACCGGGCTCCTTCGCCAGACAGCCCCGCAGCAGCGGCAGCAACGACGCGGGTACGCCGTCCAGTTCGGGATCGTCGTGGACCGTGGACAGCAGCGTCTCGGCCACGGAGCCCGACCCGAAGGGGCGCCGACCCGTCAGCGTGTACGCCAGTAGACAGCCGAGCGAGAAGACGTCACTGGCGGGACCGATCTCCCGGCCGCGGCCCTGGGCCTGCTCCGGAGAGAGGAACCCTGGGGAGCCGACCACCATGCCGCTCGCGGTGAGCGCGGTGTCCTCCGGCATCCGGGCGATACCGAAGTCGATCATCCGGGGCCCGTCGACCGCGAGCAGCACATTGGCGGGCTTGACGTCCCGGTGCACCAGACCCGCCCCGTGCACCGCGTCCAGCGCCTCGGCCAGCCGCGCCCCCAGCACGCGGACGCTCTCGTACGGCAGCGGGCCGCATTCCTCCACCGCCTCGTCCAGCGCGGGTCCCGGCACGAACGCCGTGGCCAGCCACGGGGACTCCGCGTCCGGGTCGGCATCGAGCAGTGGTACCACCCAGGGGCTCACGACCCGGCCCGCCGTCTCCACCTCACGGCGGAAACGGGCCCGGAACCCCGCGTCGTCGGCGTGCGCCGCGCGGATCACCTTCACCGCGGCGAGCGCGCCGCCGGGTGAGCGTGCCAGGTACACGACGCCCATGCCGCCGGCGCCCAGTCGGCGCAGTGGCCGGTGGCCCGCGATCCAGGCCGGGTCGGCGCCGCGCAACGGCTCCATCAACGCCCCGTCGAATGAACGCCCGAGCTCACCGACTGAGCACGTACGGCCATCAGGTGGACACCTGAGACGGGGCCAGGCCCTGATAGGCGAACCGGCCGCCCTCGACCGTCCACAGGTAGACCCCGCTGCCGTCGATCACCAGCGCCCCGGTCGCCTTGTCGAACGCGAAGTTCCGGGCGATCCCCTGGTACGACCCCGCTCGCAGCGCCGTCGTCATGTTCGGCCGGGTGCGGCTCCCGACGCCCAGCGACCGCAGCGTTTTCACGGCGAACTGCGCCACGTCGTACGTCTCCACGGCGTAGCGCTCCGGCTCCGCCCCGAACAGCTTGCGGTGGGCGGCCCGGAACGCCTTCGCCTCGGGCGCCACGGTGGCGTCCATGGCCGGGGCGACGATCGCCCAGCCGTCGGCCGCGTCGCCCGCCGCGGACAGGAAGCGGGCGTCGAGCACCCCTTGGGCGGCGGCCCTGGCTCCCGGGAAGTCACGGCGGTGCAGCTCCCGGGCCAGCAGCGCGGCCCGCTGGTGATAGCCGGCGAAGACCACCGAGTCGGCGCCCCCGGCCAGCAGGGCGTCCAGGGTCGGCCCGAAGTCGGTGCGCAGCGCGCTGACCACCTTGGGCACGGCCGGCAGCGGCACCTTGCGCAGGATGTTGGCGAGGGTGCTGCTGATCTCCCAGCCGTAGGCGTCCGCCGCCCGGTCGTCGACGATCCCGACCGTGCGTGACTTCGCCGTACCGCGCAGGTAGGCGTCCAGGTAGAACGGCAGGATCGTGTCCGTCACCCGGGCGTGCAGGAAGGACCGGCTGCCCATCACCTGGAGCGCGGTGGCGCCGGGTGTCACCGCGATCAGCGGCAGCGACGCGGCGTCGTACGTCGCCAGCGAGGCCAGGGCGGTGGCGTCCGTGGTGGGACCGATCACCGCCAGCACGGAACGGTCGGCGATGAGCTTCTTGGCCGCCGCGGGCGACCGCGCCGGATCGCCGCCGTCGTCCACCGTCTTCACGGCGAGCGAGAAAGGCGCGCCCGCACGGGAGTTGAACTCGTGGACGGCGAGCCGCAGTCCCCGTTCCTGGGCCCGGCCGACCTCCTTCTGATCGCCCGTCAGATCGGCGTGCAGGCCGAGGGTGTAGAGAGGGTTGGAGTCCGCCGGCGTGGCGTCGGAGCCCTCGCTGCGGTCACGGTCGAGCGCCGACCACGTGGCCAGTCCGCCGCCGACCGCGACGACCGCCGTGGCCCCGGCCAGGAGCAGGAACCGGCGTCTGCCGAGGACACGGCCGGCAGGACTCGCCGCCGCAGTGTCCGTCGAGGCGGTGTCTGCGGCCCCGGGGCCGACCTCGGTCTCGTCGATCGCGGGCAACGCGAGCCCGACGGCCGATCGTTCGGCGATCAGCCGCACCAACGGCTGCGGCAGCCAGGCCTTTTCGCCCGCCGGCCCCTCCTCGTCACCGGCCACCTCGGGACGTACGGCCCGCAGGGCCTCCCGCGGATCTGCGGGAGAGGCCGGCGGAGCGCCCGTGAAGAGCGCCGTCAACTCATCGGCTGTGGGCCGCAGTTCAGGATCCTTCTCCAGGCAGTCGGCCACCACCCGGGCGAGCTCCGCCGGAACACCGTCGAGGTCGGGCGCGTCGTGCACCGTCCGATACAGCAGCGCGTCGAGCGACCCGGTACCGAACGGAGGCCGGCCGGTGGCGGCAAAGGCCAGCACACACCCCAGCGAGAAGACGTCGCCGGCCGCTCCGGGAATCTCCGTGCCCCGCGCCTGCTCCGGCGGCTGGAACCCGGGCGTACCGACCACGACACCGGTCGAGGTGAGCCCTGGTTCTTCGGTATCGCGGGCGATACCGAAGTCGATCAGCCGCGGCCCGTCGAGGGCCAGCAGCACATTGCCGGGTTTGACGTCCCGGTGGACGAGTCCGGCCGCGTGGACCTCTTGCAGCGCCTCGGCGAGCCGCGCCCCCAGCACCCGCAGTCCGCGCACCGGCAGCGGGCCGTGCTCGGCGACGGCCTCGCCGAGCGAGGGGCCTGGGACGAACGCGGTGGCGAGCCAGGGCTGCGCCGCCTCGGGGTCCGCGTCCACCAGAGAAGCCACCCACGGGCTGGTCATGCGCCGGGCCGTCTCCACCTCACGCCGGAACCGCTCCCGGAAGCCGGCGTCCTCGGCGTACTCGGCCTGAATCACCTTCAGCGCGAGGAGGGTTCCGCCGGCCGAGCGGGCCAGGTACACCACACCCATGCCGCCCACGCCGAGCCGTCCGAGCAGCCGGTAGCCCGCCAGCTTGGCGGGATCGGAGGTACGCAGCGGCTCCATCACTTCCCCTTCAGCCGCTGCTCGATGCGCGTCAGCATCTTCGCCAGGGCCTTGCTGCCGAGTTCGTTCAGTTCCTGCTCGGTGTTCCCGGCGCCGCCGGTCACCGACACGGCCACGACGACCGTGCCCAGCCGGGCGACCATCCAGCGGTACGGCTGTCCGGTGCCGCCGTTCTCGGCGTATGTGCCGGCCTCCAGAACGGAGTCGTCGGCGTACTGCTGTTCACGGGCACCGAAGGGGGTGCCCAGCGACATGAGACCCGTGATCCGCTCCGCCGACCGCGGCCGCTGCTCCGGGCAGCGCAACACCTCCTCCAGGGTGGCGCTCAACTGCTCGTCGGCGCCGAGGGCGGAGCCGTGCACGGTGGCCACGGCCGTCACCGTGACCGCGCCCCTGCCCCCGCCGGCCGCCAGCCTGCTGTAGCGAGACGTGCTCGCAAGCACCCCACGGGGGAGCTTCTCCCGCTCCCAGCGGCAGTCTTCGCCCAGGACGGCCCATGTCCCCGGGGTGCTCGCGGCCGGAGTCCGAGCGACATAACCCCGTCCCCAGTCGACCGGGGCGAGCACGACGGCATCGGCCAGCCGACGCCCGTCCTTCGAGGTCTTGGGTACCAGGGAGGCATCCGGCGTGAAGACGGTGGAGGCGGCGGACGAGGCCCCCGACGGGGTCGCGGTGGTACTCGGCGAAACGCCGGCCGAGGCACTGGCCGAAGAAGCTGAAGAAGGCGCCACCGCCGAAGTGTTCTCCCCCTCCGGTGCGTTGCCCGTTGCCTGGCCCGAACACCCCGTCAGCAGGCTTCCCGCCACCAGCAAGGTCATCCAACTTCCCCGTACCACACGGGCGTTGCCTGTCACTCAGTCCCCTCAACACCGAAAACTCTGTCCGACACGCCGAACATAGGCGCGACTGGAGCGACGGCGCCTCAGTGAAACCACGTATCCGACTACGCATTTTGCGGAGACGTCCGCTCAGAGGGTCGGGAAGACCGCCGCGAAGATGAACCACAGCAGTACGGCCCAGAAGACCGCCGCCGCCAGCGACACGAGCAGAGAGCTACGCCATCTCAGCACCAGGAACGGGAAGCGCGCCGGGAGCGCCCAGTAACCGGCCACCTCGATCGACATGCGGGCGGCCTGACTGAGGGTTCCCGCGTGTCCCGCGGAGATACGCCGCAACAGTCGCTGGGAGACGAAGCCGTACAGGCCGAAGACGATCGGGAAGAACCGCAGCGGGGTGATCGTGACCAGTTCGGACTCGTCGAACTCGTCGAACATGACCAGATAGACGCAGGCGGCTCCCAACACACCAGCGATGAGGGCAGTCACGTAGAGGGCGGTCACGTAGAGGGCGGTCAGAGCGGCCGGCTCCGCCGATGTGGGTCGGCCCGGGAACAGGGCCGGGCGTGAGCGCGGGCGAGGCGTACGGAACATCGGCAGCCGGAGCCGGGACCACCTGGTGGCAGCGTGGGCAGCGGACGTTCTGCCCGGCGCGGTGGGCCGGAACCGAGATCAAGTGCCCGCACGAGGGATGGAATTCCCCGTGCTGACGGTTCACGCGTGGCCTTTCCTGTACCTGCGCCGATGCGCGGCTCGTGAACGAGTCTCGTTGCCGCGTGCTCTATCGCATCGGTGAAAATACGTAGTCCCTCACGCACAGGTTGCCCCATATGGGATATGAGCCGAACGCGGTAGTTGTCACAAAGGCAGCCTGTCGCGATGGATGCCACCGCCACCCGGGGGGAAGCCGTTGAAGAGGTCGTCCATGCCCCGCAGGGCGAGCCGGGTGGGGGTGGCCCGGACCGCGAGGTCGCGGGCCGCCGCAGCGAGCGGGTTGCGCAGGGCTCCCAGGCGGCCGACCCAACGGGCGCGGACGCGGACAGCGTTCGTCCGGTCGCGGCGGGCGGCGGTGTACGCGGCGAGGGCGGCCGGGACGGAGTCCGTGCCGTCCCCGCAGGGGAGCAGGTGGGCGAGGATCACCGCGTCCTCGATTGCCTGGCAGCCGCCCTGGCCGAGGTTGGGGGCCATGGCGTGGGCTGCGTCGCCGAGCCAGACGATCCGGCCGTGGTGCAGGCGAGGAAGCGGGGCGGCCAGGTCGTAGAGGTCGTTCTGGAGGACGTCGGCCTCGTCGAGGCGTTGGACGCGCTCCAGCAGGGCCGGGATCGGGTCGTGCCACGAGCCGAAACGGCGGCGGAGTTCGGCGCGGGAGTCGGCCGACCGGGTGCCGGGCGGGACGAGCCCGGTGGCGTAGAGATACAGACGGCCGTCCGCGAGCGGGGTCACGCCGAACCGTCCGCCCCTTCCCCAGGTCTCGCTCATGGACGGTATCCCGAGGTCCGGAGCGTCCACGATGGTGCGCCAGGCCGTCTCGCCGATGTAGTGCAGTCCGGGGTGGTCGGGGAAGTACGCGCGGCGCAGCGGGCTGCGGATGCCGTCGGCGGCGACGACCAGGTCGGCGGACAGGTCCTGACCGGCCGCCGTACGGACGGTCGAGCGGCCCATGACGTCGTCGACTCCCGTCACTTCGGTGCCGTAGCGAAGGGCCTTCGGCGGCAGGTCGGCAGCCAGGGCCGCGGTGAAGGCCGGACGTGGGACGGCGATCGGAGGCATGCCGTATCGGGCAGCCATGTCCACGGTCTCGGCCCGGACGAGCCACCGGCCGTCGGAGCGGCGCACGCCCATCGTCACGGGGACGGCACTGCCGACGGCCCGGGCGGCGTCGACACCGATGGCCTCCAGAGCTCGCAGGGCGTTGGGGGCGAGGCCGATACCGGCGCCGGTCGTGGGAGGTTCGGGGGCACGTTCGCAGACGGTGACCCGCCAGCCGCGGCAGCGCAGTGCCACGGCGGCCGTGAGTCCACCGATTCCGGCTCCGACCACCACTGCATGATGCTTCGGCATGGCACCCCCGCCTCTGTTCGGTTCGAACACGCCCACGACACACCCGGCGCGGCCTGCACAGTACACACCGGGACCACGGCGGTTCCTCGGGCATCACGCCGCCGACCAACCCCGTTGACGCGGCACGGTCCGGTCGGCCCAGGGCGAGAACCGCCCCGCCGCGGAGTGCGGGGTGGTCAGACACGGTCTCCGGGGGACCGTCCCGTCGCGAAGAACAACGGTCCCCGGGCCGGTGCGGGCCGCTGTTCGAGGGCGGCGCGGGTCACGAGGCCCGCCAGCGCCGACCGGGACGGCAGTCCGGTCTTGCGGTAGATGGCCGACAGGTGGCTCTCGACCGTGCGGGGCTGAGGAACAGCTCCGTCGCGATGGCCTGGCTGCTCAGCCCTTCCGCTACGAGATCGGCTATCTCCCTTTCTCGTCCGGTCAGTTGGTCCAGCTCTGTCGGCGGTTCGCCCGAGGCGGCCTCCTCGACCTGCGGCCGCACGATCACGGCCAGGTCGGACAGCAGGCGTGCGCCGCCGTCGCCGAGGAGACGGCGGGCCCCTCTCCACAGGACGACGGCGCCTCGGGCGTCTCCCGCGGCCTGTGCCTGGGGGGTGGCCAGGAGCAGTGAGTACGCCTGCCAGAGCGTCGCACCCGAGGGCGCGTATGCATCCTGCGCGAGTACATGACGGACGCCTTCGGCCGGTTCGCGGCGGCCGAGCTGTCCCGCCCGGACTTCGTGGCTGCGCTGGTTCGCGGTGGCGGAGCCGGGAACGCCGCTGGTGGAGCGGCTGATGAGCTTCTTGTTGGCGGCGGAGACCCCATTGGCGGAGCCGTACGTGACGGCCACGTAGCCCGCCTTGGCCTTGCTGGAGATCGTGGCGTCCGGAGCCGACACGACCACGTCGACGGCCGCCAGGTCGACGTCGACCACGGAGGCGACCCGGGCCCGGACCAACGCAGCCGCGGCACGGGCGTACTCGAGGAGGGAGTTGATGACGTCGACGGCCACCTTGGAGGTGCGGATCGCGCTCTCCTTCCACTCCTTGTGCAGCTGCACGAGGGGCCGGGCCTTCTGCTTCGGCGGGCGCGTCATCTTCGCGGCCATCAGGTTCAGCTTGGCCCGGGCCCGCTCGGAGACCACGGGCAGGAACTTCGGCTCGCCGTCGTCGTCGACGGCGGTGACGTACTCGTGCTCCAGCTCTGAGAGGCAGGCGGCGATCTGGTCGCTGCGCCGGGAGGTCCAGCGGATCAGTCGTGCGGCACCCCGGCAATTTCCATGACCGGTCGACGGCCTGGGGTGACGGTGCGCGGCTCGGTCGCCAGCCCCAGCGCCTCGCAGGCCTCCGCGGTCACGAGTTCGTTGTAGAGCGCGGAGGCGGCCACGGTGTTCTCGTGCAGGGCCGTGGTGTGGATGGAGCCCCACTTCCCATCCAGACGCTGCCCCTTCACGGACAGCAGCAGATGTTCATGGAGCCCCCGACCCCGTTCGTCACCCGCGACGAGGAGAAGATCGCGGCCAACGTTTGTTTCTTCAAGACCAATACTTTTTCTGCAGATGGACCCGGACGAGGGTGTCGGCGAGGTCGGCTGGGTAGGCCAGGGGCTTCATGTAGCGCGCTCAGAAGGGGCCCCGGTATTGCCGGGGCCCCTCCTCCAAACCGGGCAGGACGTGGGCCTGCGACCCGCGCTTACTGAGGTTGAACTCGTGGAGTCGTAGGGGCTGACGACTCGTCGCCCCTGCGGTATCACCGTAGGCATGCGGTATCCACAAGGGGGCGGGCTGACCGCCGAACGGCAGTAGTTCCGCAAGGAGTTACGGCTCAAGGCTGACGGCGCGGTGTGTTGGCCCGGGCACCGACCAGGCCAGCGCCTGGCTCACCCAGCGGGCCGCCCGCCGGCCCCTGCTCCATCCCGCGCAACGGGACCTCCGCAACGGGACCTCGTCGACGAACTCATCAACCTGGCCGGTTACGTGCCCGGCTGGCGGCCACGGATCTCCGATGAGGCCTGGCAGATCCTGTCCGCGCTGCTGAGGCCGCTCCCCCACCGCGCGGGCGCGACCACCTGGGGAGCGGGCGCACTATGCCTCCTGCCATTCGCGCTGGCCCAAGGAGTCTGGCCCTGGACTGGACACACCATCGAGTCCACCAGCTGGCTGATCTTCCTCGGCGTCGTGCCGACCCTGCTGGCTCACCGCTGGTACTTCGCCGGGCTGACCACGGTCCCCAGCACCAGCGCCGCCGTCCTCGTGCTCCTCGAACCGGCCACGGCCGCGCTCCTTGCCATTCTGCTCGGCGAGCAGATCAGCTCAGCCCTCATATGTGGATCGATCCTGCTATTGACGGCTATCGCCGTCCTGTCTCGCGACCAAGCATGAGCTCATTGCCCTCGCCCCAGCGCGCCCAGCTGGCGAGGGCAACACACCTGGACGCATCCACAGGTCTTGACACTTGCTCCGCGCGGCGGACTACGCGACGCGCCGAGCGACACTCGACACAACGTCTGACGATGACAGCGGCGCGGCGGCCCCGGCCGACGCGCAACTGGCTGAGCGCGCCCCGATCCCCGGCCTCGGGCTCGGGGCGTCCGGGGTCAGATGTGCTGGTGCACCGGGCGGCCGACAGTCCACAGGTCGCCGGGGGCCCGGACGAACGAGGCGTGGGCCTGCATGTCCCGCTGCAACTGCGCGGCGGAGATGGTGTGGCCGCGCCGGGCGAGCGCATCGCGTAGTTCGCCAGGTGGCAGCAGGAAGGCGTGTTCGCCCAGCTCAACGGCCTGCTCAGGCAACTCTTACGGCAGAAGGAAGGACGGGAGGCCGAACCGTCGGCCTGCGTGATCGACGCACAGAGCGTGAAAACCTCCACCAGCGTGCTCGCCTCCGGCCAGGGCATCGACGCCGGGATGAAGATCGTGGGCAGGAAGCGGGCCTCGTCACCGACACGATGGGCCTTCTCCTTGCCGTGCTGGTCACCGCGGCGAGCGTGCAGGACTCCATCGCCGGCGGCCAGCTCCTGGACCAGGTCGCCACCGAACACCCCCGCATCCGCAAAGTGTGGGTCGACGGCGGCTACCGCCAGCACCTCGTCGAGCACGCCGCCAGCCTCGGCATCGACATGGAAATCACTCAACGCAAGCCCGGGACCAGGGGGTTCACCCCGATCCCGAAGCGGTGGGTGGTCGAGCGGACCTACGGATGGCTCATGCTCCACCGCCGCCTGGCCCGCGACTACGAAACCCGGCCCGCCCGCTCCGAAGCCATGATCCATATCGCTATGGCAGACCTCATGGCCCGCCACCTCACCAGCGAGAACACCATCTCCTGGCGCGACCCGACACCGCAGCCCAAACACCAGATTCCGGGATGAAACAGCCGCATAAGAGGACCTCTAAGCAGACACGGACGATGCATCCGCGCACTCGATACGGTCGGCAACGCCCCTGGATCGCATGGCGAAGCGCCCCGTGCACGGTCCACGGGGCCGTGCACGGAGCGCGGAGTAGACGCGGCCCCGGGCCGAGGCGTGGCGAGAGCCGCGGAGCCCAACGTTCCCACCCAGAAGCGGTACCGCAACCGCTGAGACGCTAGATCGCGCAGGCCCGGACGAACGCGTCGGCGAGTTCGGCGGGGCGGGTGAAGAGGGCCTCGTGGCTGCCGGGGGTCTCGATCATCAGGGGGTTCTTCAGGCGCTGGGGGAACCGCTCGGCCCAGTGCCACTCGCCGGGGAGGGAGAGGTCCTCGGCGGACAGGACGTAAGCGGTGGGTATGTCGAGGGCCTGGAAGGCGCTCGTGTCGGGCTTCTCCGTGAAGGTTCCGAGCGGCTGCGGCACGAGCAGGGAGTGGACGATCCGCTGGGTCTCCTCGTCGGCGTCCTGCATGAACGCCTGCTGGAACACCTCGAACGGGAACGTCACCCCGTTGTTGCCGGAGGCTGCCGCCACGGCGCGGAACATCTCGCCGTAGTGCGGCGGGCACGCGTCGATCAGGGACTCGCCGTCGTTCGGCACGAACGCGCTCCAGAAGACCAGCCGCCGCAGTCGGGAGGCGAGCCGGGGCGCCGCGCCCACCAGGACGAAACCGCCCCAGCTGTGGCCGACCAGCGTGACGTCCTCCAGACCGGCCTGATCGACGTACTCCACGAGGCTGCTCACGCAGTCGGTCAGGGTCACATCGGTCGGGTCGTCGTTCTCACCCAGTCCGGCCAGGGTGGGGGTGTGCACCTGGTGCCCGGCGGCCCGCAGTTCGTTCGCGACGGGGCGCCAGGCCCAGCCGCCGTGGCAGGCGCCGGTCACCAGGACGAAGGTCTCGCTCATATCGATCTCCCTTGATCGAGCAGTCACACATCGAGCAATCACAAAGAGGGGTCACAACCAGCTGGAGACGGGTGGTCACAACCAGTTCGGGATGTCCGGGAGTACTCCCGTGACCTGCAAGGCGTCAGGGGCGCCCCGGCCGATGAGCCAGCCGGCCAGGGCGTACGGCGACCCGGTGACCGTGGCACCGACGGGGCCGGCGCCCAGCGCGACGGTGCCGTGTCCGGCCGCGCTCAACTCGACGCCGATTCCGGGATCGACGCGGGCCGTCATCCACCCGGCCACATCGCCCACGAGGGCCCAGGCGAGGTCTGGCGGCAGGACGTCCATGCCGACGCCGACCCGCAGATCGACCAGGTGGATCCAGACCTCGCGGGCCCTCAGCCACGGCACCTCGGAGGCCGGGATCTGTCGGCCCGTCCCGCTGGTGACGGTGGCCGACCAGTCGTCGTCCGACAGCGCCTCGGCGGTTTTCCGGAAGCGCTCGGCGGATTCCCGTACGTCCGCACGCTGTTCGGCGAGCGGGCGGCCGGCACCGGCCTCGATGTCCCTCGTGCGCTGGTCCGGGGAGGCGTACATGGGGGTGGGGATTCCCGTGCGGGCCCAGGTCAGCAGGTTGACGAGGGCGTCGGCGTTGCGGGCGAGGTGGGTGAGGAGGTGGCCGCGGGTCCAGCCGGGGAGGGCGGACGGTTCGCTGTCGGCGTTCGGCGGCAGTGCGTCGACCGCATCCTGCAGCCGGACCTGGCCGTCGGCGATCCAGTCCAGCACTCTCACGGCTTGTCCTCGACGACCGTGTTCACGCACTCCCCGATGCCCTCGACGACCGTCCGCACGACCTGCCCCGGCTTCAGGAACACTTTGGGGTCGCGTGCCGCGCCCACCCCGCCGGGGGTGCCGGTGAGGATGAGGTCGCCCGGCTCCAGGGTCGTGAACGTGCTGATGTACGCGGCGATGTCCGCCGGGGTGAAGAGCAGGTCGGAGGTGCGGGAGCGCTGCATGACCTCGCCGTCGACCTCCAGCCGGATCTCCAGGTCGTCCGCGTCGTCGATCTCGTCGCCGGTGACCAGCCAGGGCCCGGCCGGGGTGCTGGCCTCCCATGCCTTGCCCTGGAGCCACTGCGGGGTGCGCCACTGCCAGTCCCGCATGGAGATGTCGTTGACGACGGTGTAGCCGGCGATCGCGGCCGCCGCCTCCTCCTTGGTGGCCCGGCGGGGCAGTCGGGAGCCGATGACGAAGCCGAGTTCGGCCTCCCAGTCCAGTTCCTCGGTCTCGCCCGGGTGGGCGATGTCGTCGCGGGCGCCGAGCAGACAGTTGGCGAACTTGGCGAAGAGGGCGGGGTGCGAAGGCATCTCGCGGCCCATCTCCGCTATGTGGGTGCGGTAGTTGTGGCCCACACAGAAGATCTTCGCGGAGGTCGTGACGACCGGGGCGAGGTCGAGGGCGGCCACGTCGTGCGCGGGACCGTCGGCGGCTGCCGCGTCCGTACGCCAGTCGGGGCGGCGCAGCAGGGTGGCGACGTCGGGGGCGCCGACCTCCACGGCCCGGTCGCCGTCGAGGCGGACGGCCACCGTGCCGTCGGCGGTGCGGATGGTGGCGAGCTTCATGAGGTCGTGCTCCCGGTGATGTCCGTACGGGCGAGGTTGAGCGCCTCGTAGAGGGGCGCGTCATTGAAGGTGAACAGGTCGAGCCGGGTGTCCGCCTTGATCGTCAGGGCGCACCAGGAGGGGACGGCGATCAGGTCGCCGGCGGCCACCTCGATCACGCGGTCGTCCAGGGTGACCGTGCCGCTGCCGCGGAACACCTGCCAGACGGAGGAGCCGACGGTGCGGCGGGTGGCGGTGGTGGTGCCGGGGCGCAGCCGGTGCATCTCGGTGCGCAGGCTGGCGAGCGCGTCGCGGCCGGTGGCGGGGTTGGTGAAGCGGATGCCCGCGTGGCCGGGCTCGATGACACCGGGGTGTCCTTCGTCCTCCAGCTCCAGCTGGGCGGTGAGGGCGTCGTCGGTGTCGGCCCAACGGTAGGCCATGAGTGGGGAGTTGTTGGTTTCGGGGGCCGCGATCGGGCGCAGTCCGGGGTGGCCCCAGAGCCGTTCGTTGCGCGAGCGGGAGGGGGTGGACCTGTCGGACACACCGTCCTCACCGAACTCGAAGAACCCGGCGTCGAGTCGGTGGACGAGCGGGATGTCGAGGCCGTCGAGCCAGACCATGGGCTCGTCACCGACGTGGTGGTGGCCGTGCCAGTGCATCGACGGGGTGAGGAGGAGGTCGCCGGGGCGCATCTCGACCGCGTCGCCGTTGACGACCGTCCACACGCCCTCGCCCTCCAGGATGAACCGGAAGGCGCCCTGCGAGTGGCGGTGCGCGGGGGCGACCTCGCGCGGGCCCAGGTACTGGATCGCCGCCCACAGGTTGGGAGTCGCGTACGGCCGTCCGGGCAGGCCCGGGTTGGCGAGCGCGATCGCCCGGCGCTCACCACCGCGTCCGACCGGAACGAGGTCGCCGGACTGGCGGGCGAGCGGCAGCAGGGTGTCCCAGTGCCAGACGTGCGCCACCGCTTCGGGCTGCGGGGTGAGCGGCATGAGGTTGCCGATCTCGGTCCACAGCGGGATGAGCCCGGCGGCCGCGAAGCCGTCGTACAGCTTCCGCAGGTCGGGGTCGGGCTCGTCCGGGGCTATGACAGGCACGGAGTCCGGGGCCGGGGCCGGCGCGGAGGCGGCGGTCGCGGTGGTGGCTGCGGCCGGCGTGGTGTCGTCGGCGTCAGTGGTCATCGAGGGTTCCTTCGGCGTCGAGGCGGCGCGAGATGTCGGCGCGCAGGGCCTTCTTGTCGATCTTTCCGACCTTGGTGGCGATGAGTTCGGGGACGCTCACCAGCCGGTCCGGGAACTTGAAGCGGGCGGTGCCCGCGCGCTCCATGACGTCGTGGACGTCGTCGAGGGTGACCGTGTGTCCGGGTTCCGGTACGACGTAGAGGCAGACCCGCTCGCCGAGTTGGGCGTCGGGCATGGCCACGGCGGCGGCGCGGGCGACGCCCGGGGTCTGGTAGGCGAAGTTCTCGATCTCCTCGGCGGAGATGTTCTCCCCGCCCCGGATGATCATGTCCTTGTCGCGTCCCTCGACGACGAGGTTGCCGTCGGGCCGCAGTCGCACGATGTCACCGGTGCGGTACCAGCCGTCCTCGGTGAACGCGCGGGCGTTCTGTTCCTCGGCCCGGTAGTAGCCGCGCGGGGTGTACGGCCCCCGGGTGAGCAGCACACCAGGACTGCCGTCCGGGACCGGGTTGCCCAGCTCGTCCACGGCGAGAAGCTCGTCGTCGTCGCACATGGGGCGGCCCTGCGTCGTACAGATGACGTCCTCGGAGTCGTCGTAGCGCGTGTAGTTGAGGAGGCCCTCGGCCATGCCGAACACCTGCTGGAGCGTGCATCCCAGTTCGGGGCGGACGCGGCGCGCGACGTGGTCGGCGAGGCGGGAGCCGCCGACCTGGAGCAGACGCAGCGAACTCAGGTCGTGCCCGGGGTTCTCCCGGTGGTGGTCCAGCCAGCGCTGGGCGATGGCCGGCACCAAAGCGCTCACGGTGACGCCCTCGCGCTCCACGATCGGGAACGCCTTGTCCGGGTTGGGCGAACAGAGGACGACCCGGCCGCCGTTCAGCAGGGTCCCGAGCAGGCCGGGGCAGGCGAGGGGGAAGTTGTGCCCGAGGGGCAGGGCGGCGAAGTAGACCGTGTCGGGACCCAGTTCGCAGACCTCAGCGCTGCGGCGGGCGTTGTAGAGGTAGTCGTCGTGCGTGCGGGCGATGAGCTTGGGCAGCCCGGTGGTGCCGCCGGAGAGCAGGAAGACGGCGATGGAGCGGCTGTCGGGCCGGTACGCGTCGACGGTGGTCCGGGCGTCCGGTGCGGCGGGCTCGGCGCACAGCTCCCGCAGGTCCACGGCGCTGTCGCCCACCTTGTCGCCAAGGACCAGGACATGGGCCAGCGTTGGCGAGACATCAGCGATCTCGAACGCCATCGACTGGTGGTCGTGGTCCTTGAGGACGTCCGGCACCGCGATGGCCACGGCCTCGCTGTGCTCGACGAGATGACCGATCTCGTGTCTGCGGTGGCCGGGCAGCGCCATGACGGGGACGACTCCGAGGCGCAGACACGCGTACGTGAGGATCACGAACTCGACCGTGTTGGGTAGCTGCACCACGATCCGGTCGTCCGGGCGGAGGCCCAGCGCGACCAGGCGCGACGCCGCGGCGTCCGCGTGTTCGGCGAGTTGTCGGTACGTCACCCTACGGTCGCCGTCGACGACGGCGACCGCGTCGGGGGTCGCGTCGGCGGCGGCGTGCAGTCGGTCGCCGAGGGCGACGCCCTCCCAGTAGCCCTTCGCGGTGTAGCGCTCGGCGTACTCCGCCGGCCAGGGCACAGCTCCTTCGCTGCTCGGCCTAGGCATGGTCCTTCTCCTTGGTGGGCGTGGGCACGATCACGGCGTCCAGGGCGATCAGCCCGTCGGCGGTGAGCCGCAGCGGGTTGATCTCGATCTCGGCGGTCTCCGGGCTCGCCGCCAGGGCGGCGGCGAGCCCGGCGACGACCCGTCCGAACTCGGCGCGGTCCAGCACCGGTCCCCCCCGCCAGCCGTCGAGCAGGGCGCGGGCGGCCAGTTCGTCGGGCATCGTGGCGGCCTCGGTCACGGACAGGGGGGCGAGCCTGATCGCCACGTCGGCGAGCGCCTCGGCGGCGGTGCCGCCCAGCCCCGCCAACACGACCGGCCCGAACACCGGGTCCCGCCGCACGCCGAGCACGAGGTCGACACCGGCCGGGGCCATCGCCTCGACGAGGTAGCGGCGGTCGGGGCCGATGGCGTCCAACGCCGCGTCGAGCTCCTCGGGGGTGCGCACGCCCAGGTGGACTCCGCCGATCTCCGTCTTGTGCAGGATCGCGGCGTCGAGCACCTTGACGGCGACGGGGCCGCCGAGTCGGCGCAGGGCCTGATGGGCCTCGGCGCGGTTGTCGCAGGCGACTCGGTCGGGGGTGCGGATGCCGAGTTCCGCGAGGAAGGACTTGGCGGCGTCCTCGTCGAGGGGGCCGGCGGGTACGGCAGCGATCGCCTCCGAGGGCCGCCCCTCCGTCTCCGACGAGGACCGCTGTCGCGCGTCCATGACCAGTGCCCGTACCGCGTTGGCCGCCGAGGCGGGGCCGGTGAGGGCCGGTACGCCCGCCTTGTGCAGGCGGGCCCGTTGTTCGGTCACGTCCTCGGGGAGGCCGCCGACGACCACCACGGCGGGGGAGTCGGCGCCGAGGCCGGCGTCCTGGGCGGCGGAGGCGAGGTCGACGCTGTCGGGCTCGGTCAGGGCGTAGACGGCGAGGAGGTCCACCGCCGGGTCGCCGGCCGTGGTGTCCAGGACTCGGGCGAACGTCTCGGCGGGGCGGCCGGTGTCGACCGGGTTGCGCTGGTACGTGAGCGGGGGCAGCAACTCGCTCAGCGCGTGCTGTGTGGTCGTGGTCAGCTCCGGTAGGCGAATGCCGTCGGCGCCCGCCCGGTCCGCCAGGAGCAGCCCCGGACCGGCCTGGGCGGTCACGATGCCGAGCCCCGGGTCCGACAGCGGGCGCAACCGAATGCGGGACAGCGCGGTGAGCGCGTCCACCAGTTCCCGCTCGTCGTCCACGACCACGGCCCCGGCCTGCCGCAACGCGGCCCGTGTCGTGCGCCAGGACGTGGCGAGCGCGCCGGTGTGCGACCGGGCGAAGTCACCGATGTCACTGCGGCCGACGACCAGCGCCACGACCGGCTTCGCCGCAGCCACCCTGCGCACGGCCGCGACCAGACGCGGTCCGTCCGGCACCGTCTCCAGGTGCAGGGCCACGGCCGTCGTACGGTCGTTTTCCGCGAGGTGCTCCAGGACATCCGCGGCGCTGACGTCGAGGCCCGCCCCCATACCGACGCCGAGGCTGATGCCGTTCCCGGCGGCGACCAGGTCGAAGGAGAGCGCGTGGTTGACGCCTCCGCTGGCCGCGACGACGGCGATGTCCCCGGCCGGGAGTTGTCCGGCGGCCGGTACGAAGCTGGCGGTGAGGCCCAGGTGGGGTGCGAAGAAGCCGGAGGTGTTGGGGCCGAGTAGCCGAACTCCGGTCTCCCGGGCCACGCGGCGCAGTTCGTCCGCGTACTCCTCGCCCTCCGGGCCCGCCTCACCGAAACCGCCGGCGCAGACGAGCGCGGCACGACAGCCGGCGGCGGCCGCCTCGGCCAGGGCTGCCGCGCAGCCGGACGCGGGCACGCACAGGACGGCGAGGTCGAGCCGTCCGTCGGTGTGCGCCGCGGCTTCGGCGACGGAGGCGTACACGCCCTCGGCGGGGACGGGACGGCGGGCGTTGACCAGGGCGCGGGCCCCGGGGAACGAGGCCAGGGAGCGGGCCATGGCGGCGCCGAGCTTCCCGGGCTGCCGCGAGGCGCCGATCACGACGACGCCCTCGGGCGTCAGGAGCGGGGTCAGATCCGTGCTCATGCCTCGCCCCGCCCTTCCGTGGCGGAGGCGACCAGGTCGGCCCGCCCCGACAGCAGCAGCGTCTCCGCCCGGTCGTCGTCCATCGCGTCCTCCACGATCAGCGCGGGCACGCCGTACACCAGCCGGGCCTGCTCGGCGAGCAGGGAGCGGGTGAGCGCGGTGCCGTCCTGTACGGCGACGAGGTCCGGCGGGACGTCATCGCTCAACGCGGACGCCAACTGCTCGTACTGGGAGGGGAGTTCGACCTCCGTCTCGGGCGCGGTGAGCCAGAGGCAGCGGGAGTCCTCCCCGCGCAGTTCGGCGAGCTGGGCCGGGGTCAGTCGCCGGCCGTCGAAGTCCATGAACGGGGTGTCCAGGGGGGCGGAGCCCTCGTGGGCGACCCGCCAGTCCCGTACGACCGTGTCGACGAAATCGGGGTCGCGGCGGGCGATCCGCTCCTTGCCGATGGAGCGGGAGATGAAGTGGAAGGTGAACTGGGTGGGCCGGAACGCGTCGTGGTAGCGCCCGAAGTTCTCCCACCAGGACAGACTGGGCCGGGCGGCGCCCTGGATCTTCTCGACCGAGGGCCTGCGGACGGCCTCGTACGCCTCCAGGGCGGTCGGCAGGTCGTCGCGGTGGGCGAGGAGACTGCTGGTGAGGGCGACGGCGTCCTCCATGGCCATCTTGGTGCCGGAGCCGACGGAGAAGTGGGCGGTGTGGGCGGCGTCGCCGAGGAGGACCACGTTGCCGCTGTGCCAGCGGTGGGTGCGGCGGGTGCGGAAGTTGCCCCAGCGTGAGTTGTTGACCAGCAGCTGGTGGCCGTCGATCTGCTCGGCGAAGAGCTTCTCCAGGTAGTGCCTGGTCTTCTCGTCGCTCGGGCCCGGCGGCTGCGCGGTGTCGAATTCGTCGAGACCCGCCCGCCGCCAGGACTCCTCGTCGGTCTCCACGATGAACGTGCTGACCTCGTCGCTGATCGGGTAGCCGTGCACGGCGAACGTGCCGTGCGGGCCGTGTTCGTGGACGAAGGTCAGGCCGTCGAAGAGATAGTCCGTGCCGAACCAGATGAACTTGGCGGTCGCGACCTCCACCTCGGGCACGAGCACGTCCGCCAGCCGGTCGCGGAACCGGGAGTTGGCGCCGTCGGCGGCCACGATCAGGTCGTAGTCGGCCAGGTGCGCGGGGTCGGCGGGGACCTCGTGGCTGAACCGGAGGTCGACGCCGACCTCCTCGGCACGGCGGTGCAGGAGCTGGAGCAGGGTCTTGCGGGTGATGGCGGCCATGCCGTTGCCGCCGCACCGGATGCGTTGTCCCTTGAGCCGCACCTCGATGTCGTCCCAGTGCCGGCCGTGGTCCGCGAGCGCGGTGCGCAGTACGGGGTCGGCCTCGTGGATGGCGGCCAGGGTCGCGTCGGAGAACACCACGCCGAAGCCGAAGGTGTCCTCCGGGCGGTTTCGCTCGAAGAGCGTCACCTCGACCGACGGATCGGCCTGTTTGATGAGCGCCGCGAAGAACAGCCCACCGGGGCCGCCTCCCACGCAAGCGATCCGAGAAACCATGGCCTCCGCCTTCACGTTCGAGTACAGGCCCAGACTCAGGCCCGCAGGCATCCCGTGTCAATGGATGCACGGGCGTCAATAATTTGTCGCACATTTACGGCCGGTCATTCCAGGGGACTGGCGCGGAGCTGGATCATCCTCGCGACGGCCGTCCGTGTGACATAGTCGTGTTCGTGAAGCCTCGCTCGATTGTCTTCGACCTGTTCGGCGACTACGTCCGCTACCGCGGCGGTGCCGCCCGGATGCGCACGCTCAGCACGCTGATGGGCTGCTTCGGCGTCGGTGAGAGCACCGTGCGCGTAGTGCTCGCCAGGCTGCGCAAGGAGGGCTGGTTCGATGTCCGACGCGAGGGCCGGGAGACCGTCTACGCGCTCAACAAGCGCAGTCTCCAGCTCCTCGACGAGGGCCGTACACGCATCTTCGACCGGGCGCCCGCCGACTGGGACCGGCACTGGTACATGGTCATCTACTCGGTGCCGGAGACCGAGCGCGGTGTGCGGGACCGCATCCGCAAGGAACTGGCCTGGCTGGGCTTCGGCCCGCTGGCACCATCCACGTACGTCTCCCCGCACGACCGGCTCCAGCAGGTCCGGGAGAAGTTCGCGGACGAGCCCGCCGTACGGCTGGACACACTGCGCTGCCAGTCCGGCGGCCTGCCCGTCGACCGGGAGATGGCGGCGCGGGGCTGGGACCTCGACGGGCTCAACGAGGACTACCGCGAATTGCTGCGCACGTATCGCGGGCGGATGGCCTCGTACCGGGCCGGGCATCTGAGTCCCGAGGAGGCCCTGGTGGAGCGGATGCAGCTGACGTACGACTACCGCCAGTTCCCTTTTCGCGACCCCGACCTGCCGGCCGAGTTGCTCCCGGCGGGGTGGGTGGGGCATGAGGCGTACGAGATGTTCATCGAGGCGCATGATGTGCTGGGACCGGCGGCGGAGGCGTACTACGACGAGGTGGTCGGCAGGCGCGGCTGAACGCTCCGTCGGGAGCGCCGCCGGGTGTGCCGCTGGGAGCGCCTCTGGATATGCCTTGGACTGTCGTGGGGCGGCTGCTGCATCGCTGTGGGTCGCGCACTTCCCCGCGCCCCTTTGGGGCGCGCCCACAGGGGCGTGGGACCCACTCGCGGTCTACGCCAAGTGGCCCAGCTCCCGCGATGCCTCGGTCACCGTCGTCCGCAGTTCTCGGGTCACCTCGGCCACGTGGTCCGGAGTACCCAGGCTCTCCGGGAGGACTACCGAGACGGCGAGCGGCAGTGGGTCGCCGGCCGCGAAGACCGGGGCGGCGATCGAGATGATGCCCGGGATGACGCTGCCGCGGGTCTCGGCGTACCCCTGTTCACGGACCTGTTCCCGGGTGGCCGCGAGGCGCTCGGCGGGCCAGTCGGCCTCTTTGCCGCGCAGTTCTTCGCGGAGCACCTCGTCCGTGAGACTTTCGGGCAGGTGGGCCAGGAAGACCCGGCCGACTGATGAGGTGACGAGCGGCAGCGTGGCGCCGACGCGCACGGTCAGGGGCAGCGGGCGGGTGCCGTACGCCCAGCTGACGACGATCGGGCCGCGGTCGCCCCAGACCGCGAGGTTCACGGAGTGGCCGGTGCGGTCGCGGAGCCGCATGGCGTGGCCGCCGGCCACCGCGACCTCGTTGGTGCGGCGCAGCGCCTCGGCGCCCATGCGGCGCATGGTGGCCCCGAAGTCGTAGAGGCCGGACGCGGCATCCTGCGAGGTCAGGCCGATGCGGCCGAGGCTGACGAGGTAGCGGTGCACCTTGCTGGGCTGCATGCCACTGGCCTGCGCGATGGCGGACAGGCTCAGCGCGCCGCCACCGCTCTCCAGGGCCAGCAGGACCCGCATCGCGGTCTCGACGGACTGGATGCCCTGCCGTTCCCCGTTGGTCCCGTTGCTCTCCTTGGGCTCAGTACTGGTCACGGCACAGCCCTCTCCCCTGCCTGCGGTTGAACGCGATCAGCGTATCGGCGCGACAAGCGGACCAGCACCTTCGAACAGATCTGACATTCACTATTGCGGAACGCATTACGTTCTGGTGAACTGCGATCCGGTGGCGCTCACCGCCACCCCGGCTGCTCCTCCGTCGCACCGACGGCCCGCTCGTAGCCACCGTTGAGCCGCTTCCGTCAGCGCACACGCCAGCGCTCCCCAGTGCCCGGTCACTCACACCCGGCCCGCACCGCACATCTCCGCTCCCCGCCTCAACCCCGCTCCACCCGCACATCCCTTCGCCTCACCGGCGATCCCCCGAGGAGAACTCCGCAATGAAGCTGATCGGCCTCGAAGAGCACTTCGTGACCCCTGACCTGGTGGGCCATGGCGCGTCCACCGCCTCCATCGCAAAGCCCCAGGCGTGGGCCGAGGCCTCCCGCCGGCTCCTCGACCTCACCGAGGAACGCCTCGACGGCATGGACGCGGCAGGCCTGGACATGCAGGTGCTGTCCCTGAACTCCCCCGGCCTCCAGGCGGAGAGGGACCCGGCCGCCGCCGTACGCCAGGCGATCACGGTCAACGACTTCCTGACCGGTGTCATCGCCGAGCACCCCGACCGGTTCTCCGGCTTCGCCGCCCTGCCGCTCCAGGATCCCGAGGCCGCCGCCGACGAGCTGGAGCGCGCGGTCACCCAGCTGGGGCTGCGCGGCGCCCTCGTCAACGCGCACACCCATGGCAGGTACCTCGACGACCCCGCCCTGCGGGTCGTGTGGGAGCGCGCCGAGCACCTCGACGTACCGCTGTATCTGCACCCTGCCAACGGCGTGGACACCGCGCACGTGCTGTCCGGCCACCCCGAACTCGTCGGGCCGATGTGGAGCTGGGGCATCGACACCGCCACCCACGTGCTGCGCCTGATCTTCGGCGGTGTCTTCGACGACTTCCCCAAGGCCAAGCTGCTGCTCGGCCACATGGGAGAGGGCCTGCCGTTCGTGATGTGGCGCATGGACTCCCGCTGGGACTTCCACGCCCACCACGGCATCGAGCTCAAGCGGGGCCGTCCCTCGGAGTACCTCCGCGAGAACCTCTACATCACCACCAGCGGTGTCTGTTCCTCCGCGCCGCTGCTCACCGCGCTGCTGTCGATGGGCGCCGACCACATCCTCTTCGGCACCGACTACCCGTTCGAGGACATGGAGACGGCCACGAAGTTCCTGCGGGACGCGCCGATCAGCGACGCCGACCGGCAGAAGATCGGCCACCTCAACGCCGAGAAGCTGCTCGGCCTCGCCCCGACCCCGACCCCGGCACCCGCTTACGCCGGTGTCTGATCACAGGGGGACCCACATGTACGACGTCGCCGTCATCGGGTACGGACCGGTGGGCATGGTCACGGCGGCACTGCTCGGTCGAGCAGGCCATGACGTGATCGTGCTGGAGCGCTACCCCACCCTCTACAACCTGCCGCGCGCCGCGATCTTCGACGACGAGACGATGCGGACATTCGACCGCCTCGGCCTCTCCGAGACCCTGCTGCCCACGCTGCACGTCCAGCGGAACTACGAGTGGCGCAACGGCGCGGGCGAACTGCTCATCGAGCATGACTTCGCCGCCGTCGGCGGCCAGGGCTGGGCGGAGTGGTACATGATGTACCAGCCCTATCTGGAGGACGCCCTCGACAGCCTGGCCCGCGGTCTGGAGAACGTCCGTCTCCGAATGGACTCCCGGGTCACCGGACTCCACCACACCGATCAGGGTGTGGACATCCAGGTCGAGGGGGACGACGACGCAGTCTCCGCCCGGTACGTCGTGGCCTGCGACGGCGGCAACAGCTTCACCCGCACCTGGCTGGGCATCGGGCAGGAGGACTACGGCTTCTCCGAGCCGTGGATGGTCTGCGACTTCCGGCTGACCGAGGGCGGCGGGGCGGACATCCCCAAGGCCCGCCAGGTCTGCGATCCGAAGCAGCCGATCTCGATCATCTCGCTGGGCCCGCACCACCACCGGTTCAGCTTCATGCTCGGCTCCGAGGACTCCTTCTCCGTCGAGCGGGAGCCCGACCGGGTCTGGGCCCGGGTCGCCGCCTTTGTCGACCGCTCGCAGGCCGAGCTGATCCGCGTCGCCACGTACACGTTCCGCTCGCTGGTCGCGGAGCGCTGGCGCAGTGGCCGGATCCTGCTGGCTGGGGACGCGGCGCACCAGATGCCGCCGTTCCTGGGGCAGGGCATGTGCTCGGGCATCCGGGACGCGCAGAACTTCTCGTTCAAGCTCGACGCCGTGCTGCGCGGCGCCGACGACGCGCTGCTCGACACGTACCAGAGCGAGCGTGAGCCGCATGTCCGGGCCATCATCGCCAAGGGCATCGAGCTGGGCCGGGTGCAGACCATGCGCGACCCGGTGGCCGCCGCCGAGCGCGACGCCCGGCTGATCGCCCAGCGCGAGGCCAACGGACGCCCGGAGAAGATGCGGTTCCCGGGACTCGGCCCGGGTCTGCACGACGCGTCCCCGCAGGCAGGACACCTGATGCCGCACGGCCGCGTCGAGCACGACAGCACCGAGGGGCTCTTCGACGCCGTACTCGGCCGTGGTTTCGTCCTCCTCGTCGACGGCCGCGAGGGCGCCTCCCTCGACTCCTCTGCCCTGGCGCAAGCCGCCCGGCTCGGCGTCTCCGTCCACCACCTCACCGACCGCCGCCTCACCACGGAGGGGGTCACCGATGTCGGCGGCGTCTACGGGCGCTGGTTCGACGAGACCGGCCGTGCCGCCGTTCTGTGGCGGCCCGATTTCTACATCCTCGGCACCGCGGACACCCTCTCCGGCGTCCCGGCGCTCCTGAAGACCCTTGCCAACGCAGTAGAGCCCATGCAGGCTCCTGCCACCGTCGGAGAAAGGATCCGGCCATGACCGCTCCCACTGTCATGCGTACGCGCGTCAGCAGAGTGCCCGCGAACACCTTCATCCTGGTAGCCGCCTGGATCGTCTCCTCCCTGGAGGGCTACGACCTCGCCGTGTACGGCGTCACCGTCCCCTCCATCCTGGGCGACCCCTCGCTCGGCATCGACAAGGCCGGGGCGGGCACGATCGGCTCGCTCGTCGGCATCGGGATGCTGATCGGCGCGGCCTTCGCCGGAGCCCTCGTCCACCGCACCGGCCCACGCCGGCTGCTGCTCGCCGGGACCGCGCTGTTCACGCTCGGCATGGCGATCTGCACGGTCGCGGGCGGTGTCCCGTCCTTCGGCGCCGGGCGTCTGATCGTCGGGCTCGGCCTGGGTGTCGTCCTGCCGACGATCAACGCGTACGTGGCCGATCTCAGCGATCCGGGCCACCGCAGCCGCAACGTCGCCCTGATCATGAGTGGTTACGCGGCCGGCGCCCTGCTCTCCCCGCTGCTCGGCACGGCCCTGCTCCCGGACGTCTCGTACCGGTGGCTGTATGTGATCGGTGTGCTCCCGGTGTTCCTGGCCATCCCGCTCGTCCTCCGACTGCCGGAGAGCCCGTTCCACCTGCGTCGTACCGGCCGCGCCGACGAGGCGCGCGCGGTGGAGGAGCGTCTCGGGCTGGCGCCCGCCCAGGACGCGCCGACGGCGGATCCCGGCCGCTGGCTCGGCCTCGGCTCGCTGCTGACCGGCGGACTCGCCGTCTCGACCGTCCTGTTCTGGGCCATGTCCTTCTGCGGACTCCTGCTGGTCTTCGGCATCAGCACCTGGCTGCCCAGCATCATGCAGGCCGCCGGCTTCTCCCTCGGCTCGGCGCTGCTGCAAACGGCGGCCATGTGGCTGGGCGTGGGCGTCGGGGCGATCGTCGGCGGCCGGATCGCGGACGCGCTCGGCGCCAAGCGGGTCGTGGTCGTCGCGTTCCTCGTCGGCACGGTCAGCCTGATCGCGATGAGCACGCGTCCGCCGACGGCCGTGATGTTCGTACTCATGTTCATCAGTGGCTTCGGGTTCATCGGTTCGCAGATCCTCGGCAACGCGTTCATCGTGACCCGCTACCCGGACGCCGTACGCGGCAACGGACTCGCCTGGGCCCTGTCCATCGGCCGGTTCGGCGCCATCGTCGGCCCGTCCCTGGGCGCGTTCGTCCTCAGCTCGGGCGCCGAGATCGAGTGGGCCTTCTACGCCTTCGCCGTCCCCGCCCTCCTCGGGGCCTTCGCGGCGGGTGCCGTGCCCCGGGCCCGGACGGTGGCCGCGTGACCGCTTCCGTGGTCTACGAGTCCTGGGGCCAGCGGGTCGTCTTCGGCTCCGGCTCCGCACGGGACGACGTGGCGGCCGCGATCACCGGGCTCGGCGCCAGCCGGGTCCTGGTGATCGCGGCCGACGGGGAGCGGGCCCTCGCCGAGAACATCTGCGAGGACCTCCCCGTCGTGGCGGTCTTCGGCGAGGTCCGCCCCCATGTCCCGGTCGAGGTCGCCGAGGCCGTACGCGCCGCCGCCCACCAGCACGAGGCCGACCTGCTGCTGAGCGTCGGCGGTGGCTCGACGACCGGCACCGCCAAGGCGGCGGCGCTCACCACCGGGCTCCCGATCCTCGCCGTCCCGACGACGTACGCCGGTTCCGAGGCGACCCCGGTCTGGGGCCTCACCGAGGACGGCCACAAGCGCACCGGCGTCGATCCGAAGGTCCTCCCCCGGGTTGTCGTCTATGACGCCACACTGATGCTGTCGCTGCCGACCCGGCTGTCGGTGACGTCGGGCCTCAACGCGCTCGCCCACTGCGTCGACGCGTGGTGGGCGCCCCGGCACAACCCGATCAGCTCCGCCCTGGCCGTGGAGGGCGTCCGGTCGCTGGCGTCCTCGCTGCCGCGCATCGTCGCGGACGGCCAGGACGTCGCGGCCCGGCGCGACATCCTCTTCGGCACCTATCTCGGAGCAGTCGCCTTCGCCGGGGCCGGTTCCGGACTGCACCACAAGGTGTGCCACGTCCTCGGCGGCGCGTACGACCTCGAACACGCCGCCCTGCACTCGGTGCTCCTGCCGCATGTGGTCGGCCTCAACCTGCCGGCCGCACCCGAGGCAGGGCGGTGGCTGGGAGCGGCGCTCGACGCACCCGCCGACCCCTTCGGGGCGCTCCTCGACCTCTACGCAGGCCTCCAACCCCCACGTTCACTGGGCGAGTTGGGCCTGCCCGAGGAGGAACTCGACCGGGCCACCGACCTGGCCATGGCACAGGTGCCGGACTCCAACCCGCGCCGGGTGACCCACGGCGAGATGCGCGCGCTGCTGGGGCGGGCGTGCCGTGGGGACACGCCGGTACAGGTCCCCCTCCTTCCTGGGACGGAGCCCCTGCGATGACCGCATCAACAGCCGAATCAATGACTGAGCGAGAACTGACCGACCAGGTCGTCGCGAGTTTCGACTCCGCGAAGGACGACCGTTTCCGTGAGCTGATGCAGGCCCTCGTACGCCACGCGCACGCCTTCGTGCGCGAGACGCGGCTCACCGAGGACGAGTGGAACGAGGCGATCGGGTTCCTGACGGCGGCCGGTCACATCACGACCGACACCCGCCAGGAGTTCGTGCTGCTCTCGGACATCCTCGGCATCTCGATGCTGACCGTCGCGGTGAACGAATCGGGCGACGGCGAGGCCACCGAGTCCACGGTCCTCGGGCCGTTCTTCGTCCAGGACTCACCCGCGATCGAGCAAGGAGGGGACATCGCCGGCGGCGCGAGCGGCGAACCGTCCTGGGTCGACGGCCGGGTCACGGGGCCCGACGGCACACCGGTCGCCGGGGCGCGCGTCGAGGTGTGGGAGGCCGACGGCGACGGGATGTACGACGTCCAGTACGACAACGGCGCCGGGGCCGGTGATCCCGCCGGGCGCGCGCACCTGTTCACCGATGCCGAGGGCCGCTACCGGTTCTGGGGGCTCACCCCGACGCCGTATCCGATCCCGGACGACGGCCCCGTCGGCCGGCTCCTGGACCACGCCGGCCGCTCCCCGATGCGGGCGCCGCACTTGCACTTCAAGGTGACGGCCCCGGGCTTCCGCACGCTCATCACCCACATCTTCGTGGCGGGCGACGCCTGGCTGGAGCGGGACTCGGTGTTCGGGGTCAAGGAGTCCCTCATCCGCCCGTTCGAGCGCCACGCGGCCGGAACGCCGACGCCGGACGGGCGTCGGATCGACGGCCCCTGGACCTCAGCGAGCTTCGACATCGTGCTGAGGAAGGAGTAGCCGGATGACGACATAAAGGGGTTGGCGGCGTCGTGTGGGCAGTCACAGTCTGCTGCCTGATGCTGTCCGGAGGGAAGCGTTCGCGGAAGCGTCACACTTCCCTACGTTGTTCTGCGGGACGCGGTGAGCCCTTCGTATGGTTGACCCGCCCAGGGGCGTCGGGTGTGGCTTTCACGCTTCTGCCGCTTGTGGCTTGCCCGGATTAGCCGCCCGACGCCCCACGACGACTCGGCTGCCAATTAGGAATTGCGAATGATCGCTCCGTAGGGAATCGACAGCGAGGTCGTCCGTCGGGAGGTACCAGCAACTCATCGCACGGAGGCACCACATGGCCGAGATCTGGGCCGGCATCGACGCAGGCAAGTGTCACCACCACTGCGTCGCGATCGACGAGAGCGGCCGCCGGCTGCCGAACTCCTTGGCCCCCCCGACCGCCTGGACGTACGGACGGACGTCGGTGCCTTCCGCAAATGAGGTGGCGGACAGGTCGATGACCCTGGTCTGGTTGATCGGGTACTTGTCGGTCGGGGCCGACTGTTCGCCGGTTCGGGCGATGGCGGCCCAGGAGAGGACGAAGCCCGCGTTGTTGACGACGGCCACCTTCTGCACGCAGGGCTGGGCCTGGGCGGGCGCCGCCGCCGCGGTGACCGAGGGCAGGACGGCCAATGCCGTCGCGCTCGCCAGGACAGCGGCCACCCGGCGACGTATCCGGGTCCGGTTCATGATCGCAACTCCCTCCGGGCCGGGGCCGTCCCGGCCAGCGACCGCCGAGTTACCCGACGATCCATCAGGAACCCTCTGTTGTCCAGGAGTTGCCGGACGCCTTGAGTGATCAAGGAGTCCGAACTCATGCTGCTGGTGTCCTTGTTTCTTCGTCCTGCGGCCAGGGCCCCTGGGTGAGCGGGCGTCATGGCGGTGTTGCCAGCCAGTTCGACGCCGTCATGGCGGTGTTGCCAGCCAGTTCGACGCTTCGTCGGCGGCCGTCCACGCCAACCAGCGTCCTCGACCGCGTGGTCCTGCCGGACGTAGTGCAGGTACGGCACGCCGATCCGGACCAGGTGTGGTGCGGCGACATGACCGAGATCACCACCGGTGAGGGCAAGCTCTACCTGGCCACCGTCATCGACTTGTTCTCGCGCCGGCTGCTCGGTTACGCGATGGGCGCACGCCATGACGCTGAACTGGTCGTGGCGTCCTTGAACATGGCCGCGGCCACCCGCGGCAGTGACGTGAAGGGTGTGATCTTCCACAGCGACCGCGGCAGCGAATACGGCTCCCGGCGCTTTCGCCGGGCCTGTCGTCGCTTGGGCGTGACCCAGTCCATGGGCCGCCCCAGCATTCAGAACAAGCACCGTTGCAGTACTCGCTCACACCGGCCCTTCGCCGGTCGACCGCAGCCGGATCGGCAGCAAGCACCATGTGATCGTGGACCGGCACGGCACCCCGCTCGCGGTGTCGCTGACCGGCGGGAACCGCCATGACGTCACCCAGCTCATCCCGCTGCTGGACGCCGTTCCACGCACCGAGGTCGGCGCGGCCGTCCGCGCCACAAGCCCCGGCGGCTGTTCGCCGACCGCGGCTACGACTTCGACAAGTACCGCCGTCTCCTGCGGGCCCGCGGCATCACTCCGAATGCCCGCCGTGGCACCCCGCACGGCTCCGGCCTGCCGACGGACGGTGTGGAGCAGCACCTGCTGCTCGGCGAGGGCCGTCGCTACCCTGGCGAGACCCTGGCCTGTCAGGATGCCCTCGACAAAACCGCGACCTCGCAACCGAACCCGACCGCGAAGCGCCCGCCCGGTGCCGCGGCGAGTGAGTGCACAGGGAAAGAGAACAGGTGGTCGGCACCGGCCGGGCACCCAGCGGTGAGGTCGTGGAACCGCACGGTGTGGTCATCGCCGAGGGCTGCAACGAGCCGTCCGTCGGCCATCGCTGCGACCGCCAGCGAATTGTCGGAGCCTGACTCGGCGGTCTGGGCGTCGCCAATCTGCTGCCCCGTGGACAGGTTCCACAGGCGTATCGTCCGGTCCCGGCCCTTGCTGATCGCGGTGGGGGCTCCGCCCAAGGTGGCAGTGGTCACGGCGGTCACCCAGTCGGCGTGGCCGGTCAGGGGTTCACCGAGCTGTCGGCCGGTGGGGAGGTCCCACAGTCGCACTGTCTTGTCCCAGCTGCCTGTAACCATCACGGGCCGTCCGTCGAGGACCGTGGTGGCGACGGCGGTAACACGGCTGGAGTGGCCGGTGAGAGGTGCGCCCAGGGGCTGTCCGGTGGTGAGGTCCCAGACGCGCACAGCGCGGTCGCTGCCTACGGTGAGGGCGACGGGCAGGCCGTCCAGGACCGTCGAGGCGACAGCCAGGACTCTGCCGTGGCCGCTGGGAAACGGGCGGTGGACCGGTCGGCCGGTGGCGAGCTCCACGATGTGCAGGGTGGCGTCGGGAGCGGCCGTGACGACAACCGCGTGCCCGCCCACCACCGCCGTCGTCATGGCGGACACCTCTGCGCTCAGCAAGTCGGAGGCCCGCGAGCCGGTGGCCAGGTCCCAGGTGCGCACGGTGTGGTCGGCGCCTGCGGTGACGACCACGGGGACGCCGCCGACGACCGCAGTGGCGACCGCCAGGACGGATCCGGTGTGTCCGGCTCGCAGCCGGCCGCGGTCCCCTCGCGCAGCGGTGAGGTCCCAGGTGCGCACTGTGTGGTCCTCCCCTGCGGTGACGGCGACGCAACGTCCCTCCACAACGGTGGCGGCGACGTCCCACACCTGGCCAGTGTGCCCGGTGAGGGGCTCACCCTCCTGCTCGCCGGTGGCAAGATCCCAGACGCGTACAGTACGGTCGCGGGAGGTCGTGACCGCCAGGGTTCGCGTCCTGGCCGGGGCGCTGTCGATGGCCCACACCCGATCGGTGTGACCGCTCAGCACACTACCCGCAGGTGAAAGGCTGAGTGCGTGCCGCACCGTGACGGTGCCGTCCGGTCCGGCGATGAGGGAGACGGGCAGGTCATCCAGCACCAGACTCCGGGAAGCGGCCCCTGCTTCGATTCCCCAGCGCAACTCGGTGGCGAACAGGCCGCTCGTCCGGGCGGAGACCAGGGGCCACAGGCCGACCCCGTCTTCCGGGTCGGCGCCATTGAGCCCCTTCCCCTCAGCGGCTTCCAAAGGGATGCTGCGGATGCTCCGCGTACCGTCAGGGCCCATGGGGCTCGTCGGCAGGTTCCAGAAACGCAGTGTCTGATCCACGCCCACGACGAGCACCACACTGCGCTCTTCAAGGATCAAGGTCTCGGACGGGCCGTCGGGAAAAGCAATGGGAGCCAGGTCTCCGACCACTTCCGGTGCCGCCTCGTGATGGAAGCTGAGGACCACGACCCGCCCGTCGACGACCGTCAAGGCTGACACTTCGTCACCGGGCTCGCCATCCGCCAGCAACTCCCCCGGGTCGGCTGCCAGAAGCACGTGGCGGTCCAGATCCCACACACGGGGCGCCTGGCCCTCCTCACTGGTTACGGCGAAGTGCCGCCCTTCGCGAGTCCACGCTCCCTCGGCCGGCAGGCACTCGCCGATCTCGCGACCGGTGGCCAGATCCCACACCTGCGCCGGATGGTCCGGTGGACATGTGACAACGACCTCGCGTCCATCCAGCTCCCCTGTGCCCACCATCCAAGGGAACACGCCCAGCCGACTGCCGGTGGCCTGGTCCCATACACCCAGCGTCCGGTCCGCCCCGACGGCCAGCACCACATGCCGGCCATCCAGGACCAACCGCGCCAGCCCCCGCACCAGTTCGCCCGCAGAACGCCCCGTCTCCGGATCCCACAGCCTTGCGGACCCGTCCCAGTGGCACGTGAGGACCAGGGGGTGCCCGTTGACCACCACCGTGGCCAGGGCCACCAACTCGGGCGACAACGACGAGATGGGGTCGGGGGGAGCTGCCGTCAGCGTGTGCAGCCGTTCCCCGGTCGCCAGGTCCCAGATACACATCGTCGCGTCGCGGCTCGCCGAGACGACAACCGGACGCCCGTCGACGACCGCCGTCGCCACCGCGACCACGGGGGCGTCGTGACCCTTGAAGCAGCGGAGCAGCCGAGGGTCCGACCCGGAACCGCACGTCCAGTCCGCCCGCCAAGAACCCAGCCCCTGCGAGGCAGTCACATCCCGAGACACTTGATCAGATCCATCCATCATTACCTAGACCCACGGAACCGAACTGACCGCCGCGACCTGACGGTCGGGCCTCATTCTGCGCGCCGCAGCACGTGACCACAGCGCTCGCAACTGGATCGTCCGCTGCTTGTGTCAGCCGTACGGCCGGTCGTTGCGCGATACGGCCACCGGGGTGGACGCGGTGCCGCACTCCGCTGGAGCTCGGACATCGGTGCTTTCCGTCATGGTGGGCGATGCGGTGACCGCGCTCAGAGGGTCGGGAAGACCGCCGCGAAGAAGAACCACAGCAGTACGGCCCAGAAGACCGCCGCCGCCAGTGACACGAGCAGAGAACTGCGCCATCTCAGCACCAGGAACGGGAAGAGCGCCGGGAGCGCCCAGTACCCGGCCACGTCGATCGACATGCGGGCGGCCTGGCTGAGGGTCCCCGCGTGCCCAGCGGAGATACGCCGCAACAGTCGCTGGGAGACGAAGCCGTACAGGCCGAAGACGATCGGGAAGAACCACAGCGGGGTGATCGTGACCAGTTCGGACTCGTCGAACTCGTCGAACATGACCAGATAGACGCAGGCGGCTCCCAACACACCGGCAATGAGGACGGTCACGTAGAGGGCGGTCAGAGCGGCCGGCTCCACCGACGTGGCCGGCCCGGGAACAGGGCCGGGTATGAGCACGGGCGAGGCGTACGGAACATCGGCAGCCGGAGCCGGGACCACCCGGTGGCAATGGGGGCAACGGACGTTCTGCCCGGCACGCTCGGCCGGCGCCGAGATCAAGTGCCCGCATGAGGCATGGAATTCCATTTGCTGACGGTTCACGAGTCGCCTTCCCTGTACCGCTCTGGCGCTGCTCGTCGGCCAGCGACGTGGCGGTCGGCTGCACGGCTTCCGACTCGGAAGAGAAGGCATCCAGAGGATCCAGCCTGCGCCGATGCGCGGCTCGTGAACAAGCTTCTTCGCCGCGTGTCTCCCTGGCATCGGTGAAAGTACGTAATCACTCACGTAGGCGGAGACCGGCGTCCGGGACCGCGGTGCGCCGTACACGTAGTCGCTGTCGGCGAGGTTCACTCTGTTGGGCGGCGTGGTCATCCTGCCCATACCGAGCGGCGGATCATCAAGGTCCGGGTGCTGGGCCGCTGGGGACCCGCACGGATCGCGGACCTGCTCCGTCTGGTGCCCTTCACCGTGCACCGGGTGCTGACCCGCTACGGCCTGGCCCGGCTGGCACATATGGACCGGGCCACCGGCCGCGTCATACGCCGCTACGAACGCGACAGGCCAGGCGAGCTGGTGCATGTGGACATCAGAAGCTCGGCAACCTCCCCGACGGCGGCGCACACAAGGTCCTGGGCCTCCAGGCGGGCCGCAAAACCCGTTCCGGCACCGGCTACAGCTATGTGCACACCGCCGTCGACGACCACTCCCGCCTGGCCTACAGCGAGATCCACGCGGACGAGAAGAAGGAGACCGCCGTCGCCTTCTGGGGACGGGCGCAGGCGTTCATCGCCTCCTGCGGCATCACCGTCGAACGCGTCCTGACCGACAACGGCTCCTGCTACAAGCCCGGTCTGTGGCGCGGGGCCTTGGCCGCGGTCGGGATCACACAAGCGCACACGCGCCTACCGGCCGCAGACGAACGGCAAGGTCGAGCGGTTCAACCGCACTCTGCTGGACGAGTGGGCCTACGCCCGCCCCTACCGCTCAGAGCAGGAACGACGCGACGCCTTCCCTGACTGGCTGCACACCTGCAATCACCACCGCGGACACACCGCGCTGCTAGGCCAACCACCCGCCAGCCGCGTCCCCAACCTCTCAGGGCAATACACCTAGAGCGTCAGACATCGCCGGCGTGCCGTCGTGTCCGTCGTCCCAGTGGCGACCCTTGATGCCGCCGGCAGCGGTGCGGTCGCCGCGGACCACCACGGCGGGGCACCCCGACAGCAGCACATCGCGGACCCGTACGTTCCCCCCTGACCTGCAGGAAGTTACCACGGGCTGCACTCCAGGTACCCGTCGACGGTCCAGATCGCCGTCCACGGATCTCCTGGGCGTCCGTCAGGCACTCCATCACCCCCAGCCGGTCGCCAGCCGCCTCCTCACCGCAGCCGCCCGACTGCACAGCCTCGCTGACAACCACGACCGCACCCGCGTCACCGGCCAGGAGCCCTCTATATGAGCCCAGCGCACGATGAACGGGACCGTATCCGCGCGGCCATGCAGCGCATTCTGACCAGCCGCCCCGAACACTCCAATGGCGCTTTGACCATCGTCGCCCTCGCCCTTGAGGCCCAGGTCCCCCGCAACGCCCTCACCCAGCGCCACCCACACCTGCGCAACGAGTTCTACGCACATGTCAAGGAACGAGGCGCTGTCCCCGACGTTGAAGCCCAAGCCCGCCTCCGCGCGAGGATCGTCCAACTGAATGCTGCTGGGTGCGATGGCCGACGCTGTCGGGGTCTGGTGCCCAGCGCCCCGACTGTCCGGATAAACGGATGGTCGGGGGCGAGCGTGACGCGGCAGGATGCTCCGCATGATCTTGCCTACCCTCGAGCTGCACACCGCCCGCCTGCGACTGCGGCCGTTCACCGAGGCCGAAGGTTCAAGGCCAGATGTTCCTCGCGGGTGATCGCCTTCAGGCGACAGCTCATGCGCGGTGCTCCTTTGTTCGCCGCACCAGCCTACTGAGGCATCGTCATGTCCGGTCCCTCATACACATGGCGTCGTGGCATACGCGGCAGAAGCGGACCACTCTGCAGGAACATCGATCCTGGTCGCGGCGGCGGTGCGTGCGGATGCGCTTCCCCTTCATACGGCCGACGATCGCCCACTTCTAGGGCGTGCATGGGAGGTGGATCGAGCGCATAGGGTGTCGGCATTTCGCAGCATTCTCTGGGACGAACTGGCCCGGGACCACGAGCTGTAGCGACAGGTCCTGATCACAGCCACGCGTTGAGGGCCGCGCCGAGGACGGTCGCCTCGAAGCGGACCGCGAGCTTGTCAGAGCGGGTGGCCACAGTGCTGTTCGTCCCACGGCGGTACATCCGCATTCGACCGCGTGACGCTCGCGGTACTGGGTTGGTCGGACAAGAGCCGCGCGCCCGGGGCCGCGTGGGCGCGGCAGTCCCGCTGCGGTCGGAGCGGCAGCCATGAGACCTACCGGTGGTACTTGACGCGTCGTGGGTCAGCATCTGATTCACCGTCCACCCCGGCTTCATCGAGACCGAGATGACCGCCTCCGCCGCGCCCGCCTTCCGCGAGGCGAACATCCGCGAGCCGCCGCCGGCCCGCACCGGCACCGTCGACGAGATCACCCCGCTGGTGGTCTTCCTCCTCTCCGACGACGCCTCCTCCATCACCGGCGCCGAGATCCCCGTCGACGGCGGTTTCACCGCACACGGCGGCGGCGAGTTCGTCCCGCTCGGGCCGGACCTCCGCCAACTGCTTGGTCAGCTGTTCTTCGAGTTCGTCCAGCTCCGCACGCCGTGCGGTGATCCGTTGCAGCAGCTCGGGATACAGCCCGCACCAGATCGTAGGCGGCCACCCAACCGCGCCAGGCGGAAACCGAACGGTCGGCTACCTCTTCCCGCTGTCGACCGCATACCCCGGGATGGCTCTGGCGGTGACCTTCGGGTGCGTCGGGTGCGTCGGGTGCGAAGATCATCCCAGCCCTCACGGTTGGTGGCTCACGGTTGGTGGCTCGACTCGGCAACAGTCGAGGGCGGCATGAAGGCGAGACCCAGGTCCGAGCGGGCACTGCGGGTGGTGTTGCCGTCGACGTACTTGTAGCCGTTGTCGTAGTGCACGTAGTACGTGTGGGCGTCACCCGCGGTGGCGGCCTTCGCCCACTCCGCGCGGGCGTCCTGCATGTCCCTCACCAGGGCGTCGACGGACTTGTCCGCGTGGCCCCGCCAGGTGTGGCTGCGCAGCGTCCCCGCCTGCTTGCCGAGCACGTCCTGGACATCGGCCGCCCAGTCCTTGTGGGCGCCGAGGTTCTCCTCGGCGTCTTCCCCGGGCTCCTCCTGGAGGACCCCGTCGACGGCGTTCATCGCCTTCAGGAACGCCAACTGGTCGGCGTTGAGTGTGGACTCGTCGGTACGTAGCGGGCTCCACAGGGTGCCGTACGCGTTGGTGTGGGTGAAGACGCAGGTGATCTTGTTGCCTCTCCAGGACCAGCTTTTTGCGGTGGGCGTCAGGTAGTTGACGCCGACCTTGTCGGTCAGCCTCCAGTGGTCCATCGCGTAGGCGTCCCGGAGCGTCCGGCACTCGTCCTCGGCCTTGTCGGTGAGGTAGTCGTCGCCCGGGTAGTCGTCGTTGGACAGCGGGATGGTGCCGAACACCTCGGCATCGTGCTCGTAGTTGCAGGACACCGTGTCGACGTGGTCGGCGCCCCGGTCGAATTCCAAGCCCGAGACGTCGAAGTCGAAGCAGTCGCCCTTGGCGAGGAAGCGGCTGCTGCTGCCTTTGGTGTCCTCCACGAAGCCCTCCCAAGAGTCGTGGACGACATTCGGGAACAGCAACAGGGCGACTCCTACGGACGACACGACCGCGCCCGCGATCGCCATGCCCTTGCCGCGCTCGCCCCGCTTCTCGATCTGTACCAGCGCGATGACCCCGAGGACCAGCCCCACCGCCGGCAGGAAGCACATCAAGCCCAGCACAAGGGCGGCGATGGCAACGCCGTTGACCGGGGCAGGGCGGGCGAAGGGGGCGTAGCCCTGCCCCCAGACCTGGTAAGGGGCGAGTGGATGCGGTCCCGGGAAGTGCGGATACGGGCCCTGCAGGTGAGGAGACTGGTACAGGTCCTGGGGCTGCTGGGATCCGGAGGGCGGGGGCATGGACACGGGTACCGTACTCCTGATTCAACACTGACGTGCGACTGTTCGAGTCATTGCCAGTACTTGTGGATTGCCGTTCGGGGTTGACCGGATGAAGCGAGGCATGGCCGCCGAGACCCGCCGGTCGTGGCTCCATTTGCGTACCGTCGCCAGTGCCCTGGGATGCTCGAAACTGGAGCGTCCGCTGCTCGTGGTCAGCCGTACGGTCGGGCGTTGCGCGGCATGGTCACCTCGGTGCACGCGGGGGCGCACTCCGCCGGAGCCCGGGCATCGGTGCTTTCTTTCAACCAGCGCCTTTCGGACCAGAAGGGGCTGCGGGCACGGGCAGTGCAAGGCCCCGGTACGAGCGCAACTCTCCTGTATCGCCTGATGAAGCGGCATCCGTGGAATCACGTAGTCCAACACGGAAACATCAGCCGGGTCCGTCGGCGATGGCCGAACCCGGCAAGGAGTAACCGCTTCGGGCGAGGCGTTGGAAGGCATTCCGCCTGGTGGACGGGTGGGGCCGCGCAGCAAGGTTCTCCCTGGAACAGGTCCGGTTCCGCGTGCAGGAACAGTGCGAGCGGGCGGCTGCCGGTGGCATCCTTCTGCGCCACCACCTCGGCGGTCGTCTCCACCGGGGTGTCGAACCCGGGCAGGGGTACCGGGTCGAGGTCGTACTCCCCGGTGACCGTGCGGTACGGGCCGGGCTTGCCCGGATCGACGCCGTTCGCCGGTGCCTGCGCGGGCATCCGTGGGCCGGACGGGTGCGTGTCGTCGGCCGCCGCGTGCAGCCGGCGCCCCGCGACCGTCACTTGCAGGTCCGCCGGCTGCTCGGCCTCATCTCGTCGAGGGCGAGCCGGAAGGTCCGTCTGTCCTTTGCGGGCCTCTGCACCCCGAGCAGCCGGTCCCCCGTGCGGAACTCGACCCGCGCATCCGCCATGGGCACCTCCCTCGGCGCGCGCCATACCAGTTCACGCGCCCCGCCCTTCCCGCCGAACCGCCACCCCGGGGGAAGTCGATCGTCGGCCGTCGTAGTCAACGGCTTCGATCTGTGTGGCTGTTCAGCCTGTGGCGGTCCGGGCGAGCCCGCCAGGGCCGCCAGCACCGCCACGGCGGTCACACATATTCGCCGGGCACGGATCAATGCTTCTCTCTTCAAAGCCACGTGCGCAGACGTCCCGTCGGTCCCAGGCGCCTCGCGCGTCACTGAGGACGAGCAAGAGGTGTGGGTGGGTTGACCGCCAGAAGACGCCGACGGCGGCAGAGCGTCGCGATGGAGCCACCAGGACGGGTGGTGCGGGTGGAGCGTGCGCGGGCGTGGACCGTGCCGGAGGCGATCGGCTACCGCCGCGGTCTCGCTCGTACCGTCCGGCCCGTGCACGACCAACTGGCCGATGTGGACCGGGCGCTGGTGGTGCAGCGCGGCAGCGAGCACGCGGCCGCCTGAGCCACGCTGGCCGGACGCACCCCGCCCACCTCCACGCCGGCCCGGGGTGGCTCGGTGAAAACACGTAGATCCCTACCGAACTTGGGGTCGGCACCGTGCCATGAGCCGCCGACGGGGTCATGATCTCCGTAGCGGAGGAGCTACGGGGGGCGCAGGGGAGGCTGTCATGTCGAACGCGCGTGGGGGCCGACCGAAGTGGTTCGGCGTCGTCGTGGTGGTGTTCCGCCTGACCATGGCGGTAGTGCTCACGCTGTACGCCTGGCGAACGTACGAGGAGATCGCCATCGCCCGCGCCCGTGACTCGGGGGCACTGGTACAAGCGGACGCCACCGTCGAGAAGCGATCCGAGGAGCGGATGTGGTCGCTGGGTGGAGCGGGCCAGGACCGTACGTCGGACGTGCACGTCTGGTACGACGTCACGGTCGAACTACGGGTGAACGGTGAGCTGCAAACGGTGAAGGGCGCGGCCGGCAAGGACGTGGGCGAACACGCCCGGGTCGGCTTGTGGCACGGGAAAGTCATCGAAGTCGAGGGGTACTACGTGTGGCACGGGTGGCACAGCGGCCTCGGAGGCAACACCCTCCTGGCCCTCTACCCCCTGTGCATGGGCTATCTGAACGTCCTCGCGGTGACGGCAGGCGTCTGGAGGGCACGTCGGAACGGCACCAGCGTGGCCGACCCCATCAACTTCGCCTTCGACATGGTGCTCGGCTTCCTCGCCGGAGCGCTCGCCATCCTTGTGCTGATCGTCATCCCCGGTCTGCTCGGCAGCGACCAGCCCCGGTACTGGCCGCTCATCCCCGTCGCCACCAGCATCACGGCCACGCTGCTCCTCATGCGCCAGACGCTCCGGTCGGGCTCGATCGAGATCACACCCGCCCCGGCCGACGACACCACCGCCGAGAGCAAGCCCGCGCGGCGCTGACGCGTCCGGCCGAACGGAACGGTACGGGGCGCTTGCGACCGACCGGCAACGAGCCAAAAGCCCTCTTCGGGCATGGAAGGGAACCAACACGTGACCAACTCCAACAGGCCTGCCCCCAGCGGCGGGAAGCTGACCACCGCATACGTACTGACGGGAGCGGCTTCGGTCCTCACTCTCTACGGGCTCTACCTCCTGGACTGGTTCCCGGAGCGCTTCGGGGAAGGCCTCACGTTCCTCGACTACCGTGTCGAGCACCTGGCGTCCCGCGCCGAAGCCAGTCATCTGCAGGGGTGGAAGGTTATGGGCGACACCTACTTCCGGATCGGATACCTCGTCCAGACCGCCGCCTTCCTGCTGCTGCCCTTCGTCGTGGCGCGCAACAGCCGGTGGCACTGGTGGGCGGCTCTCGCCGTGCTCGGGGCGGCCTGGCAGATGGCCGGCATGGCCGGCGCCGGCATCGTCAACACGACGTTCGCGCCGGCATTGGGCCCCCTCGCCGGATTCCTGGCCCTCCTCGGCTGGGGGCTCGCGCGCTGGGCGGTGGATGACGCCGGCCCCGCTGCTGTGGCAGGAAGTCCCAGTCGGCGAACGCGCCACCACTGATCACCTCGAAGCAGCCGTCGCCGCGACCTTGCGCCACGTCGCCCCGGACGTAGGGGCCAGGACGAGCGAGCTCACGGCCGGGCGGCGCACAGTGCGGCGGGCGGGGGCCGAGTCGCCTCCGTCTGCCGGACCGCTACGAGTACGGGCGAGCCCGCGACCACGCTCGCGGTGAACACCATCGAGTGCCGAGGGGCTGGGCTCCCACCCGGGTCGACTCACCCCGGATGCCGCCATCGACCGCCCGTGCGGCCGGGTCTCGGCTGCACGGGCGGTCGATGGTCGGCGGGCGCGGGGCCCTCTCAGAGGTGCTGTTCGGTGGCGCGGGCCGTCGGCATGAACGGGCTCGTCTTCGCCGGCCAGGACGACCTCGCAGTAGCCGTCGACGCGTGGCTGTGAATGCGCGGCGCTCCCCGCGGGGCGGTGGGCGGCGGGGCGGGGACGCGGTGACCCCGAGGAGCGGAGGTTCCCGCGCGGGGCATGTGGGGCATCATCAACTCCGGTCCCCACACTCGCACTTCAGGGAGCCCCCACATGCTCCGTGGCATCGATGTCAGCGCCTACCAGCCCTCGTCCTACGACACGGACGGATACTCCTTCGTCTTCATCAAGGCGACGGAGGGCCGCTCCTACATCAACCCGAAACTCGCGGCCCAGACCAAGCACGCCCGTGACGCCGGCCTGGTCGTCGGCTTCTACCACTTCCTGTGGCCCGGCAACCTCACCGCCCAGGCCGAGTACTTCGTCCGACACGCCCCCGAGAAAGGGGGTGACATCCTCGCCGTGGACTGGGAGACCACCGGCGAGGGCACGCACGCGACGAACGCGGAGAAGGACCAGTTCATCCGCAAGGTCAAGCGGCTGCGCCCGAACAACCGGGTCGTGCTGTACGCGAACCGGCACTACTGGCTGACGATCGACACGACGTCGTACGCCGGTGACGGCCTCTGGATCGCCGACTACGTCTCGGCGGGCAAGCCCCGCATCAAGGCCAAGTGGCGCTTCCACCAGTACACCGACGACCCGCTGGACAAGAACGTCGCCGACTTCGCGAGCAAGGCGGCGCTGCGCACGTGGGCCGCGAACGCCTGACCGGCGTCGCGCTCGTGGGCTTCCCCCATGGGTGGGACGATCGCTGCGGTCAGCAGCAACGGAACGTGTGCGTTCAGCAAACCGAACCGGGAGAGCATCACCTTGCTCGCCGGGTTCGGGGTGGAGTGGGACGTTCACGGCGGGGCGACGGTGAAACACCGTTTCCGGATGAGGAAGAACCCTTCCCAGCCCAATCTCCGGCAGGTGCACCTCCTGCACGAGGAGCTGTTCGAGGCGGTGCGGCAGGCCGGGTTCGCGGTGGCGGCGGGGGAACTCGGAGAGAACGTCACCACCCGGGGGATCGACCTGCTCGCACTGCCCCGGGGGACGCGGCTGCGGCTCGGGGAGATCGCCGTCGTCGAGGTGACCGGGCTGCGCAACCCGTGCGCGCAGATCGACGGGTTCCAGAAGGGTCTGATGAAACAGGTCGTGGTACGGGACGAGCACGGCCGCCCCGGTTCCGGTCCGGGATCATGGGCATCGTGGTGACGGGCGGTGTGGTGCGCCCCGGGGACCCGGTGGACATCGGCCTGCCGGCCGGCCCGCATCAGGATCTGGACATCGTCTGACAGCAGTCTCCGGGGTGGGCGGCGCTCCTCAGCCCACCCCGGACGGACCGCAGGTCTGAGCCGCATGGAGCGGCACGGCCAAGGTCAGTACGACGGTGGCGGCGACCGTGGCGAGCCACACCGCGTACAGCGCCGCGGGCCGCGCCCGGCGACGCGAGATCACCCACGCGATCCACGCGGCCGACGATCCGGCGGCCAACGCCGCCAGAAGGCACAGTGCCACCACGTTCCCCGAGATCGGATCCACGGGCGCATTCGCCGTGCAGTAGTCGCTGTCGTTCGTCAGCTCGGTGTCCAGAAGCACCACGAAGATCCCGAGTGCCGACGTCGTCCAGGCCACGGCGGCCAGCACCCGGTACGGCACCCTGAGCCAGGACCGCAGGGCGCCCGCCAGCGCCGCGCACATCAGCAGGAGCGGCACAGCCATCAGCCGAAACGGCACCGCCATCACCCGCGTCATGTCCCCCAGGCCCGCGCGGTACTGGCTGACCTGGGGGTCGTCAGCCCAGTAGAACCCCTTGAACGCCGCACACACCGAGGTGATGACCACCAGGGTGGCGAGCGCGTGCGCGTGCACACGGGCCCGAGGCGCGTCCGGGAAGGACGCCGGCCAGAGGACGTCCCGGCGCCGACCCGTCACCCCCCGGCCGACGGCAGCCCTGCAGCCTTCTGCGGTCACCAGCCTCACGTCCCCACTCCCCCTGCCTCCGTGTCTGCTCCCCACGGGCGTGCACCGCGAAGCTGGGGAACGCACACGAGCCTGGCATGTCGCGAGCCTGCGCCGCATCCGTGCAACCACGTAGGAAGCCGGTGTGTCGGGCGCGTCGCGAACCATCGGGGATCCCCGTCAGTGGCAGCTCGCCTGCTGCCTCATCTGCGTCGGTCGAGGGCGGCGCGGGTCATCAGGCCGGCCAGGGCGGAGCGGGACGGCAGGGAGGTCTTGCGGTAGATGGCCGAGAGGTGGGTCTCGACGGTTCGGCGGCTGAGATACAGCTTGGTCGCGATGGCCTGGTTGCCGAGTCCTTCGGCGACGAGTTCGGCGACCTGCCGCTCCCGTGCGGTGAGTTGGTCGAGATCGGTGGGGGCGGGCGGGGCGGGGGGCGCCTCGTCCCGTGGGCGTGTGAGTGCTGCCAGGTCGGTCAGCAGGCGGGCGCCGCCGATGTCGGCCAGGCGGCGGCCGCGTTCCCACAGCGCGATGGCGCGCGGAGCGTCGCCCGCGGCCTGGGCCTGGGTGGAGGCCAGCAGACTGGAGTAGGCCTCCCAGAGCGTGGCGCCCGACGGTGCGTAGGCCCGGGCGGCGCACTCGAAGAGGCGGGCGGCCGTGCGGGGGTCGCCCTGGTGCTGGGCGAGCGCGGCCTGGGCGCGCAGCGCGGCCCCGCGCTGGCCGTGCAGCCCGATGAGGTCGGCTTCCTCGGCGGCTCGTGCGGCCCAGCGCTCGGCCTGTGAGGTGTCGCCGAGGGCGAGGGCGGTGGCGGCGAGGGTGTCCAGCTGGCCGGGGCGTATGGAGGGCTGGAGGCCGAGGAGTTCGGGGCCGCCGGCCCGCAGGATGGCGTCCTGGGCCCGGTGCGGGTCGCCGCTCACCAGGGCCGTGTGGCCGAGCACGCATCCGGCCAGCGAGGCCCACCAGTGGCGGCTGGTGCCGGCGGTGGCGACGGCCTCCTCGGCGGTCGTCAGGGCCAGGGTGTCGCCGAGGGGGCGGTGCACAAGGAGGATCAGCGCTTTGAAGCTCAGCGTGAAGGCGAGCAGATCGCTGCTGCCGATGGCTCGGGCGACGGCTTCCGCTTCCTCGGCCGCCGCCAGCGCGGAGGGCAGTCGGCAGGTGGTGAGGTGCACGAAGGCCCTGGCGCTCAGCAGATGCGGCAGGACGTAGACCTGACCGCTTCGACGGGCGATGTCCAGTCCGCGGTCGGCGTGGCGTTCGGTGTCGGCGTAGCGTTCGAGGAGGGCTTCTGCCCAGGCCAGCCAGACCAGTGCCTCGGACAGTTCGGTGAGGTCGGGGTCGGTCAGTCCGTCCGCGAGAGCGGCGGCGGTATCGGCGAGCCGACCGGCCGTGGCCGTCTGTCCTTCGTAGGCCTCGCCCAGCGAAGCGAGCGCCAGCGCACCCAGCTCTCCCATGAGGTCGTTGTGGGAGCGGGCCACGGCGAGGGTCCGGTCGATGTCGTCGCGGACAGCGGGGTAGGAGACGGTGTTCAGGGCGGCCATGCCGAGGGCGAGTCCGAGGGAGACTGCCTGGCGGGGTTCGGGGCCGCGGGTCAGTTCCCGCCGGAGCAGGGCGGTCGCCTCGGGAGAATGTCCGAGGTGGCGTTCCATCATGGCGCACAGCGCGGTCGCGTCGCCGCGCAGCGCCGCCTCGTCGGGTCCGCAGCCGCTGATCAAGGCGTGGAGCAGCTCCCGGCTCTCGCGGAGGCTGCCGCCGGTCGCGAGAGCCCGGGCGCGGGCCAGGGTGATCTCGCCGCGCCGGCGGGCGTAGGCGGGTGTGTCCGGCATGAGCCGCAGGACGACCTCCAGCAGATGGGCGGCCGTCGCGGGTGCCGTGGAGGCGAACTGGGCGGCCGCCTCGGTCAGTACGGCCGCGGACAGTGGATCCCACCCCGTCAGCGAGCGCTCGACATGGTGAGCCCGTTCAGTGGCCGGAGCACCGATCGCGGCCAGTTCCGTCGCCGCGCCGCGATGGATCCCGGCACGGTCGGACGCGGATGCGTTCTCGTAGACCAGGGCGCGCAGCAAGGGGTGGCGCAGGCGCCAGCGGCTGTCGGACCCCTGGCGCAGCAGGTCACGCCGCGTCAGCGCGCTGATGTCGTCGTCGAGTTGCTCCGCCGTACGGTGCCCTGTGGCCAGCCGAAGCATGACAGGGGTGGCATGGTGCCCGAGGACCGCCACCGCTTCGACGGTCCGGCGTTGCGCCTCCGTCAGCGGGGTCAGTTCGTCCAGGAGCAGCGATGCCAGTCCGCCGGGCACCCCGGCGACGGTGATGCCGTGGTCCGGGACGATGCCGGCGGGCGGGGACGCGCCGTGCCGATGGGCGTGCAGCAGGCACAGGAGGTAGAGCGGGTTGCCCTCGCCTGCCGCGTAGATGCGCCGTGCGTCGTGCCGCGGCAGGTCGGGAGCGAGCGCCTCGATCGACTCCTGTTCGGGCAGCGGGCCCAGCACGATGCGCTCCACGGCCCCGCTGTCGACGCCACGGGTCAGGGCGGCGGCGAGCGGGTGCGGCGTCTGCCGTTCCCTGCGGGCGAGGACGAGGGCCACCCGTCCGCGCACCGGATGCCGGATCAGCTGGTCCAGCAGTTCCAGGGACGCGGGGTCCGCCCAGTGCAGATCGTCCAGCGCGACGAGCAGACCCTTGTGTTCCGCGAGCCCGGTCAGCACGTCCGCGACGGCACGGTAGAGGCCGAAGCGGTCACGCCCCTGAAGACGCGCTGCCGCATCGCGCACCCCGTACAGCGCCGGTGCCGCCGCGTCCGGCACGGCGTCGGAGTCGAGAAAGGCGGGATCGGCATCGGCGAAGGCATCCGTGAACGGCTGGAACGGAGTGTGCCGCTCGTACTCGGTGGCCCTTCCGCACAGCACGGTCAGCCCTCGCCGCCGTGCCCGGGCGCAGAGTTCGCTCAGCAGGCGGCTCTTGCCCATGCCGGCGTCCGCGGCGATGTCGATCACGGACGGCGCACCATCGCGACCGAGGCCGCCGATCACCGCATCGAGCCGCGCGAGTTCCTCGCCCCTGCCGATCAGCCGTGTTGCCGTCTCGTCCCACTCTGACACCAACGTCCGTTCCTCTTTCTCAGCACGATCCACCGGCATCCTCGCCGAATCTTCCCAGCCCGACGGAAAGCGGCAGATTCTACGTTCAGGCCTGTGCCACGGTCCTGTACTCCGTCGTCCGCACGGCTCCGCGTCGAGTCGCTCCCACGCCGCCGTCAGCCGGCCGCGGTGTCGAAGCGCACCAGGACGAAGGGGGAACAGGCCCCGGTGCCGCTCGCGGCACCGGGGCGCACGGCTTCAGCCTGTCCAACTCGCCACGAGCGTGAGCAGGACCTCGTTCTCCTCCGGCAGGCCGATCGTCACGCGGACGCCTTCGCCGGGCAACGGGCGGACGACGACTCCTCCGTCGAGGCAGTGCATGGCGAAATGCCCGCTGCCGGCCCCGAGGGGCAGCCAGACGAAGTTGGTCTGGGAGTCCGGTACGTCGAGTCCGAGCCCGCGCAGCCGCAGGGTCACGCGCTCCCGTTCGGCGACCGTGAGGGCGGCCCGGCGGGCGACCTCCGCGTGCTCGCCCAGGGCGATCACGGCCGTCTGCTGGGCGAGAGCGCTGACGCTGAACGGCACTTGCGCCTTGCGTACGTGAGCCGCGATCTCCGGCGGCGCCACGCAATAGCCGACGCGCAGCCCCGCCAGGCCGTAGGCCTTGGAGAAGGTGCGCAGCACCACCACGTTCGGGCGGTCTCCCAGCAGTTCGAGCGCGTCGGGGACCAGTGCCGGATCGGCGTACTCCCGGTAGGCCTCGTCGACGACGATCAGCACCTCCTCCGGAACACGATCCGTGAAGTCACGCAGCGCGCGCTCGCCGACCGCGGTGGAGGTGGGGTTGTCGGGGTTGCAGACGAAGACCAGCCGGGTCCGGTCGGTGATCGCCTCCGCCATGGCATCGAGGTCCAGCACATGCTCACGCAGCGGGACGCGCACCGCCGTGCCGCCCGCGATCTCGGTGAGGATCGGGTACGCCTCGAAGGAACGCCAGCCGAAGACGACCTCGTCACCGGGGCCCACGACCGAGTGCAGCAACTGCCCACAGACCTCGGATGACCCGGCGCCCACCACGATCCGCTCCGGCGCGACACCATGGTGCTCGGCTATGGCCTGCAGCAGCGCGGTGGCGCTCATGTCGGGGTAGCGTGACACGTCTCCCGCCAGCCTCGGGAGCGTCTGCGCCACCTTGGGCAGCAGCCCGTGCGGGGACTCGCTGCCGGCCAGCACCACCCGGCCGGGGAGTGTGCGCGCGGGCGTACAACGAGGCAGTCGCATCAGAGACGGACGAAAACGCACCATGGCTGAACTCGCTCCTGCCGCGATGGGCCCCGAGATCGCAGCGCGGGGCTTTCTTGACAGGGAAAGCATGAAGATCAGACACCAAATGATCAACTATCCGGTCAATTCGGCTACAGATGACCAAGGCGTGACCTGTGCAGCAGCAATCCGTCTCTCCGCCACCTCCACAGATCTGTGGCACGAGACGATTGGCGTCGACCGGCTGACACGGGCTGCCTCGCGGCGGACGAGTACCGAGTCACGGGAACCGACGGCCGTACCAGCGGTCACCGGGCGGCCGGATGACATGTGCGGTCCGCCGTGTCGCGCAGCCCGGCACGATGCAGGGTGTCGCGCAGACCGACCCGGGTCCACAACCGCGCGACGTGGGCCCCGGAGCCGAAGAAGCCGCTCAGGAGGATGCCCGCGCTCAGGTTCACGACCTCGTGCCACCAGTGCGCCGGGACATACAGCACGGCCCCCGGTTCCAGGTCCACCGCGAAGAAGTCGTCGGCCGCAGTCCCTCCCCCGCCCGCGGCCAGTTCCGGCCCACACGCGACAGGCGTGCCCAGGAGTCGTACTTGGTGGACAGCGCACCCGCGCGTTCGACGGTCCCCCGGGCGCGCGAGGAGGAAGCGCTTCGTCCCGGATATCTGGACGGCACAGTTGTCCAACAGGTCGTAGTGCAGACCGGTGCGGGCGCGGGCGGGCCCGATCCAGGCATTGCGCGAGGTGACGGAGCCACGGGGAAGGAAGTCCATCTCTCCCAAGTCCCCCTCCCCCCGCAGCGCGGGGAACTGTTTCAGCAGGTCGAACCCCTTGAGGTACCTGCCGATGCCCTGGGAAGCGTTGCGGGCATCGTCGTCCTGCCGACCCGCCTGGTCCCCACCGGAGGCGTGGCGTTGCCTGTGGAGGGCGACCGCTGGCTGGTGGCCGCCGTCGGGGCCGGTGAACACCGGCCGCCCCGGGACCCGGAGCGGTTCGACGAGTTCCTTCGGGGGCTGCGTGACCCGCACTGGCCGACTTCGCCGCTCGCGCCCGCCCCGTGACCGAGGTTGCGGTGCACCGGCGGACCGGCACCGTGCGCCGCCGCTACGAGCGGCTCCCCCACTGGCCCGCCGGGGGCTGCTGGTGACCGGTGACAGCATGTGCACGCTCAACCCGGTGTACGGCCAGGGCATCACGGTGGCCGCTGTGCAGGCGCTGCTGCTGCGCAAGGTGCTCGCGCGCGGTACCGGGCCCGGCTGGGAGCGCCGGCTGCTCCGCGGCTTCGCCCGCGCCGCCGACCTGCCCTGGGCGATCGCGACGGGTGAGGATCTGGGCCACCTGGAGCCCGGCCGACGCGCGGGCCTGACCGCCACGCTGTTCGGCCACTGGTCGGGCGAGATCGACCGCCTCGCCGCCCACGGCAACACCCGGGCTCAGCGAAGGCTCGACCGTGTCTACCACCTCATGGGTTCACCCGTCGGCCTCTTCGACCCCAGGTTGGTCGCTTCCTCGGTCCGCAGCCGACTGCTGGGACACCTCCCCCACACCCCGTCCGCCGTTCGGCATCGAGCGCACACCCCCGCGCTGACGACACGATCCGCCCCACCAAGAGCGCCCCGGCCCAGCGTCCACCCGACATCTCGCCCACCAGACCCTGCAAAGAGAACCGCCGATGAACATCGCCGTGACCGGGCTCGGCTGCACGACCCCCCTCGGCGGCGACCTGGCCGGCACCTGGTCCGCCCTGCTGGCCGGCGAGTCGGGGATCTCGCCGATCGAGGAGGAGTGGGCCGATGGGCTTCCGGTGCGCATCGCCGGCCGGTTGCGGGTGAGCCGACAGCCGTGCTCGCACGCGTGGAGGCCCGCCGCCTGGACCGCTGCCAACAGGTCGCCCTGATCGCCGCTGGTGAGGCGTGGTCGGACGCCGGCCGGCCCGAGGTGGATCCATGCCACCTGGCGGTGGCGATGGGCACCGGCACCGGCACCGGCACCGGCGGCGTGTTGACCCTGCTGGGCCAGGACGATGTCCTGGAACGTTCCGGCGCCCGGCACGTCTCTCCCCGCGCCGCGACCATGCTCATGGCCAATGGCCCGGCGGCCGCCGTGAGTCTGGAGCTGGGAGCACGGGGCGGTGCCCACACCCCGGTCAGCGCCTGTGCCTCCGGAGCCGAGGCCATCGCCCTGGGCATGGATCTCATCCGACTCGGCCGCGCCGATGTCGTGGTGGCGGGCGGCGCCGAGGCATGCCTTGACCCTCTGCCACTCGCGGGCTTCGCCCGGGCGACGGCACACTCCACCCGCAACAACGACCCCCGACGGGCATCCAGTGGCTAGGGCGGCGTTCAACGGCCCCACCAAGGCGACTCCAACTGGCCCCAGTTGGAGGGGCGTTCGGGGGCACTGAGGGGTAGTGGCGAGGCGAAGTGGCCCCACCTCGGGTCTTGCGGTGGAACGGTGGTTGTGGTCCACCGAGGGTGGGTGCTGTGGATGTCCCTGTCGAAGCAAGAGTTGTTTGACCGGATCCGCCGCGACAGCTGGCAGCTGGCAGCTGGGGCTGTCGATTCGGGCGTTGTCGAAGAAGTACGGGGTGCACCGGCGTCTGGTACGAGAAGCGCTAGCCTCGCCGGTGCCGAAGCCGCGGAAGCGGCCGGTGCGGACCTCGCCGCGGATGGAGCCGTACAAGAAGACGGTCGACCAGTGGCTCCGCGCCGATCTTGAAGCCCCGCGCAAGCAGCGGTACACCGCGAAGCGGATCGGTACGCGGCTGGAGGAGGAATTCGGCGTCACGCTGCCCTACACGACGGTGCGTGACTTCGTTGCCGCCCGCCGCCGGGCGATCGCCGAGGAGGGCGGGGCCGCGGCCGAGGGCTACGTGATCCGGCACAACGCGCCAGGCGCGGATGCGGAGGTGGACTTCGGGGAGGTGTGGGTCGACCTGGCCGGGCAGCGGGTGAAGTGCTACCTGTTCGCCTTTCGGATGGCCTACTCGGGCCGGGCGGTGCACCGCATCTCGCGCTCATGCGGGCAGCAGGCATTCTTCGAGGGCCACGTGCACGCCCTGTCAGTGCTGGGCGGAGTGCCGACCGGGCAGGTCCGCTACGACAACCTCACCCCGGCGGTCAGCAAGGTGATGTTCCGCAGCCGGCTGCGGGAGGAGAACCCGAAGTGGAGTGCGCTGCGCGAGTTCTACGGATTCACCGCGTTCTACTGCGAGCCGGGACTTCGCGGCGCCCATGAGAAGGGGGGAGTGGAGGGGCAGGTGGGCTACTTCCGCCGCAACTACCTCACCCCGGTCCCACGAGTGGACACGCTGGAGGACCTCAACGCGCAGATCGCCGGGTTCGAGGAGCGGGAGCTGGAGCGCCGGATCGGCTCCCGGATCCGTACCATCGGCCAGGACTTCGCCCGCGAGGTCCCCCACCTGCTGCCGCTGCCGCCGGATCCGTTCGAGACGGCGATGACCTTTCAGCCGCGGGTCGACCGCTACAGCCGGATCACCGTGAAGATGTGCTCCTACTCCGTCCCGGTCCGCTTCATCGACCGCAAGGTCACCGTACACCTGACCGGCGACACGCTGGTCGTCTTCGACAACCGGCGGGTGATCGCCCGCCACATCCGGCGCGCCGGCCGGGGCCTGGAGCACCTGGTCCTGGACCACTACCTGGAGGTGCTGCTACGCAAGCCCGGGGCACTGGACCGCTCCGAGGCACTGCACCAGGCCCGCGCCGAGGGCACCTTCACCGCCGAGCACGAGGCGTTCTGGGCACTGGCCAAGCAGCAGCTCGGCGAACTTGACGGGACGAAAGCCATGGTCAGGATCCTGCTCCAGCACGCCGATGTGATCGCGGGCCTTCGCGCCGCCATCGCGCTGGGCACGTGCAGCGAGGACGTGGTCGCTCTGGAAGCCCGCAAGGCCGCGCAGGCCGACGGCCGGGCTCCCACCGTGACCGCCGCCCCGGCAGCCCCCGACCGGCCAAAGCCTGCCGATCCGCAGTTGCCGCAGGTCAGCCACCTCACTGCGCACCGCCTGTCCAGCCCTCTGCCCGAAGACGCCCGCCCCCTGCCCCGCCTGGAGCAGTGGGACGAACTGCTCCATCTGCACCGGAAGGACTCGTCATGACTGCCGCTCATCACGCCCTCACCGCCCAGGCGTCCGACGCCGCGATCGACACCGCCTGCCGCATGCTCCGGTTGCCCACCATGCGCTCGCAGGCCGCCGACACCATCGCCCGCGCCGAACGCGAGGGGCTGTCCTACGCGGGCTTCCTTGCCGAGCTGCTGATGGCTGAGTGTGAGGACCGTGACCGACGCCGGGCCGAACGCCGCATCCGGGCCGCCCACTTCCCGCGCGAGAAGTCCCTGCGCGACTTCGACTACGCCAACCCCAACGTGGATCCGGCCGTCATCCACAACCTCGCCACCTGCGACTGGATCACCAAGGGCTACCCGCTGTGTCTGATCGGGGACTCAGGAACAGGCAAGTCCCACCTGCTCATCGGCCTGGGCACCAGGGCCGCCATGGCCGGCTACCGCGTCCGCTACACCACCGCAGCCAGCCTGTGAACGAGCTGGTCGAGGCCGCCGACGACAAGCAGCTCGGCAAGACCATCGCCCGCTACGGACGCGTCGACCTACTCGAAATCGACGAGCTCGGCTACCTCGAACTCGACCGCCGCGGCGCCGAGATGCTCTTCCAGGTTCTGACCGAGAGGGAGGAGAAGAACAGTATCGCCATCGCCTCCAACGAAGCGTTCACGAAAGCGCACATGTTCCGGCGAACCCGTGTGAGGTGCTGCCTGAACAGCACGGGTTCAAGATGAATAGGCAGGCCGCCAGGCCTGACGTAGTGTCAATCCCCTCCGAACGTGGAGACCTTCCTATGCAGCCAGTTCCTCGGTGAGGCTGGCTCGGTGGTCGTGTTCGTAGTCGATCGGGCTCTTG
>NZ_JBVISJ010000028.1:0-39116 GCF_055575575.1 Streptomyces sp. NPDC034049
AAGCAGACGGCCTCTGCTACTGCCAACGCCTGCGCCAGCTGGCTCAACTCGTGTCGGATACCGGTCCATAACCCACCAAATGAAACGAGCTCTTAACGACGCAGCGACCCGGGCCGCCCTGGTGCGCGCGCCCGCGATGTCCATCGCACCCCCTTCGCCCGCTGGTCAGCAGCCCGATACAGGCTCTGAGGTTACGCTCCGCGGCGGTTCGCGTCATGCCCTCTAGAGACGGTAGTTCAACCGAGAAAGACCGAGGTCCGACCGACGTCTTTCGGAAGCCCTGTCCAAAAGTCCCGCCCAAACTTCTTGTCCGAACCATTGACGTTGCAGCGCTGCAATCGTACGGTCCGTTCGACCTTGCGGGCGACATCCGAAATACCGAACGCGGTCGCTGATCCATCGGAATCACTGAGCTTCGAACAGATAGGGCAGGGCATGGGACGACCTGACCTGAATCGCAGGCAACTTCTTGCCGCGGCAGGCGGCCTCGCGGTCGCGGGCAGCTTCGGCTTCGCTGCCCTGGGCACGGGTGCCGACGCGCTCGCCTCCAGCGCGGACACCCGTGTCCGCTACTGGAACCTCTTCAGCGGCGGTGACGGCGCGAACATGATCGCGATGCTGGACGCCTTCCGGAAGGCCAACCCGGGCATCGACGTGGAGGACTCCACCCTCCAGTGGGGCAACCCCTTCTACACCAAGCTGGCCATGGCAGCCGCGGGCAACCGGGCCCCCGAACTTGGCGTCATGCACATGGGCCGGGTCACCGGCTTCTCACCGGGCCGCCTCCTCGACCCCTGGGACGTCGGCCTCCTCGAGAAGTACGGCATACGCCAGCAGGACTTCAACCCCGCGCTGTGGAAACGCGGCGTCATCGACGGCAAGCTCTACGCCCTGCCGCTCGACATCCACGTCCAGCTCTGCTTCTACCGCAAGGATGTGCTGAAGAAGGCCGGCCTGCTGGGCGACGACGGCCGGATGATCCCGGTCACCTCCACCGACGAGTGGTTCGATGTTTTGAAGAAGGCCAAGGCGGCCCAGAAGAAGGGGCTGCAGACGATCGGTCTGTGGACCAACGACCAGAACTTCCAGTGGTGGTTCTTCGTCGCCTTCTACACCCAGCTCGGCGGCCAGTGGTTCAACGACGCCAACACCGAGGTCCTCTTCGACGAGGACAAGGCCACCCAGGTCCTGGAGTTCCTACGCCGCCACGTTACCGACGGATACGTCATCCCCGGCGCCCCGACCGGCGAGCAGTTCATCAACGGCGCCCCCTTCACCTGGGAGGGCAACTGGTCCGTGCCGGTCTTCTCCGGCGCCAAGCTCGACTACGGCGCGACCCCGCTGCCGCCGGTCTTCGGCAAGCAGGCCACCCACGCCGAATCGCACGCCTTCGTCCTGCCTCACCAGTCCGGACGCGGCGGCGACACCAACGAGGGCGCCCACCGGCTCGCCGCCTACGTCGTCAAGCACGCCCTGCAGTGGGCGGCCGGCGGTCACATCCCCGCCTACACCCCGACCCTGTCCACACCCGCGTACAAGAAGCTGACCCCGCAGAACGAGTACGTCAGCGCCATGGACCACCAGGCCACCGAGCCGAAGGTGTGGTTCGCGGGCTCCACCGGCGTCCTCGCCCAGGACCTCGGCCCGGTCGTCGTCTCCTCGACGATGGGCTCGGCCAAGCCGGCCTCGGCGGCGAAGACCATGAAGAACCATCTCACCAAGCTCCTCGCGTCCAAGAACCCGATGGACGGCAGGACCGCCGCGCAGGGAGGTGCGGTCGCATGATGACCAGTGCTCAGACCGCCGTAGCACCGGTCCGCGCGAAGAGCGCGACCGCGGTCGCGACCGTACGCCGCAAGCAGGGCTTCCAGCACGGGGGCTGGTTCGTCGCCCCATTCCTGCTGCTCTTCGTCCTGTTCGTGATCTGGCCGCTGCTGCGCGGCGTCTACCTCAGCTTCACCGACGCCAACATCTCCGGCGAGGGCGCGAGCTTCGTCGGCTTCGACAACTACCGCGAGGCCTTCCAGGACCAGCTGATGTGGGACGCGCTCGGCCACAGTGCGTACTTCACGCTGCTCGTCGTGCCCTGCATCACCGTTCTGGCTTTCCTGCTCGCGATGCTCGCCCACAACATCGAGCGCGGTAAGTGGCTGTGGCGGCTGTGCTTCTTCGTCCCGTTCCTGCTGCCGTCAACCGTCGCCGCCAACATGTGGCAGTGGCTGTTCACCCAGGGCATCGGCCTGTTCAACGAGACCCTAAGCATCAACACGCCCTGGCTCACCGACAAGTCGTACGCAATGCTCGCCATCGTCATCCAGACCCTGTGGTGGACCGTCGGCTTCAGCTTCCTGCTCTACCTCGCCGCCCTCCAGGGCATCCCCGACCACCTCTACGAGGCCGCCAAGCTGGACGGCGCCAACGCCTGGCACCGCATGGTCCACATCACCCTGCCGATGCTGCGCAACATCACCGGCCTGGTGATCGCGCTGCAGATCCTCGCCTCGCTGCAACTCTTCGACCAGGCCGTCGTGATGATGGACTTCAGCCCCGGCCCGGAGCTCTCCACCCGCTCCTTCGTGCAGTACACCCTGGAACAGGGCTTCACCAGCTACCGCGTGGGCTACGCCTCCGCGATGTCCATCATCTTCTTCGTGATCATCGCAGTCGTCGCCCTGGCGCGGATGTGGCTGCTGCGCACCCGTGAGGAGGGCGCCCGATGAGCAGCACCCAGATACGGCTCAAGCCCCGCAGTTCCTGGACCCCCAGCCAGATCGTGCTCACCCTGATCGGCGTCGCCGTCTCCGCGGTGTTCGTGGCGCCGATCGCCGCGGCCCTGTTCACCTCGCTCAAGTCCGAAACGGAGGCCGCCGAGATCCCACCGCACTGGCTGCCCAAGGTCTGGACGGTCCAGGCGTGGAAGGCGCTGTGGGAGACCGGCAACGTCACCAACTGGTTCGTGAACTCCCTCGTGGTGTCGGTCTGTGTCACCGCCGTCGTGCTGACCGTGGCGGCCCTCGCCGGATACGGCTTCGCCCGCACGGAGTTCAGGGGCAAGAGCGTCCTGATGGGCGTGGTCATGGCGGGCCTGATGATCTCCCCGGCCGTCCTCGGCGTCCCCCTGTTCACCACGGTTCAGCAGATGGGGATGGTCGACACCTACTGGGGCATGATCCTGCCGCAGTGCGCGCCCTCCGCGATGGTCTACATCCTCTACAAGTTCTTCCAGGGCGTCCCGCGCGAACTGGAGGAGGCCGCCTTCATCGACGGCGCCGGCCGCTGGCGGGTCTTCTTCACCATCGTGGTCCCACTCGCCCGCCCATCCCTCGCGGCGGTCGGCATCTTCACCTTCATCGCGTCGTGGAACAACTTCCTGTGGCCCTACATGGTCACCAACAACCCCGACCTGATGACCATGCCGAACGGCATCGCGACCGTCATGAACTCCTACGGCATCCAGTGGGCCCAGCTCATGGCCGGCGGCCTGATGGCGGGCCTGCCCCTGATCGTCGTCTTCGTCTTCTTCCAGCGCCAGATCGTGGCCGGCGTCGCCCACACCGGCCTGGCCGGACAGTAACTCCATAAAGGAGAGCCTGAGTTGAAGAAGTTCAGACTCGCCGCGCTGCTCGCCGCGGCCGTAGTCGCCCTGTTGCCGAGCACGGCACAGGCGGACGTGACCTACCGGGACCCGAAGCCGATCACCGGCCAGGAGATCATCCACGACCCGACGGTGATCCACCTCAAGTCGGGCCAGTACGTCGCCTATTCGACCGGCGGCATCATCGGCGCCCGGCTGTCGAAGGACATGAAGCAGTGGGACGACGCGGGCAACGCCTTCGCCGCGCCGCCGAGTTGGTGGTACGCGTACAACGACACCGGCGATCCCTGGGCGCCGGACATCTCCTACCGGGCAGGCAAGTACTGGCTGTACTACGCCGTCTCGTCCTGGGGCACCAACCACTCCGCGATCGGCGTGGCCACGTCCCCGTCCGGTCTCCCCGGCACCTGGACCGACCAGGGCAAGGTCTTCAGCTCCGAGCGCACGGACTCCTGGAACGCCATCGACCCCGGCGTCATCAGGGCCGACGGCAAGCTGTGGATGGCCTTCGGCTCCTACTGGACCGGCATCCGCATGGTCGAGCTGAACCCGGTGACCGGCAAGGCTGTGGAGGGCAACACGGTCCACCACCTGGCCACCCGGCCCGACGCCCCGTACGCGGTCGAGGGCCCGTACATCGTCAAGCACGGCCGCTACTACTACCTCTTCGCGTCCTACGACGCCTGCTGCTCGGGCGTGAATTCCACGTACAAGATCAGGGTCGGCAGGTCCACGTCGGTGACGGGTCCCTACACGGACAGCACAGGCAAGCCCATGCTGGAGGGCGGCGGTGACCTGCTGCTGGCCGGCCACGGCAGGTTCATCGGCACGGGAGGCCAGTCGGTCTTCACGGACCGAGGTCAGGACTGGCTGGCGTACCACTACTACGACGCAGAGGACAACGGCACGCCCAAGCTGGGTCTGAACAGGCTCGGCTGGGTGCGTGACTGGCCCGTTGTCAAGTAATTCCGTTCCTGAAAGGTCCCCATGAGTAAGACCACCGCCCGCTTCACCCTCGACCCCGCCTTCACCGTCGGTGAGGTCAACCCCCGTCTCTTCGGATCCTTCGTCGAACACCTCGGCCGCTGCGTCTACACCGGCATCTTCGAACCGGACCACCCGGCCGCGGACGCGGAGGGCCTGCGCCAGGACGTCCTGGCGCTCGTCCGCGAACTCGGCGTCACCGCCATCCGCTACCCCGGCGGCAACTTCGTGTCGGGCTACAAGTGGGAGGACTCGGTCGGCCCCGTCGAGGACCGCCCCCGCCGCCTCGACCTCGCCTGGCACTCCACGGAGACCAACCGGTTCGGCCTCTCCGAGTACATCGACTTCCTCCGCAAGGTCGGCCCCCAGGCCGAGCCCATGATGGCCGTCAACCTCGGCACCCGCGGTGTCGCCGAGGCGCTCGAACTCCAGGAGTACGCCAACCACACCGAGGGCACTGCCCTGTCCGACCTGCGCGCGAGCCACGGCGACAAGGACCCCTTCGGCATCCGCCTGTGGTGCCTCGGCAACGAGATGGACGGCCCCTGGCAGACCGGTCACAAGACGGCCGAGGAGTACGGCCGCATCGCCGCCGAGACGGCCCGCGCGATGCGCCAGCAGGACCCGAACGTCGAGCTCGTCGCCTGCGGCTCCTCCGGCCAGTCCATGCCGACCTTCGCCGAGTGGGAGGCGACGGTCCTCCAGGAGACGTACGACCTCGTCGACTACATCTCGGTGCACGCCTACTACTGGCCGGAGGACGGCGACGTCGACTCCTTCCTCGCCTCCGCAGTCGACATGGAGTCGTTCATCGAGAACGTCGTCGCGACCGCCGACCACGTCGGCGCCCGCCTCAAGTCGAAGAAGAAGATCAACCTCTCCTTCGACGAGTGGAACGTCTGGTACCTGCGTGAGTGGGAGGAGCACGCGCAGGCGATCGAGCAGAACGACTGGCCCGAGGCCCCGCGCCTCCTGGAGGACAACTACAGCGTCATGGACGCGGTTGTCTTCGGCTCGCTGCTTATCGCACTGCTGCGGCACGCCGACCGCGTCACCGTCGCCTGCCTCGCGCAGCTCGTCAACGTCATCGCGCCGATCATGACCGAGCCCGGTGGCCCGGCCTGGCGGCAGACGACGTTCTTCCCGTTCGCCCAGGCCTCGCAGTACGGCCGCGGCGTGGTCCTGGACGTCCGCGTGGACTCGCCGACGTACGAGACGAAGAAGTACGGCGAGGCCGACCTGCTGCACGCCACCGCCGTGCGCGCCGAGGACGGCAGCGTCACCGTCTTCGCGGTCAACCGCAGCCGGACGGAGGCGCTGCCCCTCGAAGTCGCCCTGAACGGCCTGGACCTGACGTCCGTCGTGGAGCACAGCGCCCTCGCCGACGCCAACCCGGACGCGCGCAACACCCTCGCCGAGCCCGAGCGGGTCGTCCCGCATACGGTTGAGGGCACCGCGCTCACGGACGGCACCCTCACCGCCGTACTCGAACCGATGTCGTGGAACGTGATCCGGCTCGCGTAAGAATCAGTCAGCGCTCGATGTAGACCTGCGCGGGCGGGTACGGGTACGAGGAGTTCGTACCCACGGCCCAGCACCCGCCCGCGCCGGGCATCGAAGCAAGTGCGCTGATCAGGACGGGAGTTGAAGACAGTGAGCCGCGCTCGCTGACCCAGCCCGCGTCCGACCACCGGAGGTAGTGTGCGCGGGTCTGGTCCCGGAAGTCCCAGCCCGCGATGCGATCGGGGCCGCCCTGGCCGTCGTCGACGATCGACGTCAGCATGCCGACGGTGAAGGGCGCGGTGACGCTGCTCCAGGCGGTGCCGTCCCAGTGCTTCAGGGTGACGCCCGGAGGCTTGCCGGGCGGGCCGCCCACGCCGTAGTCGTGGCCGGAGAGCCAGATGTCGTCGGCGGCGACCGGGAGCAGCCCGGTGACATAGGGGCGCAAGCCGGCCGGGACGGTCAGTCCGGTCCACTCCGAGTGGTTCCAGCGGGCGACGAGCGCGGCGTTGTACACCCAGACATCGCCGTCGCGAGTGACGCGGACACCCGACGGGGTGGCGGTGTTGGCGCTCGGGAGCCTGGGCAGCCAGGTCCAGCCGTCCCCCTCGCCGATCAGCAGAACACAGCCGTCGCTGTTGCGGCCCGACAGCCATACGTGGTCATCAGCCCCGGTGAGGGTCGAGCCGGACGCCCCGCGTCCGGCGAAGTCGGCCTCCCGCCACGTCGCTCCGTCCCAGCGCAGCAGGCGTGAGCCGCCGTTCGTGTCCGTGCCGACGGCCCAGGCGGCGCCGGACGAACCGGCGACCGAGCGCAGATGGCCGCCGAAACCGAGGTGGCCGAGGTCGAGGCGGGTCCGGGGTCTGAGGAACATCCATGTCAGATCGTGCGCTAAGCGCACTTAGGCCCTGGTGGGCGGCTGACGGATGCGGGAGCCCTACGAGCTCGTAACACGATCTTGTTGAGGTGCCCTGGTCGGGCGTGACTGATGTGACGATTCTGCCGTTCGTGATGCTGTGAGTACTCGGCCGTGGATCGTGGACGATGACTTGTGGGCGCTGATCGAGCCGCTGCTGCCGCCCTGGCCCGAGCGGTCGCCGGGCCCACGGCCGGTGGCGGACCGGCTGTGTCTGCAGGGCATCCTGTATGTCCTCTACAACGACATAGCCTGGCAACTCTTGCCGCTGGAGCTGGGCTTCGGCTCTGGGCAGACCTGCTGGCGCCGCCTGGAGCGGTGGCAGCAGGCCGGTGCCTTCGACCGGTTGCATCTCATCCTGCTCGCCGAACTCAACGCGGCCGGCGAACTCGACTGGTCCCGCGCGTGCGTGGACGGCTCCCACGTCCGCGCGAAAAAGGGGGAGCCGACACCGGTCCGTCGCCGGTCGACCGGCGGAAGACGGGCAGCAAGCACCACTTGATCTGCGACGGACGCGGCACCCCGCTCAAGGTCATCACGACTGCTGCCAACGTCAATGACGTCACCCAGACCCTCGCCCTGGTCGACGGCATCCCGCCCGTGGCAGGGCGTCCCGGCCGGCTACGCCGCCGCCCCGATTCGCTGCTCGGGGACAAGGGTTACGACTCCAACCCCAACCGCGACGAGCTGCGCAAGCGCCGGATCCTGCCGGTCATCTCCCGCAAGGGCGCCCCGAACATCAAGGGGCTGGGCAAACTCCGCTACGTCGTCGAGCAGACCTTCGCCCTGCTCCACCAGTTCAAACGCCTTGCCGTCCGCTGGGAACGCCGAACCGAACTCCACGACGCCTTCGTCTCATTGGCCTGCAGCCTCATCTGCTGGAGGCGACTGAAGAAGCACCGGTCGTGATCGTGTCACGAGCCTTTAGCTACAACTCACACCACTCACCCAGAGGGCCGGCCGCCCGCGTCTGGGTGACGTCGTGCACCAGGTCCCACGCCCGATCGGTGTCCAGGACAAAGTCGCCCGTGAACGCGGCGAGGTCGTCCATGATCGGGACTTCGACCTCGGCCCCCGAGGGCACGGTGCTGTCTCCTACGAGCAGAGACATCCGCTCGGCGTCACTCATCAGATGGACGACCGCGTGATCACCTCGGAAGGCCAGGATCAGCACCGGGAACTCTTTGTTCGGCGACCGAACCTCGACGTACGCATGCTCGCCCCGAGATCCACCCCGCCCCCAAGAGCACCAAGCACCCCGGCCGCGCCCAGGTCGTCATCGGCGGCACCGCCCGCGAGACCCAGGTGCTGTTCTTCACCGACGCCGAAGCCCGCGAGTGGGCCACCACCGGCAAGAAGGCCGCCGACAGCCCGAACCCCGCAGCCCTCCCCGCGCAGGCCAGCCCGGCGCGGATGCAGAAGCCGCCCACGCCTGACCCTCAGCCTGCTGCCGCGCCTGCGGACTCCCTCGCCAACGCCTGGAGCACCGCGCCGACCACGACCACGACCGACCCGGCCCCGGCTCCGGTCGCCGACCCGGGCAACCCGGCGGCGACGTCGCCGCGAGCCCCGGTCGATGACGACCAGGCGGTGGGACTCCGTGAGGCCCACGAACGCCACCTGCCGGACATCACCGTCGCCGCACTGCGCTACGCCCGCGCCAACGACCGCACGTTCCCCGACCCGGTCGACAAGCGCGGCGCCGAACTCCTCTACCGCGTCGGCGACCTCAAGAAGCGGGCCCGCAACCGACCCCGCGCCGCCTCCGGCACCACCGAACTCGACTGACCGCCCCGGCCCGACCCTGTCGTCCTGGAGAACACCCGGTTCACCAGGCACAGCACAGAAAAGGAACACCACACTATGACGACCACGACCGCGCTCCCGAAGCTGCTGCGCCTCACCGACCCCGGCCTGCGCGAGCAGCTTCAGGCGCTGCCCGTCTCGGCAGCGCTGAACGGCATCGGCACCGACGGACGGGCCATCGCCGTCGACATCGACGACGCGCCGCACATTCTGGTCTGCAGCGGCGCCGGCGGCGGTAACACGACCATCCTGCGCACCCTCACCGAGGAACCTGCCGACGGTGACGCACCGCAGCAACGTCGCCGGCATCCACGACGCCTGGTCGGCCTCGCCTCCGAGCTGAAGCGCCGCCTCGACCTCGACGGCGACCTCGACGACGTGCCGCGACTGATGGTCGTGATTGACCGGGCCGACATCACCCTGCGGCAGCTCACCCGCTACTGGGAGGCGTTCCGGCAGGAGGACGACCCCAGGAAGTCCCCGGCCGTCGCCGCCCTCGAGGCCGTTCTGTACGAGGGCCGTGCGGCCCGCATCCACGGCATCTACGACGGACCCGCCATCTCCGGTGGCCTTGCCCCCAGCGCCCGCGAGCAGTTCGCCATCGTCATCCTCGCCCGGTTCACGACCGACATGTGGCAGCGGCTCTCCCCGAGGACGCAGGTGCTACTCATGACCGACGCTGAAGCCGCCGACTGGCTCACCACCCCGGCGGCTGGATAGCTCTGGCCCACGTGCGCGGGTTCGGTGATTCATCGGACGCGCTCGGGTGGTGTCGTCAGAATTGGATCAGCAGGCGGCGCGGCCCCTATCAGCGGCATTCCGAGAGCGATACGAGGGGTGCTGAGGACGGAGGTCGATGGCCGCGGGGTGGAGCAGGCGTGCCGGGGTGCGATCCGCCCTGGTGGCCCGAGAGCTGCAGGAGGAAGGCACTTTCGTGAGCATGATTCAACCGGTTGCCAACGGGTTACGCACGGATCACCCGGTTCCCGGCTTGCCGTTCATCAACGACGAACGGCTGCTTCTGGACAATCCTGACGCGATTGAGCGGACGGGCCGTAATCAGGGTGAGGGGTTGTGGGGGCGCACGGATCGACTGCCCGGTGGGGGATGGGTGGCGTTCACCACCGAGACGAAGAACCGTGACTATGCCTGGGCGGTCCATCAACACCCCGAGCACGGGCGGACCGTCTTGCTGATCCGTGACAGAGACATGAGCGGCCTGCACCACGAGTGGATGTACGGGAACAACGGGTTCCTGTACCGGCATGGCGGCTACTGGTGGGACGGGACCCGCTGGTACCGGCCCCAGCTGGTCGTGGACCGCGCCTACGAGGGGTACGACGCGCGGCCGGTGGCGGACGCCGTCACCGTCACGGCCATCGACGTCCTGGCCCGCCCGGCGACGTCACACACCGCGCGAGTTGTGAAGATCGCCGACTTCACGGCCCCGGAGGAACCGCTGCCGCACTGGCGAGAGCATCTCGCCCTTTGGGCCTCCCACCGCACGCCCGGCTCCAGGCCGCTCGATCAGTGCACCGTCGATCTCCAGGCACCGGAACTCGACCCGGCCCGTCTCGTCGACCGCGCCGGCCTGGCGCAGATCGCCGAACTGAAGCTGGAGGACCTGCCGCATCCGAAACACGGGCGCAAGGACCTGCCCCCGCCACAGGCCGAGACGGCCGAGGGGCCACGGTGGTCGCGACCAGTCGCCCGTGACTGGGCCGAGCAGTACCGCCGGACCCACGGCCCAGAGAAGCTGCTGTCCGCCACGACGACATTTGGCACCGAGCAGCCCCGGGGATTGGTCGAGGACCACAACCGCCTCACGAAGATCATCGCCGACAGCCTCGAGGACGCAGAGGAATCCAAGAAGAACCGCCTCTTCACCCGTGGCAGCAGTACGAGGCGCGAGGAGCAGGCCGCGCACCTGGCCTGGTGGCCCGCCGTCGCCATCAACGACGACACCGACGGCTTCATCCCCCTCGACGCCGTGCGCACCACCATCATCGAAGCGGTCCTCGGGGGACTCGCCCGGGATGCCGAAGACCTCGACGACTCCAAGGATGTCTTCCTGGGCGACATCCGGAGCGATGTCGTGCACCTCATCGACTGGTACATCCTGCGAGAGCCCCAACTCGCCCCCGCACTCTTCGGCGAGATCTGCCTGGACGCTCGCGTGCGCTTCGGACTCGACCCCAAGGACGTCGGAGACCTTCTACGACGCTCCCTCCACCTCGACAGCGGCCTCGACCGCCAAACCCTCAATGCCCTCCTCGACCTGGCGCTCCCGCCCTCTGCGCAATCCCCCGACCGACGATGACCATTCCGGTGATGACCGACGCTGAAGCCGCCGGCTGGCTCACCGCCACCGCGGCCGGGGAGATCTGACCCGCGTCCGGACACACCACGGGCCCCGGGGAGTGAAGGCATCCCCGGGGCCCGGTGTATGGAGTCGTGCTGTTCAACGAGGGCCGGACGACGCCGTCACGCCTCGGGCTGCACGGGCTCTACCTGGCGCAGGCAGTACACGCACCTGGACTCCGCATCGACGCGACCCATGCACCGCCGGCAGTCCCCGCGCTCGCGGACCGGGCCCCGGCCGTCCGCGCAGCCCGGGCAGGTCATCACCGGCTGCCGGAAGCCGAAGCTGACCACCCACCCCTCGCCCTGCGCGGCGTCACGCGCCAGCTGCGAGACCTCGGAGGCAGAACGCGCGTCTTCATCGTCGCCGGTCTCCACCGCCAGATACACAGCGAAGCAGTCATCGGTGTCGCACACGACAGCCACTCCTGTAGGCATTCGATCCCCTCTCAAGCCCCAACTGCGCCCAACAAGACCATCCTGCTGATGGGACCGTCCTCGCACTGGCGTCCCCACAAAAGCCGGGTCCGAGTGACTCGAATTCGAGTCGGATCGTTCGAATCGGAGGCGCGGAATCGAACCCACGCGGGTGGGCAACGCCGCACTGCGCCGCGGTCGCCGGCCTCGCGCTGCTCGGCTACCGCCTGGAGCTGGAGCAGCAGGCCTCCCGCTCACGTACCTGCGGCGTAGCCTGCTCGGGAGCACGGGCCGTGACGATGCGCCTGGTTCGGCTCCACACGCTGCGGGGAGAGGGAAGCCGGGCATGGCGAACAACGGGCAGACGGACACGGCCGTACTGGTGGGGATGCTCAGCGAGCGCGCCGCCGTGAACGTCCGGCTGGCCCTGGTCGCGGACGCACAGCAGTGGCGACTGCACCATGGCCAGGTCACCTTGGACGACGACACCCCGGTGACGGAGCGGGCCTGGCGCTACAGCACGGCGAGTTTCCTGGAACTGCGCCTGCCCGGCCCGGCGGTCGCCGCGCTGTTGCGGGGCGACGACCAGGACATCCACGGTCTCCACGTCGTCGCCCCCGGCCCGCCGCCCTCCAGCGCCTCCACCTCTCGGCTGCGCGGCCAGCAAGAGTGGGACCGGGTGACCACGCCGTGGCCGCGCAGCGAGTGGACCATCAACCGGGACGCCAACACGCTCCAGCCCGGCCACGACCTGCTGGTCGGGGACGGCCCCTCTTTCCTGAACTTCGACCAGGCCCTCAGCGCCTTCCTCCACCAGCGCCCCCACGACAGCAACGCGGGCCGCTCGGACCTGTGGCGCATCGTCCAGCCGCAGCGTGCGGGCTGGCTTTCACAGATCACCATCGGGCCCGACCTGCTGACAGCCGTTGCCGACGGCGAGGCCCTGGACGGCGCGGTACTCGAGCTGAGCTGGGCGGCGGGCAACGAACTCCAATCCGTCGACGGCGCCGGCGCCTACCGCTTCGCGTTGCCCAACGGACTCGCGCACGACAGCCTGCTGATGCTCCGCCGCGAGGACCAGTGGCTGGACTGGCGCCACTTCCCGGCTCCCACGTACGGGCGCGCCCGCGATGCCTCGGTCGTCTGGGAGCAGCCCGGCCCGGAGCTGGAGCTTCTCCTTGCGAACGGAGAGGGAAAACACCTGGAGTGCAAACAGGAGGTCCCGGAGGGCGAATCGCGGAAGAAGGTGCTCAAGACCATCGCCGCCTTCGCATCGCAGGACGGCGGCACCCTCCTGATCGGCGTCCGCGACGACCTCCAGATCGTGGGCCTGCCCGAGAAGCCGACCGTCGACCAGCAGGTTCTCCAGGTCGTGGGCATGATCCGGGACACCCTGGAGCCGGTACCGCCCTACGAGCCACGCGTGATCGACCATGACGGCAAGAAGGTCCTCGCCATCGAGGTGTCCGGCGGGGGCCAGATGTACGCCTGCCGCGACGGGCAGCGCCAGGAGTTCTACGTCCGCCTCGGCCCGAACACGGTGCCCGCACGCCACCATGAGATCGCCGCAGGATTCCGGCAGGATCCGACCGCCACAACGTTCTGAGGGCCGCCGCACCGGCGACGGCGCACGCCGACCACACTGGGGTCGACATCGGCGGCTGCGCTGCCCCGGACGGTCCGGCGCGGTGACCGGGGGGACCTGAGGGGCGCTAGAAACCTCGGTGGTTTTGCGCTCGCCATTCGATGAGGCGGGTGTAAGCCGCCTTGGCCCGGTCAAGGTCGCCGCTGAACGCGCCGGCTTGCAGCAGGGGCCAGGAGGGTGTCAGCTCTTGCTCGATGGTCCTCGCTACGCCGCTGTCGTAACTCCAGTTCTCGCCTGTGAGGAATTCACCGGGCCAGGGGTCGCGGCTGTACTCATCGTCATCGTCCATGGCGATCATGGACGCGAGGAATTCAAAGCGGCTGGAGGCGGCCTTGTAGGCCGTGTCGTCCGGTTCGATGAGCCGGAGCGGATCACGTACCTCCTGCCGCAGCAGGTGGCTCTGGGGATACAACCACTTCTTCCCGGGCGCGGGCGGGCACACTTCGCGCAGCTCGCCGGGCAGGACCCGCCAGGGGTGGAGATACACGGAGGGAGCCTGCGATTTCGTCGTGCCCGTGCGCGTGGTCCACTTCGGCCTGGCCATAAGGCCCGCCACGACCTCTTCCCGGCGGGCGACGACTGCGGCCACGCCCATGGTCCACGTCGCGAGGAGGGCCGGGTAGTGCCGTAGAGCCTCCAGGTTCTCGTTGAAGCCCCCGGAGAAGCTGCTGCGAATGCGGGTAAGTCGTTCAATGGCGCGGAGCCACAAGGCGTCGTGGGTGCCGTCGTCGTGGAAGACCCCGTTGGCCAGGAGGTGGAGCAGGACGTCGCTGTCGGCGCGGTACCTGCGGACGCTGTCGGCATATGAGGTGTTGGCGAGCGGATAGTTGCTGGGGGTCGCTCGGTCCAGGATCTGCGTGGTGGTCTGGTCGATCAGATCGGACAACTCGATGCGACGGATGGGGTCGGGCAGGGTGCGCTTGAGGCGGGCCACGGCGATATCGCGGGTGACGGGTGCGGCAGCCAGGCGGTCGAGGGCTTCGAGACGCTGGAGGAGGTCAGGGAAGAACTCATCGGCGCTCACACGAGGGATGAGAGTGGCCTGGTGCTGGGCGGTGAGCTGGGCCGCAGTGTCGCCGAGGGCGCCGTAGTGAGACCAGAACAAGGGGTAGCGGCGGGAACGCGTGCCTTCGATCGCCCTGACCAGGGCGTGGTCCCAGTCAGCGGACCAGCCGCACACGATCAGGCCGTAATCGTCCAGGACACGGTCGAGGAACTGCTGCTGCTCATCGGGATAGACGGACAGTTCGTCGACGGTGTTGCGGGAGTCCAGGTCCAGGTAGTCGCCGTGCAGTTTGATGACTGTGACGCGGCTGTGGACCAGCGGCGTGGCGGCCGTGAACTGGGCAGGCTGGTGGATGACCTGGGGAGAGATCCCGACGTCCTGCAGGGCGTGTTCTGTGAGCTTGTCGAAGTTTGTCGTAAGGATCACCCGAACGCTGCCGCGCAGCACCAGCTGCGCGATCGCCTTGTGTGCCGCGCCGGGCAGTTTGAGGCCTGCCTGTTGATCGTTGTCGTCGGCTTCGAAGTACCGCGCGAGGAGGGCCTGGCGGGCACTGGGAGCGGGAGCGAGCATACCCAGAAGGTCGGAGTAGCCCAGTTCGCCGTCACAGTGCTCCCTCCACCACGCTTCTGGATCGCGCGCAGCCTCATCGCTCGCAGACGCGTTGTCCGCGTCCTGCGCGGTGGCGGCGCGGCGGACGAGGTCCTGCACGATGCCCCAGCCGGTTTTGACGCCGGCGCCGGTCGAGACGCCGGAACCGAGCAGTAGTGCGTAGACGCCAGGGCTGGCGTGCATGCTCGTGGCGAGCGCCACCTGCGGGGCAAGCGCGGTACCGGCCGGGGTGAGCAGGGGGCCTGCGGTAGGAACCGGGCTTGCAGCCGGTGAGGGGGCGGCAGTGGCCATGGCAGTTCTCCGTTCAGCACCATGAGGACCAACGAATTGTCAACGCGGTGCCAGCAGTTGATCTCGTAGGATCACCCTAGCATGATTAACGTCACCTTGACGATAAATGGCGAGCGGGTGCCTGCGACAGCCAGAGGGGCGGTGCCACAGCGGCCGACGATCAGGCGGGGAGGGTGGCGCGAGGCCCATGAACGCCACCTGCCGGAGATCACCCTCGCCGCCCTGCGCTACGCCCGCTCCCACGACCCGAGTTTCCCCCACTTCGCGGTTAAGCGCGGCGCCGAACCCCATCTACCATGTCGGTGACCTCAAGCGCTGGGCACGCAACCGGCCTCGCGCCGCCTCCGGCGCCACCGAACTTGACTGACCGGCCCCGGCCCGCCCGGCGGCTGCGAACCGCAAGGTTCACCAGGCACAGCGCAGAGCGGTTGCGGCTGCGTCGAAGCCAGACTGAGTGACGATCACATTGTGTCCACGTCTTGCTGCTGTCGTGGATGTTGCATCGGGATGACCTGGTAAACGGAGTGGGAATCGCGTGGGCCGTCGTTACCGGGGACGATGAAGGCGGGGAGCATGACCAGCGAAGTGGTGCCGGCCTGCTCGCCCGAGGGGCGGAGCTGGACGCGGATGCCGTGCCGGTCGGACAGTCGGCCGACCGTGAACAGGCCCATGCGTTGCGAGATCGCGGCGTCCATGGTCGGCGGGGTGGCCAGCTTGTGGTTGATGTCCGCGAAGTCCTCGGCGGTGAGGCCGGTGCCGTTGTCGTGGATCTCGATCATCACGCGGCCGTCGGGGAGACGGGTCGCGGTGACGCGGACCTTGGTCTGCGGGGAGGAGAACGTGGTGGCGTTCTCCAGCAACTCGGCGAGCAGGTGTACGAGGTCGGCTACGGCGCGGCCGTGGATCTCGGCCTCCGGAATGCCGGAGAGCTGGATGCGCCTGTACTGCTCCACCTCGGAGCAGGCGGCGCGCAGGACGTCGATCAGCGGGACGGGCTGGTCCCAGCGGCGGCCGGGGTGCTCGCCCGCGAGGATCAGCAGGGTCTCAGTGTTGCGACGCATACGGCACGCTAGGTGGTCCAGCCTGAAGAGGTCCGTCAGACGGTCCTGGTCTGCCTCGCGGGTCTCCAGATCGGTGAGCACGGTCAGCTGGCCCTCAATCAGCCGCTGGTTACGGCGCGAAAGGTTGGTGAAGATCGCGCTGATGTTGCCGCGCAGCAGGGCTTGCTCGGCGGCGAGCCGGACGGCCTCGCGATGGACCCGGTCGAAGGCGCGGGCGACCTCGCCGATCTCGTCCGTGGTGGTGATCGGGATGGGCGCGACCCGGGTATCCACGCGACCGGGATCGGTACGGGAGAGCTGGTCGATCACCATCGGCAAACGCTGATCTGCGATTTCCAGCGCCGCGTCCCGTAACCGGCGCAGTGCCGTGGACCTCTTGACCATCGAGGGCCGGATCTTCGTCACCCTGGTCGAGGCTTCTTCGATGATCTTCTTGGCCACCGCCTCTGCCTCCTCGCGTTGGGCAGCGGCGTCCCTGGCGGCCTCCATACGCATCTGCTCGGCCTCTAGCTGGATCCGCTCAAGATCTGCGAGATGCTGCTCGGCGACGTTAGCCGCCTTCGCCAAGTGCAGCCGCTCTTCGGCGGCCTGCCGCTTCAGTTCTTCACGCTCTGCCAGATCCTGCGCGGTAGCGAGCTCCGCCTCCAGTTCCACACATCGGCTTTGCGCAGCATCACGTTCTGCCACCGCTTCTTCCAGCGCGATCTCCAAATCCCGGATCTTCTCGCGCAGCTGTTCACACTGCTCATTTAGGTCGTCCTTCTGACAGCGGTACAGCTCAACCTCAGCCCCGAGGTGCTGCCGTTCCTCCGCGCAGGCCGCTTCGATCTGCTGAATCTTGACTTCCAGTTCGCGCAACTGGCGTCTCTGGGCGGACACGTCGGTTTGAAGGTCGTGGATCTGCAGCTCGCCCTGCTCCTTCTGGAGGATCGCGTCTTCCAGGCGATCACTAGCCATCTGCTCGCGGTACCTGGTGGGCTGCGCGGCCAGCAGCGCCTCACGGTGGAGCCGATAGAGATGCCCCTGCATGTCGGCGGTGACTTCCTGCCCAAGCACGTTGCAGGCGGACTTCATCAGGACATCGAGGAACTGCTTCTCTGGAATGCGCTCGCCTGAGAGGTAGCGGGAGGCAGAAGCGGCGCTCGTGTGATGGTAGGCGGCAAAATCACGCAGCGACCTCCCTGTGGCATTGAGGAGTCGCCGCATCGCCAGAGCCAGCTCGCGAACCTCCGGAGAGAGATCGTCCGGCAGGCTCTTGAAACCTTTTGGGTCCTCCGTGTCATTGAAAATAACCCCATCACCGTCGGTCCCGTGATTCCCCACTGATCCCTCTGCCTTTCCGTGGCCGCTTTCGCGGACCTTTATACGGTTCCACTTTCCGAAACAGTCGTGCTCTGGTGTGCGATGCAGTGGGCCTAACAAGACCGTCTGCTTCGACAGTGTGTGCGGATGTCAGTCGATGAGCGTGTTGAAGAAGGGCACTGCAAGGCAGAGGCCCGTCATACCGGACAGGACCGCTTCTGCAGGGCCCGCTCCCGCGAAGGTGGTCAGGATGCCTGTCCCGATGCCGCACAGGACGGCGAGGAGAAGGATGAGGGCCGACCGGGTGGTCAGCAACGTACGGTTCACAACGAACCCCTTGCTGCGGCGTGTAGCGGCTGGTGTCATTCGTGTCCTGCTGCACGGACAAGCCTGCAAGTACTCGTGGGTGTTGCGGAACGGGAACGGTGCCGTTTCCACAGATGGGAACAGATTTCGGCGCTGTGGGTGGGTGTTCCCGGCCGGGAACACCCACCCACAGCGCCGAAATCTCGACCTGATAGACCGCATCGGCGAATGCCGTCAGCCGGCCCAGCACGGACGTGGCGTAGATGCTGACCGCTTCCCCTGGCACGTCCAAGGAGCGCCGCTAACCGCGTCTCCGGCTGCACGGGCACCTGCGCAGCTGTGACGGCATGGCTGACGGCTCCCGGACACTCGCCGTGGCACGGGGACGCCGACCAGCTCAAACAGGCGCTGTACGAGCGGCTCGACCACCCGCCCGAAGCTGCTGCGCCTCACCGATCCCGGCCTGCGTGAGCAGCTTTAGGCGCTGCTCGCCTCTGCCGCACTGATCGGCATCGGCACCGACGGAACGGCGATCGCCGTCGATATCGCCACCGCGGTCTGCAGCGGCGCCGGCGGCGGCACGACCATCCTGCGTACCCTCACCGCGCAGTTCCTGCACCAGGGCGCCCACGCCCTGATCCTCGACCACACTCGCATCTATCACCTCCACATCACCGCGCCGAACGCGACCGCGGCGGCACCGCGAGCGCCAACGTCAACGATCCCGCGCCCGCGACTCCTCAGCCCTGGTGGCACCGCACCTCGGTCATCTGGACCGCCGTCGCGGCAGTGGCGACGATCGTCGGCGTCATCGTGGCGAAGTGAGACTCCGCCGCAGCCGCCTGGATCGACTGGAGGACGACGTCCTCAACGAGAGCCGTCCGCTCGCCCCGATCCTGCGCCAGGTGATCGCTCTGGGCGGGCATGCTCACTCCGAACCGCTACGCACCTGGGCGCTGCGGGAGCTCCAGGGCTACGAGGGCACGAACGTGCCGATCCCCGACTACCGCAGGATCTCGGCACCCTTGGTCATTGACGGCCTCACGGGGATGTTCCAGTTCCGGGAACAGCCGGTCAGCATGTTCGACCTGCCGGACTTCGCCCGGAAGAGTCTGGGCGACGCGCTCCGCTTCGGGCAGGGTGTCGGCCAGATCGAGTCGCTCATTGCCCGGCATCCAGGTCAGACGGTGCAACTCGCTCCGGCTGTAGCTGCCGAAGTAGCCGTATTCATGAGCCAGAACTCTTCCCGGCAGGTGCTCAGGCTTACTGGGCTGTGCACCCGTCGGCCATGGAGGGGGCCCTGGACCAGGTCCGTACCCGGCTGGTCCAGCTGGTCGGCGAGCTGCGGGCCGCCATGCCGCACGGCCAGCAGGACCCGACACCGGACCAGGTCGCTCAAGCACTCCAGAACATCAACATCGTCACAGGCGACAACTCCTCCGTGACGGTCACCGCGCCCGTTGCAGTCGCGCACCGACGCGGCTCAGCACGTGCCGAGACAGGCGGAACGGCACAGCGCTTCCCACGGATATCGGTCGTGTGGACTGTGGCGGCCACCCTCGCGGCGGCCGCCGCGCTGTCGGCTTGGGGCATGTGGCTCTGACCCTGAACGGAAGCCCAGGAACGGCCATGTGATGCTTCTGAACCGATCCGGCAGACTTCGGTGATGGAAAACTTCGAGGTGCACGGATCCTGGTGGCTCCCGGGAGGGGCACCCACAACGGGGAAGCTCAGTTTCTCCGAAGACGGTCTGGCCCTGACTCTGTACGGTGCGCTGCTGGGCGAGGAGGGCCCCAGCGAGGGACCGGGGAGGCCGAATGGGGCATTCGTCCCATCATCCACGGCCGCGACCACAAGCAGCGCCCCATTACGCTGATTGATTCCTACGGCATGATCAGCCAATGGCCTGACCTTCAGGAGCAGACATTCGATGCAGATCTGGCGGTAGTTGGCGAGCATCTTCCGCATGCCGAGTTCAGCGGAATCCGATCCGACTTCGATCACCTGGCGGACTGGGTCGGGGCTCCATCGATTAGCAGAAGGCAGGCAGACCCGCGGGGAACTTTCGTTGACACCAAGGTCGCCGAGTCCGTTGCGACGACCTGGAGAAGTGCCTCTCTCGCTATCAGAAGCGGCGTGATCGGCTCGTCCGACGAAGCCCACGTATCAGTGAACCGCTGGTGCGCCTTCTCCGCTGAACCTGACTCCCCTCAGACATGGTCGGAGCTGCTTGAGACATACCTCCGTCCCTTCCGCGATCTCCTGATCCTGTTCTTGAGTAAACGACTGCGGATGGTTGACGTGGAGTTGCGTCCAGCAGAGAGCGACACGTGGCATCCGGTCTACTTCAGGACGCTCACACCAAGCAATGCTCCGACGCTGACGAGTATCTCCGCCTACACCGCACCCACCCTGCTCACTGCGGGCCTTGCTCCCCTACCTCTTACTGAGCTCCTACCGTTCTGGTTTGACCAGCACGAGGGCCTTCAGCCAGTTCTCGCTTTGCTGCACGCGCCGTTCTACGCGCCGTTTATTTACTCGGCCCACCGGTACGCCTCGTTCTTCCAAAGCCTTGAGGCGTATCACAAGGCCAAGAAGAACGAGTTCGGCAGCAAAAGACGTACCCAAGGGCGAGCACAAGGAACGCGTTGCGCAGGTCGTGGCAGCACTCGAGGCGGCCGGTCTGCCCGATGTGCACGTGCAGTGGGCGGGGAATGTGATCAGGGGGCGTAACGACAAGACCCTCAAAGAGCAGATCATCGATGTCGTGTCATCGACTGGAGTACTTGGCCAGCGGATCCTCAAAGAGGTTCCGGACTTTCCCACAGTCGTCAATCGTGCCCGCACTGGGGTCTCCCACGGTGGGGCAGATAAGGGTGCAAGCGCGACTCGCCGCCATTGGTGCGGAGAAGTGCTGTTGTGGGTGATGCGAGTTCGACTACTCCAAGACCTCGGCATCGCCCAGAGTGCCGCACGAGCGCTCCACAACCCGCGCTTCCAGTTCGCTCTAGAGCAACTCAGCACCGGAACTCAGGAATCTGGCGACACCGAGTCCTGAGTAGGGCTGTGCCAGTCGGCACGGCCCTACGCCCGGTTCGACGCGGCTACGCCGTCAGCAACCCCCGGCCGTGAACGGAACGACGACCAGGCCGTGGAGCTGCCCAGGCCCACGAACAGCAACTGCTGTCATAACAGCCCATCGACGGCGCGAGACGCACGTCACACCACCCCCCCCGATGTCACGGTTTCCGACCCCGCCAGCACTCCCTTGATGTGACGGGCGCACTGGGCGCGATATTGAGCGCACGGCTGCTCTACCAGTGGATCTGCGGACGCAGGTCCAGCTGGCCCGCCTCACCCAGCAGGGCGCCAGCGACCGTGTCTGTGCCCTGCCGCCGAGCAGCAAGGTCACCGAACGCAGGGCTGGCGAGGAACTGCGCATCGAGGTCGGTGCGGCTGGCGGAGATGCCCGTGACTGACTTCGAGATCCATTTGGAGACCGCACAGCTCGAACTGGAGCCCTTCCAGCGGCACACGATCAGCCACGCACCTGCTGTGTCTGCGCCAGAGCTGCCCATTCCGGTGGCCCCGCCACAGCAGCGTGGCAGCGTCGCCCGGGTGGAGTTCGCCCAGTTCTACCGACGGCGTCGACCCGACGCTGTTCGCCCAGCTCGCCGGGTACATCGGCCAGGTCAGCACCACCCTAGGCATGTCCGACGCGGACCGATACGAGCTGGAGCGCGTCGCCCAGGACCTCCACACTGAGGCGACCTCCGAGACCCCTGAGCCGGGCCGCCTGCGCCAGTTCGCCACCCAGCTCAAGGACAAGCTCCTGGACGCCGGTACCACCATCGCGGCCACGGTGGGCGCTCAGATGGCCGACCAGGCCCTCGCCGCGCTGGTCCAGTAGCTCTTACGGCAATGCCACGAGTCCTGGAGGATCCCTCATGACACGACGGGGCGCACCGGTCGGGCGGAAAGCCTACCGGGTCTACGCCGACCGAGTCGAAGCCGCCCCAGTAGGACGGGGGATGACCACTGGGACGGCACCGTCAGCGTAGGTGCTGACCGGTGGAACAGGGGCCCGGATCGACGAGGTTGGCGACCGGGCCCCTGCGGCTGCCGAAGGAGTCAGCGCTGTGTCGGCTTGGGGACTTGCTGCTGGTCGGTGCCGCCGCGCCGCAGGTGCTCCGGTTGCTCCTTGGTGGAGCTCGGCTTCTTCGTGCCCCGCTGTGTGGTCGACTTTCCTCGCGCGGCCGTCGCGGAGACACGCGTACCCCGGCCGCCCTTGGCGCCGGGAAGGGGGCGGGCCAACGCCTCCCCGAGACGACGCATCGAGGGGATTTCCACCGCGGCGGACGCGGCATCCCGCGACGCTGGCAGCGGCCCGCTGCGCCCCCCTCCGGTAGAGGCGTAGGTGCTGGCGGCATCTCCGAGTTCCTGCAACGCGGCGGCCGGTGCGTCGGACTCTTGCTTGCCGCCCCGCCGGAGCCGGTCTGCCCCCGCTTGCGCCCACTGCGCCACCTTCTCGCAGGCGCTGATCGAGACCTTGCGGATGAAGTTCCCCACGCGGTGGTCCCCCATCAGCCGGTCGATGTGCTCTCCAGCCCGCTCCCGCATGACGCTGAACAGGTGACCGACCGCACCGCGAACCGTCTGGATCTTCTGCCACTCCGGGAGGTCTTGGAGGGCGACAGCGTGCGTGTCGGCCTGCTGGAGGGCTGCGTTGACGGCCGCGGCCTTCTGCTGCAGGGCGGGCGCCGTCGTCCCCGGTCCAGCCGACTCCGCAGCGGCGGCAACTGCCTGATCCGGGACCGTGGTCGGCCGGGGCGCCGGAGCGGCAGACGGGACTTCCTCAGCGAAGGCCCGCTGCAACGTGGTGAGGTCGGCATCGAGGTCCGCGAGCAAGTCCTGTGCCGTGCCGTTCTCCGCAGGCACGTGCTCGTCCCAGGCGTCCAGGACCGACTGGAACTCGGCACGGATGTCCAACGGCCCGGTCGAGGGTTCCGCCACCGCGGTGTCTGCGGGCGAGGCCTTCGTGCCGGGCCACAGCGGCAGTTCTCCGAACAGCACGGGCACCTCCGGCTGCGCCGCCTGGAGGGCGTCTTCCAGGGCCCGGCGGATGCCGTCGACGGCGACGTCCACAGCGGGGTCATCACCCTCGGACGGCGGCGCGATGGAAGCGTTCTCCGTGTTCGGAGCGTTCGCAGGGGCGGCCGGTGCGGCCGGAGCCTCTTCCTGTGTCGCGGCGAGCGTGTCCCGCACTCGCTCCTGCAGGCGCCTGGAGTCGTACAGGAGATGGGCCAGCGGGAAGGCCAGCTGACGGCGCTCCGGGTGGCCCGGTTCGGCTGGCAGGGCACCACCCCAGTTGTCGACGGCCCCCTGGACGCCGTCGAGGTACTGCGTCATCTGCTGCGATCCGTGGGCATCGGACACCGCGGCCGCCAGGCCGTCGAGGTTGCCTACCAGCTCCCGGAAGTGATCGTTCTGCTCGAAGTCGGGGTAGGCCCGGGCGGCCGCGCTGGCTACCGCGTCGCGATGCTGTACGGCGGCATCGCGCAGATCGGCCCGCAGTACGTCCACCCGCTGCCGGGTCTCGTCACCGACGGCCGCGCCGAGCGGCGGACCGTAGGGGGCGCCGGTGAACGCGGAGTACATGACGGCCGCGTTGGCTGCTGCGTCCTCTGGCGTGTCGGCCAGGTAAGTGACGTCGGTGGGCAGGCTCCCGTCGTCCAGCCGTGCGAACCATCCGCCCTCGGGACCCGGGTGGACGGTGGCGATGACGAGGTCGCCGCGCAGCACGTTGCCGGAGTCGACGGGCTGGCCGTCCAGCCCGGACAGGCGCAGCCGGTAGCCCGGGTCCCCTGCGAGCGTCACGGTCTCGGAGTAGCGCTGGGGTGCGGGCGGTTCTTCGGTGGTGGGATTGCCCGGTGGCGCGTCGATGGTCTCCGGGATCGGCGGGGTGGTCATGGTTGGTTCCTCCGAGTCTTGCGCCGTCTCGTTGCCGGGGGCGTCCTCGCGCGCCGGGGTCGGGGCCGGGTTCGGCGGTGTGGCCGCCGGGTCGGGCCCCGGTGTCTGGTGGTCGCCGTCCGTCGTTTGGGGGCGGTCCTGCTCGAGGAACGGCGCTTCGCGCCGTGCCTCGTGCATCCCCTCATCCGAGACCGCGACTGCGGGTTCCTGCGTGTCCTGGGGTTCCGGTGCCGGATCGTCGTCCGTGGCGGCGGCTGCCACGGTGTCTTCCGGGGTGTCGTCGACTGCGGCCTGCGGCTCCGGTGCTTCCTCGGGCTCCGGCGCCGGATCGCCGTTCGTGACGCCGTCCGTCTCGGTGTCGGTCGTGACCGGTGCGTCCGCTGCGGACTCCACCGAGCCGGTGTCGGCGGCCGGTTCGCCGGGGTCCGGCTCGGTGCTGCTCTCGGGGGTCTCCGGCTCACCGTCGACGTCCGCGGATGCCTGTTCGTCGGGGCCCGGCTCGGCGGCCGCGCTCTCCAGGTCGACGGCGTCCTGCTCTGCGGAGTTCGCGGCGAGGGCGGCCAGCTCCGCCTCGAAGGCCTCCACCGTCGCTTGCGAGCGGGAGGCCAGGAGGGCGGCGGCCTCCCGTACCTCACCCAGCGGACCGCGCAGGTCCTCGCCGACGACAGGCTCCAGGGCGCCGCTCCAGACCGCCACCGTGTGGACCTGGCGCACCATGTCTTCCGGCGTGCCTGCTGGGTCGTCAGTCAGGAACTGCCCGGTGTCCCGGTACGCCGCCGCGAGTTGGGCCACGGGGTTGGTCGGCTCGCCGCTGCCGTCGGGCCGCTGCTGCCGGTCGGCCTCGTAGTAGCGCTGGACCGTGGGCAGCGCGTCCCACCGCGCGAACGCCTCCTCCAGCCGGTCGATGTCCGTCCGCGCTTCCTCGTCGGTGCTGTACGGCTCGGCGGGGTCGAGCGGCGGCACGTCCACGTCCAGGAGCACCACGTCCAGCCCCGGCAGTTCAGCGACGGCCGGTGCCTCAGCGGTTTCGGTCTGCACGGCGTCGTCCAGCGTCGGCGTCACCACGGCTGCGAGGGACTGCGAAGCCGTATCCGCTGTCGACGTCTCCGGGTGGTGGGCTTGGCGGTGCGCCAGAGCCAGTGCCTCACCGGCGGGGGCGCGGTTGGCGTACTCGGCGACATCGGCGCGCTCGGTCCAGCTGCACACACACCACGCCTCTACCCACTCCTGGGTCGGTCCGCCGAGGGTGACGGCCGTCGCATGAGGCACCTCGTCAGCAACCGCCGTGGCGTGGAGGCGGAGTCGGTCGAGCATCGGCGCCCATGCAGACATGTAGCTGTCGACGGCGGTGCAGGATGCGATCAAGGTCCCCGCCTGGTCCTCGATCAGGAGCGGAGCCAGGTCACCGGAGGCGGTGCGGCCTTGCCACTCCCGGCGGACCGTGTACGGGACGCCGGTCTCGGCGGTGATCGTCCACGAGCCGTCAGGGTGGTACTGGATCGCCTCCGACTCCCCGACCTCCGGCAGCATCCACAGTCCGGCGTCATATTGCATGCGGCGGGCGACGGCGAACCCGGCGGCCAAGTCCCCGCCAGCCTGAGCCGCATGCTCAGCGACGGCCGCCAGGGCCGCGCTCTTGCCCTCGCCGGAACCGATGCTGATCACGTCCCACCGGCCCGACGGCTCTACAGCGTGCCAGGTCGCCCGCCACATGATCCGCCGCGCGCCCTTGCCCTGGGCGTCGTGGGAGATCTCGTACTCGCCGACGGTCAGCCCGGGGCCGGTGACGGTGAACTCATACGAGGATGGCTCGCCGTTGCGTTCCCGCGGGCTGACGGTCAGCGTATCGACGTTGACGACCTCGGGCGTCGCCTCCTCGGCAGGCTCCGGCGCCGCGTTGCTGCCCTCCACCGCCGAGCCGGCGAGTCCGAGGGGTGCGGCGGTCTCGCGGGCGGTCTCGTTCGCCGCTTCCATGTGGGTCGCGCCATGCAGGGCGACCAGTGCGGCCCGGTCCTGGCGGGCTGCGAACGCCTCCGCCGCCGCCCGCTTCTGTGCCTTCGCGTCCCCGCCCGCAGCCTTCACCTTCGCTCGCGCTTCACGCATGGCGCGGTCGTCGCCCGCTTCGTACGCTTCGGTGATGATCTGATCCCTCAGAGCCTGGGCGGGCCACGGGGCGGTCTCTCCGGCATCCAGCGCGGCCGACAGCATCTGTCCGGCAAGCTCAGCGATTCGGTCGGGCCACTGCTTCCAGTGCAGGTTGACCACCTTCGGGTCACCTTTGGCCAGGGCCCGAACGAGGCTCTCAACGTCGCGGTAACCAGTGCGCCCGTCGAGGCCGTCCACCTCGTTCAGGAGCCGGTGAGACAGGCACCGCGCGCACACGGTGTAGCAGCCAAGCTCGCTGCCCTGGTCATTGTCGACGGCGACGGTGTACCGGGCCCCCGAGCGCTTCGCGCTGCACTTGCCGACGTACGGCTGCGACGCGTCGCAGTACGCGCCCGGCGTGTCGGCCATGTCGTCCGTGAGCTGGGCCACGACGCGTAGCCGCGCGTTCGGAATGGCGCCCTCGGCACGGTTCCAGATCTTCCACTCAGCAACGTACTGCCGGTTATCCGGGCCCTTCCGGGACCAGTCCTCACCGGTGCGGCCCTGCGCGCCGTCCGGGTCGGTCAGGTGCTCCCAGCCCCACCGGCACGACGCGATAAGGCCGATACGTCCGAAGCGGTGGATCAGGTACACGCCCTCTTCGAGTTGGACGCGGTCCGTGGTCGTCTCGAACTGGGGGGCCTGCGCCGTCAGGTGCCCGTACTGGGCCCACAGGGAAGCGAACCGGGTACGCGTCGCCGAGTCTTCACGGATGCGCGCCAGCACGGCGGTAAGGGGCCGGTCGTCCAGGTTCACGTTCCACCAGTAGGAGCCGTCAGCGTCGTGACCGGCCTCCCAGTGGTCCTCACCCGAAGGGGAGGACGTCGGGCGCAGCCGGAACGTGTGCCCTTCCGCCGTTGTCAGAATCCAGCCCGCCGCCGGTTCGCGCTGGTCGGTGAACGACACGGGGGCGATTGTCTCGCCCTCGACGAGCGCCGCTTGAAGCTGCGCCCCAACGGTTCCGCTGCCCGGGGTCGTTTCCGGCTGCGCCGGGCCCTTTGACGGTCCTTGCGCCGGGTCGCCGAACAACCCGAGCTGTTCCGTCTGGCCCGTGCCCTGGGAGGCCATGCCTTCCCCTTTTCGGGTGCGTTCGTTCGGCTGGTCCTGTGCGCCCTGTTCCTCCGGGGTAGGCGGGGTGGGCTCGTCGGCGGTGCTCGGGTTCGCCGTCGGCGCGGCGGCCGCCCGCTCGGTCAGGTGGGCGACGTCCGCGTGAAGCCGCTGGGCCTGGACGTCCAGGTGCTGACGCAGCTGGTGCAGCGTCAGGCCGACGTAGCCGTTGAGCACGTCGTCGTTGGTGGCCGCGAACAGTGCGGCCGCAGCAGCGTCAGCGGTCTCCATCGCCGCGGCGTTGACCCGGTAGGCGTCCACGCCCTTCGGGGCCGCGTCGATCGCCCCGATCGCGCTGCTGAGCGCCTGGATCTCGGTCTGCGGTCCGGTGCCGTCCGGCCAGACGAGGGTGGTGACCTCCGTGACCGCAGCGTGCAGTTCGAAGGTCCGCTGAGTCTCCAGCGCGACCTGGTTGCGGCTGCTGTGGCGGCCGAAGACCTCGGCGACGTCCTGCGGTGCCCGCCGCTCGCGGGGCACGATTTGGACCTCTTCCGTGAGGTTCAGGGTGAAGCCGTTGGGGGTGCCCTTGGCCACGTCGCGGGTGGAGAACCCCATGACGCCGCCCCGGCGATTGCTGCCGAACCGCAGCTCCGTGACTGCCTCGCCCCGGGTGCCGCCCTGGGCGATGAGGTCGCCCAGGCGGACCTGGGCCACGGTGCGGGTCTCTGGGCGCAGGTCGTCACGGTGTTCGGCCGGAATGAGTTGCGCCTGAGCGGGCAGGTGCCTGATGAAGACGCTCTCTGGGGTGGATACCTCCCGCCCGGTCTGGTCGAGGATCACGGCATCGAGCAGCGTGGTGTTCCGGTGGTAGTCGCGGTACCCGGGATAGACGGTGCCGGTGACAGTGACCGTTTCCGGCACGGGCACCCCCCAGGCCTCCCCGTCCCATTCGATGCTCCTGCCACTCACGACGACCGTGATCCGGTTGCCGCCCTGGAGCGCCTCGCAGGCGGCCTCGTGCGGGTCCTGCGACGCCGTGGCGACCGCAGCCTCCGGCTCGGCGGGCGCCTCCGCGGGCTGCTCGGCGTCTGACGGCGGCATGTCGGCGCTTGCGGGCTCGGGGGCCGTGCGGACCGCCATGATGCGCTGCGCCGCCGCCACTTCGGCGACCTCGATGCGCTTCACGCCGTAGGACCTCTCCAGATGGCCCATGCACAACGGGTCACTGCCGTTGAGGCGGTAGAGCTGCTGAGTGTCGTTGTCGTCGAGTTCGCGGCTGCAGTTCCCGCAGACACCGTCTGCAGGAAGGTCGAGGTCATACTTCCGGTAGTTCCCGTACAACTGCGTACCTGCGAGTTCTCGCGCTTGCCGTGCAGTGCGCACACATGCCTCGATCGCCCCGCCCCGGCTCTCGGCGGCCGCGAGCTGGCCCACGACCTCGCCATCGGCTTCGATGCGCGGCACGAAGATCGAGGTCAGGCTGTCGTCGTCCTGGTCCGCCTTCACCACGAACGGGATGCCGTCCACGGTGACGTCGAAAGCCACTTCGGCGGGGTTGGAGCGCAGACCGATCTCGCCGACCGTCACCGGGATCGGCGCACGCACCGGGGCCAGCCCATCCTCCGGCAGGTAGTCGGCGTACGACGTGACAGGCCGGGCGGGGATCGAGTCGACTTCCGGTAGATCCTCCAGCGGCAGCTGCTCCCCGGGCCCGTCGGCGGGCCGCAGGTCGGCGGTCGCGCCGTTGACGGAGTAGCGGTAGCCGGTTGCCTTCTTCCCGCTCCGGCTGAGGACGTGGAACTCGCCGGTGTGGCCGGTGCGGTCGGTGCTGACGTACCAGGTGTCCCCGGCAGGTCCGGGGGACATCACCTGTCCGGTTACCTGCTGGCCGCTCTGGTCGTCCCGCCAGGTCACCCACGAGCCGATGCCGTACTCCGCGGGAACCAGGCCGGGGGTGTCCTGCCGCTTGGTCAGTCGGAGGGAGGGCAGAGGCCGGAACGGCTCCAGGCGGTTGGCGCTCTTGAAGGCCCTGCGCCACCGGGCCAGGTGACCGGCCTGTTCTGCGGGCGAGTGGGATGCCTGCTCGTTCTTGGCTTCGACGACCGCAGTGAGTTCGCTGCGGAGCCGCTGATACCCGTCGACGGCCTCCTGGGCGAGGCCAGCGTCCGCAGGGACCTCAAGCAGGGTGAACGTCAGCCGCCCGTCGTCACTGGTCAGGCGCTCCCGTCCGTCGTCCTTCGTGGCTGCGCGCGCCGCGGGGGCTACCTCGGCGGCGGGTGCTTCGGGCTGCACGTCTTCCACGGTCATCTGCCCGTCGGGGACGCCAGCAGACTCCTCCTCCTCGGCTTCCTCCTGCTGCCTCGGGGCCGGGACGCGTTCGGGCTGCGCAAGGCCGAAGCTCTCGTACAGGTCCGCCGTGCCATACCCGTCGCCGTCCACTGCGCGGGCTTGCTCCGCTGGGTCTCCGTCCGAGCCGTTGGCGGGCTCAGGCACGGGAGCTGCAGGCGTGCCGGTCGCCGTGTCTGTCGGGGCCCCGGGCTGTTCGGTGATCTTGCCGTCGGTCGGCTCTTTCAGGGTGGTGGGGGACTGGGGAACGGAGGCGTCCAGAGAGCCGGCGGCCAGCGCGGCCAGGTACTGCCGCTGGTATCCCATGCCGCCCAGTCCGGCCAGCGGGGTGGAGGCGTCCGGCCACACCTGGAGCGCCGCGTCGGTGTAGGCCTCCCCGGCCAGGATGATGACCTCTTGCGCGCCGTCGACACCCAGATCGCGGGCCTGCTCTCGCAGTTGCTCGACGGTGACGGAGCCCAGTTGACCCATGCGGAGGTCGTAGGGCTCGATCTCCTGGTCCAAGGTCGCGAGACCGTGGAGCGCAGACAGGATCAGGACGGTGCCGCCCTCGGCGGTGAGGGCGTCCGCTGCCTCACGGCAGCTGCGGTGATACGAGCCCACGTACAGCTCACCGGCCGGAGCCTTGTGATCCAACTTGGCGGACCCACAGGGAATGATCACCAGAGGCCCGGTGGGCTCCTCGGTGGTCCGGCCGGCGTGGGCCAGATGCTGAGCCAGGCTCCACGTGACCCATTCCGGGTGCCTGGGCAGCGGCTGGCCCGCGTCCAGGGCGGTGCTCATACGGCGGACGTCTTCACGCTGGTTGACGTGCGAGGTGGGGTCGATGCGCATGTGCTCCAGCGGGGTGCGCACGTCCTTGTGCCACTTGTAGGGCCGCCAACGCACGTTGCTGGACCCCACGCTGACGATCACACCGCCGTGGGGGTGACGGGTACGAGAGCCCGGCCGGAACGGAGGCAGGTACTCCACGTGCATGCCGGGCTTGACCACACCTGGCCCGGCCACGATGCCCGGGACACCGCTCCAGAGTTCGCCCTCGCCCGCTGGGGCATGTTCCTGAAGCAGTGGCTGCACGATGTCCCCGCTGGCCGGGGCGTCTGAGGGCTCCGTCACCGCGCCGGGCAGGAGAGCGTCGGCAGGGGGCGGAGCAGTGTCCGCGACGAGCGCATCGACCGGTGATCGAAACCCGCGGGCCAGGACGTACGGTGTCGAACGGTCGGTGTGGTCAACCCGCTCACTGACCCACGGCCGACCGGCCCCCATGCCGTTGACGGCGGTACCCGAAACCTCACACCATCCGCCGTGGGCGAGCTGGACGGATTCCACGCGCAACCATACGGCGCCGCCGGGGATCTTCACTTCGGTGCCCGTGACCAGCTGGCCGCGGGAGTCTCCCGTGATCTCCCAGACGGTCGCCCCGCGGTCATCTGAACCGACGGCCGTGACCTCCCCAGCAGGCGCGGTCTCTGCTGTGACGCCTTCCTCCTTCTGGGGGGCGTCGGCTGGCGTGGTGGCCGCGGCACCGGGGGCCTCTACCCTCTCGCCGAGTTGGGCGAGACGTGCAGCGACCGTTCCGTCCGGGTCCCCGTGGACAGTGATGGAGGCGCGCAGGATAGCGACCTCGGACTCACGGGCGCTGTCCGTGAGCAGCTCGGGGTTGCGTGGCCGGAGGTCGTCCAGATCGAGCAGGGCCTCGCCCGCCTCGGACGAGGGTTCCTCCGCCGGGGTCTCGGCCTCGAAGCGGGCCAGCTGCTGCTGCAGTTCGTTGCGGCGGGCGATGGCCTTGGCCCGGCTGGCGACAACTGCGGCGGGATCGTCGTTGCCGGGTTTTCCCAGCTTGTTCACCGTGGCCTGCGCAGCGACCAGGAGGTCGACCAGACTCAGGTGCTCGCGCAACCGGGCCAGGCCGGGCACCTGGCCGCGCAGCTGCTCGGACTGGAGCAGTAGGTCATCTCGGGTAGCGCGCTTGGCCTGGAGGTTCCCTTCGTCCTCGGTCTGCTGATCGGGAGCCTCAGTGATGGTCTTCACCAGGCGCCGGAGGAGCGTTTCGCCCTTGATGTCGGGCAGTTCGGCGACGGCGCAGCGATGGAGGGAGCCGGGCAGGCCCTCCAGGTGCAGGCGTACGTGTGGTTCGCCGGTGTTGTCGCCGCGGAAGCCGACGGCCACGAGTTCCAGTCCGCCCAGCCGTCCGAGCCGCACGTCCGGAGTCGTCTGGCGTCCGTCCGGAATGCTGTTCCCGACCCGGGCGAGCGCCTGCATCAGGGGCTGGGCGGCGTCCTTGTGTTTGGTGTACGACGTGCCGTCGATCGTGATGCGGAAGTCGTTGCCGAGGACCGGCGTCAGGGACGGCAGCACCCGCGCACGACGGTTGGTGTCCCGGGACAACCGCTCGATGTGCGCGTTCATCTCCTGGACCTTGGTGAAGACCATGGCGCGCTGGGTGGCCCGGTTGCGCTGGTCGGTCTCCATCCTGCGCAGCTTCTTGCGCAGGTCCTCTTGTGCGATGAGGTACTCGTTCTTCGAGATGATCGCCATCGCTTCCTCGTAGGGAACGGTGGCGTCGTCCACTTCGAGGATTTCGTCGCTGTCGCTGTCGATGCGGGCCTTGTAGAGCCCGTCGAAGCCTTTGGACTTGGTGGCCAGAGTCCCGTACATGCGGGAGTCGAAGGTGCCCTCGGTGGCGACCCAGACGACCTCGACCTCCGCGTTCTGGTTGCCCGGACGCAGGGCGCGGCGGTCCTTCTGCTTCATCTGGTCGGGGCGGAAGTCGGGGTCGACGTGGTAGAGCGCGACGGCCCGGTTCTGCCCGTTGAAGCCCTTGCCCAGGAGGCCGGTGGAGCCGATCAGGACGTTGCAGCCGCCATGGTTGGCGCGTGCCGACAGCTTCAGTCGCTGATCGGCCCGTTTGGCATCGTGGGCGAAGTCGATCTTTTCGGCGGGCACGTCGCGTGCGATCAGGAGGTCTTTCAGCTCCTGGTAGGCGTTGAAGTTTCCGCGGTTGTTGCCGCCGGGGGTGCCGTTGTTGAGGAAGACGAACTGCAGCGCGCCCGGCACCGGGTGGGGGCGCGGGTCAAGGGTGCTGTAGTTGTAGCGGTTGTTCTTGGTCTCGTGGTACTTGGCGGCGATGCGGTCGGCGAGTACGACCAGTTTGTTGCCGGGTTCGGCGCCCGCCTCGATCAGCCGGGGGTCGAGAGCGAGGATCCGGGCGTCGGTGTTGATCGACAGGGCGTTGTCGGTCTGCCTGTCGACCTCGCCGAGGTGCACGGCTTCGTACCGCTCGCCGAGCTCCTGCATCCTCCGCTCTTGGTCGGCGGTGGCCGGCACGAGCAGGAGCTCCGGCTCACCCCCCTTGATGCGGGGCAGCGTGAGACCGAGGTCCTGGGCGTCCTTGAAGTCGACGACCGGTTGCCACAACTGGCGGATCAGGGACCTGACGCTGTGGAAGGAGGCGAACCGCTCGACGGACCGGAAGCCCTTGCCGTCGGTGGTCATCTCCATCCGCTCGACCATCTTGCCGAACATGGTGGCCCACGCGTCGAACTCCTCCGCCCCGATGTTGCGCAGCAGCTCGGGGTTGGCCATGCGCAGAAGGGTGTGCAGCTCACCGATGGCGTTGGACAGGGGAGTGCCGGTCGCCAGGACGCCGATCGGGCCGTGCGGCTTCTGCAGCCGGGCCATCTCCAGCGTCGCGTGCAGATGCTGGGCCTTGCCGGAGCCGGAGACCCGCGCGCCGGGGATCTTCGATTGGACGGCCAGGTTCTTGTACTCGTGCGCTTCGTCGACCGCGAAGAAGTCCAGGCCCAGATGGTCGAGGTAGACCTGACCGGGGATGCGGACAGCGTCCGCACGGCGCTTCAGTTCCTCTTCGCGGTTCTGGCGCCGCTCCTGCAACTGCTTGAGGCTGATCGACTTCCCTTCGCGCCTGCGCTCGTGAAGGATCTGCGCTTCCAGCTTGCGCAGTTCATCGTCGTTGTAGAACTCGTAGAACTCGGGGCTGAGCGGGATCGAGTCGAACAGGCTGTGCGACATGATGATCAAGTCGAAGCTGTTCGCCCGGACGTACTCGAACATTCGGTCGCGTTTGCCGTCCTCGAGGTCGCGGCTGGTGAGCGTGAGGATCCGCGCTCTGGGGAAGATGCGGCGAACCTCTTCCTCCCACTGCTCCACCAGGTAGTTCGGCACCGCCACCAGGGGCTTGTCGATCTGACCGGTGTTCTTCATGGCCATCATGCCGATGGCCATGGTCGCCGTCTTGCCTGCTCCGGGCTCATGCGCGAGGACCAGGCATCGTTCGTGGGCCATCCGGGCCGCGGCCGCCAACTGGTGGTCGTACGGCTCGAAGTCGGGGTCCAGCCAGGCCAGGGAGGGGCGGGAGCCGGTGAAGTCCCGCACTGCCCGGGTGTTCATCGAGCGGTTGTAGACGTCCGCGGCCCGGGCGGCGCGGAAGGAGTTGTCCAGGACCCACGACTCGAACGCGTCGTGCCATTCGTCGGCCTTGACCCGTACCGCCCGTGCGGCGTCTTCGTCCTCCGGCGGCCGCCCGACCATGGAGCCGCCGTTGAGGACCTTGTTGAGCAGGGCGAGCGGGTGCAGCCCGCCCGCGCTGTGCCGGATCTCGTTCTCTTCGCTCAGGCCGCGGCCCTTGAGGATGTGCCAGTTGCCGCCGCCGGAGTGCTGGATGGTCAGGTGGGCGTCGCCCAGGTACTCCCGGAAGAACGACTGGACCATGTCGTCGGGGAGCCAGGACGCCCCCAGCCGGATCGCGAACTGGCCGGGCAGCAGTTCGCGGGGCTGGACGCGTTCGAGTTCGGCGACGTTGACTTCGAAGGCCGTATCCCGCTGGGCGGCCTGCCGGGCGATCTCCAGCTTGGTGCGGACGTCGCCGGAGAGGTAGTCGGCGCTGTAGAGCAGTTCGCCGGTGAGGGGGTCGGTGAACACCGAGCGGGCGAGACGCCGGCGGGCTTCGTCCTCGTCGACCTGGAGCATCCACGCGATGTGGGGGAGGTCGACGAAGCCGCGCTCGGCGACCACCGCGTCCAGCGCCTGCTGCGGGTCGTCGGTGTGCTGTCCGAGCACACTGGGGCGGACGGCCGGGGCATGGTCGAGGAGCTCCGAGACGTGCACCGCCTCGGTGTCCGCATCCCAGTACTCCAGTGCCAGGACCTCGTAGGACTGCGGGTCGTTGAGGAAGTACCCCCAGGCCGTCAGCCCTGTGGTGCGTTCACCGCTGTCCGTCTCGGTAGTGACGTTGCGCTGCTGCCGGGGACGTGACAGGGCCCCGTACGTGGCGACGTACCGCTCGTAGGTCTCCTTGGTCAGGCAGCGTTGGGCGTCGGCCAGGGCGGCGTCGGAGGCGGACCGGTCCAGCTCGTTCAGCCCGCGCACCAGCTCTTTGAGCTCGATAAGCGCGGCCAGTTGGGCGTGCTGCTCGGGGGGCAGTTCGACGGCGACGGACTCGCCCTCGCCGGTGGCCTGCCACAGCTTGCCCTCCGCGTCCGCAGACAGACGGCCGGTGAAGTCCTCCAGTTCGACGGCGGGCCGCAGCCTCAGCCTCGGCCGGTACGGGCCGTCGGGGTGCGGCTGGTACCAGCGCCGTTCGAGCACGGCCCGGTCGGTGATCTGCCGCAGTGCGGCGCGCAGCGCGTCGGCGACCTCCGGGTCGCCGTCGACGGCAAGCTGCGGCCCGTGCTGGCCCATGCGGGTGGTCAGGGTGCCGAGCACCTGCTCGGGGTGGGCGGTGAAGTAGTCGTTGACCGGCACCCGGTGATCACCGATCTCCCGCTTCTGCGAGGTCATCCAGGTGTTGTCGAGCGGTTCCTCACCGTCGACGCGGCGGCGCAGGATGAGGATGTCGGTGACCACGTCGGTGCCTGCGGAGCGGGCGAAGGCCTTGTTCGGCAGACGGACCGCGCCCAGCAGGTCGGCGCTGTCGAAGAGCTCGGCCCGGGCCGCGTCGCTCTCGGCGTCCAGGGTGTGCCGGGAGGTGATCAGGGCGACCACACCACCCGGGCGGGTCAACGCGACCGACTTGACCAGGAAGTGGTTGTGGATGCGGTGACGGCCCCGGTTGTGCTTCGGGTCATACAGTGCGACCCGGGCGAAGGGCACGTTGCCGACGACCGCGTCGAAGGCGCCGTCAGGGGCGACAGTATCGGCGAAGCTCTCGTTGAGGACCTGCACGCCCGGGGCCAGTAGACGGGAGATGGCCGCGCTGGTCGGGTCGATCTCGACACCGGTCAGCCGGGCCCCCTCGGGGGCGGTACCGAACGTGACGCCGGCGCCGGACCCCGGCTCCAGGACATCACCGACGCCGTCGAAGCCGAGATCGGCCAGTGCCTGCCACAGGGCAGAGGTGATCTCGGGAGGGGTGTAGTGGGCGCTGAGCGTGGACGCGGCCGCCGCACGCCACTCGGCATCGCTCAGCAGCACCCGCAACGGGTTGCGGACGTCCGCGAAGGACTCCCAGCGGGCCAGGGCGGCCGGGTAGCTGCCCTCCCGCTCGCCGCCCGGACCGAACACCGGATCGCTCTCCTGCGGCCGGTCGGCGAAGACCTCCGGCACCGAGCCCCAGCCCGACCAGCGGGCCAGTACCTGCTGTTCGTCGGCGGTCGCCGCAGTCCGCCCCTCCTCCTGAATGCGTTTGAGGACGCGGACCGCTTCGAGGTTGACGAAGGCTTTGGCGCGCTCGCCCGCCGGGGCGAGGTCGTCCTGGGAGGCAGGACGGAAGCGGTGAGACACCAGGCGGCCAGCTTGGTCGAGCGCCCGCGCCTCAAGCTCCCGGGCGGCGTCTACGTCGAGGGCAGCTCCGCGTCCCGGCTCTCCTCCTCCGGCTCCAGGAACACCAGCTCCCTCAGCGCCTGCTCCCGCGCCATCTGCTGGGCTGTCTTCAGCTTGCCCGCCCGCCTCTGGTGGTCCGTCTCCCGCATCGCTTCGCCCATCCGCTCCCCGGTCAGCTCCGCGATCCGCTCCTGCACCGCCACCGCCAGGTCCTGGAAGAACGCCTCCGGGTTCTCCATCTGCGACAGCTCCCGGGGCCGGTAGGTCTCCCAGTGCCGGCGGGCCTTCGCCGCGTACTCGCTCATCCTCTGCCTCCCCGTCCTGCGATGTCCCAGCACTCGCATTATCCGGCGCCAGCGGCTGCAGGCCGTGCGCCTCCATACCGGCACCGATGTCGTCCAGGGCGCGCAGAACGTGCGGGCGAGCCCGTTTGGCCCGCTCCCGGGTCTTGCGGTCGTCGGAGTCGAGTTCCTCGTCCAGCTTGTCGACCAGGCGCAGCCCCAGGTGTTGCAGTACCGGCAGGGTCCGCTCCGGCATGGGCCGGGCGTGCACCATGATCTTCTTGCCGTTCGCGTCCCACGACTGCGTGCGCCGTGAGCCGGCGAGCCGGTTGATCAGATACTTCTCTGCCTCCGTGGCCAGCGTCAGGTCGCTGAAGTGGGTGGTGAGCTGGTCGACGAACGAGGGGGGCAGTTCGATGGCGACGAAACGGCCCCAGGTGCGGGTGTCATACGTCTTGGAGTCGGCCTCGTACTGCTCGATCAGCCAGCGCAGCGCGTCGGTCCGCCACAGCGCATCGTGGGTGATGTCCTTCTCGCGCCACATCCGGGCTCGCCAGCCCGGGTACCAGTCCCTGAGTTCGCCGTACGAGCGGCCGTCGATGCGCATCCGCAGGGTGCTGCTGTCGGGCGAGGACTCGTACCGGATCCGGCCGTCCGTCTCCAGCAGCGTCATGAACGCCTTCTCGTCGCGCTGCTTCAGCTCCTGGTCCAGTACGGCCTTGCGGGCGTTGAACGTCTTTGTCACCCGCTCCTTGGCCGGGATGGAGCCCGCGAAGTCGGTCTCGTCCAGCTTCTGCGTGCGCAGGAACTCTCTCGCCTCGGTGAGCTCGATGTCGTCGAGCTCACTGACGGGAGGCTGCTCGCCCCAGGTGCGCAGGCGGCGGTCGGCCAGCTCCCCGCCGACCGCCGCCACCCGGGCCTTGAAGGCCTTGGCAGCCTCCGAAGGGTTCCGCAGCCGGTCCTTGACCAGCTGCGCGCCTTCGGCCTGCAGGTCCTCGTCGGTCATCTGGTTGACCGGTGTGCGGCCTTCCAGCTCAGCCGCCGTACGGTGGCCCTGCTCGACCCGCAGCAGCCCGTCACGCTCCAGGCGTGCCGATGACACCGCCGATCGGTCCACCCAGATGCCGGACCGGTCGCGTCCGGCGGCGGCCAGAGCCTCCCGCTCGGCGGCGATCTCGCCGTCCTCCATCCCGGCTGGGTCAGGACGCCCCTGGAGCCGGGCGATCTCCCGCTGCTCGTGCTCCTTCTTCAGCGGGGCGATCCGCTCGACGATCCTGCTGTGCCGCGGACTGCCGAACGTGGCGCTGGCCCGCTCCTCGTTGAGCCGCGCCAGTTCGGCGGCGAGCTGCTCGTCCGTCAGGTCCCTGGGGACCAGCTCCGGCTCCGGCTCTGGCTCCGGAGAAGGGGCGAGCTCGGGTGCGGCCGGGCTTCGCGGTGTCGCGGCCGGAGGCGGGGCGGCGGGCGCGAGGATGCCACGCAGCCGGTTCTCGTCCGCCCGGATCTCCACCATGCGGCCCTCGGCGTACAAAGCCCGCGCGAGGCGGTCGACGCTCTGAGCCCGGGAGATGGGCCGGGTGGTGGAGGCCGTGACGTACGCCTTCGCGAACCCGCTCCAGGTGAAGCCGCAGGACCGCAGCAGGGCCTTGAGGTCGTCGTCCCGCTCAGTGCCGTGGACGAACGGCCGGTCACCGGCGTAGTAGATCCACACCCGGTCCCGCGCGTCGGGATCCAGTTGGGCGATGCGGTGCTGCCAGACGACGTTCTTCACGAAGTCGTTCGACCGCTCGCCGGAGATACGCCGCCCGTCGCGCATCTCCCCGACGAACGCGCTCTTGCGGGTCTTTGCGTCACGCTTGAGGCTCCCCCGAGCGATCAGCAGCCCGTCCGGGTCGAAGACCTCCACCTTGTCGTAAGTCCAGGCGTACGCGTACTCGTGTCCGTCGTCGGTGTCGTACGTGTCCGCGTCGGCCGGAGCTGAGCCCGACCAGCGTGCTTCCGGGTCCCGGCCCCGCGCCTGGTCGAGCATGCCCCGCCCGTACGGCGAGCGGAGCCGGTCGAGGAGGCCGTCACTGGACCAGTCGAAGGGATCCCCCGCGGCGTCGCGCCACTGGTCCATCGCCTCGGCTAACTGGCGGGCGGCCTCGCCACCCTGGTCCTTTTCCAGCATCAGCACCGGTTGCGCGGTCCCAGCGTGGAACACACCCCACAGGTACGGCGTGACGGGACGGTGGGGGATGTGCATCCGGGCGATGACCAGTGCTTCACCGACGAGCTCCACCTCACTTGCACGGTCTGCCCGTGCGCGGACGGTGAACCTGCGCTGGGCAGCCTCGTCCTTCGTCTCGGCGATCCGGAAGCCGTCGCCGTCCTCGATGCGCCAGTGGCTCAGCACCTGTTCCGGCGTCGCGAACCGTTCCCCCATGCGCACTCCCCGTGCCGTGCCCCACCACGTGGCACGTCCGCAACACGTGCCACCTCGTACTCACTTGACCCTACCGATCAAGGTTGCAAACCTCGATTCACATACGCGTGCCACTACTTGTGACGCTCGGGGGAGGGAGTGTCGGGGTAGAGGTTCTGGTCGACGTCGGTCCGGGCGGCCGTGAGCGCGACGGTGTCCTGGAGGCTCGGAAGCTGTCAAGCTGTCTTGAGTGCGGCGATGTGCCGGGCGCGTTCTTCCAGTTCCCGGACTCCGGCGACCTGGCGGTAGGCCGGAAGTGCCTTGAGCATGGTCTTCAGGTGCTCGTC
>NZ_JBVISJ010000029.1:0-30284 GCF_055575575.1 Streptomyces sp. NPDC034049
GACAGAACGTCGCCGCCCACCCCGACCTGGTCCGCGCCGAGGCCCGCGCCGGGCACGAGGTCGGCAACCACTCCTGGAACCACCCCGACCTCACCCCCGAGCAGATCGCCTCCCAACTCAACCGCACCAGCGCCGCCATCAAGGCCGCCACCGGCAAGGAGCCCACCCTCTTCCGCCCGCCCTACGGCGCCATCAACGCCACCGTCCGGTCCGCCACCAGGCTTTCCCCCGTCCTGTGGGACGTGGACACCGAGGACTGGAAGTATCCCGACGCCGGCAAGGTCGCCCAGACCGTCATCGACAAGGCGCAGCGCAACAGCGTCGTCCTCATGCACGACATCCACCCCACCTCCGTCGCCGCGATCCCACGGATCCTGCGCACCCTCACCGCCCGCGGCTACCACTTCGTCACGGTCAGCCACCTGCGCGCCAGCCTCTGAACACCCGCCGACACCTCACGCGCCGGGCGTTCCCTGACTCCCAGCAGGAGTCGGCCTCGACATCGTCAGCGGATCCGGTGGCACCGTCTGCCTCGGCTCCGGCGTCGCGTACGACGTGATCGAACTCCTGCCCAATACGGCCGATGGCGGCCCGAGTCCGCTTGTCGGCCACCCAGTTGTCGAACCATCAGATTCCGGCGTGGAGCCGGACACCGAAGGAGTACGCATTGCTGCCCAAGTCAGTCAGGTGGGGGGTGCTCCCCGCCCTCGCAGGTGTGGTGGCCGTCTCGGTCGCCGCGCCTGTACCGGTCGCGCAGGCCGTCGCCCCCGAAGCAGCGTCGATGGGGCGGTACACGGCGACCGCCAGAACCGTGACCCTCATCACCGGCGACCGGGTCATTCTGCGCACCCAGCCCGCCGGCAAGGTCCCCGCCGTGTCCGTGCTGCCGGGCAAGGGCCGGGAGGACATGGGCTTCCGCGTCGTACGCTCCCTCCGCGCCGGGACACAGCACATCAGCGTGATTCCCCATGATGCCGAGCGCCTCCTGGCCACCGGGAAGCTGGATGCGCGGCTGTTCGACGTCACGGAGCTGATCCGCATCGGTCAGGACGACACACGCTCGCGCTCACTGCCGTTGATCGTCATGGAACGGGCCGACAAGGGGGCCGCCCGGTCCGCTCTCACCGCGCACGGAGCCGACCTCGGCCGCACCCTGCGCGCGCTGAACGGCGGCACCCTCACCCAGCCCAAGAAGAGCACCAGTGGTCTGTGGCAGTCACTGCTCAAGGGACGATTGTCCAGCCGAGTCAGCAAGCTGTGGCTGGACGGCAAGGCGAAGGTCCTGGACGACGAGAGCAACAAGATCGTCGGCGCCCCCGCCGCCTGGAAGTCCGGCATCACCGGAAAGAACGTGCTGATCGCCGATCTGGACACCGGTATCGACGCCAAGCACCCCGACTTCAACGGCCGCATCGCCGCATCGAAGGTCTTCACCGGCACCGGCCTCAAGGACGGGTTCGGACACGGCACCCACACCGCCTCGACCATCGCCGGCACCGGCGCGGCGTCCCGAGGCAAGTACGCGGGCGTCGCGCCGGGCGCCAAACTGCTCATCGGCAAGGTCTGCGACGACAACGGCGCCTGCCCCGACAGCGCGATCATCGCCGGCATGGAGTGGGCCGCGGCCCAGCACGCCGTCGCCGTCAACCTGAGCCTCGGCGACACCGTCACCGACGGAACCGACCCGGTGGCCACCGCCCTGAACCGGATCACCGCACAGACCGGCACCCTGTTCGTGGTGGCCGCCGGCAACGAGGGCGGGCCGCAGGGCAACGGCGTGGACGGCACCGTACAGAGCCCCGGCAGCGCGGACGCGGCGCTCACCGTCGGCAGCACCACCAAGCGTGACACCCTCAGCGACTTCTCCAGCCAGGGCCCCCGACTCGGCGACGACGCCGTCAAACCCGACATGGTGGCACCCGGCGAGGACATCATCGGCGCCCGCGCCGACGGCACCAACATGGACACACCCACGCCCAACCCGCGCTACGAGCAGGCGTCCGGCACATCCATGGCCACCCCCCACGTCACCGGTGCCGTGGCCCTGCTCGCCCAGGCCCACCCCACCTGGAAGGCCACCGACTTCAAGAGGGCCCTGACCTCCTCGGCGCACGGCCTGAAGAACCTGACCGCCTTCCAACAGGGCTCCGGCCGCCTCGACATCGTGCGTGCCCTGAAGCAGAAGGTCTACGCCACCTCCGGCGCCGCCAACCTGGGCCTGTTCGCCTGGCCGCACGCCGACGCCACCGCCACTCGGCAGATCACCTACCGCAACGACGGCGACCAGGCGGTCACTCTCAAGCTCGCCCTGGACACCTACGGCCCGGGCGGCAAGCGGGCCCCGGCCGGCATGTTCTCCCTGGACGCCACCAGCGTGACCGTCCCCGCGCACGGCACCGCCACCGCGAACGTCACCGGCCGTACGACCAAGGCCCAGATCGGCCGCTACGGCGGCGCAGTTCTCGCCACCGCCGCAGGCACCACGGTGCGTACCGCGGTCGGCCTGTTCGCCGAACCGAAACGCCACACACTGACCGTCACCGGCCTCAACCGTGAGGGCAAGCCGGCCGCCGGTGCACTGCTGACGATCGTCGGCCCGCACACCGGCATCCAGCAGGCCATCCGGCTGGGGAGCGACGGCACGTTCCGGCTGCGCCTGCCGGAGGACGACTACACCATCCTCGGCATCGACGACAGCCTGGCCGAGCTCGACGGTTCCGGCACCCGGACCGGCACCCGGACCCTGCTCGCCGCCACCGGCATCCGCACCGACCAGGACCGCACCGTGACACTCGACGGCCGCAAGGCCGGCAAGGTCTCGGCCCGCGTCGACCACCGCGACGCCACAGCGATCTCCACCTCGGCCACCCTCGCGCTGCCCGGGGGGCAGGCAATCGACAGCTACTCACTCACCGCCGTCGTCGGCAGCAAGGCCACCCTGTACGCCACGCCCACCGCACAGGCCCCGGGCGTCCGCTACGCCGCCTCCGCCACCCTCACGGGCAAGGACTCGGGCGGCGCCTACCGCTACTCCCTGCGGCAGACACACAACGGCGGCATACCTGCCGAGACCAACCCCGTCGTCCACGACCGGCAACTGGCCACCGTGCGGGCCGGTTACGCCTCCCAGGGCGGCAAGCGGGTAGCAGCCGTGCGTTCCGATCAGCCGACCAACGAGACGGAGTTGATGCCGTTCATCCCGACGCTGCACACCGCACTGCCGAGCCGAGTGACCGAGTACTACTCAGCCGCCCCCGGACTCACCTGGACGCACTACCTCGACGTCTTCGGGACGACGGACAACAGGCCCGACGGCACTCTCCCGGACCATGACGAGACGACCGCGGTCCGTCGCTACCAGGCCGGACGCACGTACACCGTCGACTGGAACCGGGCCCCCGTCGGCCCGGCCGTCTACAGCTCCACCCGCAAGGGCAACTACCTGTCCCTGGACATGGCGCCGTATGCCGCCACCGGCACCGAGCAGCGCCTCGACGGCTCCTCCAACTTCGCGATGGAAGGCGAGGCCGTGCTGTCCTCCGGTGGACGGGTCATCGACCGTGCGGGCGACCTCTCGAACATCGGCTTCACCGTCCCCAGCGCCGCCAAGCGCCGCTACACCCTGACCACCCGCACCACGCGCACGGCCGACTGGACGGCGCTCGGCACTCGCTCCACGCTGACCTGGGGCTTCTCCTCGACACGGCCTCGCGGCTCGACGTCCTCGGCGCTGCCGCTACTGACCGTACGCGCCGGGGGAGCGGTCGACCTCAAGAGCACCGCCCCTGCCAGCCGTACCTTCCGCGTCCCGCTCACCGTGCAGCGCCCCAAGGGCGCCGAACGATCGGCGGTGACCCGGCTGACCCTCAAGGTCTCCTACGACGACGGCCGCACATGGAAGACCGTCCACGTCACCCGCCGAGGCACCACCGGCAGCGCCCTGCTCCACCACCCGAGTCGCACCGGTTACGCCTCCCTGCGGCTCAGCGCAGCGGACAAGGCGGGCAACACCGTCACCCAGACCGTCATACGGGCCTACCGAATCGCCCCCGTCCACTGACCCTGCACGACGGCGCCCACGCGGAGACCTCCACTCCTGGTGAAGGGGTGCAGGGTGCCCCGGCCTTGGTCGGGAGCATGCGACGCGGTAGGCATGGCCTGAGGGGGGAGCACCGGGTCTTCCTGGCGCTCCCCCCTCAGGTGCGCCTGGTTTCTCGGTGCCTCGCCCCAGCTGTCACATGCGCTCGCGGTGATCACATGGTGTCGATCACACGCGAGGCCGGTTCAAGAGCCGGGAGAGCACGATGGCGCTCTCGGTCCGTTCGACAGGAGCTGTGGCGCGCACGCGTTGGATGGCCTGTTCCAGATGGTGGATGTCTCTGGCGAGCATGTGGACGACTGCGTCGGCGGCGCCGGAGACCGTACAGGCTTCGACGACCTCGGGGATGCCCTCCAGGGCTCGGCGCAGTTCGGCGGGGGTGGGGTTGCCGGTGCAGTAGACCTCGACGAAAGCCTCGGTGTGCCAGGCCAATGCCTGAGGGTCGATGAGAGCGGTGTAACCGCGGATCGCGCCTGTGGCCTCCAAACGGCCGAGACGCCGCTTGGCGGCGGGCGCGGACAGCCCGGCCGCCTTGCCGATCTGGGCGTACGTGGCCCGTGCGTTGTGCAGCACATAGCGGATGATCGCTTCATCGATGGCGTCCATGACCCACTCCAGACGTCAGACCCTGTGGCGTGACGCAAGTATTCGCCATGAACTCGCTGACATTGCAAGAAATCGACCGTAAGTAGCAGCAAATGGCGATTGCTTGCGTTATCAGGCCGAACATAGTCTCCGGCTTGTCCTTATGTCACGTGCCGGGAGCAGTGTTGATGACAGCAAGCCTGAGCGGTGTGGAAGCCTCGGCACTGGCCGCGGTCGACGAGGCGGCCATCGGCCGGTTGCTGCTGGAACTTCTCGCTGTTCCGAGCGTGACGGGGAGCGCCGCGGAGTCCGAGCTTCAGCACGTCCTGGCCCGGCATCTGGAGCGGATGGACCTCGATGTCGACCTGTGGTCCATGAACCTGCCCGAGCTACGTGCCCATCCCCGTTTTCCCGGCAGCGAGGCCCCGCGCACGGAGTCGTGGGGCCTGGTGGGCGGCACGCGACCCCAGGGCGACGGGCCGACCCTGGTCCTCCAGGGACACGTCGACGTCGTCCCTTCCGGGGACCTGGCGCGATGGGAGGGCGACCCCTTCCGCCCCCGGGTGACCGGGGACGTGGTGCACGCACGGGGAGCGTGCGACATGAAGGCGGGCGTGGTGGCAATACTCGCCGCCTTGACCGCGATACGCCGAGCGGGCGCGAAGCTGCGCGGCCAAGTGGCCGCGCACTTCGTTGTCAGCGAGGAGGACGGAGGGCTCGGAGCGTTCGGAACCCTCGAACGCGGCCACACCGGGGATGCCTGCATCATCACTGAACCGACCAGCGGCGCGCTCATGACCGCGAACGCCGGCGCCCTGACGTTCCGTATCGAGGTACCCGGCCGCGCCACCCACGGCAGCACCAGATACGTGGGAGTGAGCGCCGTCGACGCCTACCTGCCCATCCACCGGGCGCTCGCCCGTCTCGAAGCCCGCCGCAACACCGACGCCGGCCCCCTGATGGCCGAGTATCCCATTCCCTACCCGCTGTCCGTGGGTACCGTCCGGGCCGGCGACTGGGCCAGCAGTGTGCCCGACCTGCTGGTGGCCGAGGGAAGACTGGGTGTCCGGCTGGGCGAGGATCCGGCCCAGGCGCGCACCGAACTGGAGACGTGCGTGGCCGAAGCCTGCGCGGACGATCCGTGGCTGCGCTCTCATCCCGCCATGGTGACGTGGCCCGGAGGCCAGTTCGCCAGCGGACGGCTGCCCGCCGGACACCCGCTCGCGGCCCTGGTCGGCGACGCGCACGCCGACGTCACCGGTGGCCCACGACCGCCGGAGCGAGGCGCTCCCTACGGCAGCGACCTGCGGTTGTACTCCGGGGCGGGCATCCCCACGCTGCAGTACGGCCCCGGCGACGTACGCTTCGCGCACGGCCCGCAGGAACAGGTCCGCCTCACCGAAATCGTCGCCGTCACCCGGGCACTGGTGCTCGCCACACTGCGTGCAGTCGGCACCGAGTAGTACCGCCCGCAGCTCGGGTGGATGGGGATGCGCACGTCACGCTACGCGACGCCGCGGGCGAGAGCGGAGAGCGGATGACCTTTCCGGTCCGGACGGTGAGTCGGTCAGGCGGTGGCCGCGTCGCGATCGCCTTCCGCGCGCGGGGTAGTCGAGCTTCGAAGGCATCGGCCGATGCGAGCCCGGCGCACGCCAAAACCAGCAGTAGTGCGGCTTCAAGGGGTCGGTGTCGCAGTCGGCAAACTCGTGCTCGCTCACCGGGCGTTGGCCAGCGGCACGGCGAACGCGGCCCACTTCAGGCGCTCGCGTGCCGTGTAGAGCTTTTCGACGGTCTCGCGGGTCGGGGAGACTCTGGTTGTCTGTTGGCTTCAGGGGCCGCTACGAACAGACAAGACTGAAAAGCGCAGCGTCAGCATTTGGAGTTTCTCGGCAAGCTGAGAAATTGTCAGTTAACCCCAACCTGCTGGGTCGTTGTGTGGAGCAGGGTGGGAGTGCGTCCAATTCGGCGGGGTGCAGATCCTGGACCCGAGCGATGACTCTCCAAGAGCCCTTGGCGCTCTGTTTGCCCGGTGCCTGGCACCGTCATAGAGTGGCATCAGGCAATTTCACGCTTTCCGGATCCGCCTCTTGTCATCGGGTTCGGCGACATTTTCTCCGGATGCCCGGATTGAGAATGTCGCCCAGTCAACAAACGGAGGCGTCGAAAATGAGAATGAGTCTGCCCGAGCTGCGCGCCCTCGCCGCGGAGGCAGGGTTCACCGGCGATGACATCAAGATCGCGGCCGCCGTCGCCATGGCAGAGTCCAAAGGCGACGCGGGCGCTGTCGGCGACCAGCATCTGGTCGACAACAAGTGGGGGCCGTCCATCGGCCTCTTCCAGATTCGCTCCCTCAAGCACCCGGGTCAGTTCTCCCCGCCGGACACGCTGAGGGTCGAGGGAAAACTCAAGAACCCGCTCTACAACGCCAAGACGGCGAAGGCCATCAAGCACGCACACAACTGGAAGCAATGGTCCACGTTCGTGAACGGAGCCTACAAGCAGTACATGGATGGCGGGTCCGCCGGCCCGTCCCGCTTCGAGCCGTTCCCAGGCGCGTCGTTCTTCCACACCGGACGGAAATCGCCGATCGTCGCAGCAATGCATCAGCGGCTCGTCGCCGAGGACTGCAATCGGTACGAGTCGAGTGCCGGCGCCGACACCTGGGGCCCGGGCGATGTGAAGTCCTTCGCCGCCTGGCAGCGAAAGCTCGGCTTCGCAGGGGGCGACGCCGACGGCATCCCCGGCAGGACCAGTTGGGACAAGCTGCGGGTCCCCAACGTGTGAAGGCTGAGCCACGGAGACGGAAGCGAGTGGAGCGGAGCGAGCGTACCCGCATCCACGGCCCGGCCGGAAAGGACGGCGTCATGCCCGAGAAGAACTTCGACGACGAAGACCTGAAGGCGGCTCTCGCCAGAACAGACGTCAGCGACGGACCCGGAACCGACAACCTCGACGACCTTCCCGAGAGCGACTTCGTCGCCTTCGCCGAGGACGGCGTCGAGAACGACATGGAGGACTCCAAGTGACCGCCACCATCGCTTACGACCGTGACGTGGCGAACCTCATCGACGAGCTGAGCGCGACGGGCCACGTCTTTCACACGGCCCACAGGAAGACCTCGGTCACACTGCATCACAACGCCGGCCGCTTCTCGCACCAGGGTCTGCTCGAGGTCTGGAGGACGCGTCCGGCCTCGGCCCACTTCGACGTGGACGCCGCAGGCGAGGTCGCGCAGTACGTCAAGGTGAACGAGTATGCCTGGGCCGTCGGCAATGTGGCAGGCAACCAGCGCTCGATCAGCATCGAAATGGCGAACGCGACGCTCGCGCCCGGCTGGACGGTCGGCGAGACCACCTGGAGGAGTGCCGCGCGTCTCGCCGGCTGGAACTTCGCCAAGGTGATAGGCGAACGCCCCAGCAAGAGCAACCTCTTCTACCACCACCACTGGTCCTCGACCGTCTGCGCCGGCCCGCACATGGACGACATCTACGACAAGGTCCTCGAGGCGGCTCAGGCGGCGTACGACCAGTTCAAGAATTCCCACCCCGACCCCCAGCCGAACACTGAGCCGTTCCCTGGTGCGTCGTTCTTCCACGCCGGACGGAAATCGCCGATCGTCGCCGCGATGCATCAGCGGCTCGTCGCCGAGGACTGCAACCGGTACGAGTCGAGTGCCGGCGCCGACACCTGGGGCCCGGGCGATGTGAGGTCCTTTGCCGCCTGGCAGCGAAAGCTCGGCTTCGCAGGGGGCGACGCCGACGGCATCCCCGGCAGGACCAGTTGGGACAAGCTGCGGGTCCCCAACGTCTGACCTTGTGCCGCACCACTCCGCGCTGCTCTTCTCGGGCTCGCTCCGGGCCCCGACGCCCGTCAGCAGGTCCGTGGGTCCCTGTCGTCGTCCTGGTCGGCCGAGTGAAGCAGTTCGATGACACGTTCCTCGTACCGGACGCGGGCCGGGGAGAAGTCGTACGGCATCTTGCCGGTGGCCTCCATCGCGCTCATCCTGGCCCCGTCTTCTTCCTCGCCGGCGTGCTCGTCCTCCCGGTCCAGGAGGACGTTGAGGGCCTCCTCCAGGTCGGATGTTTCGATGGCGGCTGCCAGGGCGGTCTCGTGATCACATCGCTGGGCGGCCAGGTCTTCGATGCTGGGGTCGTCGGGGGACATGGTGTCGTCCAGGGCTGCCTCGGCCTCGGCCAGGCGGTCCTCCTCGGCCCGCAGCTCGGGGTGGGTGGCCAGGACGATGAACCGGTCGGCCTGGATAGCGGCGCCCACCGGGCCGTAGACGCGCTCCGTGACCAGGAGGGTATCGAGGTCGGCGGAGCGCAGGGCTCGCGGCGGTAGATCGCGCAGGCGGCCAGTGACCAGTGTTGAGAGCAGGCCCAGGGGGTTGCCCGCCTCGCGGAGGCGGTTCACGGCGGCCCGTTGGGCCTCGATGGCGGCAGCCTTGGCAGCGAGGGACTCCTCCAGGCGTGCCAGGGACTGCTCGATGTCGGCGGTGCCCTTGAAGGCGGCGTGAATGTCGTCCAGGGAGATACCCGCATCGGCCATCCTGCGGATCCACAGCAGGCGGATCATGTCGTCGTATCCGTAGCGGCGGCGGTCGTCACTGCCTCGTTCCGGTTCGGCGAGGAGCCCGATGGCGTGGTAGTGGCGGATGGCGCGGGGTGTGGTCCCGGCGAACGCGGCGGCATCACCGATCTTGACCCGGCGGGGAATCGCAGGAAGGGGCATGCGAGGGAACCTCTCGATGTCGTGCTCGCCGCCTACTGGACCACATGCCGCTACGGCACATGCAAACCCCTCTGTCGTGGGGGCGCGCGTCCGTACTCCGCACCGACCTCTCGGATGCCGCCGCGGCAGCCGAGCCCAGCACGCTGGCCGTGGCCGTGGCCGAACGGGACGGTCACGGGCAGGCCGCGTTCTCGTTCCACGCACAGAACACGGCCGACCGGCAGTGACTGTGAAAGAACTGGCGGGAGTTGACTGTCCGGCACCTCCCCTGCCTGCATACCGACTCACTGGCCCTGGTCAGGGAGCCCGGCGCACAGGCGCAGTTGCGGTGGAATTCCTTCAATGCCGGGCTGCTGCACCACCTCGGAGCCCGTCGGCTCCTGAGCGCCCGACTCGCCGCGCTGCGTCTTGACGATGTGGCGGAAGACGACCGGCTCGCCGCCCGGGTAGCTGCTCTGACCTGCTCGGTCGCCGGCCCCGATCCGCCGTGGCACGACCAGTTGGTACAGCTCGCGACAGCCGATCACGCCTGACCGACAGACGGGCCGCGCCGGGTAATCCCGTCCGAACTGTTGACGCGTTGGTCAGATGCCGCTCATCATCGGGCCACTCGATGTCAGCGTTGACACAAGTCAGCGTTGACACTCTCTGGTCCGCGGTGTCGACGACATCGCGGACCAGGGCGTCATATTTCGGGCCGCCCGCCGCAGTCAGCGCTGTGCTGCGTGGACGGCCGCAGCAGAGGAGGCATCGTGAGCTCTGGACGTGTATCCCGGCATGCCCGTGTGCGGATGACCGCCGCGGCGGCCGTCTGTGCCCTGTCCGCAGCCCTGCTCGCCCCCCAGGATGCCGTGGCCGACACCCCGCTGTACTCCGAGACCTACCGTCCCCAGTTCCACTTCACGCCGGAGAAGAACTGGATGAACGACCCCAACGGCCTTGTGTACTACAAGGGCGAGTACCACCTTTTCTACCAGTACAACCCGAGTGGCAACTCATGGGGCGACATGTCCTGGGGCCACGCGGTGAGCACGGACCTCGTCCACTGGGACGAGCTGCCGCTCGCTCTGTCGCACGACGACGAGGAGATGGTCTTCTCCGGAAGCGCCGTCGTCGACGAGAACAACACCACCGGGTTCGGCACCAAGCAGAACCCGCCCATGGTGGCGATCTACACCAGCCACAACAAATCCACCGGCACCCAGGCACAGTCGCTCGCCTATAGCACCGACCGCGGCCGTACCTGGACCAAGTACCAGGGCAATCCCGTCATCGACATCGGCTCGAGAGACTTCCGCGACCCCAAGGTCCAGTGGTACGCGCCGACCAAGAGCTGGCTGATGACGGTGTCGCTGTCCGCCGAACACAAGGTCCGGTTCTACTCGTCCAAGAACCTCAAGGACTGGACGCAGCTCAGCGAGTTCGGACCGGCCGGCGCGACAGGCGGTGTGTGGGAGTGCCCCGACCTGTTCCCCCTCGCCGTCGACGGGGACACGAACAACATCAAGTGGGTCCTGGTCGTCAACATCAACCCCGGTGGTATCGCGGGCGGTTCGGCCGCCCAGTACTTCATCGGTGACTTCGACGGCACGAAGTTCACCGCCGACGACGACGGCACCTACACCCCACCGTCCGGGACCGTCGTGCAGGACTTCGAGGGCACCGGCTTCGGTTCGTGGACGGCCACGGGCACCGCGTTCGGCCCGGGACCGGCGGCCGGGACGCTCGACGGGCAGCAGACAGTCGGCGGCTTCGACGGCAAGGGCCTCGCCAACAGCTTCCACTCCGGGGACGCCACCACCGGCACCCTCACCTCGCCCTCCTTCACCGTCGACAGCCCCTACCTGAACTTCAAGATCGGCGGCGGCCGGCACCCGCACCAGCCCGGGACGGTCCTCGCCGACTTCGAGGGCGGCACCTATGGCGACTGGACGACGACGGGTGACGCCTTCGGCCCGGCACCGGCCACCGGCACCCTCCCCGGCCAGCAACAGGTCTCCGGCTTCCAGGGCAGCGGCCTGGTCAACACCTTCCTGAACGGCGACGCAAGCACCGGCACCCTCACCTCGCCCGAATTCACCATCGACAAGCGATACATCAACTTCCTCATCGGCGGCGGCAACCACCCTGCCGGCTCCGCCGACCCCACCGCCCTCGAACTCCTCGTCGACGGCCGGGTCGTGCGCAGCGCCACCGGAAAGGATGCCGAGGCACTTCAGACGGCCTCCTGGGACGTCCGTGACCTCGCCGGCAAGAAGGCGCAGATCAGGGTGGTCGACGACAACACGGATGGCTGGGGCCACATCCTCGCCGACCAGATCGTGCTGTCCGACACCCAGGCCCAGCCCGGGTCCCAGGAGACCTCCGTCAATCTGATCGTCGACGGCCAGGTCGTCCGCAGCGCGACCGGCTCCGACAGCGAGAAGCTGGACTGGGCCTCGTTCAACATGCGCCCGTACCTCGGCAGGAAGGCGCAGATCCAGCTCGTCGACATGAACACCGGCGGCTGGGGCCACATCCTCGCCGACCAGTTCACCGCAGCCGACTCCTCCGCCCTCTCCGTCCTGCAGCGCGCCCACTGGGCCGACTACGGCAAGGACTACTACGCGGCCGTTTCCTGGGAGAGCGCCCCGGGCGGCAAGCGGTACATGATCGGCTGGATGGACAACTGGGACTATGCCGGCGCCATCCCCACCTCCCCCTGGCGGGGAGCACAGAGCATCCCCCGCCAGATGGCGCTGCGCACCGTCGACGGCCGCGTCCGGCTGACCAGCGAGCCCGTGAACAGCGTGAAGTCCCTGCGGCAGGAGCCTCCGGCGACCGCGACGGCCGACGTCGTGACGAACACGTCGAAGGCACTGATCGGTCCCGCCGCCGAGGGCAAGGCGCTCGACATCGAGGCCACCTTCTCCCTCAAGGACGCCGAACGCTTCGGGCTCAAGGTCCGCACCGGCGCCGCGGGCGAGGAAACCGTCATCGGCTACGACACCACGACCCGGGAACTGTACGTCGACCGCACCCGCTCCGGCGCCGTGGACTTCAACAGCACCTTCCCCGGCATCCAGACCGCGCCTCTGAAGGCAGTGAACGGCGAGATAAAAATGCGGATCCTCGTCGACTGGTCGTCCATCGAGGTCTTCGGCGGCGACGGCGAAGCGGTGATCACCGACCAGATCTTCCCCGACCCCGCCAGCCAAGGCGTCCAGGTCTTCGCCGAGAACGGCTCGGTGGAGCTGAACAAGGCCACCGTCTGGCACCTCGACTCCACCCACGACTGACGCGGACGGCCACACGCCCAGGACAGCCCGGCACATGCCAAGTGCCGGGCCAGCGCCTTTTCTTGCTGGACACACCACGAGCCCGTAGGAGAAGCCGCCCCTGGACCCGGCAGCGTGGTCAGGACGGCGACGGTACGGCGGCATGCCTGATGTCCGCATCATCACGGTGAGTTCCGGACTGGGCCCCGGGTCGGTCGCCGCCCGGCCTTGCCGCCCACGCGGCGACCGAGTCAGGGATCGAGAGGCACACCATGGGTGTCGCAGGCGACCTCGGGCCCCGGAACATCACGGCCGGTGTCGTGGAGGCGGCCTGATGGAGGGCGGCATGGAACCGCCGGACCCCGAGACTCGCAAGGCCCTGCTCAGCTCGCTGTCCCTGCAACGCGCGGGGCACCCCGACGAAATCGCCGCGGCGATCGCCTTCCCGGCGAGCCCCGTCGCGTCGTACGTCACGTGCGCGACGCTGGACGCCCACGGTGGCTACGACGCCTGACCCCGAGCCCCTGCCGCGCGCCCCGAAGGACATCGCGCCTTCGGGGCGCGTACCGCTACGACCCGCGACAAGGCGTACGACTCGAAGGCTGTGCGCGGTGAACTGAGACGCGGCTGCATCCAGGCCCTGATCGCCCCCAAGGGTTCCCCAACATCAAGGGCCTGAGCAAGCTCCGCTGGTCGCCGAGTAGACCTTCGCCCTGCTCCACAAGTTCAAACGCCTCGCGGTCCGCTGGGAACGACGTGTCGAACTCCACGACACCTTCGTCTCGTTGGCTTGCAGCCTCATCTGCTCCACACGCCTCAGGAAGACCGGATCGCGATCGCGTGATGAGCTCTGAGGAGAGCGGTTCCTGGCGAACGATCTTCTCGGCGGACCGCCGCCCACGACCAGGGTGAGCCCCGAGTGAGGGTCACGCCAGCCCTTCGACCTGTGCCTTGAAGGTGGTGGAGGCTCAGTGCGTTGCGTTGCATCGTGTACGACGCACGGTGCGGCGGGCCGGTGCGTACCGCGTCGCGGGTGGGCGGGCGCGGCTGTGAGTGCTGGTCAAGGCCGGAAAACCGGCCGGGCAGAAGCGTTTTGCCGCCAACGATCCGTAACTGGGTCGCCACGCGGAGTGGGACGGGGTTACACAGGTCGGCGGACGTTGTGTCGGATGGGGGAGGGGTGGCCGGGTGGTACTGACGATCAACGTGGCGGTTCTGCTGGCGGTGATCATCGTCGTGCGGCTGCGTCGGCGTACGCAGGCCCGGAGCCGGTTCGACGAGAAGTTGACCGTCGTCATCGTGCTGGTCTTCGGCGTGCTGATCGCCCCCACTGCGTTCGGCCAGGGAGTCCTGGATGTCGTCGTTCAGCTGGTGGAGGGCGCTTCCCGGTCGGGTCGCTGAACTCCCGGCGGTCGGTGTGGCATCGGCCACGGACCAACCGTCGGTGAACAGGCTGCGGACTAGGGGTGCTTTCTCATGGTGGGCCGGATGTGGTCGGCGTAGCGCGCCCCCGCCGCCATGGCCCGGTCGCTGGGCAGCAGGACGACGACCTTGACCGGCTCGGTCTCGGCAACACCGTCCCCGCTCTGGTCCCCCGTCGGCGCATTGGCGCGTCAGCACGTGGACGGCTTCGTTGCCCAAGCCCGGGCCGAGCGCGGGGCCGGGATCATCCGCTCGCCGAGGTCGGCGGCGCTGTCCGGTGTGACGGGCTTGGTGACGAGCGCCGGGTCGGCTCGGTGTTTTCGGCGGTGATCACCACGGTTCGGGACGCGGTACGGTGCTCGATCCGCGTCTTGTGGTCGGGGGCGTCCAGGTGGAGGTACGGGAAGCGGACGCGGTCCTGGGGCCGGGCGCGGGAACGCGGTCAGCCGGCCTTCCCTGTCCTGGCGGAGCCGCTAGACCTCGTTCTTGGATATGCACAGCGCGGTGCGCATGTACCCCCTCAGGTCAGGTCGGGCCGGGCTGCCTGGCCCGCGCGTTTTTCGCGAGTTGTTTTTTCGGCACCAGGGTCTCGAAGGCGAACAACGAGCGAGCCGCTACACCTGGATCGACCGCCCCGGCCGCATCGGTGGCGGTCAACGGCGAGACCGCCAGACCAACGAGCCCTGCACAGGGACCACGACCTGCCTCCCTGGCCACGCGCCGCGGAGGACGCGTCGTCACCGACCGGGACTCGCCACAGGCCCCGGCGTACTCCCTGGCCGTGCTCGCCTGCACCACGACAAGAGACGCCATCCACCAGGAATGGCTGCATCAACGGTGAACTGCGGAGGAGACCGAATGAGAATGAGAAGGATCGGAAAGCGGGCGGCTGCACTGGTCGCGACGATGATCGCCGCATTGCTCCTTCCGCTGGCGGCGCAGGCACCAGCACAGGCAGCACCGAACGACGCGACCGGACCGACCGCGTGGACACCGGGGATCTCCCCGCTGTACGCGGGCGAATACGTGACACGGAATGTGTCGAGTGCCGATCGGAACACGGCGCTGGTGACGTGCTCCTTGGCCTCTGGAATCGCCTGCGTGTCGGTTGGCCAGGGCGACGGCCGACACAGCGTCTTCCACCTGTTCAGGTGCGAAACACGGTCGCTCTCGAACTTCATCGACGCACTCGCTGTCCGAAACAACCAGACCGGCGGAGCCCAAGTCCATTTCTGGGGGCCCAGGTACTCGGTCTGGATCCCTGCGAACGGCGTGATCCACACGGTTCCGGACTACGCGACGTACGACTTCAATCGCCTCGATCTCTGCTGAGGGCACATCGACCCGGGCACGCTGAGCATGGTGTCCGGGTCGGAAACCAGGGGTGGGCCACTTGAAGTGGCTCAGAGGGTGTTGAGGCCGGGGCGATCGATGAGCTGGTCCCGGATCGGAGGGCAGGGACGGCATCCGTCTCCAGCGCACAGGTGGTGCCCCGACTGTCTGGGCACCCCCTGTGCTCGCCATGCCGTCGCTCATGCTCCGCACCGCCCTGAGGCCGGTGACCGCGGTTTCGCCGAACTGGCCTCGGTACGCCTGCCCGACGCGACATGCGTCGAACTCATGCTCGACGCGTTCCGCACGGGCAAGGCCCACCCGCTGCCCGAGCCACCCATGCCCCCCGACCAGACAGGCGTGACCGACGCAGTGGCCGCCCGGCGCGAGTCGCCTGGGCCGGTCGAGCGACAGTGGCCCCGCGCGCGGGCCGATCAGCGAACTCGCCGCCTCGGTCGATCCCGTATCGGGGAACGTCGCGACGCCCGGCCCTGGTCGTCAGGACAGCTCCTCCCTGGCCCATGCGAAGAGCGGGCGTGGATACACGCCCGCTCTCCGCACCATCCGCAGCCACTCGGTTGATGCGGACGATCCTCCAGAGCTGGTCGTCGTTGCTCAGGTCGTTCCACTGCACGACTGCCGCGCCGTTGCTGGTCAGCGACTGGGCGACGGCGGCGTTGAAGCCGCTGCCCACGTTCTTGAGTTTGTAGTAGCCGTTGCCCGCGTCGATGAGGGTCCACTTCTGCGAGTTACCGGTGGACGGTGTGTTCTGGACGACGACGGCTCCGGCAGTGGTGGAGCCGGGCTGAGGACATCACCGTCGGGTCCCGGCGGTGGTGTCATGTCGGGTGGATGAGGCGGTTCTCGTAGGCGAAGATCACGGCCTGTATCCGGTCGCGGAGTTCGAGCTTGTGCAGGATGCGCCCCAGATGGGACTTCACGGTCGCCTCCGCGAGGTACAGGGTGGCCGCGATCTCGGTGTTGGACAGGCCGCGGCCCACCTGGATGAGCACCTCGCGCTCACGAGCGCTGAGCCGGCTCAGCCGCTCGTCGTGGTCGGTGCCGCCGGCGTCGGGGATGTGCGGGCGGAGGTTCTCCAGCAGGCGGCGGGTGATGCGCGGGGAGACCACCGCGTCGCCCGCGGCCACGCTGCGTATCGCGGCGAGGAGTTCCTCGGGCCTGGTGTTCTTCAGCAGGAAGCCCGAGGCTCCGGCGTGGAGTCCGGCGAAGGCGTATTCATCCAGGTCGAAGGTGGTGAGGATCAGCACGCTGCTCCGCGGGGAGACTCGGATGACCTCCCGGGTCGCCTCGATGCCGTCGGTCTGGGGCATCCGGACGTCCATGAGGACGACGTCGGGGCGTAGCTCCCGGGCGAGGCGTATGGCATGCGTGCCGTCCGTGGCTTCGCCGACCGGTGCCATGTCGGGCTGGGCGTCCACGATCGTGCTGAAGGCCATACGGAGCAGCGCTTCGTCGTCGGCGATCAGGATGCGGATCGTCATGCGGGCGCCGCACCGTTGCTGCCGAGGTCGAGGCGGGTGTGGACTCCCCAGCCGCCGCCCGGGAGCGGTCCGGTCCGCAGCGTTCCCCCGTAGGCGGCCGCGCGCTCGCGCATGCCGGGGATGCCGTGGCCGGATGGTGTGGCGCCGGGAAGTGGCGCGCGGGGACCGCTGTCCGTGACGTCCACGGTGACGGTGTCGGGTGCGCACCGTATCCGGACCCGCGCGCGTGTGCCGGTGGGTGTGTGCTTGAGGGTGTTGGTCAAGGCTTCCTGCACCAAGCGGTAGACGGTCAGTTGTGCGGTGGCGGGTATGTGGGTGCGGTTGCCCTGGACCTCGACGCGGGTCGGCAGCCCGGCGGCGCACATCTGGTCGGCGAGAGCTGCCAGTTGTGCGATGCCGGGCAGCGGGTGGCGCTCCGCGTCCGGTTCGTCGGTCCGCAGGATGCCCAGCGAGCGCCGCATGTCGGTCAGGGCCTGTCGGCCCGTCTCGGAGATCTGGAGCATCACGGTGGTGGCCTTCTCGGGCGACCGGTGCTGGGCGTAGACGGCGGCGTCGGTGAGCGCGACCATGACGGACAGGTTGTGGGTGACGATGTCGTGCATCTCGCGGGCGATACGTGTCCTCTCCTCTGCGACGGCCAGTCGCGCCTGCTGGTCCTGTTGTTGCTCCAGGCGTGCGGCCCGTTCCTCCACGGTCGCGAGGTAGGCGCGCGTGGTCCGCGCGTTCACACCCAGGACGGCGGAGGCGACGACCATCGCCGTCAAGGCGACGAAGAGGGTCAGGAATGCGCCTTCCGCCGCCCAGCGCAGACAGGCCAGCAGGGCGCCGCCCTCCACGAGGGCACCGGCGACGAGCGTGCCACGCCGGTCCGAGTTCGCGGCCACCGTGTAGAGCGCCACCAGCAAGGCGATGTCCGCGGGCAGTTGGACGTCCGTCAGCCACTGGACGAAGGCTGCGGCTGCCACGGCGCCGAGCACCGTGAGCGGGGCCCGGCGCCGCCACACCAGGGGCAGCGCGAGGGCGGCGGTGAGGGCCACGGCCACCGGGAGTTCTCGCGGCGCGCGCGTGGTCGTGATGTGGAGCAGGAGCAGCGCCGGCAACAGCGAGTCCCACACCACGGGCGGCAGCCGAAGGCCCCAGCGCCGGGCGGCTCTCACCGGTCGCCCCGTTCGCACGGATGCCAGGTCGGCGGACCTCGTCATCCGTACGGCTGTCTTCGTCCGCCGTCCGCGTTCCCGGATGCGCACCGGGTGGGCATGGCCGGGTTCCGCGGCCGCCTGGGTCATCACATGTCCCTGTCGATCGAGCATCATGGTGGCTTTGGCCGGGCCACCACCGCGTACAGCCGGAGCCGGGCCGGATAAGGGGAGCGAGGGGCGGCCGGGCTGCCCGGTGTGTTTCGTAGCCCTGTCACGGTAGGCCGCAGTTGCGGCGGAACACATGAGCCCACTGTCTGATGGCGCTGCTCTGAGATGCGACCGTAGGAGGAGTCTCGCTACCCCCGTAGTCGCAAAGCGGCCGCTGGACTGGCGTGTTCGATTGCGACTCCGGTCGCACGGGAGACCGGCCTCGGATTGCGACTTCGGCGGCACGCGATGGCGACCCGGGATCGATGTGGCATCGCGTGCCCCGCGCTGAGGATGGCCGCATGACCGAGATCATCACGGGGCTGTACCTGTCCCCTCTGGAATTTCTTGCCTTGCTGGGTGCCGTCGTGCTGGTGGTGGCGCGCTGGCTTCCCGCCGCTGCCCGCCCGCGCGTGACGATCGCGGCGGGGGCGGTGTCGGTGCTGTCCGCGATCGTGCTGAGTGTGACGGGGATCCGCTGGCAGCTGCTGCCGGTATGGGCAGGCGCTGCCTTCGCGCTGCCGTTCGCCTTCGCTCCTCGGTTGCGACGCCGTAGTGGTCGGCCGGCGTGGCGGGCCCGATGGTGGCTGGCGTTGCCGGGGTCGGCTACCTGCCTCGGCCTGATCGCCACAGGCCCGGTGGCTGCCTGGTCCTTTCCCGTACCGGTGTTTCCCGAGCCGTCAGGTCGTTTCGCGGTCGGCACCCGTGTGATGCAGTGGACCGACCCGCACCGCCCCGAGACCTTCACCGCCGACCGGCACGACCGGCACGACCGGCACGACCGGCACGACCGGCGCACCGTCGTGGTCCAGCTCTGGTATCCCGCGCGGAAGAGCCCCGCAGGCGCGCAGCGGGCTCAGTACCTGGGACGCACGGAGCACGAGGCACGCATCGTCTCCGACGCCCTCGCTCGCCAGGTCGGCCTGCCCGGCTTCCTGGTCGACGGTCTCCCGCGTGCCCGCACCCATGCGGTCTTCAACGCCGCAGTGGCCGGCAGGAGCGGACGGTTCCCGGTCGTACTGTTCTCTCCCGGGTCGGGCGGAGTGCGCACCCAGAACACCGCCTGGGCGGAGGAACTGGCCAGCCACGGCTACGTGGTCGCCGCCCTCGACCACCCGTACGACTCCGCCGCCGTCGTCCTGTCCGACGGCCGAACGGTTCGCACCAGGACCGCCTCCACCGGCGACCGGGACAAGGACGACCTGTTGGCGGCCGACTGGACGGCCGTTCGGGCCGCTGACCTCAGCTTCGTCCTCACCCAACTGAACCGTCTGGCCCGAGGTGAGATCGCCGGCCCGCTGACCGGACGCCTGGACACCAGCCGGGTCGCGGTGACCGGCCACTCCATGGGGGGTGCTGCCGCCCTGCAGGCAGCCCGGCAGGACAGCCGGTTCGACGCCGTCATCGACCTGGACGGTTACCCCCACGGCCCCACCTCGCCCTCCCTCCGCCAACCGATGCTCGCGCTCACCCAGGTCATCACCCCCGGAACCGACCCGCACTACCTCCCCCGCCTCACCAAGGTCCTCAAGCACAGCGCCGCGACGAGCTACCGGCTCACCATCCCCGGCGCCGCGCACCTCACCTTCATGGACGGCCCCCTGTACCTTCCGCCCGTGCCCTCGATAGTCGGCTCCCTCGGCCGCACCGAGAGCCCGAGCGTCGTCGCCGCGACCACGCTCGCCTTCCTGAACACCACCCTGCGGCACACACCCGGTGACCTGGCCGACGTTCTGTCGGCCTACGGAGACCTCCGCGTCTACCGCCCGGGCAACAGCCGCTGATCAGCTGTGCCACGGCAGCCGACGCACGGCCGTCTGCCCTGACGAGGACGAACTTCGGCCGGGCGGTCGCCGGCCTGCCGAAGACGTGGCGTCGGACACCGTCGGCCGTGCCCCCTCCCACCAGTCCGAGTCATCCATCGGCGTGCCGGTGGTGGCCAGCGGCGTACCGTGATGTGGCGTCCCGGCGCAGGACCGTTGTGGCCGACACCCGTTCCGCCGACGTGGACGCGCTCGGCGCGGCACATGTCGCCGAATTCGACCGCTCGACCGGCCACCTGCGCACCCGTCACTCGGACGAACTCGTCTCCCACGGCCACTGGGAGTCCCTGCCGGCTTCGATGAGAGGGATCAGCCGGAACGCGGCGTCGCTCAGGCCGCCGAAGGTGTGGTGGTGCGGGCCGGACGGCGCGTGGGCGGGGGCGTAGCCGGCCAGGTTCCAGGTGTAGACGGGGATTCGGAGAGGGATCGTCTGCAGCGGGTTGGACCACTGACTGGGGCCGGCCTGTTCGTCGGTGACCACGACCACCCGGTCGTGACGGTCGTAGTGCCGCCTGAGCGCGAGGGCTGTGTTGGTGCCGCCGAGGTCATGGAAGCGATCCAGGACGCGCAGGACGGGCTCACCCGGGGCGAGTTCGACGCGACGGCTGTCCGACCCGAACTCCACCAGGTCGGCCCGCGCGGCCCGCTGTGCCAACGCCGTACCGAAGATGGCCGCTGAATCCGCCCGGTTGAGCTGGGTGTGCTCGCTGGGCTGGTCGAACATCGAACCTGACCGGTCCACCAGGATCAGCGTGCGGCCGGGCAGTTCGGGGACGTTGGCCAGGGAGTGTCCGAGGGCTGTCTCCAGAGCCTTCTCCCAGCGGAGCGAGGGCGCGTTGCGATGGGCGGCGAGGTAGCGGAACGGGAACTGCCGCGAGCGGCGCACCTCGTCAGGGCTGGAGATCCGCGCGGCGACCTCGTCGGCGACCCGGTCGCTCACGCCGGCCTGGTCGAGATTGCGCAGATTGCGTACGAGGGCCATCGCCCCCATCGACGGAATCAGCGCCTCCCACACCGCCGCGTCGAGCGGCCCCTGCAACCAGCCCGCCACCGACTCCCAGGTCATCCCTGCCGCGTTCAGCCGCTCACTGCCGCCCGGTGCGGTGACCAGGGCACGCCGTTCCTCGACCGGTACGGCCATCAGCTCGCGGTGTGCGGCGAGCAGCGTCGCGCCGGGAGGGGGAAGAGCGCGGTCGGGGTGGTGGCGGCGGTCGATCGCGTACTTGAACAGGTCACCCTGCCACGGACGTCGGGGGTCGGGGGAGGGGTGGGTGAGTTCGATGACGTCGCCGAAACGGTAGGGGCGTGCGGCGGTGTCGTACTTGAGGAGCGCACGCCCGGTGTACAGACGCCGTGCGGCGTCGGCGATTCCGCGCTTCAGCGGCTGCGGGATTCTGCGCCCGTGCCGAGACGTCCAGTACGCCAGCAACTCACCGGGCTCGTCGGCCCGTTGGAGGACGGCGGACACGGCCTGCCGTGAGAAGCCGACGGCGCCCGCCTCCAGCCTGGCCCGCACGAACTCGGCGGCGCCCACGAGGGAAGCGGTGCGCATGTGGGCTTCTGTGCGCAGCCAGCCCAGCAGGCCGAGGGTCCACTCCGGATCGCTGACGGCGAGCTTGCGTACCAACTGCTCGTAGCGCTCGTCGCGGGCGGCGGCGTCCTCGTAGAAGGTGTGATGGCCGACCATGTTGGCCACGGACAGCAGGAACAGTTCCGTCTTGGGCGTGCGCGCGTAGGCGGCGCCACCCTGGTGCGTACGGTTGTGGAGTCGGTGCGCGGGCGGGGGGCGCAGGCCCGGTGCGGTGGCGGACGGCGGGAGCAGCCACCGGCCGTGGGTGGAGAGCGACGAGGTCGCTCCGCCAGCGGTCAGGCCCGGTATCTCCGCCTGGATCTCGCTCCTGGCTTCGGACTTGGCTCGCTGACGGTTGAAATGGGGCATGCAGAAGGTCCCTTGGGAGACGTTCTTGGAAGAAGGAGGGACGCCTTCCGAGATCAGTAGTGGCACCGGGGTGGTGTTGCGTTTTCAGAAAGGAAGTAACCGGGGCACAGCGCATCGGAAGGCGTCGGACACGCACGCTATTCGATGCGACGAGCGACCGCACGCGATTTATTGCCCGCGCTCCGCCCAGTCCGAAAGCCCGCCCCCCGCGCCCCCTCGCCCCCGAGCAGGAGCCGCTGACGACCGAGGGGCCGGAATGGAGGTGGCGTCGAGCACGTGACCACTTGAACTCGAGCTTGTGATGTCGGTCGGGATCAACAAGGAGGCTGCAGCCAGTGGCGTGAGGCAGACAGTGTCACCTCGGTGTCGTCGCTCCATGAGCAGACCTCAAGCCACGACAGGTAGCCGTCCTGCGTGAAGACCAGGACCTCACCAGGGCACTCGCCAGTCTCGGTGACCAACTGCGCCTCGGCCGCCACGACGGTGCCGGGGCCGACGGGCGCGGGCTCCGCCTGGCTGGTGTCGAGCGCGAAATGGGCAGTGCCGCACCCGCAAGTGCAGCGCTCTCGCACACTGAGGTACGGAACCTGCCTACGGAGCGCGACATGAACCGGATCCTCCGCGCTCAGGACCAGCGCAAGCACGTCGGCCACGTCGACAGGCAGGTTCTCGGTCATCCCGTCACCGTATCTGGCCCGCGGCTTCGGACGATGACCGTGCCCGGCCCAGCACCGTTCGGCCGGACAGCTCACGTGTCAGGACGAGGGTGGTGCCGGCGAGGCAGCCGTCGATGGCTTCCGGTAGGTACTGCAGCATCTTGCACTTGCGCTTCACGGCGCGGGTGATCTGGCTGAGGTCAACGGAGGCGAGCAGGTCGATCTCCACCAGCGGACCGATGACCAGTTCCGAGACTTCATGGCTGTCTACGCTCCCGGAGCGGTCGCCGTCGTGGTCACGTACGCGTTCCCCCTCTGGGGAACCTCGGCAGACGGCGACACCCGCCCCGGAGTGTCCTTCGCGCTCTGCGTTCTTATCTCGGTTGCCTCGTTCGTCATAGTCCTGACCGACCGACCACGCACAGGTCTTCGGCCCTTTCCGCGGCTATACGGACGGTGCAGGCGCCTGGGTTTTCCGATCCTGCTCGCCGGTGCGGTGGTCGCGCTTCCGTTCCTGGTCCTGCGCCACCTCCTGAAACCGGCGACCGCCTACTTCACCAGCTGATCCGCGACCACACGGGCTGCGGCTTCCCCTACGGCCTTGTCACGCGATCACTTCGCCCGGCTCGACCCGGTCACCACCGCCACCGCCACCGCCACCGGAGATCCGGGCCGACACGCCCCGCAGCGGCTCTGACAGCCCACGACCTCTGGCTCCTCCACGAGCGCGCCGTGGTCGAAGCAGAATCCCGTAGGGGTGGCCGGTTGCGCATCGCTGCGCCGTGCACGTCGTAGCGGACCCGCTGGCAGGGCGGCACGGCCCGTAACCTCTTCCGCTTGAGCACATGTCCGCCATCAGCCCGGATGAACCAGTTCCGGGCCAGCGGCAGTTCCGGCACGGTCCCGGACCGGGGCCCACGTAGGTGACGTCGGCCACCCACCGCTCGTGCGGACGGGACGCGGTGAAGCCGAGCCCGAGCGAATCCTCACCCCGTATCGGGTGCCCGAAGAGCGAGGTCGAGCATCAGCCGGCCGACGGTATGGCGGGCCATCGGCACCAGCTGCTGCGTCGGGACGATGCAGCCGGCGGCGCGCAGGGCCGGTTGACCGATCAACCATGCCGCTGCGGCAAGTTGCAGAGGGCGGGATGCAGTCACACAGTGGAGGCATACGGGGTTATACCCACACACATCCCTCTCGCCAGCGGGCCCACGCATGCTCGTCACCCTGGGACTGCGCACTGGAGGAGCCATGGCCCTGACTCTCACCTACTCGGGCAAAGAAGCTCTGCCAAAGGTGACGGGGTATCAAATCTGGTCGTACCAGCTGACCGGCACCCCAGGAGAGTTGAAGGCTCAAGAGCGCGTGGCACTGGCGTTTCCCAGTGACGTCGACGTACGCGACCCTGCGGCATACCCAGAGGCGCAACAACTGGCGGGCACATTCGTGGAGCGGCCTGCCGGGTCGAGTCGCCTGTACGTGGGCCGGACCGTGACCACCGCCGGTTCTGTGACCATCGCTTTCGTCGCCCCGGCGCCGGACTCTACCTGCGAGGTCCTGCTGTTGAAGGAGCGCACCCAGTCCGAGGGCGGGGGGTGGGTGTCGCAGCCGTTCCGGACGCCCAACAACTCTCCGAGCCACGGTCAGGCGGTCACCGCGCCGAAGAGGGGACCTCTGGTCTTCGGGGGCCGGCCGCTGCTTGAGTTCCGAGGAACGCTGCCCTACGCAAGCGAACTGATGGGCATCTACCAGCCGCTGGCCGGCTGGCTGGGCGCGCAGAGCACCATGCGGTTGGCACCGGCGCCCGAGACCGGCGGTGTGGACCAGTTTCTGGGATCCGCCGCCCGTGACCTGAGTGACGACGGATTGAGGGCAGTGGCCAGACGCTTCGAGGCCATTCAGGGCGTGTTGTCACCTGTGGGGCTCGTGAACCTCTTCCGGCAGTACTTCTTCGAGTTCGACACCTTCCTGGGGCCGCCGACGCAGCATGTGTGGCTCAGCCCCGGCGGCATGGTGGAACTCGTTGAGACCAGCACTCGGCGCACCCTGGTCGAGAAGACGGCGGAACAGTCGGAGGAAACGACCCGCAAGACCGAGGAGAGTCTGACCCAGCAGGACGACGTCGCCGACGCGGTCAAGGAGGAGAACGCCAACGAGACCAAATTGGGCGTGAACGTCACCGGCGGGGTCAGCACACCGGTGTACCACGCCGACGCGAGCGCGAGCTTCAACACCGCGAGCACGGTCAAAAGGTCCTCCGAGGAGACCCACAAGCGCAGTCGCACGCAGAGCGCCAAGGTCACCAGTGAGATCAAACGCAACTACAAGACCACGTTCAAGACGGTGACCGAGACCACGGACACATCCAGCCGGCGTTACGTCCTCAAGAACGACAGCACCACCGAACTGGTGAACTACGAGCTGCGCCGGAAGATGCGCAAGGTCGGCGTACAGCTCCAGCACGTCGGGTCCCGGCTGTGCTGGCAGATCTACATCGAGGACCCGGGGCGCGAACTCGGACTGGGAGACATGATCCACGCAGTCCCCGCGCCCGACCTGACCGCCGTCAAGAAGCCGGAACTGCCGCCTCCGCTGCAGGCCAAGACCACGGAACTCATCGGCAGTTTCCCCATCGTGAAGTATCCGGGAACCGAGGATGACCCGGAGGAACATAAGGATCACGTGTTCCTCCGCTATCCGCCGAACACCCCGGAGCCACACCCAGAGGCCGCCATCGGCGACCACGACCACGCCCGATGGGTCATCGCCGAGGCGACCTTCCATCCGGACAGGCCCGCCCCCGGTTACCGACTGGTCAGCGCGGCAGTCAAGTCCGCCTCCACCAAATTCATCGCCGACCAGTGCAGAATCGAGGAGGCGCCACCCGAGGAACCCCTGGCTCCCACAGGAAAGTTCACGGTGTTCGCCAAACGCCTCAACGTCGGCGACAGGAGCTCGATCCAGCTGACGTTCTCGCTGACCTGGGCGCCTCCCGCGACAGACCCGGCCCACGAGCAGTACCAGACGGAGCTCCACGCCTACAACGAACAGGTCAGGCAACTCCAGGACGACGCATACGCGCAGGCCGTACGAGATCGTCTGAAGCTTGTCAGCGCCATGCGGCCCAGGCCCCCGGAAGACTTGCGCAGCGAAGAGCGCCATACGGTCTACGGGCAACTGATCGGGAAACTCACGCCGCTCTTCGACCACCCGCACTTCGCCGCGGAGATGATTCGGCAGACCTTCGACGTGGACGAAATGCTGTACTTCGTCGCTCCCGACTACTGGCGCCCGAGCGCCACGGACAAGCTTCCTGACCAGAACACACTGGGCAAGTATCCGGTCCCCAAGGCGCCCTGGGGCCAGGAACAGGTTGCCGAGAACGCCTGCTGGGTGAACCAGCTCCCCGGCAGCACCGTAGCGAGCTGGTACTCGCACACGGACAAGGCCCCGGACCCGGAGAAACTACCCAAGGCCCCGTGCAACGTGACGCCCGAGTGGCGGGTCAACTACCTGATCACGGAGGAGACCCAGCCGGCACCCCTGGGCAGTTCCCTTGGCTGGCTCATCCAGACCGACGGCGACGAACGCAGAAACGCGTTCCTCAACGCGTCCTGGGTCAAGGCTGTCCTTCCGATCAGGCCGGGCTATGAGGAGAAGGCGATCGAGTGGCTGTCCCAGACCGCCGAGGGCCAGGCCGCTTTCGACCTGCCCTACCCCATGCAGGAGGGTGACCCGTCCGAGTGGCAGAACCTGAAAGTGGGAGAGGTCCTCAAGAAGCTGGCGGAGAAACTGAGGATCACGAACACCGAGATCAAGAACACGATCGCCGCCGAAGAGGTCTTCGAGACCGGCTTCGATCCGCTCTCCGGTGGCTTCCGCCCGGCCGAGCCCTACCAGATCTTCGACCAGTGGGTCGAGATACTTCCCACCGACCAGGTCGCGGCGGTCGCGGTCAAGTACGATCCCAAGACGGGTCAGCAGGTGTGATCTGATGGTGAACCGGCCGCCACCCAGAACGCGCCAGCCCGACGAGGCGTTCTTCGAGGACGAGTTCTCCACCACCCGGAACGCCAACGGCTCCCATCTCAACCGTTTCGACAGCCCCTCGTTGGGGGTGTCGGCGGGGATGGAACTCAGCAATCCGCTCGATGCGACGGTCGCCCCCGTGCCACAGCCGGAGGGCATCCCTCCCGTGTGGCACGGGGGGAAGAGCCGGTACCGGATCTTCGTACCCCAAGCCGTGGCGAGCACGGTAGCCGAGGCGAAGCGGAGAAGGGCTCCCAGGCCACGGATCAACGTCACCATCCTGTGGGGTGTCGGCGGCGAGATCCGGGCACACGGCCTGCGCGCGATGTTCGAGCACGCCAAACAGACCGTGCTCATCAACGTTCCCGGCAGGGAGAGCGGCTGGACCGACCTGCCCGACGGGAGGGACGGCCGTATCCCCTTGCCCGCCTGGGGCATCGGTATCAGCCGGACCAGCGCAACGATCGCGGCCCCCGACCAGATCAGGACGATCGTCGACCATGCCGGCCTGGACTACGCGGAGCCGAGCATACGGATCCTGGCTGCGTACAGCACAGGGTTCAAAGGCCTGGTCGGATCCCTGAACAATGACCTCTTGCCGCTCGACGACCTGGTACGAGTGATCTTTTTCGACTGCCTCTACCGCGCTGACGAGCCCCGGCTGCCCCAAGGAGTCACTGCCCCGCAGCCCCTTGCCGAAGAGCGGAATTCCGGGCCGGACGAACTCGACCTCATCCCCGGTAGCCCGTGTACCCCGAGGGAGAGGAACCACAGGGGCTCACCGTTCAACACCCGCAGAGCGCTCGGCAAGGTCCTGGCGAGGAGCCCACGTGCCGACGTCATCGCCTACTCCGTGACCATGGCGGGCAGCCCCGTCTATCTGCGCCCCTCCACCGCTGACCCGATACAGCACACCGCGTCCGTACCATCCCGCGGACTGGTGGAGCTGCGCGCAGTCCCCGCATGCCTCAGGGCGGCCCCACCGGTCCCACGCGAGCGCCGGGAAGCCGCACTCCGCATCCAGAACGCGCTGACCGCACTCATCCTCACCCGCTACCTGAAGACAGGCGTGGAGGACAGGTTCTTCACCGAGGCCCAGGTGCCGAGGGCCTTCGTCGATCTGTTCCCCCAGCTGCCCCCACGAGGCGGAATCGCCTCCACGGAGTTCACATCAAGGGCGCGCGGCGTGCTGCCTCTCACGAGCTGGCATCGCGCCAACGAGAACCGCATCAACAACGCACTGAGATCGTTGGGCGCGGCCAAGGCCCTCATCGACAGGCACCAGCTGATCCTTCCCGGGGCGTCGGGCTTGGGGGAGGAGCTGCACCGTGGCTTCATCCCCGAATTCGGATGGGAATCCCTCCTCTGAGGCTTGTGCGGCACAAGGAATCTGCCCAGGCACGAGCCCCCTTGCCCGCCCCGCGCCGATCGCCCCGCCCCTCCACGAGGGGTGCCATCGGCGCGGGCGGCGATCCGGGCGGCTTCGCGCAGCCCGCGCGGGGCACGGGCGGAAAACCCTCTCTCGTTCTGTCACTGGCATGTCATACGCTGCTTCTGGCAGTCGCGCCCCGTAGGTCACCGCACCGTGAACACCGTTGCGGTCACGTCCGGGTGCAGCGCGGCGCCCTCGATTCCCCGGTGCAATACCGGGTTTCCTTGTGGGGGTTTCAGAACTGTGCGTAGGCGCAGCATCTCGACCGCGACGGCGCTCGCGGTTGTCTTCAGCTCGGTTGCCTTGAGCGCCGTTACGGCAGGGCCCGCCGCGGCTGCCACTATCGGCTCGCCCGCCGGCATCGTCGTGAACAGCGCCTCGAAGCGGGTCTTCATCGGCGATGATGCGACCGGTTCCATCATCGCCGTCGACTACAACGGCAACCGCGTCGACTCGGTGCGCGGTATCAGCGGGGTCTTCGACCTGGCGCTGTCCGACGACGGTGCCACGCTGTACGCGGCAGCGCGTGGCAGCCACGAGATCGTGGCCCTGGACACGGCCACGCTGGACGTCAAGGCCCGCTACCCCGTGGCCGCCAGCTCGGCCCGCTGTACCTGGAGTTCACCGGCCACAAAGTCTGGTTCACCTACGAGGACCCCTCCGACGGCTACGGCAACCTGGGTTCGATCGATCCGGAGGCGGCCCCGGCCGGCGGAGGCGAGGCGGTGGCACTGCGACAGCTTCCGCACGCCAGTCCCGCGATCAACGGCGGCGCACGTATCGACAGCGACCCGTCCGCGCCCGGCCTCCTGGCCCTCGGCGCGACCGACTTCGACGACACGGCCACGGACATGATGGCCATCGTCGATGTCTCCGGCGCCACACCGCAGCTGACGGCCTGGCACGACGGCGGCTACACACTGAACTACGTCAATGACATCGACCTCGTGCCCGGCGCGGCGGAGGTGCTGGTCGACGGCACCGAGCGGCACACCTACGCCGACGGGAAGTTCACTGCCGCCGGCAGCTACGGGCCGGCGGGGCAGCGCGCGGACATCGCCCCCGACGGCCTGGTCGCCCAGGTGAGCGGCACGGACGTGGCGGTCTACCGCCCGGGCGTGAAAACACCGGTCCGCACCTACGCCGCCGACACGGACGCTCTCGCCTGGGCCCCGGATTCCTCGCGGATCTTCGCTCTCGTCTCCGCACCCGGAGGCTACGTCCTCAGAACGCTCACCGACCCGGCCAAAAGCGTTCCGACGCTGACGATCAACGCGCCTGCGACCGCCACCCGCGCCAAGAAGCTCACCGTCACCGGCAAGGTGTCCGCCACGCTTCCCCTTCCTGCCGGCGCCGGGCTCCAAGTGACCCGTACCGACATGGAGAACCCCGGCGGCAAGGCGCTGCCGACCGCCGCGGTGAAACCGGACGGCACCTACTCCTTCACCGACACCCCGCCGGCCGGAGGCACGGTCACCTACAAGGTCGCCTACGCCGGCGACAGCGATCACACTCCGGCCAGCGCCACCGACGAGGTCACCGTCTCCCGCGCGGCCACCACACTGACCCTGAACAAACACGGCAACCGCTACAACTACGGCACCGACGTCTCCTTCACCGCGCACCTCGGCACCACCTACAAGAACCGCACCGTCGAGATCTGGGCCAACCCCTACGGCGCCGACAAGCCCAACAAGCTGCTCAAGAGGGCGAAGGTCAACTCCAGCGGCAACATCTCCGCAACCGTCGACATGACCCGGAACATTGTCGTCTCCGCGGTCACCAAGGGCGACGCCCGCTACAAGCCGAAGACGGTCACCTCCACCGCCTACGCCCGGGTGAAGGTCGCCACCGCCGTCTCCAAGCACTACAAGACGGCCAAGATCGGCTCGACGTCGTATTCGTGGTTCCACAAGAACACCGACCCGCTGCTCACGACGACCATGACCTACTACCCGGGCCGCAAGCAGCGCTTCGACCTGCAGGTCTACTACAACGGCACCTGGCGCTCCGGCGGCTCGGAGTACTTCGCGCTCGGGCCTTGACCCGGAATCTTGGACACGGGCTATGCGGCTTGGGCCAGGGTAGTTGATGTTGTGTCGAGTGCTGTCTCGTAGGCGATGGGACTGCG
>NZ_JBVISJ010000030.1:0-30039 GCF_055575575.1 Streptomyces sp. NPDC034049
CACAGTTCGGGGCGCTGGCGGCGCGGGTCCCACTGGGAGAACTCGTCCCGCAGCGAGAACACCCGCTCCTTGGCGCGGGCCTTCTCCTCGTCCCGTCGGCCACCGCCGAAGACGGCGTCGAACTTCTCCGCCTGGATCTTCTCGGTGAGCGGCACGGTCTGCAGGGGGTTGCGGGTGCCGTCCGGGCGCTCCTTGAGGACCCCGCGGTCGATGTAGTCCTGGACGGAGGCCACGTGCAGCCGCAGCCCGTGCTCGGCGACCGTGCGGTCCCGGTAGTCGAGGACCTCGGGGAAGTTGTGTCCGGTGTCCACGTGCAGCAGGGAGAACGGGATCGCGGCGGGCGCGAACGCCTTCAGCGCCAGGTGCAGCATGACGATGGAGTCCTTGCCGCCGGAGAAGAGGATCACCGGCCGCTCGAACTCGCCCGCGACCTCGCGGAAGATGTGGACGGCCTCGGACTCCAGCGCGTCCAGGTGCGACAGCGTGTACGGGGTGCCGGTCTCCCCGGAGACGGCGGCGACGGTCGTCGTCATGCCAGACCCCTCTCGGTGAGCAGCTGGTGGACCAGCGCCGCGGACTCCTGGACCGTCTGGTCCTGCGACTCGATGCGCAGGTCAGGGTTCTCGGGGGCCTCGTAGGGGTCGTCCACACCGGTCAGCCCGGAGATCTCACCGGCCGCCTGCTTGGCGTACAGCCCCTTCACATCGCGTACGGAGCACACCTCGACCGGCGTCGCCACATGCACCTCGACATACGCGGCACCGCTCGCCGCGTGGCGCTTGCGGACCGCCTCGCGGCTGTCGGCGTACGGCGCGATGACCGGCACGAGCGCCTTGACGCCGTTGCGGGCGAGCAGGTCGGCGAGGAAGCCGATGCGCTGCACGTTGGTGTGCCGGTCGGCGCGGCTGAAGCCGAGGTCCGCGGTGAGGAACTCACGGATCTCGTCGCCGTCGAGGACCTCCACGAGGTGGCCCTCCGCGCGCAGTCGGCCCGCGAGTTCGTGGGCGATGGTGGTCTTGCCGGCGCTCGGCAGACCCGTGAGCCAGACGGTGGCTCCGGTGGCTCCGGTCGTCACTGGGTTCTCCTGGTTCGTCGCGGGAGCACGGCCCGTCCCGGGGCCGGTGTTCCCGACGGTCTCGGCTGTCTCGGTCACAGGTGCAGCCCGCACTCGGTCTTGGCGTTGCCCGCCCAGCGGCCCGCCCGCGCGTCCTCGCCGGGGGCCACCCGCCGGGTGCAGGGGGCGCAGCCCACGGAGGTGTAGCCGTCCATGAGCAGGGGGTTGGTGAGCACGCCGTGCTCGGCCACGTACGCGTCCACGTCGTCCTGCGTCCAGCGGGCGATCGGGGAGATCTTGACCTTGCCGCGCTTCTCGTCCCAGCCGACGACCGGGGTGTTCGCTCGGCTCTCGGACTCGTCGCGGCGCAGTCCGGTCGCCCACGCGTCGAAGCGGGTCAGGCCCTCCTCCAGCGGCTTGACCTTCCGCAGGAAGCAGCACAGGTCGGGGTCGCGGTCGTGCAGCCTGGGCCCGTACTCGGCGTCCTGCTCGGCGACCGTCTGCCGCGGGGTGATCGTGATGACGTTGACGTCCATCACGGCCTCGACGGCGTCCCGGGTGCCGATGGTCTCCGGGAAGTGGTAGCCGGTGTCCAGGAACACGACGTCGACGCCGGGCCTGGCCCGGGAGGCGAGGTGCGCGACGACCGCGTCCTCCATGGAGGAGGTCACGCAGAAGCGCTTGCCGAAGGTGTCCACGGCCCACTGGAGGATCTCCAGGGCCGAGGCGTCCTCCAGATCGCGGCCGGCCTGCTCGGCGAGCGCCTTGAGCTCGGCGCGCTTCGCCGCGTCCGGGTCGGTCGCCTCCTGATCGGCTGCGTCCGCCTGGGACGCGGATGTATCGGAATCCGCCTGAACGGCAGTCATATGTGATCCCCTCCGCTGTCGGCTCGTTGCAGCCCCCGGGACAACAGCCCGAGGAACTTCAACTGGAAGGCTCGATTGCACGCCCCGCATTCCCACGCCCCGTGACCTTCTTCGTTGGGGCGCAGGTCCTCGTCACCGCAGTAGGGGCAGTAGAAGGGCGTGGCGCGCTCGCTCACGACAGGGCCTCCTCGGCGGCCCGGCCGACCCAGGTGGCGAACCGCTCGCCGTCCTCGCGCTCCTCCTGGAAGCGCTTGAGCACGCGCTCGACGTAGTCGGGGAGCTCGTCGGCGGTGACCTTCAGACCGCGCACCTTGCGGCCGAAGCCGGCCTCCAGGCCGAGCGCGCCGCCCAGGTGCACCTGGTAGCCCTCGACCTGCTCGCCCTGGTCGTTGAGCATGAGCTGGCCCTTGAGACCGATATCCGCCACCTGGATACGCGCGCAGGCGTTCGGGCAGCCGTTGATGTTGATGGTGATCGGCTCGTCGAAGTCCGGGATCCGGCGCTCCAGTTCGTCGATCAGCAGGGAGCCGCGCGCCTTGGTCTCGACGATGGCGAGCTTGCAGTACTCGATGCCGGTGCAGGCCATCGTGCCGCGCCGGAACGGCGACGGGTTGACGGTGAGGTCCAGTGCCTCCAGGCCGGCGACGAGCGAGTCGACCTGCTCCTCGGTGACGTCGAGCACGATCATCTTCTGCTCGACGGTGGTGCGGACCCGTCCGGAGCCGTGCGCCTCGGCGAGGTCGGCGATCTTCGTCAGCGTGGTGCCGTCCACCCGGCCGACGCGCGGGGCGAACCCGACGTAGTAGCGGCCGTCGTTCTGCTGGTGGACACCCACGTGGTCGCGCCAGCGGGCCACCGGCTGGTCGGGGGCGGGGCCGTCGACCAGCTTCCGCTTCAGGTACTCGTCCTCCAGGACCTGGCGGAACTTCTCCGTGCCCCAGTCGGCGAGCAGGAACTTCAGCCGGGCGCGGGTGCGCAGCCGCCGGTAGCCGTAGTCACGGAAGATCGAGATGACGCCCTCGTAGACGTCGGCGACCTCGTCCAGCGGGACCCAGGCGCCGAGCCGCTGCCCGATCTTGGGGTTGGTGGACAGACCGCCGCCGACCCAGAGGTCGAAGCCGGGGCCGTGCTCGGGGTGGCGGACACCGACGAAGGCGATGTCGTTGATCTCGTGCGCCACGTCGAGCAGCGGAGAACCGGAGATCGCGGACTTGAACTTGCGGGGCAGGTTCGAGAAGGCGGGGTTGCCGATGATGCGCCGGCTGATCTCCTCCATCGCGGGCGTGCCGTCGATGATCTCGTCGGCGGCGATCCCGGCGACGGGTGAGCCGATGATCACACGAGGGGTGTCGCCGCAGGCCTCGGTGGTGGACAGGCCGACGGCCTCCAACCGCTCCCAGATCTCCGGCACGTCCTCGACGCGGATCCAGTGGTACTGCACGTTCTGCCGGTCGGTGATGTCGGCCGTGCCGCGCGCGAACTCCTGCGAGATCTCGCCGATCACCCGCAGCTGCCGGGTGGTCAGCCGACCGCCGTCGATGCGCACCCGCAGCATGAAGTACTTGTCGTCCAGCTCCTCCGGCTCCAGGATCGCGGTCTTGCCGCCGTCGATGCCGGGCTTGCGCTGGGTGTACAGGCCCCACCAGCGCATGCGGCCGCGCAGGTCGTTGGGGTCGATGGAGTCGAATCCGCGCTTGGAGTAGATCGTCTCGATGCGCGTCCGCACATTGAGACCGTCGTCGTCCTTCTTGAACTGCTCGTTGCCGTTCAGCGGGGTGAAGTGACCCGCGGCCCACTGGCCCTCGCCACGGTGACGGCTCACCTTGCGGCGGGGCGTGGCGGGGTTCTGCGGGGTGGCGGCCATGGTGTGTATGTCCTTCGGGAAAGGCGTGGAAGCGGCTCTGACCCGCGCTTGCGCGCGCATGCGGGCACACGCGGGCGGCGTGTGCGACGCCTGCGCGTCCTTGCGCGGGCTGAAACAGAGAAGGGTGCGGCGCTGTCGCCCGGGGTCGTCCAACCCCTCGCGGTCGGGCTCAGCTCACCGGACAGATGGCGCTGGACATGCGGCCGAGGTCGACGTGCCGCCGACTCACCAAGGCAATTCCAGTTCCAGACATGACGGAAGCGTGGCACGCCTCTTTAGACCGAGTCCACCGTCATCCATATTCCGGACAAGGATGTCTCGCATCGCGAGACGATGTGATGTGGGTCATGGTGTGGACGGGGCCGCGCCGGGCCAGGGCCCCGGCGCCGTCGCGTCGGGCTCCTCCGTCACCTTCGTGTCGAACAGGGCGAAACCCCGCCGCAGGTAGTTCGCCATCGCGTGCTCGCCGTCCCGGGAGCAGGTGTGCAGCCAGACCCGCTTGGTGGGCGGCAGCCCCGGCCACCGCTCGGCGAGGTCCCAGGCACGGGCCGTCCCGTACGACAGCAGATGCCCGCCGATGCGCCGCCCCCGGAACCCCGGGATCAGCCCGAAGTAGACGATCTCCACGACCCCGCCGTCCTGCGGCTCCATCTCCACATAACCGGCGGGCGTGCCCCGGTCGTAGGCGACCCAGGTCTCCACGCCCGGCCGCTCCAGGTGCTCCCGCCACCGCTCGTACGACCACGACAGCCGGTCGATCCACAGGACGTCCCCGCCGACCGAGGCGTACAGGAAGCGGCTGAACTCGGGGGAGGGGACCTCGGCGCGCACGACACGGACGTCGTCGCCCTTCGGCGCCGCGGCGGGAAGCAGATCGCTCGGCGAGGTCTGCTCCAAGGACCAGGTGGTGACGGTGCTGCTGCTCATGGGGCCCAGGGAACCACGCCCCCCGTCCCGCCTCCAAGGCCGGGCCGGGGGGCCGGCGCCTAGTCGAGCGCGTCGTCGATGTCCGACAGTTTCGCCGCGTACAGCACGCGTTCCGGGATGGGGGTGGTGAGGGTCCAGATCTCGTCCGTCTCCGGTGAGTAGGAGAGGGAGGTGGTGTGGCGTCCCCAGCAGGCGCCCGAGCGCAGGTCCGACCGCACGCCGGCCCGGTCCGCCGTGCAGGTCGCGGCCTCGGCGCCGTCCTCGTCCTGCCGCCAGAGCGTGCCGTGGCTCTCGCGCTCCTCGGCGGCCTGGTCGACGTACCAGTTCCCCTGGTGGGCGAGGACGCCCCGGACCCCGGAGGCCTCCGTCTCGTACGCCTCGGTGGCGACCGCCTCGCTCCGGCGGCCCGTGGTGGTGAGCAGGCCGGTGCGGTCGCCGGTGAGGTCGAGGGCATAGCGCCAGACGCGGGTGGGCCGCTCGCCGCCCGGCCGGGAGCGCTCGCTCGCGACGACGCTCGGCGGGGTCGACGTCCGGTCCAGGGAGAGCGAGCCCAGGCAGGGTACCCCGTCGGCGTTGCGCGCGTCACAGCTACCGCCCGCCGCCGGGGTGTAGGAGGCGACCGCCGGCAGCGCGTACCGGTAGTGGTGGGCCGACCAGCCCTCGCCCGACCTGCCGACCGCCTCGCTGTCGGTCACGTCGGCGCGCAGGAAGCGGGCCAGGTCGAACACGTACAGGGAGTCGTCCTGCCCGCCCCGGCTCCCCGGGCCCCGGGCGGTGACGATCAGCTTGTCCTGGTACCAGGCCATACCGCCGAGCCGCGCGCGCAACCCCTCGAAGCCCCGCTCGTCGGCCGTCGGCACGACCAGCAGCACCCAGCGGTACCTCAGGTCCGACGGATCACGGGCGTCGACGAACGCGACCCTGGCGAGCCCCGCGTCGTCGGCGCCGGAGGCCACCGAGCCGTCGGCGCGGACGCGGCCCCCGGCGCCGCTGTGTGTCCAGCCGGACGCGATGACCCGGTTGTCCCGCGAGGTGGTGACCGAGCGGGGGACCCACCGGTCGTCGACCGCGTCACCCGGCTCCCAGCAGTACGCCCGCACCGCCGCCGGCTCCACGGGCAGATTGTCCTGCTCGGTGCGGAAGCAGTCGGCCTCGGTGCGCATCGCGTGGTTCGCGCTGCCCAGCACCTCGTCGAGCCCGACCCCGCCGCCCGTCTCGTCGGCGAGGGCGCGCGGCCCGGCGCCGTCGGTCAGGGTCTCGCGCAGCTGGAGCGCGCGCAGCTCACCGGAGGAGGTGATCGAGGAGAGGGCGCCCGGCGTATCGCCGCCCGCCGCCTGCGACGTGCTGATCAGGGTGGCGGCCGCCGTGAGCGCCAGCGCGGTCCCCGCCAGGGACGCGCGCAGCGCACGCCCCCTTCTGCGTCGTCGGTGCCTGCCGCGGTGCTTCATCAAACCTCCCGGGGACGGCCAACTGCTCACCGAGAACAAGATCTTGACGGAGAGGCAGGTGGGGCGGCCTGGCAGCGATGCTACGTCAGTGGGACACGTGTCACGCCGAGGTCCCGGGAAATACAGGGAGATCCCTCACCCCGGGGCCATGATCCGTTCACCGGTACGAGGACGGGATGTTCGGCGGGGGCTCACAGGTTCGGCCCGGCCCGCTCGTGCCCCGGGGGCCCGTCCGCCCGCAGGAGGCCACCCGGCGCACCGCCCCGCGACCGCACCACCCCCGGCGCCACCGAGTGCGGCAGCAGGTCCAACGGGCTCTCCGGAAGCAGGACTTCGACCTCGGCGCGCTCGGTGAAACGGTACGGCCGGTGATCGAGGAAGGGACCGAGATAACGGCGCACCCGGGACATCTCCGCCCGGACCGTGACCGTGCGCGCGGGGTCGCCGAACATGTCGTCGGCGAGGGCGGATGCGCTGCGCCCGCCCCGGTGCAGGGCGAGCAGGTACAGCAGTTCGGCGTGGCGGGGGGTCAGCTCATGGGTCCAGGAGCCCGCGCAGCCGACGACGGTGACGGTCCAGCTGCGCGGGTGGGAGACGTCGAGGGTGATGTGCGTCGCGGTCGAGGCGGACGCGGGCTCCGCCGCGGGCCGTATCAACCAGCCCGCGGGCAGCGGCTCGACGGTGCACGGACCGAGCGCCGGCAGCCGGCAGCGGCCGGGGGAGAGGGACTTGGGCAGGGCCACCCGGCTGGTGTACGGCATACCGGTGACCGCGGCCGTCCAGCCGTCCCGGTCGACGGCGATCGCGCGGCCGCCGATGCGGGCCAACACCGGGGCCGCCACCGCCCGCAGCTGTTCGAGCGAGGCGAGGTGCAGCTCCCGCAGGTGCGCCTGGGCGAGTTTGGCGACCGAGTCGACGAGCGCGAGCGTGGAGGGGTGCAGGGTCTCCAGGGGCCCGCTGATGTCGACCGCGCCGAGGAGACGGCCGTCGCGGGGATCGACGATGGGGGCGCCCGTGCAGGTCCACGGGTGCAGGGCGCGCACGAAGTGCTCGGCGGAGAACACCTGGACGGCGCGGCGGGAGACCAGGGGCGTGCCGACGCCGTTCGTGCCGACGGTCTCCTCGCGCCAGTCCGAGCCGATCCCGAGTCCGTGCCCGTCGGCCTTGCGCAGCACGGCCGTACTGCCCTCGCGCCACAGCACCCGGGCGTCGGCGTCCGCGACCATCATGATGTGCTGCGTGGTGTCCGCCAGCGACAACAGCCCCTCGCGGAGCACCGGCAGGACATGACGCAGCGGTGAGGTCCGGCGGCGGCGCTCGACCTCGTCGCGGCCGAGGAGGTCGGACCGGAAGTCGTGGTCGGGGTCGACGCCGCCGCGCACCATGCGGCCCCAGGACTCCCGGATCGCGGGGCGCGGGGCGGGTTTCGACGGCCGTCCGTCGAGGGTGGAGGCGCGCATCTCGCCGAGGACCCGGGCCGCCCGGGCGGCGTCCGTGGCGGTCAGCCGCGTGACTTCCATCGGCGAGTGCGGCACACGTTCCTCCCCGGCGGGCCGGCCCCCTTCACGGCCCTGGTGGCCGTGGAAATCGGGATCCGCGCGACGGTGTTGACTGCGGGTTCGACTGCGGGTCTCCCAGTGTGCCGTTCTTCGGCCACGGAAGGGCGGCCTCCGGCCACAGAGCGCGGATCGGTTGCAACCCCCTGCAACCCTGGCGGACCGGCCCGTGCTCCTTGAAACTTGTTCAACGTCGCCCGGTGCGGCGTCCGCGCTCCGCTCCAAGGGGCCACAGAAGCGGGGGTGGTGCCGTGTCGGCGCAGCACCACCCCCGCCTCGGACGGCCCGGTCGCACCACTCGAAAGAGGGGGCGCCCGCCGCGAGGAGGGATGCCCCCCGTACGGCTGCGGCTCAGCTCACCGGACGCGCCCGGGCCACCACCGAGGCCAGATCCAGGGTGTGCGGCAGCGTGCCGAACGCCGAGCCCCAGTCGCCGCCGAGCCGGGAGGCGCAGAAGGCGTCGGCGACCGCCGGCGGCGCGAACCGCGTGAGGAGCGCGCCCTGGAGGACGAGCGCCAGCCGTTCCACGAGCCGGCGCGCGCGGGCCTCGATGCCGTCCAGATCCGCCAGTTCGGTCAGCACGCCCTTGATCGCGCCGTCGAGCCGGTGGTCGGCGCCCCGCGCCCGGCCCACCTCGCGCAAGTAGGCGTCGAGCGCCTGCGGTTCGCGCTGGAGGGCGCGCAGCACATCGAGCGCCTGCACGTTCCCGGCGCCCTCCCAGACGGAGTTCAGCGGGGACTCGCGCACCAGGCGCGGCATGCCGGACTCCTCGACGTAGCCGTTTCCGCCCAGGCACTCGGAGGCCTCCACCACCAGCGGGGCACAGCGCTTGGTGACCCAGTACTTGGCGACCGGCACCGCGAGCCGCAAGAACGAACGTTCGCTCTCGTCGCCCGCCTCGCCCGCCTCGGCCGCGTCGTACGCCGCCGCCAGCCGCATCGCCAGCGTCGTCGCCGCCTCCGACTCCAGCGCCAGATCGGCCAGCACATTGCGCATCAGCGGCTTGTCGACCAGCCGCCCGCCGAACGCCTCACGATGGGAGCAGTGGTGCACCGCCTGCGCCACCGCCTGCCGCATCAACGAGGCCGCGCCCAGGGCGCAGTCCAGCCGGGTGGCCGCCACCATCCCGATGATGGTGCGCACCCCGCTCCCCTCGTCCCCGACCCGGCGCGCCCATGTCCCGTCGAACTCCACCTCGGCGGAGGCGTTGGACCGGTTGCCCAGTTTCTCCTTCAGCCGCTGGATGCGGAACACGTTCCGCGAGCCGTCCGCCAGCACCCGGGGCACCAGGAAACACGTCAGCCCGCCCGGGGCCTGCGCCAGCACCAGGAACCCGTCCGACATCGGCGCCGAGCAGAACCACTTGTGGCCCGTCAGCTCGTACGTCCCGTCCTCGGCCAGCGGCCGCGCCACGCTGGTGTTGGCGCGTACGTCGCTGCCGCCCTGCTTCTCGGTCATGCCCATCCCGAACAGGGCGCCGGCCTTCTGGTCGGCGGGCCGCATGTCCCAGTCGTAGAGCCGCGACGTCAGCCGGGGCTCCCACTCGGCGGCCAGCGCGGGGTCGGTGCGCAGCGCGGGCACCGCCGCGTGGGTCATGGACAGCGGGCAGCCGTTGCCGGCCTCGACCTGGGTCCACACGACGAACGCCGCCGCCCGCCGCACATGACCGCCGGGCCGGGTCCAGGCCGCCGTCAGCCCCGCGGAGACGCCCTTGCCGAGCAGCCGGTGCCAGGACGGATGGAACTCCACCTCGTCCACCCGGTTCCCGTACCGGTCGTACGCCCGCAGTTTCGGCGGGTTCTCGTCGGCGAGCCGCCCCCACTCCTGCACCTGCCGGGAGCCCGCCGTACGGCCGAACCCGGCGAGTTCGTCCCGTGCCTCCGCCACGACCTCCGGCGCCAGATGCCGCTCGACCGCCTCCGCGAGCACCTTGTCGGCGGTGAAGACGTCGTAGTCCACCAGGGGCGGAGCCTGATTGGTCACTTCGTGGGTGCTGGATGCCATATCCGGAACCTACCCGTCGGTGTGATGTCGTCACGGCGACGCTCACCGGTATCCGGCGGGCGGGTGTCCGGCGCCGGACGAGGACGGTCCGGCGCCGGATCGCGGAGGCCGGCTCAGACGGGCGCCGCCAGCTCGCCCGTCCCCAGGTCGCCCGTGCCGAACTCCTCCGCCGGGTCGAGCACGCCCTCCCCGTACTGCTCCAGCGGCCAGCCCGGCCGGTAGATCGTGTCGAGGTAGCGTTCGCCGAGGTCGGGGGAGACCGCCACCGCCGTGGTGTCGGGCGAGCCGTTGCGGGCCAGCCACTCGGCGGCACCGCTGACGACCGTGCCCGTGGAGCCCCCGAAGAGGAAACCCCGGCGGGCCATGCGGTGACAGGCGCGCACGGTGTCGATCTCCTCCACGCGGACGACGTCGTCGACGTAGGACGCGTCGAGGAGCGGCGGGGTCACGCTCGTGCCGAGCCCCGGGATCATCCGGCGGCCCGGCGCCCCGCCGAACGCGACCGAACCGACGCTGTCCACGGCCACGATCCGCACCCGGCGCCGCCGCTCCCAGAACCACTGGGCGCAGCCCATCAGCGTCCCCGAGGTGCCGACCCCCACGAACAGCACGTCCAGCCGCGGGAACTGCCGGGCGACGGCGGGCGCGGTGGTGCGGTAGTGCGCCTGCCAGTTCGCCTCGTTGGTGTACTGGTCCAGCCACACGTACCGCGGGTCGGTGGCGCACAGCGCGCGGACGTACGAGATCCGCGCCCCCAGGAAACCGCCGTGCGGGTCCGGCTCGGAGATGACGTGCACCCGGCTGCCCAGCGCCTCGATCACGCGCCGGGTCTGCGGATTGCACCGGGAGTCGGTCACGCACAGGAACCGGTAGCCCCGGCTCGCCGCGATCATGCTCAGCGCGACGCCCAGATTGCCGGACGACGACTCCACGAGCGTCGAGCCGGGCCCGAGCCGTCCCTCCCGTTCGGCGGCCCGCACCATCTCGGACGCGGCCTTGAGCTTGATCGAGCCGGCGAAGTTGAACCCCTCGCACTTCAGGAAGAGCCCGTGTCCGACGACCTGGCGCAGATCGACGTACAGCTCCTCCTCGTTGAAGTCCGTGGGAACGGATATGACTGGCACCGCTGCCCCCCTGGTTGTGCGATGTCGTACTCGCTGCGTCCGGCGGTCAGCCGTGGCGGCGCAGCTCGTGGAAGAAGTCGTCCACGACCCGCAGTCCGCCGGAGCGGGCCACCTGCTCGTGGACATGGGCGCCGACCGCGAGGTCCAGGACCCCGAGGCCGAAGGGCGAGAAGACCACCGGACGGTCCGCCGGCACGGTCGCCCGGCCGGTGAGGACGTCATGGAGCGTTCCGTCGAGGAAGTCCCGCGCTCCGGTGAGCTGTTCGGTCAGGTGCGGTGACGTGTTCGCCTTGAGGCAGTGCTCGACGTCGTCGACGAAGTTCGCCGACGCGAGCAGCACCTCGGGCGCGAGATCGCGCAGCGACACGTGCAGCACCAGGGGGTTGTGGGCGAACCACTTCGGCTCGTGGATGTGCGGTTCGCCCGCGATCGTCGCGAGGACCACCAGGTCGCTCGCCCGGATCACGTCCTCGGCGTTGTCGTACACGGTCACCCGTCCGTCCGCCCCGGACCGCTCCAGGTACCCCTGGAACCCCCTCGCGCTCTCCGCGGCCAGGTCGTGCACCCCCACCTCCTCGAACGCGAAGCCGGTCGCCGCGAGGAACGTGTGGATGTACCGGGCGATCAGACCCGTGCCGAGGAACCCGACCCGGACCGGGCGCGGCGCCCCCCGGCGCGCGTCGCTCAGCCGGTCGGCCGCCAGCGCCGCCGACGCCGCCGTCCGGGTCGCGCTGATGACCGAGGCCTCCAGACACGCGAACGGATAGCCGGTGGCGTGGTCGTTGAGGATCAGCACGGCGGACGCGCGCGGCAGCCCGGACGCCGTGTTCTCCGGGAAGCTGGAGATCCACTTCAAGCCGTCCACCTGGAAACTCCCGCCCAGCGACGCGGGCAGCGCGATGATCCGCGAGGAGGGGCGGTCGGGGAAGCGGAGGAAGTACGACGGCGGGTTGACCGTGTCGCCCGACTCCCCGTCGCCGTGCAGCAGATAGGCGGACTCGACCAGTTCGACGATCTCCCGTTCGCGGCCCCGCAGGGCCTGCTGCACCTGGGCGCCGGAGATCACGGCGAAACCCGGAACCTCGGTCATCGGAAGCTCACCTCGTCCTTCGCGTCGGAGACATGGGGCCGTGACCCCGCGTGCCACGGCTCTGTGCTTCGCGGTCCTGCGTGTCGCGGTCCTGTGTGTCGCGGTCCTGCGTGTCGCGGCCGGCCGGCCGAACCGGGTCCGCCAGCCCCACCAGCACCTCGCGCGGGCCCTCGAACGGCTCACGGCTGTGGGCGCAGCGGATGTTGTCCACGAGCAGCAGGTCGCCCGGCCGCCACGGCGCGCGGACGGTGTGCGTCTCGTAGACCTCGTTGAGCGTCGCCACGACATCGGCGCCGATCGGATCGCCGTCGCCGTAGCGGGTGTTGAAGGGCAGGCCGTCGGGCCCGTACAGGTCCACCAGGTACTCGCGGACCTCGGGGTCCATGGTCCATTCGTTGAGGAACGCGATCTGGTTGAACCAGCAGCGGCGGCCGGTCACCGGATGCCGGAGCACGGCGGGGCGCCGCTGCCGGGTGTGCAGCGACCCGTCGGGCCGCCACGCGAACTCGATCGCGTGCGCCCGGCAGTACGCCTCGACGACCGTCCGGTCGGCGGTGCCGAACGCCTCGGCGACCGACGCGCCGATCTCGTCGTTGTACGAGCGGGTGAGCAGCCAGCCCTCCCGCTCGAACCGCTCGGTCAACTCCGGCGGCAGCGCGGCGAGGACGGCCTCGGCATCGGCGATACCGGTCGCGCCGCCCCGCTCGGCGGCCTCCAGACAGGCGAAGAGCAGCAGGCCGGGGACGTCCAGCGCGTAGCTCGACTCGTGGTGCATGCACATCGGCTGGTTCGACGGCCAGGCGGTCGAGGAGTGCACCCCGTCCGCGTACGTCCGGCGTGGCGCGAAGGCCTCCCTCTCGGTGGTCAGTGTGTCGGCCACCTGGTGGAAGACGGCGCCCGCCTCCGCCGCGTCGCGCAGTCCGAGGCCGCGCACGAGCAGTGAGCCGTGCTCGGCGACGGCGGCCCGCAGGGCGCCCCGGTGACCGGCCACCCACCGGACGGCGGGTTCGGCGGGCGAGACGGTGAGGAACGGCGGCCTGTCGGTGGAGAGTTCGATGGGGAGGTCGGTCGACAGGTCGAGGTCCGGCTGCGCGGGGGCGGCCGGGGCCGATGCCGGCGTCGCCTCCGTGTCCCCGCGGCCGCGGCGCGTTCCGCCGCGTCGACGGCTCAGAAAGCTCACGACTGCCTCCCCACGGTGTCGGCGGCGGAGCGCGGCGTTCCGTCGCCGGTCGCCGCCCCCGCCCTCGTGTCGATCAGCCCGGCCAGCCCGGCCAGGGTCGGATGCGCGGTCACGTCCTTGGGCGACACCACCCGGTCCAGGGCGATCGCCAGCTTCACCGCCGACAGCGAGGTGCCGCCCCGGTCGAAGAAGTGGTCGTGCCGCCCGATCCGGTCCCGCGGCACCCCGAGCACCTCGGCCCACACGGCGGCCAGCCGCTCCTCGGTCGGGGTGGCCGCGCGCCGCCCCGACCCGCCCCGCAGCGCGTCGAGTTCCTCGGCCAGCGCGGTCAGCGCCCGCCGGTCGACCTTGCCGTTGGCGGTCAGCGGCAGGCTCTCCCGCCAGTGGAACACCGACGGCACCATGTACGCCGGCAGCGACGCCGCCAGCCGGTCCCGCAGCGCCTCGGCCGCGAGCGGCCGGCCCGAGTGGAAGGCCACCAGGTGCGCGCCCCGGGCGACCACGACCGCGCCGTCCCGTACGCCCGCGACCTTGAGCAGGGCGTTCTCCACCTCGCCGATCTCGATGCGGAACCCGCGCACCTTGACCTGGGTGTCCCGGCGGCCCAGGAACTCCAGCTTGCCGTCGGGCCGCCAGCGCCCGTGGTCCCCGCTGCGGTAGAGCCGCTCACCGGGCCGGTACGGATCGTTGGTGAACGCCCGCGCCGTGCGCTCCGGATCGTTGACGTACCCGCGCCCCACGCACACCCCGGAGAAGACGATCTCCCCCGGCGCGCCCAGCGGCACGAGCGCGAGGTGCTCGTCGACGACGTACACCCGGACGTTTTGGACGGGACGGCCGAGCGGCACCCGGTCCCCCTCCGGCGCGCGGTCCATCACCTCGTGGTTGGTGTCGTCCGAGGTCTCCGTCAGCCCGTAGGCGTTGACCAACGGGACCCCCGGCTCGGTGGCGAACCAGCGCTCGGCCAGCTCCTTCTTCAGGGCCTCCCCGGTGACCGACACCCGGCGCAGGTCGGGCAGTTCGCGGGGGTGGGCTTCCAGATGGGCGAGGACCGCTTCGAGGTACGACGGCACCACCTGGACCACGTTCGCCCGGCCGTCCGCGATCCGGTCGACGAACCGCTCGACGTCCAGGATCACCTCCTGCTCCACGAGCAGCGTCCGCCCGCCGGCCAGGGGTGCGGCCAGCAGCTGCCACAGGGAGATGTCGAAGCACTGGGGCGCGGTCTGCGCGACCACGTCCCCCTCGCCGATGCCGAGGTCGTCGAGCTTGGCGTGCAGGTGGTTGACCATCCCGGCGTGCTCGCACATCGCGCCCTTGGGCTCGCCCGTGGAACCGGACGTGAAGTAGATGTACGCCAGCCGGTCCGGGCCGATCTCCAGGCCGAGGTCGGCGTCCGGGTGGGCCTCGTCGTAGGCGTCCTCGACCAGCAGCCGCCGCACCCCGGGCAGGCCGGCCAGGGCCCGGTCCAGCGTGGCGGTGCTGCCCCGCTCGGTGAGCGCCAGCTCGCAGCCGGCGCGGGCGAGGGTGGTGGCGACCCGCTCGGCGGGGAAGTGCGGCTCGACGGGCAGATAGACGCCGCCGGCCTTGAACACCGCGAGGACGGCCGCCATCCAGTCCAGGTTGCGCTCGGTCACCACGGCGACGACGCCCTCGTGGCCGAGGCCCCGGACCAGCAGGGCCCGACCGAGCTGGTTGGCGCGGGAGTTGAGCTCGCGGTAGGTCCAGTGCCGGTCGCCGTGCACGGCGGCGACCGCGTCCGGGTGCGCCACCACCCGCTGCTCGAACAGCTCGTGCACCCGGCGGTCGGGCAGGTCGCGGTACGGACCGGCCAACCCGTCCAGCTGGAGGCGGAGTTCACCGTCCGACACCAGGCTCCGCCGGCCCTGCTCGGCGTCCGGTTCGGCGGCGAGCCGGGTGAGCGCGGCGACGTGGTACCCGGCGATCCGGGCCGCGGCGTCCTCGTCGAGCACGTCCGTGCGGTACCGCAGCCGCAGCGCCGGACCCTCGGCCCGGCGCACCGGCCCGACCCGCAGGACCACGCCCTCGTCGAGGTCGCCGTCGCCCCCGTCGATGTCGAGCACGGTCTCGAAGCGCGGTTCCTCCAGGCCCAGTTCGTGCCGCAGCGCGGCCACCGGGAACCCGGCGTGCGTCAGCAGCTCGGCGGTGGCCCGGCGGGTGTGCTCCAGCAGGGCGCGCCAGGTGTCCCGGGGCGCGGCGGTGAGCCGGCAGGGCAGCAGCCGGCCGTCCGCCGGCAGGCCGATGGTGACCTCAAACTCGCCCGACAGGGCGGCGAGCACCCTGGCGTGCGCGGCGAGCAACGCGATCGCGCCGTCCGCCGCCGTGCCGTCCGCCAGCTGATCGCACGAGTGCGGGGCCCGTCGGGGGCGTCGGCCTTCCGTGCTGCCCGCTGCCGCGCCGTCTGCTGACGTGCTGTGCTCAGCCGTGCCGTCCGCTGCCGTCAACAGGCCCTTCGGCAGCGGTACTTCGTGGGTGGCGACCCCTTTCGCCGGGGCGGCGCTCCACCGCGGTACCGCGGTCCGCCCCCCGGCGGTGAGCACCTCGTGCCAGTACGTCCGGGCAGCGTCGCCCGGCTTCGACCGTTCCATGTTCTTCCCCCGATTCACCGTGTTCCGGTGGTCTCCGTCGCCGGGTTCCCGCCCCAGCGCGCGTGCGGCGGCACCTGCTCGCCCTTCATCAGGAAGGAGTCGGGCGCCAGCACGGCCCCCTCGCCCAGCGTCACGCCGTAGTGGACGAACGCCTGGACCTCCAGCGTGCTGCCGGCGCCGATCGTGACGTGGTCGGACTTGAAGGTGCCGTCCTCCTGCGAATGCGCCTGGATCTTGCTGCCGGCGGCGAGCGTGCAGTCGTCCCCGACCGCGGTCAGCGTCCGCTCGGTGATGTAGACCCCGTCGTCGAAGACCCGGCGCCCGATCCGGACGCCCAGCAGCCGCCAGACGAGGTTCTTGTACGGGGTGCCGTTGAGCATCTCCATGTGCTGGTCCGGCAGCTTCCACAGCCGCTCCTGCCGCCAGAAGACGGGGTCGTAGATGGAGCACAGCCGGGGTCGCAGCGGACGGAAGCGGGTCAGGGACCGCTCCACCAGCGCGTAGTAGAGGACGGTGAGGACCAGGGCCGCCAGGGGCAGCGCGGCGAGCGCGAGCGGTGCGGCCGGGCCGTCCCCGTGTCCGTACAGGTCGAAGGCCGTGAAGCCGAGGACGGTGAGGGCGAAGGCGTGCAGCCAGCGCAGGAACAGGAACAGTGCCATCGAGCGCAGGTTGAAGCGGTTCTTCGCGGCGAGCCTGCGGCTCAGCTCCGCGCCCTCGCGCAGCTGGTCGAAGCGGCTGTCGCGCTCGACCGAGCGGGGGATCTCGAAGGGCGGTGAGCCGAGCAGCCCGACCCCTTCGCGGATCTCGCCGTCGAGGGGCACCAGCACCTTGGTGGCCAGCAGACAGTTCTCGCCGGTCCGGCCGCCGACCGGGTAGGCGATGGCGTTGCCCAGGAAGTTGTGGCCGCCGATCGCGGTCCGGGAGACCCGGAAGGACGTGCCGGAGTAGTCCGCGTTCATGACCGAGAGGCCGTCGGCGACCATCGTGCCGCTGCCGACCGTCACCAGGTACGGCGTCTCGTGCCGCACCTCGGTGCCGAAGTTGGAGCCGGTCTGCTCGACGCGCGAGAGGTCGTATCCGAGGGCAGTGAGGCAGGGGACGATGTACGAGCTGTCGCCGCACAGCCAGGTGAAGAACCTGAGGTTGGTCAGTCGGGTGATCGCGCGGTGCACCGAGTAGTGGAAGCCGTACAGCGGATAGACGCGGTCGGGTTTCACCAGCGGGCGCAGCAGTCGCGGTACGACGAACACCACGACGGCCGTGACGAGGATCGAGCCCGCGAACAGCGCGAGCGACAGGGCCATCGCCTCGAGGTAGAAGCGCGCGGAGGTGGTGTGCCGCGACGTCGGGTCGAGCAGGGTGTCCAGCTCGGGCGCGACGGTGAGCAGCAGATAGGCGCCGCCGAAGGTCAGCGGTACGTACAGCAGCAGGGTCTGGAGCAGGGCGGCGAGCCCGTAGCCGGCCCGGCGCAGGGTGCTGCCGGGGAGCGGGGGGACCCGGACGTGGTCCACGTCGGTGGGGCGGGCGGGGGAGCCGTGCCAGCTCTCGCCCGCCGGGACGGACTCGCCGTCGCGCAGCGCGGAGGAGTGGCCGAGCTGGGAGCCGTCGCCCAGGGCGGTGCCGATGTCGAGGACGGTGTGCTCGCCGACGAAGGCGTCCCGGCCGAGGGTGACGGGTCCGGTGCGGATGCGCCCGGCGCGCGCCCGGTAGCAGAGGAAGGAGCACTCCCCGCGGACGATCGTGCCCGCGCCGATGGTCAGCAGGTCGGTGCAGACCGGGACGGTGCGGCTGAGGATCGTGACGCCCGGTCCGATGCGGGCGCCGAGGGCCCGCAGGTACAGCACGTACAGCGGGTTGCCGACGAACAGGACCATCGGGCTGGTGCGCAGCAGTGCCTTGACGAGCCAGAACCGCAGATACGCGAGGCCCCACACGGGGAACTCCACCGGCTTCCACCGCCCGACCAGCAGCCACTTGGCGGCGACCGGGAGGGCGCACAGGGCCAGGAAGGCGAGCGCGCCGAAGACGGCCGAGCGCAGATAGACCTCGACCATGCCGGAGGCGTCCGCCACCCACTCGTACCCCTGTACGTATCCGGAGGTGGCGAGCAGGCAGTACCCGGCGAAGAGGAGCAACTGCAGCACCCCGCACAGGACATAGCGGAACGTGCTGGCCGGCCGCACGGTCTCGGCGGGATCCGGCGGGGCGGCCGGCGGCCGGGGTGCCTCGGTCAGCGCGGCGGCGAGGCCGCGGATCGTCGGGTGGGTGTAGACGTCCCGGATGGACACGGACGGCAGGTCGGGGTGCTTCCGGACGCGGGCACAGAAATGAGCCATCGTCAGTGAGTTGGCACCGAGGTCGTCGAAGAAATGGCTTTCCGCGGGCACGTGTTCGACGTGTGCGACGCCCGCCAGGACTTCGGCGAGGAGTCGCTCGACGGCGGTGTACGATTCCGCCGCGTCCGGCTCGGCCCCCTGGACCTCGCCCGGCTTTTCCGCCACGGGTCGTGGCGCTGGCAATGTCATTGAATTTCTCCGCGACAGGTATTGCGATGGAAGGCGCCCGGGGGTGAACGGGACGGCGCGCGGAATGACAGAAGGAGGGGGGAGGGTTGCGGGAACGGAGAGCGGTGACGTATGTGACGGGATTGATCAGGCCTGGTCGGGGCCTGGGCTGATGCCCCCGTGTGCGCTGGGCCGGCGTCCGGTCCGGAGAGGCGCAGCGGAATGCAATCCGGATTCTTTCGGCACATTCGGGAACGGGTCAAGAGAGGCCGGGTGATTGACGCTTTCCCGCCCCTTTCCCGATCGCGTCGGATCTGTCGGACATGAACCCGCACACCGCTCCAGCGGGGAACTTCCCGAAAGGACGGTACAAACACGCCCGCACACTCCGCTTTCGGCCCCCCAAGGATTCGGCCAGCACGTTCATGACAGAAAAGGCGATTCGGAATCACCTTTGGTTTCTCCTGGGTTTCCCTTTGTTTGCTGCCCCGTGACGCGACCGGAGGGGGCCGTGCGCCGCACGCGGAGCCTGGCGCGGCGGGCGGCACCGGGAGGTGAGGGCGGCACGCGCAGGCGGATACCGTTAGGGCGTGCAGTCAGCAAGTCAGTCACCCCCACCGTCGGAGAGCCCCCAGGGGCGTCTCCACCGCGCCCGCGCCCTCTACCGGGACGTCTCCAAGCGCAGGACCGCCTGGCTGCTCCTGAAGGACACCGTCAACTCCTGCATCGAGTACCGCATCCTGGGCCTCGCGGCCGAGGCGGCGTTCTTCACGCTGCTCTCCGTGCCGCCGCTGCTGCTCAGCATGATCGGCCTGCTCGGCTACGTCGACGACTGGACCGGCGCCGACACCATCGCCAGCCTGGAGCTCAACCTCCTGGAGGCGTCGCGCACGGTGCTGTCCGAGAAGGGCGTCGCACAGATCGCGCAGCCCATCCTGGACGACGTGATGAAGGGCGGTCGCCCCGACGTCATCTCCATAGGCTTCCTGTTCGCCCTGTGGTCCGGCTCCCGTGCGGTGAACGTCTTCATCGACACCATCACCGTCATGTACGGCCTCGACGGCGTCCGCGGCATCGTCAAGACCCGCCTCATGGCGTTCCTGCTCTTCATCGTGGCCCTGCTGATCGGCTCGATCGCCCTGCCGCTGATGGTGGCCGGCCCCGACGCCGTCGTCCGGATCGTCCCCTGGTCCGCGACCGTCGTCCAAGTCCTCTACTGGCCGGTCGTCATCGTCCTGTCCATCGTCTTCCTCACGACGCTCTACCACGTGTCGGTGCCGGTGCGTTCCCCCTGGGTCGAGGACGTGCCCGGCGCCCTGGTCGCGCTCGCCATGTGGGTGCTCGGCAGCTTCCTGCTCCGCATCTACCTGACGAACACGGTCGAGGGCGCGACGATCTACGGCTCCCTGGCGGCCGCCGTCGCCGTCCTCCTGTGGATCGGCGTGGGCGCCTTCGCGGTCCTCGTCGGCGCCGCCGTCAACGCCGCGATCGACCGCGTCTGGCCCGCCGCCGCCACGGCCGCGGCCCGCGCCGCGAACGAGCGCCTCCGCGAGGAGCAGGCCGCCGAATACGTCGCCCGCGCCGCCGCCGCCCGCTCCCACGACCCGGAGGACCCCGACATGCCCTCCGAGTTCCCGGAACGCTGGTCCCGCTTCCTCCCCCCGGAGGACGTGACCTCGAGGCTGCGCTCCCCGGCGAAGAAGGGCGAGGAGTAGGAGGGCGAGGAGTAGGAGGGTCGGCCTGCTCGCCTCCGGTGGCGTCCGACGCCGAACCCGGGCGGCCCGACCGGCCGACCGCCTCCTCGCCTCACGTGTCCCGGTTCTCACGGGAGCGAGACGGGCCGGCCTGTCGCTCCCGGGGGCGGGCCAGGTCTGCGTGGAGGACGTCGTGCGCCTGCTGCGGGGTGGGGTGGCCGACGAGGACGTGTGTGGTGGCCGTCCGCGAGGGCGAGGAGGGCGCGGGCCTCGCGCCGCGCGTCCCAGGGCACCGGCCCGGGCTCCCGGCGAGGCGGTCCCGCACATGCTCGCCGATCCGCTCGCCGATGTGCCCGAGGGCGAACACGAGCATCTCCTCCTTGGTGCGGAAGCACCGCTGGACGGCAGACGGCACCCTCGACACCTCCGCACGCGCCGCGACGTCGCGCAGGGTCGTGCCCTCCGGCCCGCGCTCGTCGGCGAGACACACGGCCTCGGCGACGAGCCGACGTCGGCTCACCTCCGTCCCGGGCAGGGCAGGGCGGCCTACTCGGAGGCCGAGGTCAAACGCGATCTGCGGCGAATGGTTCGACGATGGGGTGAGCCTGCGCAGTGCCCTCGTGGGCGTGGGCGTGGGCGTGGGCGTGGGCGTGGGCGTCGGCGCGGCGGTCTGCGGGTGGTTCGTGGTCGCTCGCGCAGTTCTCCGCGCCCCGTGAGGGCGAGGTGGTGCCCGGTGGCCCCGGGCGTAGCCTTCTTCTTGTGTATGTCGAAAGGGCGTCTCGGCTGGGTGGGGCCGTGGTGTGGACCAACAGTCCGAGTGGGCCGCCGGGTGCGGGGCGGGTGCTGCCCGACGGGTGCATGGACCTGTTGTGGAACGACGGGCGGCTGCTGGTCGCCGGGCCGGACACGACGGCATACGTCGCCGAAGGGCGGTCCAGCGGTTGGGCGGGGCTGCGGTTCTTCCCCGGCCAGGCGCCCGACTTCCTGGGAGTCCCCGCGCACGAGTTGCGGGACCGGCGGGTGGAGCTGGCCGAGCTGTGGTCCCCGGCGGTCGTGCGGCGGCTCACCGCCCGGGTGAACGCGGCGGACGATCCGTCGACCGGACTCGAAGAGGTGGTCCTGGAGCGGGCGGCCGAGGTGGGGCGGCCCGACCCGGTGCTGCGGCAGGTCGTCCACGCCCTCGACGCGGGCCGGCCCGTCGCGGTGACCGCCGACGAACTCGGGCTCGGCGCCCGGCAGTTGCATCGGCGGTCGCTTGCCGCGTTCGGGTACGGACCGAAGACGCTGGCTCGCGTGCTGCGGCTGCAGCGGGCGCTCGCGCTCGCCCGGGACGGCGTGCCCTTCGCCGAGACGGCGGCCCGGACCGGCTACGCCGACCAGGCTCATCTCGCCCGTGATGTACGGGAGTTGGTCGGAATGCCGCTCGGCGAACTGCTCGGTGGGCGGTAGGGATCAGCCCTCGGTGGGCGACGGCAGGGGCGCGAAGAGGTCGACGCCGTTGCCGTCGGGGTCGAGGACCACGGCGTAGCGCTGGCCCCACTCCGCGTCCCAGGGCTTGAGTTCACCGTGGTACCCGGCGTCGACCAACTCCTCGTACACCGCGTCGACTTCGGTCGGACTGTCGCACAGCAGGGCCAGCCCGGCGCCGCCGCCCGTCCCCCGGCGGTACTCCGGATGGAAGGAGCGGACGGTCTCCTCGGTGTCGAGCAGCAGCCGTAGCCCGCCCGGCAGTCGGGCCTCGGCGTGCGGCAGGTTCTCGGCGCCCTCGGGGAAGGCGAAACCGAGCCTGCGGTAGAAGGTGACGGAGGCGGCCATCTCCGAGGCCACCATCCCGATCGCATCGAGTCGTGGAGTCATGTGGCCACCGTAGGGCGACCGGCGACGACCGGTCTTGAAGGAATCGGACACCGGCGTATCGGACACCGGCGTATCGGGCATCGCCGCATCGGGCATCGCCGTATCGGGTAGCTGGGCAAGCGCTTTCACGGAACGGACTCTTTGGCTCACCTGTGGAACATCTGTGCGGCAGGATGGACGGCATGTCCATGCTCCGTACCGCGCGTGTACTGCTGCCCCTGGCGTTGCTGCCGTTGCTGCTCACCGCCTGCGGGACCGAGAAGGTCGTGGTCGCGGACCGGCAGCCGCCGGCACCGCGCCCCGACCGTGCCGAGCTGCACGCCCGTGCCGAGGCGCTGGGCCTCGCGCCGGGGCTCGTCTATGTCACCGAGTCCCCCGGGTTCACGCTGGCCCGGCAGTCGGTCGGCGTGTACGGGGCCGACGGGTTCTCCGCCGCCTACTGGTCCCGCAGGAACAGCGCGCAGCTCCTGCTCCTCGTCGACCGGGGCACGATGACCGCCGGGAGCTGCGCCGAGGAGCCGGTGGGCCAGGGCACGGGCGAGGCGGTCAGCTGTGAGCGCGACGGGGACGCCTGGTACCGCACCTCGGCGGGACAGCACGAGTACGCGGTCCCGGAGGACGGCCACCTCGTCCGGGTCAGCGCCGCCGAGGCCGCCGTCGACCGCGACGTCCTGCGGGCCGCCGCCCTCGCCGCCCACCGCCCCACCGACGCCGAACTGGCCTTTCTCCTCCCGCCCCGCCACCGCGACAAGACCCCGCCCCACGGTATGCCGGTCGAACGAGGTGACCTGCCCCCGGTGGGCGACGGAGCCCCACGCAACGAGGTGGGCGCCTCGGGCTGAGCGCCACGCCGGAACGGGTGGCCGCTGCCCTGCTCGCGCAGCAGCGGCAGGGCTGCCTGGGTCACCCACAGGGCGCCGAAGAAGTTGGTCTCCATCTGGTCGCGGACCTGCTGCTCGGTCAGCTCCTCGACGGCGCCGAACAGGCCGTGGCCGGCGTTGTTGACGACGACGCCCAGGCCCCCGAAGTGGGCGTGCGCCCGCTGAACGGCCTCGGTGGCGGCGGCCTTGTCCGTCACGTCCAGGGTCAGCGCAAGGATCGCCTCGCCGTGCGCGGCGACCAGGTCCTTCAGTGAATCGGTGTTGGGGGCGGTGGCCGCGACCATCACACGCCGGCTGGGGACCGACCCCGACCAGCCGGAGGACCCCAGGCCGACCGCCCTGGTCGCGGCCGCCCTCGCCTGCGCGGACGCGGCATCGACCGGCTGGGTCGCCTGTGAAGGCAAGGTCCCCCTGGAGGTGCTGCTCGACCGCGCGATGGGCGCATTCACTGACTGAGGCCTGTCCCGTAAATGATCTCCGCCCTGATGCGGCGCTGATGATCGAGGGTCGGGTCCACTGGCCCGCAAGTCCGGGCGGAGGGCGCCGTTCGATGCATCCCGAGATCCGGTTGTTCCTGACCATCGCGCATCACCCCTGCCGCACGGCGAAGGGCCGGCTCCGCACGTGCGGAGCCGGCCCTTCGGCATTCAGGATTCAGGTGCGCGCGGGCGTCGTCTGCAGGAACAGCTCGAGCAGTGCCAGCAGCGTTTCGGGAGCGTCCTCGGTCGGGAAGTGGCCGGCGCCCGGAATCTCGACCACCGGCGCGTCGGGGTAGGCCAGCCTGAACGACGGGATCACGTACTCGGGCAGCAGTGCGGTGTCCCGGAAGTGGCCGGTGGCGTGCTTGGCGGGTGAGTCGTCGCAGCAGCCGATATGACCGCACTGGGCGCAGCGCCGCAGAGGGAACCACCAACGCAGCCGGCCCCGCTGGGCGGGACGCCGGGATCGATTCCGGTCTCCTTGGTCATGAGGGCTCCTGGGCCGGGCCGGAGACGGTATCGGGCTCGGTGTCGGGGCGGGTGGCGGTGAGGGGGAGCAGCACCTGGAAGCGGGTGTCGCCGGGTACGGACTCGACTTTCAGGTCACCGTGGTGCTTGTTGACGACGATCCGCCAGGAGATGTCGAGCCCCAGCCCCGTGCCCTCGCCCACCGGCTTGGTGGTGAAGAACGGGTCGAAGATCCGGCCGCGGATCTCGGCCGGCACTCCCGGGCCCGTGTCGCGGAACTCCACCAGCAGCCGGTCGTGCACCAGCGCGGTGCGTACGGTCAACGTCCCTTCGCCGCCCGCGTCCTTGATGGCGGAGACCGCGTTGTCGATCAGGTTGGTCCACACCTGGTTCAGCTCGGCCGGGTAGGCCGGAATCCTCGGCACCGAACGGTCGTACTCCTTCACGACCTCGACCTGGGGACCGATCTTGCCCGACAGCATCAGCAGCGTGCTGTCGAGGAGTTCGTGGACATCGGCGACCTGGTAGGGGGCGCGGTCCAGTTGCGAGTACTGCTTGGCAGCGTCGACGAGGTGCGAGATACGGGTGGTGGAGTCCTCGATCTCGGACATCAGCAGCTCGGTCTCGACCGTGTAGGTGAGCCACTCGATGGCACTCGGCAGGATCTCCTCCTGGTCGCATGCCGCCGCGATCTGCTCCAGCCAGTCGACGTCGAGACCGCCCTGTACGAAGGTCGGCGCGATCTGCCAGCCGCCCTGGACACCGTGGTCGTCGAGCCAGTCGGCGAGTTCGTCCTCCCGGTCGGACGCTTCGAGCGGGCTCAGTGCCGGCGCCTTGGAGACCCGCTCGGCCGTACGCTCCTGGAGGTCGACCAGGGCCTTCAGGGCGTCGCGGTGGTAGGGGCCCGAGGCGATGACGCTGAGCTTGTCGCGCATGTGCGCGACCCGGTCCCTGAGCGAGGAGGTGGCCCGTACGGCCGCCGCGGCCGGGTTGTTGAGCTCATGGGTGAGACCCGCGGACAACGAGCCCAGCGCCAGCAGCCGTTCACGCTGCCCGACGGCCCGCTGAAAGGTCTGCGAACCGAGGACGAGCCCCTCCAGGAGATGGACCGCCATCGGAAACCACTCGTGCATGAAGCTCGCGAACGATTCGGCGGGCAGGACGAAGAACCGGGTCGGCTCCGGCACCCGCAGCGAGTTCATGTACCGCTGCGGTTTCCCGTCCCCGACGAACGCCATCACGGCCCCCGCGTACACCCCTGGCTGGGACGTGCGGCTCACCTCGATGTCGTCGCCGCCCACCCGGCGCGACATGATGACCGTGCCCTCGATCATCACGTAGAAGCAGGTCGCCGGGTCACCTTCGGTGAACACCGGCCCGGGGTCGAACAGTTCGACCCGTCCCTCGCTGCACAGCCTTTCGATCTGCTCGGAGTTCAGCTTCTCGAAGAGGAACAGCGAGCTGATCTCCGCCGCGCTGCACGGCATCAGCCGCCCGTTCACGACTGCTCCAGATACCGGTGGACGAGCATCACGGCCATGGCTCCCTCTCCGACGGCGGACGCGACCCGCTTCGCGGACTCCGCGCGCGCGTCCCCGGCGACGAACACGCCGGGGATGTTGGTCTCCAGGTGATACGGCGGCCGGTCCAGCTCCCAGTCGGCCGGTGGCCGCCCGTCGGCGGTCAGATCGGGCCCGGCGAGGATGAACCCGCGCTCGTCCCGCAGCACCGTACCCTCCAGCCAGTCGGTCAGCGGGGCCGCGCCGATGAACACGAACAGCCACTGCGCGTCGACCCGTTCGGTCTGCCCGCTCGTCGTGTCGCGCAACGTCAGCTGTTCCAGGTCGTTGTCGCCGTGCGCGGCCTCGACGACCGTGTGGGCCCGCACCGAGATGTTCGGCGACTCGGCGATCTGCTGGATCAGATAGTGCGACATCGACGCGGTAAGGTCCGCGCCACGCACCAGCAGGGTGACCGACTTGGCGCCCCTGGACAGGTACATCGCCGCCTGCCCGGCCGAGTTGGCGCCGCCGACGATGTACACGTCGTGGCCATGGCAGGCGGCGGCCTCGGTGAGCGCGGACCCGTAGAACACCCCGCGGCCCGACAGCTCGTCGGCACCCGGCGCCTGAAGCTGCCGGTACGACACCCCGGTCGCCAGGATCACGCTGTGTGCCGCGATCTGCGACCCGTCCGCGAACCGTACGAGCCGGGCCGCCCCGCTGCTCTCCAGACCGGTCACCTCACGCGCGGTGAGGATCTCGGCGCCGAACTTCGTGGCTTGCCGTCGCGCCCGGTCGGTGAGCTGGCCGCCGGACACCCCGTCGGGGAAGCCCAGGTAGTTCTCGATCCGCGAACTCTGCCCGGCCTGCCCGCCGGTCGCCGACCGCTCCACCAGCACCGTACGCAGGCCCTCCGAGGCCCCGTACACGGCCGCGCCCAGCCCGGCCGGCCCGCCGCCGATGACGACCAGGTCGTAGAAGTCGGCCGTGGGTGTCGTCGCCAGTCCCACCTGCGCGGCCAGTTCGGGGGCCTCCGGCTCGACCAGCGGGGTGCCGTCGGGGGTGATCACCAGGGGCAGCCGCTGCCCGTCCTGTCCGGCCGCCGCGAGCAGCCGCTGCCCCTCGGGCTCGTCGGCCGAGTACCAGCGGTAGGGCACCTGGTTGCGGGCCAGGAACTCCCGGATGTCCGACGAGCGGGCCGACCAGCGGTGTCCGACCACCTTGGTGGCGGGCACCGGCCGGTAGTCGCTGCACCGCCACGCCTCAAGGAGGTCGTCCAGGACCGGGTAGAGCTTCTCCTCGGGCGGGTCCCACGGCTTGAGGAGGTAGTGGTCGAGGTCGACGACGTTGATCGCGTCGATCGCCGCGTTCGTGTCCGCGTACGCGGTCAGCAGCACGCGCCGGGCGCCCGGATAGATGTCCAGGGCCTGTTCGAGGAACTCGATGCCGTTCATCTGGGGCATCCGGTAGTCGGCCAGGATCACCGCGACCAGGTCACCGCGCAGCTTCAGCTCGCGCAGCGCCTCCAGAGCGGACTCGCCGGACTCCGCGCGCACGATCCGGTACGACTGGCCGTAGCGCCGTCGTAGGTCCCGGGCGACGGCCCGGGACACCCCGGGATCGTCGTCCACGGTCATGATGACGGTCCGCGCAGCGTCCGCGGTCTGTGCCATACGTCTCCCACCTCGCGTGGTGTGATCTGCTACTTGGTCCATGCCGCGATCCGTTTCGCGATCGCCCCGGGGGCCTCGATGTGCAGGAAGTGACCGGCGTCGGGGACGACCTCCATCGCGTGCGGGGCGGCGAACCGATGTCGGTCGTCGACCTTCGGGGGGAGGAAACAGCCGTCGTCGGCGCCGTAAAGCTGCAGCAGGGGCACCTCGATCGGCTGAGACAGGCGGCGCGTCGCCCCAATCATGCCGGGTCGCAGCATCGCCCGGTAGTACTTCAGAGGCGCGGGCATGCTCGCCCGTAGGTGCTCGTGCAGCTCCGCGTGCAGCGCTGGATCGAGCGAGAGGCCGGGCGACCACTGACGCCAGAGGCGATCGATGAAGGCGAGATCGCGGGCGCCGGCCATCCAGCCGCTTCCCGGCAGTTGAAAGAGCCCCATGTACCAGATCCGGCGTAGCTGAGCGAGGCGCGGCCGGCTCAGGAACGTCATGGGGTGGGGGACTGCGAGCGTGACCGCGCGTTCGATCCGCTCCGGCGCGGTGACGACGGCATCGTAGGTGATCAGGGCGCCCCAGTCGTGGCCGACCAACTCCACGGCTCGCCCGGGAGACCAGCGGTCGATCAGCGCGAGCACGTCGCCGGTGAGGGAGGCGAAGTCGAACGGCCCCGCGGTCGGGGAGGGCGCGTAACCGCGAAGCCAGGGTGCGACGACGCGACGTCCGTGGCGGGCGAGCTCGGCGAGGAAGGGCTTCGCGGTCGGCGGATGGTCCGGGAAGCCGTGCAGGACCACCGTCGGTCGACCATCGGGATCACCACCCTGCAGCGCGTGAAAGGTGCCGTGTGGCAGGTCGAAGGTGACGTGTTCGAACTCCATGTGCGTCTCCTCGGGCGCCGGGTGTGCTGCGGGGTCAGCCGGCCAGTCGGTTGAGCTTGCGGATCTGTTGGTCGAAGGCGCGCGAGGGCACGATCCGGCGCAGGAGGCTGACGCGCCTGGCCATCGGGCCGGCGGTGTACCGGAGCTTGGGCTTGGAATCGGTGGCGGCCGCGACGATCACCTTCGCGACAACGTCCGGGGCGTCGGCGTTGCGCACGGCCGTGGCCAGCACGTCTCGGGCGACCTCCCGCTGCGCGGCGTAGATCGGCAGGGGCGAGTCGGGTGCCATGCTGCTCGCCTCGAAACTCGTGTTTGTGTAGGCCGGCTCGACCAGCAGCATCCGGACGCCGTGCTCGCGAAGCTCGTGGTCGACGGACTCGGCGTAGCCCTCGACCGCATGCTTGGTGGCGGCGTAGACGGCCATGAAGGGGGCTGGGATCAGACCGAGTACCGAGGAGACGTTGACCACGCGGCCACGGCGCTGGGCGCGCATGTGAGGCAGCACTGCGTTGGTCATCCGCATCAGGCCGAAGACATTGATGTCGAAGACCTCCTTGGCCTGGTCGATCGAGCTCTCCTCGCCGGCGCCGATCGCGCCCACGCCTGCGTTGTTGACCAGGACGTCGATCCGGCCGAACCGCTCGATCACCTCCTCGACCAGGGAGCGGACCGACTCGTCGCTGGCCACGTCGAGATCGAGGAACGTCACCCCGGCGATCGGCTTGGCGTTCGCCGCATTGCGGCTCGTGCCGACCACCGCGAAGCCGGCGCCCACGAGGGCGAGCGCAGCCGCCCGCCCGATCCCGGAGGAGGCACCCGTCACAAGGGCCACGGGGGAAGCTGTCTGCATGGTGGTTCCTTCGGTTGCGGGAACGACTTCGTCGTGCCCTGCGCAGGGTCGCCTGGGCTCAGCCGACACGGTCCCCAGTCCTGCAAGCCCGGACCAAAGCCCTGTCCGGCCAAGCTCGGGATCGTTGTGGACTGAACAGTCAGAAACCTAGGCGGTTCTGTACTGAGTTGTCAAGTACGGTGGGTCGGCTTCACCTTGGTCGCGACGGCGGTGGCCGAGTGTGTGCGCGGCGCAGCAGGGGAACGCACCGCACTCCGTCGGCGTCGGCCGCGAGCACGTCACCGCGTCGGACGGTGGCGCCGGCGACCACGGCGGGCGCGGTCACCGGGCCGGGGCCGGCCTTCACCGGGCCCTGCGCCGAGACCCCTCGCGAACAGGCAGGGAAGCCCATGGCCGTCGGCTCGGACGGACCATGTGGTCCTGCGCGGTCATGCAGCCCATCGTCTTGGTCTCGACGTCGAACACGGGGTGTGATGTCCGGCAGCAGGTCGGGGGCCTCGCGGACCTGTGGCCGGCGCGGCTCGGACTGGAACTCCTGGACGGCGACGAGCGGCCGGGTGCGCGGTGGTGGCCGGGGCCTGGGCGATCCTGCGTGTCGGCAGGGTGGTCGCCTGTGCCTGGTTGTGGTCCCGGTTGTACGGGAGCGTTCGCCCCGTGGGTGAGCAGGACGTCAGGCTGACGCTGGCGCGGGATGGCGACGATCGGGCCGGTCGCCGACTCGTCGACGCCCAGCGGGAGTCCGTACCGCTGCCCGCGTCCGCGGGGACGGCACCCGGCTCTGCGAGGGCATCGCGGCGGAGCACTGGCACGAATTGCTGCAAAGGCGGTCCGAGTTGGCGCAGCGGCGGCCGAAGTGCCCCCGTCTGCTGCGGCGAGGCGTTCGGTGACTGACCGTGCAGTTCAAGTCCGGCGACACCGCGCCTGCGGTGGAGCGACTCGACTGGAGGCGGGCGCAGTTCTTCGCCGACCGCCCAGACGCCGCCCGGCGGCGCGTGAACCTGCGGGCAGTGTCTGCGCGGCGTCGAAGGGGGCCGGCCGCATCGGATGCCGGTGCAGCGAGGTCGGCCGTGTCCTTGTCAGTGGTGGTGTGGGCGGGGCAGCAGGGCGAAGGCGCTCTCCGCGATCGAGGTCAGGCGGTCGGGGCTGTGGCCGTACGCGCCGACGACGTCGCTCCCGCGGATGATGGTCAGCAGGAGGTAGGCGAGGTCGTCGGGGTCGGCGTCGGGGTCGATGTCGCCGTGGCGCTGCGCCGCTCGCACGCAGTCGGCCACCGCCGTGCGGACTACGGAGAAGCAGTCGTTGGCCAGGCGTTTGACCTCGGGGTCGGAGGCGCCGACCTCCAGGGCCATCTTGGCGGCGAAGCAGGCCGCCCCTGCCCGGTCGGACGCGGGGGGTACGTCGGCGGCGAGTGGCACCCCGTGGACCGCGCGCAGCAAGTACTGGTGCAGTCGTTCCAGGGCGCCCTCGTCCGGTCCGGCGAGCGCCTTCCGCGGACCCTGCCCCAGCCGGGCGAAGTAGCCGGCCATCGCCTCCATCA
>NZ_JBVISJ010000031.1:0-25956 GCF_055575575.1 Streptomyces sp. NPDC034049
CGCGATGAACTCCGCGAAGCCGCCGACCCGCAGGTCGCGCGGCCGGGCGTAGACCTCGTCGCCGACCTTGAACCCGTGGACGGCGGAGCCGACCCGCGTCACGACGCCGGCCACGTCGTGGCCGAGCGCGAACGGGCGCTTGTACTTCAGGAGCTGCTTGAACTCCCCGTTGCGGACCATCTTGTCCAGCGGGTTGACACTGGCGGCGCCCACCCTGACCAGGACGTCGCGTTCCCCGACGGTGGGCTTGGGTACCTCTGCGGCGCGGACGCCGTCCTTGCCGTACTTCTCGACGACGAATGCCTTCATTGCCGGCCGCTTTCTGCATGGATGTCTCGATGGTCGATGTGCTTGTTCGGGCGGGTCCCGTGCGCGCCGGTTTCTCGCGTGGGGCCGGGCTGATGCGACGACCATGACACTACCGACTGAGTATGGGTAAGTAAACTCAGATAGGGTTAGAATCACCCCCATGGATGCGAGGACCCAAGCTCTGCAGGACGCCGGCGTGGACCCCCGACTCGACCGGGACGCGTCGAACTGTTCGATCGCCCGGACGCTTGAGGTCGTGGGCGAGAAGTGGACGATCCTGATCCTGCGCGAGGTCTACTACGGCTCGTCCCGTTTCAGCGAGTTCGAACGTGTCCTCGGCTGCCCGCGCAACCTTCTCGCCGCACGCCTTCGGATGCTCGTGGAGGAGGGGATCCTGGCCACCGAGACCTACAGGGAGCCGGGCTCGCGGAGCCGGCCGAAGTACGTGATCACACCCAAGGGCGCGGATCTGGTCCCGGCCGTGATGGGGCTCCTGCAGTGGGGCGACCGCTACCGTGCCGACCCGGAGGGCCCGGCCATGCTGTCCCGCCACCGTGACTGCGGCGCGCACGTCGACGCCCAGATCCGCTGCGACCGGGGCCACACCGTCCAACCGCAGGACATCGAGAGCATCCCCGGCCCCGCCTTCCGCCTCAGGCCCGTCGAGTGAACTGAGCGCGGTGGCGCCTGGAGCTCTGGGGACTCAGCCTGCCGGGGTGTCCTCACTCCGTCTGGCCCGGGCCTGGTGGAGGCGGGCCTTTGTGCGGTTGCCGCAGCGGGACATGGAGCACCAGCGGCAGTTGCGGGCGGGGGAGCTGTTCGCGAAGCGCAGGGCGCATTCGTCCGCGCCGCAGACGCTTACCCGCCGGATCCAAGACGGTCAGTCGTGCCGAGGAGGCGCATCGATGGGACATCCGACAGTGACGACCGGAGTGACGCAGGTGGACGCGGTCCGCCTGCACTACGTCCGGGCGGGATCCGGCCCCCTGCTCGTGCTCCTTCACGGCTGGCCGCAGACCTCCGACTGCTGGCGGCCGGTGCTGGCGGATCTCGCGGCCGACCACACTGTTGTGGCGCCCGACCTGCGCGGCTACGGCCTGAGTGACAAGCCCACGTCCGGTTACGACAAGCGGCGCATGGCTGCCGACATCGCCGGTCTCGTCGAAGCGCTCGGCTTCGAGAAGGCCGCGGTCGTGGGGCACGACCGCGGCGCCCGTGTGGCGCACCGTTGGGCGCTGGATCGTCCGGAGCAGGTGGAGCGGTTGGCCGTACTCGACATCGTGCCCACCCGGGAGATGTTCCGCCGCTTGGATGCCTCCCTCGCCTCCGGGTACTGGCACTGGTTGTTCCAGATGCAGCCCGACCTGCCAGAGCGCCTCGTGGGACGCGACATCCGCGGATATCTCGAGTACTTCTTCGAGCGGTGGACCTACAACCGCCACGGTCTGACATCCGAAGCAGTCGACGCCTACGTCCGGGCGTTCTCCCGTCCGGGTGCCCTGCGCGCGAGTTTCGACGACTACCGCGCCATGGAGCAGGACGTCGCCCTCGACGACATCGACGCCGCCGAGGGCCGTCGTCTCACGATGCCGGTACTGGCGCTGTGGGGTTCCGTGGGGCTGCCCTCCCGCCTGCCGACGCTGGAGATCTGGCGCGAGTACGCGGACGACGTCACCGGTGCCGAGATCCCGGAGTGCGGCCATTTCATCCCGGAGGAGCAGCCGACAGCGATGCTGGCGCATCTGCGGCCTTTCCTGGCTGACGGAAGGGCTGTTTAGCGGACCTAACAAAGGTCGTTGATCAAATGACCGTCGGCTTGTGTGCTCGTTGGTCGGGTCGTGGGGAAGCGGGAGTCGCGACCGTGGATCGTGTCGGACGAACTGTGGTCGCTCATCGAGCCGTTGCTGCCCGAGCCGGGACCGAAGTGGTGACAGGCCGGCCGCGGATGCCGGACCGGCAGGCGTGGTGCGGGATCTTGTTCGTGCTGCATACCGGTATCCAGTGGGAGTACCTGCCCCAGGAACTGGGCTTCGGCTCGGGCATAACCTGCTGGCGGCGGCTGGCCGCCTGGAACGAGGTCGGCGTGTGGGGCCGGTTGCACCTGTTGCTGCTGAAGAGGTTGCGGTCGGCGAGGAAGCTGGACTGGTCGCGGGCGGTGATCGATGCCTCTCACGTGCGGGCGGCCAGGCGGGGCCCAGAAGCGGGCCGAGCCCGGTCGGCCGTGCACGGCCGGGCAGCAAGCACCACGTCCTTGTCGACGGCCAGGGCGTACCGCTCGCGGTGTCGCTGACCGGTGGAAACCGCAACGACGTCACCCAGCTCCTGCCCCTGCTGGACAAGGTCCCACCCGTGGCCGGCGTTGTCGGGCGGCAACACAGACGGCCGGACATGCTCTTCGCCGACCGCGGCTACGACCACGAGTACCGACGAGTGCCGTGGAAGCGAGGCATCCGCCCCGTGATCGCCGAACGCGGACAGCCGCACGGCTCGGGCCTGGGCATCTTGCGCTGGGTCGTCGAACGCACCATCTCCTGGCTCCACGGCTTCCGCCGCCTGCGTATCTGCTGGGAGAGACGCGACGACATCCACGAAACCTTCCTCGGACTCGCCACCTCTCTCATCACCCACCGACACGTCCAACGCCTTTGTCGGGACCCCTAACCCGGCGACGGCGCGGTTCGGCGGCGGTAGTAGGCGATCCCGAGAGCGATGGAGATAGGTCCCCACGCGGCGATCGGGGTGATGCACACCGTCGCAAGCGCCTGCCAGGCGTCGTTGGTGTATCCGACGCTGTCGACGATGCCGTACGGAGTGAGCCTGCGACCGTCGCCAATCGGGACGTCGGTAAACATCAGGGTGAGAATCAGGCCGCCGAGGATGGCGGGGACAACGGCCGCCATCGGTCGGATGCGTCTGCCGCCGATGATCGGGATCCAGGTGGGTGCCACCTCACCCCAGCCCCGGACCAGCCCGATGGTCAAGACCGCGATCGCTTCCGATAACACGCTGAGCCCGAGGACGTACGGGATACTCACCCAATAAGGCGGCATGTCGAGATCCTGAACCTGCCCCATCTCGAAGTGCAGGGCGAAGGGCAGCCGCCACAGGCACGATGGCAGCAAAAGCAGGGGAAGCGCGTAGGCCAGGCGCATAGCCCAGCGGGGGACGGGCCGCTCGGTGTCACTGACGGGCGGGGGCGTGTGAAGGAACTTCAGCTTCATGGCTTCATCCTCGCGAAGCAGGCACGTCTAGGGATCATCCCCGCGGGCCGAACCGCTCCCCCGCGCGAAGGACACGGTACTGAGCAGCGTCCCCCGCAGGGGGGACGGCCGTGTCGGCCTCGAGGCGCTTCGTGAGCGGATACAGGGGGTGCCTGCCAGAGATGGGCGACCATAGCTCGTCCGACACGATCCACGGCCGCGACTCACGCTTCCCCACGACCCGACCAACGAGCACACAAGCCGACGGTCACTTGATCAACAACTTCTGCAAGGACTCCTTAGCGCGGGCATCGTCCATGAGTTCGTCGGCGATCTCCTTGGAGAGCACCCGCCCGCCGCCGACGGCGCCGGCGCAGAGAGCCGGACGAGCGGACCAGAGTCCACCACATGCTCAGCTACCTGGCTGCCGCACTCCCCGGCACACGCCGCGACGTCGACGGATCGCGGGCGCCCGGTCGTGCAGATCATCGGTGGCGGCGCGCAGCCCAACGGCTCGTACCCGTTCATGGCGGCGCTGCTGATCAAGGGCAAGGGCACGCCGCTCGACCGGCAGTTCTGCGGAGGTAGTCTGCTCAGTCCTGATGTCGTGATGACGGCCGCGCACTGCGTCGATGGCGTGAAGCCCAAGCAGATGGAGACCGTCGTGGGCCGGACCGTGCCGTCGAACAAGAAGCAGGGCCATCTGCGCAACGTCCGCACGATCACCATCCACCCCCGCTACAACGGGGACTACGACATCGCGTTCCTGGAACTGGCCAAACCCGTCTACGGCATCGCCCCGGTCAACCTCCCGACCCCGGACACGGACGCGCTCATCCGTCCGGGCGCCAAGGCCACGGTCGCCGGCTGGGGCGACACCGATACCGAGGTGCCGAACCATCCGGACCGACTGCGTGCGGTGAACGTCCCGATCGTGTCGCACATCGAATGCAAGGCGTCGTACCCGAGACTTGGTCGACCCTGCGCCGCTCGGGCAACCGGCCCTCGGTGTGCACGCGATGCCCGCGATCACACGGAGGGCCGGATGCATTTCAGCGTCGGGCTTGGTTCCTTCCTGGGCTGGGCCGTCTGCGAGATCACCAAGGCGGATATCCCCGGTTACGCAGTGGTGCTGCTGTGGGGCCGGTTCGCCCTCTTCCCGCACCGAAGCGAGCCCGTCAGCTGTTGGCCATGGCCCCCTCGCGGTGTGCGGGCGCACCCGCTCGTCCGCGCCGACGGGAACCGAGACGGCGCGGTGGGCAGCCGGTGTGGGGCCTGCTTTTCGTGCGCCCTGCGCAGACTGCGGTCTTCCTCCAGCAGACGCAGTAGGTCCCGCCACCGGCCTCGACCAGGGGCGCGCCCCTTCACGCCCCAGACGTATCCGTCGAGGTCGGCACCGGCTTTGTGGTCGATGAGCCGTTCATCCAAGGAGACCCGCCAGGTCTCCGCTGCCACTGACGTCTCGCACCGGGTCTCAACGCAATACCGGAAGAGATACCGCAGGTGGGACGGCGCGATGCCAGTACGGGGATCAGCTGCCGCGTGGACGAAGACCTCGTCGTCACGCATGTGGGTGGTGTATCCGTGGTGCACGACGGCGTGATCGAAGGTCTCGTCCAGCATCTGCTCGAGTACGGCGGTATCCAGGCCGCCCTTGGGCGGTGACGGGACGGCGGCACTCCTGCTCGGTGTCACCGTCGTGATGGGAGCAGGCCGCGCCGTTTCCGGGAGTGTGAATGGGGGCTGAGGTGAGCGTGGTGCTTCGGCTCGCCGTACGTCAGCCACGTGTCGGACCGCTCATCCTCGGGGATCCGGCGCGTGGGCGCGTCGGAGGCTGCGAGCGGCGCGCGGGCCTGCTCGGGCTGGCGGTTGAGGGCGTGGGCAAGGGCGGCGACCGCGGCCGCCCCGCCCGCGATTCGGCCTGGCCTCGTGAGCCTCGTCACGAAGACGCGTCGACGGGATGCGGTGGAGCAGAAGAATGGCTGACATACATCTGATCGAGACTCCGCGGCGGGCGGCCGCCCGCGCTCACCTGCGAGGCACCATGAGTCACCACACACCCGAGCAGCCCGCCGACGTCGTGGCCCGGCTGCGTGCCACCTTCCGTACCGGACGCACCAGGCCCGTGGAATGGCGCACCGGCCAGCTGCGCCGGCTGCGGGCGATGCTCACCGAGCGGGGCGCCGACCTCGCAGCCGCCCTCAAGGCAGACCTAGGCAAGAGCAGCACCGAGGCCTACCGCACCGAGATCGACTTCACCGTCCGGGAGATCGACCACACCCTGGACCACCTGGAGGCGTGGCTGCGCCCCGAGCCCGCTCCCGTCCCCGCGCACCTGGGCGCCGACGCGACCGCCTGGACGCGGTACGAGCCCCTCGGCGTGGTACTCGTCATCGCCCCGTGGAACTACCCGGCCCAGTTGCTGCTCGCCCCGGTGGTCGGTGCTCTCGCCTCCGGCAACGCGGTCGTGGCAAAGCCGAGCGAGCTGGCCCCGGCCACCTCCGCCGCGCTGGCCGAGCTTCTCCCGGCCTATCTCGACGCCGACGCGGTCGCTGTCGTCGAGGGCGGCGTTCCGGAGACCACGGCCCTGCTGGCTGAGCGGTTCGACCATGTCTTCTACACCGGCAACGGCACCGTCGGCCGCATCGTGATGCGCGCCGCTGCCGAGCACCTCACGCCGGTCACCCTGGAACTCGGCGGCAAATCCCCGGTGTTCGTCGACCGCGGCACCGACCTCGACGTGGTGGCCGACCGGCTGGCCCGCGGCAAGTTCCTCAACGCCGGGCAGACCTGCGTGGCCCCCGACTACGTCCTCACCGACCCGGAGACCGCAGCCGCCCTGGAGGCCGCCCTGGTCCGCGCCGTCGACGCCCTGTACGGCGCCGACCCGTCGGCCTCGCCGGAATACGGCCGGATCGTCAACGAGCGGCATTTCGACCGGCTGTCCGCCCTGCTCGACTCAGGCCGTGTCGTGGTGGGCGGCGGCAGCGACCGCGCCGGCAAGTACATCGCGCCCACGGTGCTCGCGGACGTCGACCCGAAGTCCCCCGTGATGCAGGAGGAGATCTTCGGGCCGATCCTTCCCGTCGTCACCGTGTCCGGTCTCGACGAGGCGATCGGCTTCATCAACGACCGCGACAAGCCCCTCGCGCTGTATGTCTTCAGCGAGTCCGGCGAGACCCGCGACCGGATCGCTGCGGAGACCTCCTCCGGCGGCCTCGGGTTCGGCCTGCCGCTCGCCCATCTCACCGTCTCCGACCTGCCGTTTGGCGGGGTGGGGGAGAGCGGCATGGGCAACTACCACGGCAGGTACTCCATCGAGACGTTCAGCCACCGCAAGGCGGTCCTGAACAAGCCGCTGAACTGACACCTGCGCCCGGAACCTGTGGGCGAGATTGCGCCGGTGACTCACGACGAACTGGGCGCACACGGCGAAGTGGACTGGTCCCGCCGTGCGACCGGCTCAGTGAACATGCGGGCCTGGCCAAGGGGCAGCTGACGGGCCCGAAGCGGCGCCCGGTCTGGCCGCTCCTGCATAGGGGCGCGGGGGAGAGGGATGAGGCGAGCCGGGGCGGGTGGGAGTGCGGCGGTGGCAGGAGCGGGCAGTGGTCTGCGGCTGCTGCGGTATGGGCGGTACGCCGCCTGCGGGCCGGGCTGTAGGGCACACCGTTCCTTCCTTGTGTGGCTTGCGCGGTCGTCGGCAGGGCCACGGGCACGTCGTGCCGGTCCTGCACCGCCGCCCGCCCGGGTTCGGCGTGCCACAGCAGGTCTGGGAGGATGGCCGGCAGCCGTTCGCACCGGTGCGCGGAATTCGCGGACGGCGAGAGGCGGGCGGGTAGGGGCAGTGGCCCGGTGGGCGGGAGAGCGGAGCGGTGCGGCACATGCCGGAGTACCCGGAGTACCTTGCCGCGGTCGTGTTCGCCGCAGGCGGTGTCGTCAACGCCCTGCTGGCACCGCACCGGTTCTCCGCCGCCGTCCTGTTCTGCCTCGCGGTGACCTCTGCCGGACTCGGCGTGGCAGGCCGCAGCGCCGCCGCCCACCCGGCCATCGCCGCCGTCCTCGCCGTCGCGGCCCTGCTGCTGGTGCTCGCGCTGGGGCTGCTGCTGTTGGCCGACGGCGTCCTGCTGGTCCGGCGCTACGGACCGCAGGCGGCTCTGCTGGCGACGGGGGCCGCCGGCTGCGCGTTGCTGGCGGTGCTCGGTCTCAACGCGGTCTTCCACGCGGTCGGCGGCGAGGCGTTCGGTGCCCTGCTGGTCGCGGTGAACGCGGCCGCAAGCTACCTCACTGTGCTCTTCCTGGCCTTCGCCGGCTATGTGTTCCTCCAGGGCCGCAGCACGCCCCTGCTGGAAACCACGCATGTCGTCGTCCTGGGCGCCGGGCTCGACGGCGACCGGCCCGGCCCGCTGCTGACCCGCAGGCTGGAGCGCGCTCTCGCGGTCGACGCCGCCTGTGCACCGGACACACCTGGTGTGGTGTTCGTCGTCTCGGGCGGCCAGGGCGAGGACGAGGTCCGTTCCGAGGCGGACGCGATGGCCGACTATCTGCGGGGACGCGGAGTGCCCGCCGACCGGATCGTGCGGGAAGACCGTTCCGTCAACACCGGGCAGAACCTCCGCTTCAGCGCGGCCCTCGTGGGCGGCACTGCTGCCGGCCGCCGTGCCACGGTGGTCACCAGCGGCTTCCACGTCTACCGCACGACCCTGCTGGCCCGCCGCGCCGGGGTGTCCGTGCACGTCGTGGGCGCGCCGACCTCCCCTGCCTACTGGCTGGCCGCGACGCTGCGTGAGTTCGCCGCCGTCCTGTGGCTGGACCGCCTTCCTCTGGTCGGACTCAGCCTGCTGCTGGTGGTGCCGGTGGCGACGGCGGTCTTCGGGCACTGAAGCGTCGGCCGCGGATCCTGGGCGCGGCCGGTTTCAGGTGGGGCGCCGGATGGCGTGTACGGCGGTGTCGTAGAGGTCGAACATGTCGGCCTGGCCGCCCAGGCGTACCCATTCCTCGTTGGCTGCCTGCATGCAGATGATCGCTGCGGCCGCGATCGCGCGGGCTTGCAGACCGCGGCGGTCGGAGTCGGGCAGTCGCGGCTCGATCAGGGGGGCGAACAGGTCTTGCCAGCGGCCTTGCTTCTCGGTGTGTCCGGCGCGCAGGGAGTCGTTGCCGAAGAGCAGCGTGATGAACTCCAGGCGTGCCTCGGCTGTCATGTCGATCTCTTCGAGGACCTGGAACGCCGCGCGCAGCGCCGTCCAGGCGTCCTCGTCGGCCGGGCGTTCGGCGAGGCGGGCGGCGATGAGTTCGCCCTGTTCGTCCAGGCCGCTGAGCGCGAGGTCTTCCTTGTTGCGGAAGTAGTTGAACAGGGTTCGCCGGGAGACGCCCGCGGCGGAGGCGACCTCTTCGAGGGTCGTGTTGTCGAAGCCTTTGGCGGCGAACAGCTCGATGGCGGCCCGGGCGAGCAGGGAGCGGACCACGGAGCGGGTCTGTTCCCGGATGGGGGCTGGTTTCTGAGTCATGCACCGATGGTACTTCGCCTCACGTGATGCACCTACTTGCACTCAGTGCAAAGCCGTGCGTAGAGTGAATGTCATGAGCGGGCGTGCCGCTCGATGGTCCGGTTCACGGGGCTGGATGGCCTGCCGGCAGCGCCCGCAGCACCCCGTCGCCCTCACCCACAGCTCCCTCGTCAACGGCTAAGGAACACGATCATGACCATCACCGACGTGACCGCACAGCCCACCGACGCGGAGCGCTTCCACCACATCCTCGAAACCCAGCGGGTTGCTTTCCTGCGCGAAGGAACGCCCTCCCTTCAGGCGCGGCGCAGCGATCTGACCCGGTTCAGGGCGGCGCTGATCGCCCGGCGCGGGGCCATAGAGGAGGCGATCGACGCCGATTTCGGGCATCGCTCGCGGCACGAGAGCGCGCTGACGGAAGTCGTGGGGGTTGTGCAGGGCATCGACTACCTGCGGCGCAACCTGCGCCGGTTCATGCGCCCGACCCGCCGCCGGATCGAGCTGCTGCTGCGTTTCGGCAGCAATCGCATCGAGTACCAGCCGCTGGGCGTGGTCGGCGTCATCTCGCCGTGGAACTATCCCATCAACCTGTCGCTGATGCCCGTGGTCACCGCGATCCCGCCGGCAACCGCGTGATGCTCAAGCCGTCGAAGCTGACCCCGGCGACGAACGCGGTGCTCGCGTCGATGCTCGGCGAACTCTTCCCGCCCGAGCAGGTCACGATCGTCAGCGGCGACGGCTCCGCGTTCTCCTCCCTGCCGTTCGACCATCTCGTCTTCACCGGCAGCACCGAGGTCGGCCGAGCCGTGATGAAGGCCGCAAGTGACCACCTCGTCCCCGTCACGCTGGAACTGGGCGGCAAGTCCCCGACCATCGTGGCCAAGGGCCACGTCCATGACCGGGCCGTGGCCGACATCGTCTTCGGCAAGCTTCTCAGCGGCGGGCAGACCTGCATCGCCCCCGACTACGCCCTGGTCCACGCATCCGAGATCGACGCCTTCATCGCCACCTACGACCAACTGGTGAAGACCGCCTACCCCGACGGCCCCACCAGCGACGACTACACCTCGATCATCGACGACAGGGAGTACAGGATCCTCACCGACCTGCTCGAGGACGCCCGCGCCCACGGGGCACGCATCATCGAGGTCGGACACCGGCCCGGCGACGCGGCCCGCCGCCCGCACACCCTCGCACCGACCGTCGTGCTCGGCGTCACCGACGACATGGCAATCGCCCACGAGGAGATCTTCGGCCCCATCCTGCCGGTCTTCGGCTACCGCGACATCGACGACGCCATCACTCACGTCAACGCACGGCCGCGGCCGCTCGCCCTCTACTACTTCGGCGACAACGGCCCCGACCGGCGCAAGGTCCTGACCCGCACGACCTCCGGCAACGTCACCGTCAACGGCACCATCATGCACGTCGCGCAGGACGACCTCCCCTTCGGCGGCGTCGGCGCCAGCGGCATGGGCAAGTACCACGGCATCGAAGGCTTCCGCACCCTCAGCCACCCCAAGGGCATCCACGTCCTAGGACGCTGGAACGCCACCCGCATGCTGCGCGCCCCCTTCACCAAGCGCACCGAGACCCTCCTCAACTTCCTGCTCCGGTAACGGAGCCATCCCCGGCGCCGCCGCTACCGAGCACCCCTCACACACGCGCGCGGCCGCCCGTGCGGCGCAATCGATCGGCGGACCGGCGGAAATGGTGTGCACCCGAGCGGCAACGTCGAGCACCAGGACGCACTGCCGCCCTTGCAGCGGCCAGGGTCTGGCCGAGGCGCACACCTCCGCGAGGAGGCCACCGATGGCTGATCACGATCTCGTTCTCGTCACCGGGGACACCTCACACGTCACGGCCATCGCCCAGGCGGGCTCCGAGCCCGCCTCGGCAACAGACAAGCACCAGAAGACGGTCACAGACCGTCGCAGAAATCGAAAGGAGAAGGGGAAGGGGCACCCGCGAGGGCGCCGCTCTCCAACCGCCATGAACAAGATCGACTACCGCAGCCAGACCACATTGATCACCGGGGCGAGTGCCGGCCTCGGCGCGGAGTTCGCCCGTCAGTTCGCCGAGCGCGGCTCGGACCTCGTGCTGGTCGCCCGCCGCGCGGACCGGCTTCAGGCCCTGGCCGACGAGCTGTCCGCGAGGTACGACGTCACCGTCACGGTGGTGCCGTTCGACCTCACCGTGCCGGCCGCGGGCGAAGCGCTGGCCGAGGAGGTGGCCCGGCGTGGGATCACTGTCACCAGTCTCGTCAACAACGCCGGTTTCGGCACCCACAGCCCGTTCCGTCAGGAGGATGCGGCGCGCGTCCGGCAGGAGATCGGCCTGAACGTGGCCAGCCTGGTCGACGTCACCAGGGCGTTCATCGGCCAGTTGACCGGTGTCCTGGTCAACGTCGCCAGTTCCCTCGGCTACCAGCCCTGGCCGAACGCCGCCGTCTACGGGGCGACCAAGGCCTTCGTGCTGAGCTTCACCGAGGCACTGTGGCAGGAATCGCGAGGGACCGGGCTGCGCGTGCTCGCTCTCTCCCCGGGCCCGACACGCACCGAGTTCTTCGACGCGGCCGGCTCCGACGACATGGCCCGCGGTGTCCGGCTGCAGACCCCGCGCCAGGTGGTCACCACCGCACTGCGCACGTTGGACCGGCGCAACCCGCCGCCCAGCGTCGTCTCCGGCACCTTCAACTGGGTGATGACCTTGGCCTCGCGCTTCACCACCCGCCGAGCCAACGTGCTGGCGTTCGGTGCGATGACTCAGTGGCAGATGCGCTCGCGGCGGCCCGGTCGCTGACCCTGTTCCGGGCCACTGTCACGTGGAGGGCCCCGGCTGCTCTGCCGTGCCGGGGAGACCGTGACCTGGCTGCGGGCGACGGTCGGTCTATCTGTACCCGAGCGCCTGGTTCGTGCGAACAGGGCGCTGGGGTTACGGGGTTGAGGCTTCAGGAAGGCCGGGGCTGGAGGGCTGCCAGGAGGTGGCCTGGCCCCGGGGTCCCCGTTGCCGACATCTGCTGTCTGGTGTTGACCAGGTCGGCGGGCGGGGAACGCCGGCCTTTCCCGGTGCAGCGGACGTCAGGAGCGGTTGGAGGCTGTTGCCTCCGATGTGGCGGTCGGGCTGTATGCGGTCCTGAAGGCCCTGTCCGCCGCCGGATTCCGGCTGCTACTTCCGACGTGCGTTTCGGCGGCCGGCTGGTAGGCCGGTCATGGTGCGCGGCCCTGGGCCTGTGCTCGCCGGGCGTGGCCTTGGCATCCAGGCATGGTCGGTGGCCTGGTACCAGGGGGCGGCCATTGCGGCGGTGAGCGCTGCTTCGGTGAGATCGCCGCTGTGGTGCATGACCTGGGCTGCGGTGTGCAGGTCGGCGGCGGTGAAGGCGGTGCCGGGCGGCTCGGCCGCGTACAGGGTTTTGGCGAGCACGGCGTGCGCGGTGCCGGTGGTCAGCAGGGTCGCCCTGCGCAGGACCAGGCTCCGGGGCGGCGTACGGGGTCGGGCTGGCTGACGGCGAAGGTGAGCAGCAGCTCCGGGTCCAGGACGTGCGCGTGCACGACGGTTGCAGCCACGGCTCGTGCCGCGGCCGCATGGCCGACGTACGAATGGGCGGCGCGGCAGCCGACGCTCCCGTCGTCTGTGCTCTGGTCACGGCGCTGCGCGGATGTCAGGGGAGTGTGCTCGTGGTCACCAATCCGGTCGATCTGATGACCCGGCTGTTCGCCGAGGCCTCCGGCTGCCTGCGGGTGTACGGGATCGGCTCGAACTTCGACGCCAGCCGCTACGGGATCGCCCTGGCCCATCTGCTCGACGTGCCGGCGACCGCCGTGCAGGGCCACGTACCGTCAATGGCACGCCTGCCGCGGTCCCTCTTGCGGAGGTTTACGCGGTACTGCGTACCCGTCCCGGTGGGTCGGCGTGGGCGTCGGCCGTACCCGCTGCGGCCTGCCGGTGCGGTGCTCTCCGCTCTGCGCACCGGGAAACGGCTGCGCCGGCAGGTCCGGCGCCTGGGAGAACTGCGGGCGGCGGACGCCGAAGAGATCGCCCAGTTCAAGGCCGGCGTCGAAGCGCTGGTCGGCGTCCTGCACCAGGTCAGGAGGGAAGACAGCCACTTCGGCCAGCGACTCGCCGATCGCCCTGCTGTCGTCCGCACATTGCCGGCGCAGGCCACGCTCGGCACATGGCAGGTCCTTTGCCGTCACCGGCCGGCTGAGATCGTGGCCTCGACCCGCCCGCATCGGTGCCGACGCGCTGGCGTTCGCCGGGAGTCCCGATACCGGTGGCCTACAATTAACTGTCTGTGGAAGATAATTCTTTGGAAGATGAGTGATGGCTGGCACTGATCTGAAGCTGCTGTACCGGGAGCTGGTCTCGCTGGAGATCGAGTTGTGGGACGGTATCGAGGGGCGGTTGCGGGCGGAGTATGACGTGGCGCTGACGTCGTTCGAGGTGCTGCACCTGCTGTTGCGGCGGCCTGGGCGGCGGATCCAGGACATCGCGGAGGAGTTCTCGATCACGGTGGGCGGCACGAGCAAGGTCGTCGACCGTCTGGAGGCGGCGGGCCTGTGCGGGCGGCGGGCCAATCCGAACGACCGCCGTTCCTCGATCGTGGAGCTCACCCCTGAGGGGCGGAAGCTGGTGGAGGGGGCGCTGAAGGTCTTCGAGGAGGAGCTGGAACTGCGGATCGGGTCGGTGATTCCTGAGAAGTCGGTACGCGAGGTGACTGCGGTGCTCAGTACGCTGCGGGCGGCCGGACGTGCTCTGGATGCGGAGCGGAGGGCCGGGGGTCAGACGCCGGTGCCGGCGATGGGGGCGCCGAAGCGGCCCGGCCGGCCGGCCTCGTGAGCCAGGGCGTCCCGGGCACGGCAGCGGGGCAGGCAATCGTGGTTGTCTGCCCCGCTGCCGTGCCCGGGACGTTGTCGTTCACTCGGCGACGCCGTTGAAGGCGATGACTTCGTCGATGGGGGCGGGCGCGGATGAGGAGGTTGCCGGGGCCGCCGTTGGGGGCGGCGTAGTTCTGGGTGCGGTCTTCACCCATGGAGCGGGTGCCGAGGAGGCCGCCCCAGTGCGGCATCTCGTCGCGGTTCGCCGAGGTGCCGGTGTGTCCCTGGAGGATGACGAACGCGTGTAGGGGGTGGTCGTCGTCGACGCAGAGGGCGAAGCGTCCGTCGCGGGCGAGGTTGCGGCCCTTGACGCCGTCCTTCTCGGTGGTGAGCACGATGTCGTCACCGTCGAGGAGGAACCAGGCCGGGGTGAGGTGCGGGCTGCCGTCGGCTTTGACGGTCGAAGCTTGCCGGTGCGGGTGCCGTGCGTGACGAACGCCCGCCACTGCTCGTCGGTCATCTTCCGCATGCGATGCCTTTCGCTGGTGTGGCCGTCGTCAAGCCCCGAGGCCGGGTCGGCCTCGGGGCACACGGTGGGCGTCAGCGGCCCCAGAAGGCGTCTTCGGCGTTCTGGTCGCCGGAGAAGAGCCACATCTCGGTGATCTTGCCGTTCTGGATGCGCAGGAGGTCCACGCCGTCCATGGCCATGGACGTGTCGGCGCGGCGGCCGGTGAAGTGGATGGTGGCGGCGACCAGGTCGCCGTTGCCCATGAGGGAGTGGATCTTGTCGATGGCGAAGGTGCCCTGGCTGGCCTCCATCATGCTGCCGAGCATCTGGAAGACGGCGCCCTGGCCCTTGTGGTCGCCGGAGAATCGGTTGGCGCCGGGCTGGTGCCAGAGGATCTGCTCGTCGAGGAGGCCGCCGAGGGCGGCCATGTCTGCGGTCTGCACGGCCTGGAAGTAGGCGCGGGCCAGGTCGAGGTTGGCAGTGGTCATCGTGGTCTCCGTGGGTTCGGTCGGGGTCATCGGGCGAAGTCGAGGCGGTCGGCGAGGCCGGCTTCGGCGAAGGCGGCCTGGATCTCGCCGTGGCCTTCCTGGAAGTGGGCCCAGCTGTCGTAGTGCGCGGGGACGACGCGTCGGGCGCCGAGGTCGTAGAGGATCGTGTAGTTGGGGAAGCCGCCCTCCGACTCCCGTACACCGCCGGCCGGTTGCTGGGCGCCCGGTGTCATCACCGAGTGACAGAAGGCCCCCGGGGTGTTGGTGTTGAGGATGTACTGCCAGTCGAAGAGCACGCCGGAGAAGTCCTTGACCTTCTCCGGCTGGTCGGTGCCGAACTCGAACCAGGCGGCCGAGTCGAAGGCGGGAGGGGCCATGGCGCTCACTCCTTACGCCCCGTAGGGGGACATGTGTCATGTTTCTGTGGCATGCCGAATCCAGGCCGTGCAGGCCACCTGGCGGTGGGGCGGCATGCCTGACCGGCAGGGATCAGGACCCCGAACCGGCTCGGCGTCCAGCAAACCATTTGTATTCCATGGAAGCAACTTCCTTCGATTATTGTTCCGTGGGTATGGGTTCGGTGGTTCTCGGAGGACCGGCCCGCAGACAGTGGAGAAACCCGGCCTCTCGTACGCGGACCGCCGGGCCGGCAGGAAGGAAGCGGCCATGGAGCCGGTCGAGATCGAAGCGAAGACCTTGATCCAGAAGTCGAAGACCCCGTCGAACGACTACGTCATCAACCCCTACACCGGCTGTGTACTGGGCTGTGCCTACTGCTTCGCCAGCTTCGCCGGACGCCAGTTCGGCCGGTCCGTCAAGGAGTGGGGCGACTACCTGTACGTGAAGAAGAACGCGGTCGAACTCGCCCGCAAGGAGCTGGCGAAGATGCCGCAGGACAAACGGCGGGGCACGATGCTGCTCAGCTCGGTCACCGACCCCTACCAGGGTCACGAGACGAAGTACCGGCTCACCCGCGGCATCCTGCGCGAACTGCGAGCAGTCGAGTACCCGGGCCTGGTGCGCATCCTGACCAAGTCCCCCGTCGTGACCCGCGACATCGACCTGCTCACCAGTCTGCCGCGCGCCGAGGTCGGCATGACCGTGACCACCACCGACGACAGCATGAGCCGCTGGCTGGAGGTCCGCGCCCCGCTTGCCTCCCGCCGCCTGCGCACCCTGGCCGAGCTGAACGAGGCCAACATCCCCACCTACGCCTTCGTCGGCCCGCTCCTGCCCCACTTCGCCACCCAGCCCGAGCTTCTGGACGACCTTTTCGGGCAGCTCGTCGAGGCAGGAATCGGGGAGGTGTTCATCGAGCACATCAACCTCAAGCGGTACATCCGCGAGCGCATGGACCAGGTGCTCGCCGACGAGCCCGAAGACATCCGCGAGGCGTACCTCCAGGCGCGGACGGAGGAGCACCGCGAACACCTCGACACGATCGTGGCGGAGTTGCTGCACAAGCACGGGCTGCGGCTGCGCTTCGAGGAGGTCGTCCACCACGACGACAACGACGCCCTGAGGCAGAGGCTCGCGCCCTCGGCATGACTGTGACCGTGACGTGTCCGGGTCGTCGAGTTGGTTGCTGGGATGTTGTGGGTCAGCAGACTCACCACGACCAGAAGAAGGGGCAGGACGGCGACGGCATCGGAGTGAGCGTCACCAGCACCCCGCCCACCCGGCCTTCGCTGTCCCCGCCCGGTTCGCAGCAGGGATTGGCCGGTCTGCGGGAACGGGCCGACATTCTGCACGGCACCCTGGAGGCGGGCCCGACCGCAGCGGGCGGCTACCGGGCGCGGCTGCGCCTTCCCCTCAGCGCGGACTGACCGACCAGGCAGCCGGGGTGGCACAGCCACCGCCCGGCCGCCTGCCACGCCACGCCGGCTCATGCTGTGCCGTGGTGGGTGAGGGGATGAGCCCATCGGTCACGTGCAGACCTCATGCCGCGAACCGCAGTTCCGTTCGTCCGTTCGTCCGTTCGTCCGTTCGTCCGCTCGTCCGCTCGTCCGCTCGTCCGCCGTCTGGCGTCTGGCGGCGGGATGTGTCCTGTCGCGAGCCCCTTCAAAACGGTGTCGAGTCCTCGGTCCGTCGGCTGATCCGCGGGGATCTCGTACGCTCGCCGACGCCCCGGCCCGGCGCCAGCGTCTGACAGGGGCGGGCCAGGGGCCGATACGCGGCCGACGACATCGCCCTCGCCCCCCTCAGCCACCCCCGCCCCCCTCTGCGGCATCCGTGACCATCGCCGTGTCACTTCAGCAGGGTGCTGACCAATGCGACGCCCCTCCCACAAGCGCGTCGATACAGCCCGATCTCCCGCAAGCGCGTCGATACGCCGATCCTGACGGCTCCTCTCCACGTCCGGCCTGCGGCCCGGGCGGCGAGCAGGCCCCAGCCCGGCAGCGGTAGCGGAAGCACACCTCCTCGAAGCGGACCGACGCCGGATTCGGGACCGGTGCCGGACCCGTGGCCGGTGCCCCCTGCCGGGGCAGGGCGCCCGTGCGAGGGCCGGCCGGCTCCGTCGCCAGGCGTTCCACCCGCGTGATCCGCGACAGCGCGGCCGCCCCCTCCTGATACGAGGACCCGGCTTCGATCAGCGTGGACACCGGCTCGATCAGGTAGAAGAGGTACAGCAGGAAGGCGATGAGGGTGGACACGGGGATCTCCCCGGACGTCACCCGCGCCCCGCCGACCGCGAGGACCGCGAGGAAGGCCAGCTGGACGGCGAGTTCGTCGGCCGAGCCCGCCACGGCCTGCCACTTCGAGCTCTTCACGCCGTGCCGCCACGCCCGCCGCGCCGCCGCCTCCACCCGGGCGCTCTCCCGGAACAATCCGCTGGTGCCCTGACCCGCACGCGATCACGGTGGGGACGGACTCCGCTATCGGACAGGTGGCCGCGGCGGTGTGCCCGGGCGCGGAGCCCCGATGCACCGCGGCGCCCGCCTCCTGCCGCCCGGCCGTGCCCAGCGCTCCCGGGCCGCGGACCACCGCAAGAAAGCTATGCGAATCACTCATAAATGATGCATAAATCGCATGATTCTGGTAGGGTGAGAGCCATGGGAATGTCCTTGCCGGAACGGGTACGGCTGACGGTGGCGGCACTGATGCATGCCTCGGGTGAGTCGCAGGCGAGACTGGCTGAGGCGCTGGGAGTGACGCAGGCGCAGGTGAGCCGCCGTCAGTCCGGCGCCGCCGCCTGGAGTTTGGCCGACTGCGAGGCGCTGGCCGTGCACTACGGCATGGATGTCCTGGACTTCCTGGCGGGCCCGACCCGAGCGTGCGAGGCACTGCCCGACGCGCGCCGTGCCGGACAGCGACGGTCGCCCGTGAAGGGAGAGTCACGGTGAAGCCGCAGTTCGAGACGATCGACGCCCTGCTCGCCGCGGCCCGCACAGAGGTCGAACTGCCCCCGGCCGAGCAGCGCCGCGCCCTGCGTGAAGCGCTGGACCTCTCCCGCGCGCAGGTGGCCCGGGCGCTGGGGGTGAGTCCCTCCACGGTCGGCGGCTGGGAAGCGGGCCGCGACCCGGCCGGTGACGTCCGTGAGCGCTACGCCTACTTCCTCAAAGGCGCTCAGGCCAAGCTCGCCGACCTGGACGCCGCCCGGCAGGCTGAAACCGCTGCTCACACCGATCTCCCTCAAGCCGGGCCGGCCACGTCGGGCGGCGACGCTGCGAGGGCTGCGGAGCAGCCGGGTACGGCTGATCAGCCGTACCCGGCGCCGGAAGCCGACGACGTCGAGGACCTGGGAGTGCCCCGGCCGTGCGTCCTGTGCGGGCAGCCCGCCCGCCACCAGGTCGCCGGATTCCCGCAACACCTGGACCCCGCCGCGTGCGCGCCGCAACCCGCCCCGCCGGCCATAGCTGTCCCGGCGAGCCGTCCGTCCCGCCCCGCCGCGCCGGCAAGGACCGTGTCCGCCGCCCGCCGTGTGCAGGCCGCCTCCGACCTGCCGGATCCGATCGCAGAAGTCGTCGCGGCAGCTCTGGCCAGACACGAGGGCGATGTGAAGGCGGCGACGGCAGCGCTGGTCAAGCGGGCGATCCCGGACGCGATGGCCCTGCTGGACAACTGCCGCAAGGGCGGCCGCTACGCCATCGTCGCCCACCCCTGGATCCCGGACATCCTGCGCAAGCCCTCCGCCCGCGGCGCCGACCAGATCTGGGAGGCCCGCCCCAAGTGGACCCGCCCCGAACTACCGTCCGGCATGCACCAGGTGACGGCCCTGGACATCAACGGCGCCTACCTCAGCGCGCTCAAGACGCACCTGCCGATCGGCCAGCTGGAACACTCCACCGGCAACCACCACGACCGCCGACGCGCAGGCGTCCACCTGATCACCCCGCCCGCATGGGAGCACAGCGCGTACCTGCCCAACCCGATCGGCAACCGGGACGAGCCCGGCCCACTCTGGGTCACCGAACCCACCCTGCGCCTGCTGCTGCGCTTGTCCGGCCCCAAGTACGGTCTGTGTGAACCGCCTCAGATCCACGAGTCGTTCACCTCGGGCGCGACCGAGAGCCTGTTGGAGAAGTTCCGTATCGCACTGAAGGACGCCCGGGAGCAGGCACTCGCCGAGGGCGACGAGGTGACGCTGGAGTATGTGAAGGCGATGTACTCCAAGTTCGTCTCTACCATGGGGGAGTCGAACTACAACCGGGAGCTGTACCGCCCGGACTGGATGCACCTCATCAGGAGAGTTCGCCCACGAGCGCGGACAGCCGGGGGTCGCCTGGATGGGAGCCGGCGTCCAGGCGCAGCTGAGAGACGACGTCGTTCGCTTTGTGCTCCCAGTCCACGAACAGGTCGCGGTATTCGGGCCTGAGGAACACCAGCCGCGCCCAGTTCCGCTCCTGCGCGGGCAGCTCGGCCCAGTCGCCGAAGACCGCCGCGGCCATCCGGTTCCAGGCGAGGATGTCCCCGCGCCGCCCCACGAGGATCGCCGGGCCGCCGTCCATGGTGTCCAGCAGCGTCCGCAGGGGGCCCCGCACCCGCGCATAGGTGTTTTGTCGTCACCTGAACGTGTGGCAGGACGGTATCTCGGCCGGTCGGCGGCCGTGGGCGTGCTGGGCTGGTCGTCGTGAGCGAGCGCAAGCCCTACAAGACCGACCTGTCCGACGAACAGTGGTCGCTGGTCGAGCCGGTGATCACCGCCTGGAAGGCCGCGCACCCCTCGGTCAGCGGCCATCAGGGCCGGTACGCGATGTGGGAGATCGTCAACGCGCTCCTCTAGCAAGGCCGCACCGGCTGCCAGTGGGACCTGCTCCCGCACGACTTCCCGCCGCCCGGCGCGGTGAAGTACTACTTCTACACCTGGCGCGACGACGGCACCGATCAGACCATTCACGACCTGCTGCGCTGGCAGGTGCGGGAGAAGGCGCGCCGGAAGGCTGACCCGAGCCTGGTGGTGCTCGACACCCAGAGCGTGCATGCCGCGGCCGGGGTGCCCGCGCAGTCGACGGGGCGTGATGCTGCAAAAAAGTACCGGGCCGCAAGCGCGGCCTGGCCGTTGACGTCCTGGGGCTGGTGATCGCGGTGGTCGTGGTGGCCGCGTCGGCGCACGAGAACGCTGTTGGCATTACGCTGCTGGACAAGGTCGCCGCCGACACCGGCACCGTCGAGAAGGCCCTGGTCGACCAGGGCTTCAAGAATGCCGTCGTCGCGCACGGGGAGAAGATGGGCATCGAGGTAGAGATCGTCGAGCGCAACCCCGCGCAGACCGGGTTCGTTCCGATCCCCAAGCGGTGGATCGTGGAGCGCGCCTACGGGATCTTGATGCTGCACCGCCGGCTGGTGCGCGACTACGAGCACCAGCCCAGCAGTTCGCAGTCGCGGGTGTACTGGGCTATGACCGCGGTGATACTGCGCCGGCTGTCCGGGGCGACCGCGCCGGCCTGGCGCACCGCATGACCGGCGATCAGCTCACTCTCGGCGCGGTGCTGGCACGGCTGGAGGAGCGGGAACGGGAGATCGCCGCGCAAGCCGAGGCGACTGGGGAGCAGATCGCGCAGCTGACCGCGCGGCTGGACGAGCTCGGCCGGGCCGCCGAGGAGGTCCGGATCACCCGCAAGACGCTGCTGGAGCTGCCCGATCCGCAGCCGTCCGCGCCGCCGGTCCCGAAGCTGCCGGACCATCCCGCCTACCAGCACATCATGGCGGTGTTCGCCGCAGCCGCCGCCCCTTTGCGGGCGCGGCAGGTATGCGAGGCGATGGACCTGGAGATCGCGCCCAACACCATCAACAACACCCGCCTGAAGCTCAAGCGGCTTGTCGAACGCGGGATCCTGACCGAGGCCGAGCAGGGCTTGTTCACCCATCCGCGGCCGTAAGCCACCCTGCGTCGCCGCGACCTGCACGCTCACCCTCAACGAAGCAGCAAATCAGACATCAAGCCTCATCCCGCCCTCTCAGCCGTCGGCGCTTTCGTCCTCGCTGTGGGCGATCCGCCACAGGAGCACGGCGACTGCGGCGCGTTGGCGTCCGCCGGGCTTCGTGACCGCGTAGCCGAGCTGGGTCGACAGCCAGGACAGGCGTTCTTGCAGGGTCGAGTGGTGGAGGTGGAGGCCGGTCGCGGCCTGCCGCAGAGTCGCCTGGTCGAGCACTGCCTGGAGGGTGTCGATCACCCAGGGATGGGTGACCAGCACCTGGTCCAGGCGGTGCACGTCGGTGGTGGTGGCCGCCTCTCGCGGTGTGATCCGCTCGGCGAGCACGGCGAGGGCTCCGAGATCGTCGTATGCCACCAGGGACGGGCCGGGGCCCTCCGCGCGGTCGGACAGCCGCAGCGCGACACGCGCCCGTTCCAGGGCGGTCGGCAGGTGGGCCGGCCGCCGGGCGACGGCCGTCCCGGCCCGCAGGTCCTGGGGCAGGGCTGCTGCTTCCGGGACCAGGGCGACGGCGTGGCCCCCGATCCGGGTGGTGTGCGGTGTGGACGGTCCGGGGGAAGCGGTGACGACGACGGTCACGGGGCAGGTGAGCCCCAGCATGCCGACCGCGTCGAGCCGGTCGGTCTCGGAGACATCGGGGTCGCAGGCGATCCTCACCGCGGTATCGGCATCGCGGCGGACGGAGCCGCCCGTGAGCGTCTGGATCGCGAGGACCGAGCGCTCGAGGATGAGGGCGTCCAGCGGCCTGGCCTCGGCGGCCCGCTCCAGCCAGACCCACGAGCCGGGCCTGCCCGGTACCGCCACCCGTGCCCAGGAGCGACTCTCCGCCTCGGGCAGCGGGTGCCCCTGGGAGTCGTAGCGACGGGTGATCCCCCGGCCGGCGTCGTGCAGGCCGGCGGGGCATCCCGCCAGCGCCGCCGTCGCCCGCACCACGGCCGCGACCGAGGCCCGCTCCTCGACCAGGCTGTCGAAGTGGCCGATGACGCGCAGCGCACTGGCCGTCGCGTCGTCGGTGACTTCCAGCCTGCCGATGAGTTCACGCATGCCAACCTCCCGGGCCACTCTCGCTCCGTGGCATGGCCGGAGCCGGTCCGGCCGCTCAGTCCTCGAGAGCCCGTCGGATGAAATCGTCGCGTGTCGCGGCGGAGATCCGCGACACCGCCGCGTGGGGCGCCAGCCCGTCGAACCCATGGAAGCCGCCGCCCCACATGTGCAGGTCGACGCTCACACCCGCCTCGGACAGGCGGCCGGCGTAGACGAGGACCTCGTCACGGAACACCTCGACCGAGCCGGTGTCGATGTAGGTGCGGGGCAGGCCGCTGAGGTCCTCCGCCCGGGCCGGCGCGGCGTAGGGCGACACGTCCGGTCCGCCGCGGCGCTCGCCCAGCAGCGCGGTCCAACCGTACAGGTTGTCGTTGCGGTCCCAGAATCCCTCGCCATCCAGCATGCGGCTGCTGTGCGTCTCGAAGCGGTCGTCGAGCATGGGACAGACCAGTACCTGGTGGCTCAGCCTGGGGAAGGCCCGGTCGCGGGCGAGGAGCGCGGTGCCGGCCGCGAGTCCGCCACCGGCGCTGGCCCCGGCGACGAGGAGACGGTCGGGGTCGATGCCCAGCTCGTCCGCGTGCTTGGCCGTCCACACGAGCCCGGCGTAGCAGTCCTCCACGGGCACCGGGTCGGGGTGTTCCGGAGCCAGGCGGTACTCGACCGACACCACGACCGCACTGCCCTCGACCACGAACGGGAGGAACAACTCGACGACCGACTTGCGGTTCCCGGCGATCATCCCGCCGCCGTGGATGTGGAAGCCGTGGATGTGGAAGATGCCCCCCTTGGGGCCCCGGTCCTCGACCGGGCTGAGGATCAGCAGCGTGATGTCCGGCGCGCCCTCCGGCCCGGGAACCTGGCGTTCCTCCACCCGCACCCTGCCGCCAGCCGTCAGGTCCACCGGCTCCTGGCCGGGCATCCCCTCGGCCAGCACCTCCCGGTTCGGCGCGAGGGTCTCGTCGGACCAGGTCGGCATGGCGGCCGCCAGCGCTTCCGCGACGGGCGCGAGTTCGGGGTCGAAGAGCGGACGGGTCGTGGTGGCGCCGAGGATGTCTGCTGCCGTCTGGTCGGTCATCGCACTCTTCCTTCACGAGCCGGTGGTGAGCGGGGTAGCGTCCACTGTCGGCGGCAACCGTGGACGAAGGTACCCGCAGGTGGCGGGAAGATCTGCTACTCACCCCGCCATATGGCGGGAGCGGCGGGCAGTGCCGCGTGCGTTGCCCCGGAACGGATATCGCCGGCTGAGAAGGGGTGGCGCGGCGCTGGTCGCCGCGGCCCGTGGCCTGGCCTTCGCGCAGACTACCGCCGTGCCCGGGCGCCCACGGCGGGAGGCTGTGGGAGACGACGACGAACATCACCGCATCCCGCCAGGGTGCAGTCCGGGGCCGGTCCGGCGAAGTCGCTCAGGCGGGCCGGCGCTGCCACGGGTGAGTCCGACGGAGCGGGCCGGCATCGGGTAGTGGACAGTGTTCCGGTCGTCGAGCATCGGGCGGATGAGGTGCTGGCGATGACGTGGACGACGGTGCCCGGTGCCATCGACGGTGAGGGCGGCCGGCTTCCCCCGACGGGACAGGCCGGGTCACCGGCTGCTCGCACCTGGTGGCGATCGCGGGGACGACGGCGAGAGCGGTTGCCGCCAGTGAGGGCGAGGACGGGGTAGCCGGAGGCGGAGACGACGAGGCCGGAGCTGAAGCCCCCGGTGGCGCCGACGATGGCGATGGAGACGTCGACCATGCCCTGGGTCTTGGCGCGGGTGGCCAGCGGCACGGCATCGGTGATCATCACGGTGCCGGAGACGAGGCCCAGGTTCCAGCCCAGCCCCAGCAGGGTGAGCGCCAGTGCGAGCAGGGCGACGGAGTCGGCAGGCGCCGCGGCGGCGCTGATTCCGGCGGCGAGGAGGGTGAGGCCGGAGGCTGGGCTATCGGCGTACGGCCGTACCCGTCGACGAGCCAGCCGGTCAGCGGGGAGGGCAATACAGACATCAAGTCACGTACCGCCCTCTCACACCGACATCCACCTGGTCCGCGAGGGCTGGGGCGAGGCGGTCTTCCCGATGGTCCCGGGTCACGAGATCGCGGGCGTCGTCTCCGAGGTCGGCCCCGGCGTGACCAAGTACAAGGTCGGCGACCGTGTGGGCGTGGGCTGCATGGTCGACTCCTGCCGCGAGTGCGACAACTGCAAGGCCGGTCAGGAACAGCACTGTGTACAGGGGGCCGTCCAGACGTACGCCGCCATCGGCCGTGACGGCGAGATCACCTACGGCGGCTACGCCACGCACGTCGTCGTCGACGAGAACTTCGTCGTCCGTATCCCCGACGGGCTGTCCCTGGACGCCGCCGCGCCGCTGCTGTGCGCCGGCATCACCACGTACGCGCCGCTCAAGCAGTGGGGCGCGGGCCCCGGCAAGAAGGTCGCCGTGGTCGGCCTGGGCGGTCTCGGCCACGTGGGCGTCAAGATCGCGCACGCGCTCGGCGCCGAGGTCACGGTCCTCTCCCAGTCCCTGCGCAAGAAGGACGACGGCCTGAAGCTGGGCGCCGACCACTACTACGCCACCAGCGACCCGAAGACATTCGAGGAACTCGCCGGCTCCTTCGACCTGATCGTCTCCACGGTGTCGGCGCCGCTGGACCTGGGCGCCTACCTCAGCCTGCTGAAGACGAGCGGCGCCCTGGTGAACGTGGGCGTCCCGGAGGAGCCCGTCACCTTCCACCCGATCTCCCTCAGCTACGGCAGCAAGATCCTCGCCGGATCGATGATCGGCGGCATCCCCGAGACCCAGGAGATGCTGGACTTCTGTGCCGCGCACGGGATCGGCGCGGAGATCGAGCTGATCACCGCATCCGAGATCAACGAGGCACACGAGCGGCTCACCGCCGGCGATGTGCGATACCGGTTCGTGATCGACAACGCGACCATCTGAGACCGGTCGCACGCACGAGGGCCCCGGCGGATCCGCCGGGGCCCTCGGCTGTCGGGCCGGCGCGCACGCGGATGAGCGGTCCTGAACCAGGGCCGGCAGATGGGACGCGGGTGCGCCAGAGTCGACGCAGGCGGGGTCGGGATCCCTCCGTGTGGGAGGGAAGCTGTCTGTAGCGGACGGGTGTGCTTGTCAGGTGACCCCGAAGGTCACACGGTGCGTGCTGGCTCGTCGTCGGGGACTGCCAGGGCTCAGCCGGCCATGGCATCGAGGGCGTCGCACAGCCCTTCGCCGAGAGGGGTGAGCCGTATCCGACCCGCGAGTGAACCAAGGGGTAGGCAGTGAGGCTGACGATTGTCGCCGCCCCGCTCAGCTCGCCATCCTCGAAAGTGCCGCGCCACCTGCTGCGGGAGCTGCCGCTGCACACGGCGAAGGCCATGGAGATCCAGGTCTTCGTGCCGATGGAGTCGATCCGGTCCAATCCGCATGACGGCGGGGTGGGTGGCCTATCGCCTTGCTGGTGCACGGGTTACGGCCACTCGGCGGGCGGGCGGGCGTCGGGCGGGAGGCCGACGACCTCGCCGGCTCGGCCGTGACCTGGTCGACGTTGCGTCCGGGGTGTCGTTCGAGGTGATCGAAGCCGACCGCAAGCTGGATGCCTGGCTGCGGTGGGTCCGGTTCGTCGGGGCCACGGAGGGGTGCCCCGGAGGGTCAGGCGCTCTCGGCGTTCACGTAGGGCTCCACGCGGCCGACGCTCTCCTTGAGGACGAGGTCGAGCAGTCCGGGGAAGCGCTG
>NZ_JBVISJ010000032.1:0-22676 GCF_055575575.1 Streptomyces sp. NPDC034049
TCAAGAGCCCGATCGACTACGAACACGACCACCGAGCCAGCCTCACCGAGGAACTGGCTGCATAGGAAGGTCTCCACGTTCGGAGGGGATTGACAGTACCGGGCAGGTGCGCACCTGCCCGTGACCGACGTCGAACTCCTGCTCCGGCCACCACACACCGATCTCCGCCCACCCCGGATCGAGGCCGCCATACGCCAGGGCGGCAGACATCTGCTGTGCCTGCAGCCGAGGTGCCGGCTCAGGCGGGGGCAGACTCTTGCGCAGGCGGGCCACGTGCGCGCGCAGCAGGCTCGCCGAGGCCGGCCAGTTGATCCGCCATGCGATGTCCGCAGCGGACAGGGTCGGATCGTTCTTGAGCAGCCGCAGGATCCGCGGCTCGAACGGCGCGGCCACGGAGGCGCGTTCGGGCCGCTGGTACCGGGGCGGCTGCGGGCTGCGGATCAGGCGGCGCACCGTGTTGGGGGCGATGTGCCGGCTGCGGGCGATCTGCTTGATCGGCATGCCTTCGGCATGCAGGCGGCGCACCTCCTGCCACTGTTCAGGGGAGAGCATGAGGCTCCTCCTCCCCTTCCACCTCGCCGACGCCGCCGTCCTGCGGCCGGCGGGTCTGCTGCCAGGCCGTACGCACCTTGCCCAGCGCATGAATGACCGGCACCAGAGCAAGCAGCAAGGCCTCCGCCTCCTTGAGCACCTTGCGCACGGCACAGAACAAGATCACGATCACCGTGACCGCAGCCGGCGCAAGCGTCATCACCGTCTGGGCATTCATGCGCCACCGCCCCGGGCAGCACTGAAGCGATCACGCGAATGTGCGGGTCCCACTTCCCCTACTCTCCCAACTTCGTCCATCACGCGGGACCCTCACGACGAAGGCCCGCCCCTGTCAGCGCACATGGATCTCCATTAGCGCTGACAAGAGGCGGGCCACTCGTCTTCAACTACTGTCCCGACAGGCACTGACAACCGCGTATCCCGCCGCCAAGTGAATCTTGAACCCCCACACCCTCAAGAAACCACCGTTCCTGCAGGTCAGAGCATGTATTGGCGCGGCATGTCAAGTTGGCGGCCCGCACTGGCCAAGGACACCTCCCCACCCCGGCCCACTCCCTCGAAAAGCCAGAACTTGCAGGTCAACGCTGTCTGCTTCGGATACTGCAGCTCGCACACCACGAAGATGAACTAGAGGACGTCGATCGTGCCCATGACGTCCTCGATCCCCCGGTCATGGCAGTCCTCGAGCCGCAATGCCGCACCGGCAGCCGGCCCGAGACAGCCCAGAACACCGGCCCGCCACCGGAGCACAGAACGCGGGCCCCGGAACCCCGCCGCACCCACCGCTGCCGACCCGCGTCCACGCCGCCCTACCAAGAAGGGGGGGCAGGGAGGGCCCCCGGCCATCGAGTCCCGCCGCCGGCTGGGCCGGTAAATCCCCGCCGCCGCTTCCCCGATGACATAACCTGGGCGCACCGACGCGGGGTGGAGCAGCTCGGTAGCTCGCTGGGCTCATAACCCAGAGGTCGCAGGTTCAAATCCTGTCCCTGCTACCAAAGCCACCGGCCCCTTCCTCCAGGGAAGGGGCCGGTGCCGTATCCGTACACGCCCCCTCATGCCACACCGCTCCGCGCCCGGCTTGTTCTCCGTCCTGGCGACGGTCAGTGGAACCGTCAGGGCCGGTGGGCGCCCACGAGAGGTCTCCCCATCCCGGGGCCGGCTGTCGGGTCATCGCTCTACGCGACGTTGGGGGCGTCAGCGAGTGCCGTGTCGTCGGACTCGGCCTGCCTGGCGAGCATGCTTTTGTGGGCTTTGACCCAGGCGTAGGTGCCTACGTCATGCGGCCGATCCTTCTCCAGGGCCCGGCGTCCTGCTTCGATCCACGACAGCAGGTCGCGAGCGTGACAGATGGTGAGGAAGGCGATGGCCTGCGCCGGATCGACGGGCAGGATGTGGCCTTGGATGATGCGGCGGGTGGTACTGCTCGGCAGCACGCCCGGGCCGGCCATCCGTTGCATCTCTCCGGGTGTGGGGCAGCCGGCCCAGACGTGTTGATCGCGCAGTGCCCGGCTGAAGTCCGCCACGCCCCAGACCATCTGTGGGTCCGGGGCCTTGTGGAGGTAGTACGGCGCCCGGGCCGCCCGGCGCGCGCAGATCCACAGCGACCGGGCACGGCGCATGGGGTCCCACGGGACGAGCCATGTGGTGGGTGTCATCGTGAGCGAGACGTATGCGGCGACGGTGTCCCAGGCCGGAACACTGCGCCCTGAGGCGGCCCGCTCGAGGGTCGCTTTCGACGGCGCGCCACCGGTCGCCGTGGCCATCCACTCGTAGGTCAGGCCGGCTTCGGCTTTCAAAGCGCGCAGGAAGTCAGCGAGTTCGGCGCAGGCGGGAACCGAGCGGTCGACCGGCTTCTCAGGTCGTCCCACCGCGGCCACCTCAGTTTCCCGCCTGGAAGTAGGCGCGCACGAGGCGGCCCAGCCGGCCGGCGGAACGGCCGTTCGCTACGGCCAGCACGATCGTGGCTCCGATACCGCCGGCGCCTGAGAGGAGGAACAGCACGTCGCGGACGCCCAGACCGGCCGGAGCGAGGACGGCGGCGGTGATGATGCACGCGATGATCACCGCGGCGTGCGGTACACCGAAGACACCGGTGTCGAGGCCGGGTGCCGCCGGCTCGGTCGCCGCGGAACTCGCCGCGGCAGAGGGCTTTGTGCCCATGAGGACCTTCCCTAATCACCGTCCGGCGACCACAGATCGCCGGACGGTGCTACTGGCTCCAACTGATGGCCCTACCGCACGCTGAACGGGAGTTGGCGCTCCCCTACACGGAAAAGGGCCCTGCTGCCTGCCAGCATCCCAGCCGCTACGTCACGGCTGACAGCCCCTCAAAACATTGGCTCACCAACGCGCCAAGGGATCGCCGTCGTACGTGCCGTCGACGAAGAGAACACAGGAAGAGGCCGCCCAGGAAGGCGGCCGCATTTAAAGATGCAGGTCACAGGACCGCACAGGTCCCTACCACGAACGGGCGACACAACGCCCCTGGCGGCTGCAATTCGCTCGGACCGTGCTGCCGCATCAAAAACTGCAGGTCACAGCGCTGCCCTCAGAATACCGGTCCGCGCGATGAGTAAGTAAGAGGGTGCATGACGTCGTACTCCTTGTTGTCGCGCTCCTGCTGGAGCCACACACCACTGACCTGGGTTGATTCAATTTCGTGCCGCTCATACAGATATCAGGTCTCGAATCAACGGGCAGACTCGTCGTACGAGCACGGCCCGCGTACGCAGGACGTGCTGGTCCCTGATTGCTACTGGCTCCAACCACCGCACACAGGGAGGGCCAGGTGTTGGCGCACCTGGCCACGTGAAGCCGATCGCCCGCACCGATCAGGACCGGGCATCGGCTTCACCCGTACCCGCGCAACCTGATAACCCCGCCCGCCCCCGGCTCCATCGCCAGCCTCGGGATCGGGCCCCAGCGTTCCTTGAGAATGGGTCGGGTAGCAGCCGGGATGAAGCCGTGTACGACGGTGCAGGCAGCCACGACGCACCCCGCAACCCGGCCTGCCACCCGGCCCTCGGTACCCATTGCCGTCCCCTCCCGCTGCTGGCCGACCTCACCCTCTCCGTGAGGCACTCTCCATGCCCGATCCGCCCGCGCAGCCGTCATGGGCTCTCGCCCTCACCGACTGTCACTACTACGGTGAGGCGCCCAGGCGGCTGAAGGCCCAGCGCAGCACTTCCTGGTCGACGCGGGGGCGGCCGGTGCGGGCAAGTGCGGTGCGGGTGTGTGCGGTCAGTCTCGCCCAGGCGCGGAAGTTGCCGTGTGCGGCGCGGCTGTCGGCGAAGGTGATGTCGTCGGGGTCGGCGTCGGCCCAGACCGGGTGGAACAGCGGGATCGTCTCGAGGACCTCGCTGGGGGTGAGGCGGGTGACGTGCTGCCAGATGAAGATGCGGGAGGAGAGCATCGCCTCGCGACGCAGCACGGTGTGGCAGCCCTCGCCGCCGACGAAGATGATGGCGAGCTGGGTGGAGGGTTCGTCCCACAGGTAGCGGAAGTACTCGAACGCCTCCCCGTTGAGCCACTGGGCCTCATCCACCAGGAAGGTGCGGGGGCGTTCGGCCAGGGCGGTTTTCAGCAGGCGGTCGAACTCGCTGGGGTGGCGCGGGGGCTGGCCGGGCAGGTCGAGTGCGGTGAACAGTTCGTAGCGCACCGCGCGGGCGGTGGGCCGGGCCCGGAAGGTGATCCTGCGGACGTCCTCGTGCTCCAGGTCGCGCAGGCAGACATTGACCGCCAGGGTCTTGCCGAAGCCGGCGCCGCCGTGGAGGCACATCATGGCGCGGGCGGCGACGGTGTCGGTGATGTTCTCCCGGGCGGTGAGCAGGGCGCGGGTGGTGACCACGGACGCGTCCGGCAGGTCGACGTACTGGTAGGAGGGCGCGGTCACAAGGCGTCTCCGTCGTCGCGTGCGTCAGGAGCCGGCACCCGAGAGGGCGGGTTGTCAGGGGCGTACTCGGGCGGGGCCGGAGCGGGCCGACGGGGTGTGGTCCGGGTGGTGAGGGAGGGCGGGGTGCGCCAGTCGGCCGGGGGTGCGGCGGGCGGGATCAGGTCCGGCAGGGCCAGCTTCGCGGCGTCGGCGTGCTCAGCGGCGGCCAGTTCGTGCTCGGCCTGGATGGAGGTGAGCGCTCCCAGCCGCTGGGCCGGCCGGGCGGTGGTGGCGGGGGCGAACCGTTGTCGGCGCAGCGTCTCGGCTGCCTTCACCTCCGCGCGCAGGCGTCGGGCCCGCTGCGCGCGGGCCGCGCGCACGGCCGCCAGTTGTTCGGGAGTGGCCGCGTCCGCGAGGTGCGCGGGCCCGAGATACGCGCCGTGGGCGTCGCAGACGTCGATCTCGTGGTCGTGGTGCGGCATGTAGCGCACGGTGACGGTACGGCCGGCCTGGCCGGTCATCCAGGGCGCGATGTAGGTGCGCCCACGCCACCGCACCCCATGACTGGACAGCCTCCGCGTCCGGCCGTCCTCCTCCAGCGTGAACGTCCACAGATCGGCCGCGGGAACGTCCGTGACGGGGGTCGGATCGGCCTGCCACGCCTCCAGCGGCGTACGGCCGGACAGTGCCCGGGGCCGGTGCTCGGTGTTCCACCAGGCCGTCCAGGCCAGCACCTGCGCGGTGAAGTCCTCAAACGACAATGCCCCGGACACCTCCGGGTTGCGGCCCGCCCTTTTGCGTCGCCGGCCGGGGCGGAGTGTGGCGGGGGTGAGGGTGTAACCGGGCAGGGCCGCGAACAGCATCCGGTCAACGGCCCGGTTGAGGTTTTCCACCGTGCCCTTGAGATGAGGGCTGTAGGCGGGAAGGTCCTTCACCGTCACGCCCATCGTGCCGAACGCCGCGGTCACGGTGGCCGACAGGAAATCTTTGCCCCGGTCCACCCTCACCTCCTCCGGGGTCCCTCCCGCCGGACCATACGGGTCCTCGCGCAGCACGGCGGCGCGCAGCGCGGCCAGCACCGAGGCGCGGGACGGAGTACCGGGCGTGACGGCGGTGCCGGTGATGACTTTGGTGGCGGTGTCGATGAACCAGGTCACCCACGGGCGCACCAGGTCGCCGTCGGCATCGACCAGCAGCGGCGCCTGCACATGGTCGGCCTCCCACACGTGATTGCGCCACGAGATCGCCCGTTTGGCGAAGACGTCGTGCGCGCGGGCCGCGTCCGCTCCCGCGGCAAGACCCGCCCGCTCCCCCGCGGTGAGATCACGGCGCACCGCGCGCAGGAACGTCGACAGCGACGGCACCGGCTCCAGCAACGGCACCGCCGCCAGCGGCGCGCCCCCAGGAGGAGCCACGGATCCACGTGGTGTTGCCGACCCGTCATGGCTGCTGTTCTCGGCCCGGGCCACCAACTGGCGGTGCACGGCGGAGGCGTTGCCGTGCCAGTACGCCAGCAGCACCCGGATCTCCCCTGTGACCTCGAACCGGCCACCACGGCGCTCACCGGGACGCAGCGCGGCCCGCGGCGAGCGGGAAGCCTCCGCCAGCCACCGCCACACCGTCCGCTCCGACACCCCCAGACACTCCCCGGCCAGGCGCACATGCTCCCGCGACAACCGCCGCTCACCGCGCAGCACCAGCAGCCGACGCACCGCCGGCGCCCGCAACGCCCTCAACGACTCCTCGCCCAGCACACCGGCCGGATCCCCCGGCGGCGCCAGCGGCTGCCCCTCCACCCCATGCCCCCTTTCGTCCTCATCCGCTTGCGTGGAGCGTCGTCTTCGGCTGCCCCGTCACCTCGTCACCTCGTCACCAACAGGCGGAGACCCGTACATCGGCTCTGCGTGCAGTCCGGGCGGTCACGGGTAGGGGCCCAGACGCGCGCAGGCCTGCTCGATCAGCTCCCCGTCCACCTGCCGTGCGGGGTCGCGCTCACGGGCCGCGTACACATGCGATGTGATCTTCGCCCAGGTGCGGAAATTGCCGTGCGCCCGCTGCTCATCCACCCGCGCCACCTCGTCCGGGTCCGCCTGCGCCCACACGGGATGGAACAGGCTCAGCGTCTGTAGTAGTTGCGATGGCTCGAGCCGGCCGACCTGGTGCCAGGTCAGCACCCGCGAGCGCAGCGCCGACGCCCGTGTCACAGCGCGTTCGCTTCCCGCCCCGCACAGCACCAGCGCCGCCGCACAGCCCGGCGCGTCCCACAACTGCCGCAGATAGTCCAGCAAGGGCGGTGTCAGCCGCTGGGCGTCATCGACGACCAGCACCCCCGGCTCCGCCAACGCTCGCACCAGAGCCTGGCCGGCCGGCCCGGACCGGTGCGTCAGCGCCCCCGACGGCAGGCCGAGCGCCTCACACAGCTCAGCCCGCAACTGCGGCAGCCCGGGCGCGACCCCGGCCACCGCCCGCCACACCGGCACCCGTCCGGGCAGAAGGCGCACCGCCTGCTCCACCGCGACCGACTTGCCCAGGCCCGGATCCCCGAACACACAGCACATCCCGCGGGCCGCGACCGTATGCCCTACCGCCTCCACCACCCCGGCCACCTGCCGCGTCGACACCAGCCGCGCCCCCGGCACATACAACCGCACACCACTGGCCCGAACCCCCGCACCCTCGGCGCCTGCTGCGGCATCTGGCTGGCCCTGCGCCGCAGACGTATCGCCGGCCAGCTCCTCGACCACCAGCGGTCCGCCCACCCCGTCTGTGAGCCCCAATTCCGCCAGCGCCCGGTCATACGGACTCGGCTCCACCCCAGCACGGGCTCCCGCCGGACGCGCCACCTCCAGCACCCGGCCCGCCCCCAGATCCCGCTTGATCACACGGTGCAGCGTCGGAATCGACGGCACGCACCGCGCACCCCACTCCTGCAACACTCCATGTTCCTGAGCTGCAAGCATCCTGCGCCGCAACTCCGCGACGTTCCCGCCCGCCTCCCCGAGGACCTTCCACAAGGCGTCACTCAGCGAAAACCCGTCCTGCCGCGGCCGCGCCTCAACCTGACCCCGGCGCCCCTCCGCCAGCCACCGCCACACCGTCCGCTCCGACACCCCCGCCAGCTCCGCCGCGATCCGCACATGCAGCGTCGACAACGCCCCCTGCCCCTCCACCGCAAGAAGCCGCCGCACCACCACACCCCCGCGCCAACCGCGCACCCCCCACTGGCACACCACCAGCAGCCGGACCCGCACCAGCCCCCGCCGAAACCCCCTGCGTCATACCCGCCAGCCCACCCGACCCCGACAAGCACTCACACAGGAACAGCGAAACCCATGACAGCCACAACCCGACCTGCTAGCCACACCACAACAGCCGCTTGGTCACCCCACGACAGCAACCAACACCCCGTCCAAGGCCGCTACCAGGCCACCACACCGCAATCCCGCTGACGCCCACCCGCTGCTCCCCCACCGCCCACTCACAGCGACCGTGGCCCGCTGGTACGCCCAGCGTGAGCAGTACCCCGCAGAGCGCCGGTTCCCGGAGGTGGCGTGCACGCTGGACCGCACGCACTACTACGTCCAGGAGGACGTGGAGGCGTTCTGGACGGCGTGGCAGGAGGACGTAGGCACCGGCCGTCTCCAGGCCGCTGGACGCCCTCCAGGGGACGGCCGGGGCAACCACGGAGGCGGGCACGGCCGCGCCCAACGGGACCGGGCCGTCGCCGTCGTCATCGAGGAGCTCCGTGCAGCCGGCGGGTACCGGCGCGGCATGGCCGCACGTCTCGCACGCGAGCACGGAGGCAGCGAACGCAGCTGGCAGCGCGCCATGAATGAGGCCCGCGCCCGGTACGAGCACGAGCACCGTCAGGACCACGACGGCCAGGATGACACCGGACCAGCTCCGCATCCTGCACGCTGACTTCCCCGGCAGCCGCACCCCGCCGGCGCCTGCTCCTCCTGGTGCGCCGCCTCGTCCGCCGCCTCGTGCGGCGCCGGAGCGCGGCGGCCCCTGCCGACGCGCAACAGGACCAAGACCCGCCCCGATCCCCCGGCCGCACCGCCCGCCCCGTCCCTCCCGTTCCCTTCTCCTTCTTCCGGTCCGGGGCCAGCGCAGGGGGTGTGCAGAGGGGGATGTCGGGCTACCGACCACAGCCAAAAGCACGTGGTGACCTGCGGGTATGCAGGCCGGTACCGGAGTGGGTGCGGACCGTTGTGGGAGGGGTTGTCGGCGGGGATGACGGCCCGGTCGGGGGCGGTGTTGTCGCATCGTTACCGTGGTCGGGCCTGCGTGGTCGCTGTTCTGGTCGGGGCAGGCTGGTGCTCTCGGTCGTACGCGCGGCGCCGAAACAAGAAGGTGCGCCGCACCGTACGGGCGGGAGCGGACGTGGTGTTGGCGGATGTGGATGCAGGTGGCGGGGACCGGCTGGCGTTGGCAGTGCTGGTGCAGTACCGGATGGCGACGACCGAGCAGGTGCACCTTGTGTGTTCGCCGGGCGTGCGGATCGAGCAGACCCGCCGGCGCCTGGTGAAACTGCGCGGTGAAGGACTCGTCGACCGGGTCACCCTGCCGCAGGCCGGCCGGACACGGGTGTGGTTTCCCACCGCGTACGGGGGGCAGGTGGCATCAGCCTGGCCGGAGTTGCGGGGGCGGCGGGCGTCGAGGACGGTGTCGGACCGCACCGCTGTACGGTTGCGGGTCGGGCACGGGCTGACCGTGACCGAGACCGGCCTGGCCTTCCTCCAGGACGCCCGTACCCGGGGGGACGTGTGCCGGCCGCTGGACTGGATACCGGAAGTCCACCACCCCCTCGGCGGCGGGGAGGCCGTCATCCCCGACGCACTGCTGTACTACCGGCGCGGCCGTGAGGGCGACGAGGGGGTGATGCTGCGCGCGTTCGTGGAGGTCGACCGGGCCACCATGGGGCCGGAACGCCTGGCGGCGAAACTCGGCGCCTACGCCCGCCTGCACTCCTACACACCCCAGCCCGTCGGCCGACGCCCGACAGCGTTGCAGGGGCTGGCGCGGGAGGAGTGGCGGCGGTCCTACCCCCTGTTCCCCCGGGTGCTGTTCGTCCTGGACGGCACCGGCCCCAACGGTGTCGCCACGCGCATCGACGCCCTGCGCGCAGCCGCCACCCAACCGGCAGTGGCTGCCTTTATGAGCGACGTTCCCGTCCTGGCCGCGCCGTTGGTCGACGTGCTCCAGCACGGGCCGTCCGAGGCCGCCTGGCACCCCATCCACGGCTCTGGAGAGCACGTCGGCTGGATGCACGACCGCCACCCCTGACCGCTCAACCCACAGCCTCTGCGCAATAGCCCCGACCACAAGCCCAACCACAGCAGGCCACCACCACTGGGCACCGAGGTGCTGCCGCTTTCGGACTGACCGGCTGCTCAGGACTCGCCGAAGGCCTGGTCCACCTGAGACAGCAGCCCCAGAGACGGCAGCAGGGCGGCGGGGACGAAGTTCTGGGCGATCACTTCGTCCGGGTGGAACAGCTCGCCCTGGGCGTTCCTGCCGACGCGGTTCAGGTAGGCCTCCCACAGCTCGCCGCCCGGTGTCATGACGTACGACAGCGGGCGTCCGTCGGACCCCTTGTCCACTGCCCAGCTGCTCCCGTCCTGCTTCAGAGCGAGGAACGACCAGGTGATGTATGAGAAGAAGCTTCCGCCGCGGTAGGGGCCGCTGGCGGTGAGCACGGGCAACATGGGGCGCTCGGCAGACTCTGCCCTCGTCCCCGTTTCCGAGGGCACGGGGAGCGTGATGGAGACGTCCAGGTTCGGGCTGTCGGGGTTGGTGATCTTGAGGTCCGGCAGGGTGGTCGGGGAGTCGGGGGCGGGCCAGGGCACCTCGGGGAGCGGGACGGCCCTGTCGAGCTGGGTGTAGCCGATCAAGCCGTACAGGGTCTTGCGCTGCCTCGGACTGTTCTTGCTGATCACGTGGAAGAGTTCGTGGAGCAGGATGTCGCGCAGGCCAGTGGTGTTGCTGCGGGGGAAGAGGGGGTCTCCGCCCGCGGAGGGACCGAGGGCCGGGGTGATCTTCGCCGCGGGGAGCACGACGGTGTCGGCGTTCCGCGTGTAGGCGGCGCGGCTCTCTTCCTGGCCGGTGGTCTTGACCAGGTGAACCGCGGGGGGCAGCAGGTCCGGCCAACGGCCGGTCAGCAGGGTGTCGAGTTCGGCCGTCACCTTGGCCAGGACGTCGATCTCCTCCCGTGACCAGGGCATCACCTGGGCGGTGATGTAGTCGAGGTAGAGCGCTGTGTCGACGGTCGTCCTGGGGTCGGTGAGGCAGACGCGGGCGCGACGGTCGAAGTCACTGAGGACCGCGACGAAGTCGTCCACTGTGCCGAGCCGTTCGCGGCCCGTGGCCGGGGACGCGGCGCTGACTTGGGTCCTTCCGATGGTGCCGAGGGGGATGTCGCCGGGGGGTCCGGTCATGGTGTGCTCCTGGCTTCTGTGGGGCGGGGTCGGTCGCAGGGCACGTGTCGAGGGCTCACGCGGGGCTTTCCGCCAGCCGGAACCCCATCGCGTACACGGCCTTCGGGTACCAGCCGTGCCGGCGGCGGCAGCGGGCGAGGTCGGCGTAGCGGGTGAAGCTGCCCCCGCGTGCCACGCGGTAGGGGCGGCCGTCCGACGTCAGGTCGTCGGCGATCCGCTGCCCGCCGGGGTAGGGGCGGTAGTCGTCGCTGACGTACTCCTCGACGTTGCCGCCCATGTCGTCGGCGCCGAAGGGACTGCGTCCGGCGGGGTGGACGCCGACCGGGGTGGTGGTGAGCGGTCCGCTCTCCACGGTGTTGGCGGCGTCGGCGGCGAGGTGCTCTCCCCACGGGTACTCGCGTCCGTCGCCGCCGCTGGCCGCGTACTCCCACTCCGCTTCGGTGGGCAGCCGGAAGCGGCGGCCCGTCCGGCGCGAGAGCCAGCCGGCGTAGGCGTCGGCGGCCTGCGGCGGGACCGTCCACACGGGGTGGTTGGACAGGTGGACGGGGTGGACGCCGAACTGCCAGGAGGTGGGCAGCCAGGGGGACTTGGTCTCCAGGAGGAAGGTGCGGTACTCGCCGTTGGTGACCGGGTAGCGGGCGATGCGGAACGCGGCGATGTCCACCGTGTGCTCGGGTGTCTCCTTGGCGATCCACTCCCGCCGCACCCCGACGTGCCGCCAGGCCGCGATCACCGACTCCACCCGCTGGGGTGGCAGCCCCAGGCGAACCTTCCTGGCGGGGACGTCGAGCATGACGGGCGAGTCGACGTCGATGCGGGGATCGCCGTGCAGGGCGAGCAGGGTACCGGCCGCGAGGCGGGTCTCGGGGGCGACGGCGATGTCCTCGGCGGCCTGCGCCAGGGCGGCGGGGTCGACACCGGTGAGGCGGCGGCACTGCTGGTGCATACGGCGGGGGTCCAGCCGGTCGCTGTAGGCCTTGTGGAGGCCCATGGCCTGGCGGTCCTCGAGGGCGTTGATGTTGTCGTACGGGGGGTTGGGCATCGCGCTCCTTCGTTCAGCGGGGCGGTTCGTGGACACCGCCGTCGTAAGAGGTGGCCAGGAAGCGGTCGGCGGCCGCGTCGTAGTGGAGGCCGGAGATCCCGGCGGTCGTGGGCCGAGTGACGCGCCAGGTTCCGGTCACCGTGTCGTGGACGGCGAGCGTGCCGAAGTAGGACCCGGTGGCGATGTGCCGCCCGTCCGCCGACGCCGCCACGCACTTGACGGAGTGGTCGTGCGGGGTGGGCAGGGGCAGCGCCTCGGTGCCCTGCCACAACCGCAGCTTCAGGTCGCGGCTGACGCTCACGAAGCGCCCGCCGGGTAGCGCCGCGCAGCCGTTGGCGATCCGTCCGTGCGCGCCTTCCAGCCGGGCGGTCTGGGCGAGCGTGTCGGTGCGGAACCAGGCAGCGGCCGTGTCCGCGCACACCGCGAAGAGCGTTCCGTCGCTCACGGCGACCCCTTTGACGGCGTTGGCGTGCAGCGGCAGCGTCGCGATGTGCTGCACCTCGTCCCCGTCGACCCGCAGCACCAGACCTTCGCCCGTGTATGCGCCGACGACGACGTGGGGCACCCCGTCCCGTTCGAAGGCGGCCGCGCAGTTCAGCGGCGAGCGGTGCTCCAGCAGGACCGCGCCCGTGTCGGCGTCGAACAGCCTGCCCAGCTGACCGCCGGTCAGGACACGGCCGCCGACGGCGACCAGGAAGTTGCACAGGCTGCCCGTCCGGGCGGTGGGCTCGCCGTCGGTGTGGACGACTCCGGAGTCCCCGACGGTGTACACACGGCCACCGGCCACCGTGACCGCGTTCAGCGCCGACGTCGGCTCGACGCCGTCCAGGTCCCAGGCGTCACGGGCGATGTTGTACACGGCGTACGAGGAGCCGAACGTGCCGAACACCAGCGTTCCCTGGTCGAGGAACGCGCAGGAACGCGGCCAGACCTGCGCCGGGAGCACCGCCGTGCGGGCCAGGGCGGGGCGGCCGTCGGCGGAGCCGATCCGCCAGATTTTCAGCGTCCGGTCGTAGCTGAGACTGACCAGGGAAGCCGCTTTCTCGTTCCACACCAGTCGTTTGATGCCGGCCTCGTGTGCCGGGAAGGCCTGTGTGCCGCCGTCGGCCAGGGCCACGACTTCGCCTTTGTCGTTGCCCGCGTACACCAGCCCCGAGGCGGTGATCGCGATGGTGTCGGTCTCGACGCCGTCGAGGTCGATGTCGGCGGTGAGGCCACCGGTCGCCAGCGACCAGCGTTTCACCGTCCCGTCGTCACTGGAGGAGACCAGTTCGTCGCTGCCGGTCAGCCACTCCACCGAGATGACGTCGGCCCGGTGACCGGTGAAACGGGCCACCGACGTCCCGGCGTAGTCGTACACCCGCACGTGGTGGTCGCGGGAGGCCGTGGCGAGCAGTTCCCGGGAGGGGTGGAAGACGGACATCTCCACGTCGTCTTCGTGGTCGGACAGCACGGCCCGCAGCTTGAGATCGGGCACCGACCACAGGCGGGCGGTGTAGTCACTGGACGAGCTGAGCAGATACCGGCCGTCCGGGCTGAACGTGACCTGGTTGGCGAGGTGGTCGTGGACCGCGCGGGCCAGGGGCCACCGCGTCTTGGCCTCCCACAGGATGATCTGGTTGTCGTAGCCGGCGGTGGCCACGTACCGGCCGCCCTGCGTTGCGATGCCGCTGATGGGGCCCTGGTGGCGGATCATGTCTGAGTTCCTTCCGTGGAAAGCGTGTGTGCGGTGATCGTGGCTTTGGCCTCCAGGTACGCGGTGTTGTGCGCCGTCATGTGGACGCCGGTGGGCACCACGGAACGGACCCGGATGCCGTGGCGTTCCAGCTGGAGCCGCTTGTCGGGGTTGTTGGTGAGCAGATCGATCTCGTGGTGCCCGAGGGCGGTGAGCATCTGCGCGGCCGCCGTGTAGTCCCGGGCGTCCTCCGCCAGCCCGAGCGCGCGGTTGGCGGCGTAGGTGTCCAGGCCGTGGCCCTGGAGGTTGTAGGCGTCGAGTTTGTTGTAGAGGCCGATGCCCCGGCCCTCCTGCCGCAGGTACAACAGGACGCCGCCGGTCTCGGTGATCCGGGCCAGCGCCTCCTCCAGCTGGGCACCGCAGTCACAGCGCTCGGAGGCGAAGACGTCCCCGGTGAGGCATTCGGAGTGCAGCCGCACCAGCGGGACGGAGAAAGTGGTGGGGCCGAGCAGCACGGCGAGGTGTTCTCGGCCGTCCACGAGGTCGTGGAAGGTCGTCAGGGTGGCGGGGTGGACCCGGCCGTCGCAGCGGACCGGTACGGCGACGGAAGCGCGGATCCGTGCGGTCGTCCCCTTGTGTGCCTTGGGGGCGGGTGAAGGTGGTCCGCCCGAGTCTCTTCCTGGCAGGCCGGTCGTCGTGAGTGCCGCTTCTGTCGTGGTGTCGGAGGTGCGTGCGATGGGCGTCATGTCCTCTCCCGTGGTGCGGCGTCCGCTGAAGGAAGGCGGGAGCCGGCAGGGGAGGCCCGGTCCGCGGCTTCCCAGGCCGCCCAGGTGCGGCGCAGGTACCAGAGCGTGCTCAGCGACAGGACGCCCAGGGCGCAGAAGGCCCCGCGGACGCCGAGGGCGTGGCTGAGCACGGGGGTGACGACCGGTGACAGCAGGGCCGCGCCGCCAGCCAGCAGGGACAGCAGCCCCGAGGAGCGCCCCAGTACTTCTTGCGGCAGGTACTTCACGCGCATCATCACCACCGTGCTGAGCACCGCGCCCTGGCCGAGTGCGCCCAGCGCCAGTGCCCCGAAGAAGACGGGCCACAGCGGTGCCATGAGCAGGAAGAGCGTCAGGGCCCGCAGAGCGGTTCCGGCCGTCAGGGACAGGCGGGGCCGGAAGGTGGCGCGCTGGGCCACCAGCAGATTGCCCAGCAGCATGCACGAGTTGCTGCCCAGGATCACCGCCGACGCCGCCGAGCCGGACAGCTGCCATGAGTCCCGCAGGTCGTAGACGACCAGGGCTTGCAGCCCGGCGCCACAGACCAGCGCCAGCAGGACGTGGACGACGGTCATGGTCAGCAGCCGCTGGTCGGAGCTGACGGCCCGCCACCCCTCACGCAGCCCGTGCCCGGCGCGCGCCCGTCCCCCGGGCTGCACTGCCCGGCGCGGGGGATGAACGCCCATCGCCCAGACGGCGATGGGCGCCGCGAAGGTGATGATGTTCAGCCACAGCAGGCCCGCGTAGCCGGTCCACGGCAGCAGGGTGGCGGTGAGCAGCGGCCCGGCCACGGTGGTGGCGAAGAAGATGCTGTTCAGGGTGCCTCGGGCGCGGACCGGACACTGGCGGAACATGGCCGGTACGCCGGTGACCCAGCCGGTGAGGTAGGCGGAACCGCCGAGCGCCACCAGCAGCGCGCAGCCGAACAGCAGCCAGGTCGGGGAGTATCCGGCCGTCATGCACAGGTTCATCGCGATGGCGCCCGTCGCCTGCATCAGCAGTCCGGGCACCACCAGGACGCGGGGCCCCCACCGGTCGGCCGCGGAGCCGAGCCAGGGTGCGGCGACCAGGCTCACGGGGACGGCCGCAGCCAGCAGGGACATTGAGGCCAGGGAGCCGGTCAGGTCGTAGACCATCAGCGGCAGTACCGTGGCGTAGACGGACTCGCCCACGTTGTTCAGCGCGTTTCCCGTGGCGAAGACACGGAAGCGGCGGTCTTTCAGCGGTGAGGGCTCCCGGTCCTCCAGGGTGGTCGGGGCGCCGACGTCGGCGCCGGCTCTGCTGGTCTCCTCCCCGGACTCGCCGGCCCGGCTCATCGGATGTCCGCGCCGTCGACCGCCGCTCGGACGTCGAAAGAGCCGGATGCCCGGGTCCGCGGGAGCCACAGTTCCCGCAGGGGCCGAAGGACCTGCTCGGGGTTGCCGCGGTCCAGGCGGTACAGCCGCAGGAAGCCGCCGCGGCCGCCGGCGACGACGATGGGCGCGCCGGTGGAGTCGTGGAACGAGGCGACGCTCTTGGTGAAGTCGGGCAGATCCTCGACGAAGCCGACCAGCTCACCGGTGGCGTAGTCGAAGGCGCCGAGCTGCATGCCGTAGGAGACGGCGCACAGCGTGTCGTCGATCAGGGTGGCGGTCTCCACGGTGTTGTCGAAGAGTTCGACGAACTGCCGGTCCATCTTCTCGGCGTCGGCAAGGTACTCCTTCACGCCGCCGGAGCCCGTGACCCGGATGCGGTCGTCGCCGACCACGTCAAGGCGCTTGGGGTAGCCGCCCAGGTCGAGCTTCCACGTCACGGCGCCTTCCGCGTCGTACGCGCGCAGGAGGCCGTTGCGGGTACCGAGCAGGCGCCGGCCGTCCGGGAGATAGCCGCTCACCCAGGCCGAGGCGGGCAGGTCGTCGATCCGGCCGACTTCCCTTCCCGTGTCCGCGTCCAGCTCGATGCCGCCCGCGTTGCAGGCCGCCAGTAGGCGGGTGCCGTCGGGGGACACGGCGAGTGTGTGGACGATGTCCGGCAACTCGACGGACCATGCGCGCCGCTCACCCGTCACGCGGAAGACCTCGCGTGGCCAAGCGATGCCGAACCAGCCGTCCTCGGTGGGCAGGATACGGCGGGTGAAACCGGAGCCGCTCGCGTCGTGCGCTGCCAGGTGCAGGGCGGGGTGCCCCGGGCACGGCTCCACCACGTCGACGAGAGCCGCCCCGTCGTCCGTCGCCACCGCGAACCGTCCCTCGTGGCCGGGCACGGGTCGGATGTCCCAGGCGCACTGGCGCCGGTAGCCGAGGTGGGTGAGGTGGTTGCCGTCGGGATCGAACTTGGCGATCTCCCCGTCCTGCGTGAGGACGTGCACGTTGCCGTCGTCGTCGACGGCACAGTCGAAGATCTGGTGGCTGAAGCCGCCGATCCGCTTGTCGATGCGCAGCTCGGGCGAGGTGTTGTCGAAGATGAGCAGCTCGCCGTCGAAGCCGCCGACGTACGCCTTGGAGAAGTCCGGCGAGAACGCCATCGCCTCCACGTCGTTGCGGGCGAAGAGGGAGCGCTCCAGGACCTGCCCGTCGAGGCCGACGGTGGCCACGCCGTTGCGGATGCCCCGGTCATCACCGGTGCCGCCGTCGAGCGTGGCCCAGAACCGGTGGTGGCGGCGGTCGTACAGCAGCCGGTGGATGTTGGAGCTGTCGACCTGGCTCACGACGGGGAAGTCCAGGTCATCGAGTGAGCCGATGTAGACGCGGCCGCTGCGGTCGGCGACGGCCTGGACGTCCGGCGCGTCGGTGCAGAACCATTCCAGTCGGGCGAGCCTGGGGTTCCACGGCTGGACGCTTTGCACGGCGAAGGTCTCCAGGTCCAGGATCAGGAGCTGGAAGTAGCCGTTGCTGAGGTAGACCTTGCCGTTCCACACGCCGATGCCGCGCACCATGGTGGGCGACGGCTCCTCGCCGTCCATGAGGTGGGCGCGGTCGCAGGGGGCGGCGGCGTCGAGCCGGTCGAGCAGGTGCAGGCTCTCGGCGTCCCAGCGGGAGATGGTGCCGAGTTTGTCCCTGGTGATGATCCACCGGTCGGTCACGACCATGGCGAAGACGGGTGCCCCGGCCGGCGCCTGCGCACTGGACGTGGCACCGGAGGAGGCCAGCAGGTTCAGGTCGTTGTCCAGCAGGTGGACGTTGCCGAGCGCGTCGCACGCGACGAGGCCACGGCCTGGTTGATGGACGATACGGGTGATGCGTTCGGTGAGATCCATGGACGACCGATGGTTCCTTCCGGGCACGGGACGGAGACGATGCGGTGAGGCGGCCGCCGTACCGAGGGGGAGAGCCTGAAGGACTCCCCGAAGGACGGCGGCCGCCTCGGGTCCGGAGTTCGCCCGCTGACCACGGGTCAGCGGGCGAACCAAGGGACTAGCTGATCCAGGGCCACGGGTCGCAGCGGACGGGCTTGCGCATGGAACTCACCTCCCTGTCTGAGTCGGCGGTACGTGGTGCACCACCCGGCGGATGGCACAGCGGTCACTCCCCGGCGGAGACGAGGAGCGGCTTTTGAGGGGGCGACCACTGTTCAGCGGAGGAACGGGGTCAGCCCGGCAATCGAACGAGTCAGTTCGGAGGCCAAACGGGTCAGTTCGGTGATCGAACGAGTCAGTTCGACGGAGTGGGTATGTAAGCCGACAGCAGCGTCTCCAGCAAGACCGTGAGCTGGCCGGCCAAAAGGGATTGGCTGTCGGTGAGTTCCGGGTCCCACAGCCAGTCGGCGCACGGCACGGCGAGGGGTTCGCCGACCGGATGAGCTCCAGAACGGCTCAGGATCTGCCGCAGCCGGTCCTGGGCACACCGCGCTCCTCCCTGTCCGGGGGACGCGCTGAGCGTGACCGCCGGTTTGCCGGTCAGCGGGCTGTCACCCCAGGGGCGGGAGAGCCAGTCGAGGGCATTCTGGAGGATGCCCGACGGCGCTCCGTTGTACTCAGGAGTGGCGATGACGAGGCCGCCGCAGGAAGTCACTGTCCGCCTCGCCTCAATCACCTCGGCGGGTACGTTCTCCGTCTCTCTGTCGCCGTCGTAAAAAGGGAGACGACTGATGTCGAGATAAGTGGGCCGCACGAAATGGGATTGGCTTTTCGAAATGCTTTCAAATACCGAAAGCAAGCGCCTGTTCAACGAGTCGCGGCGGATACTGCCGGACACCAGGACAATCTGATGTGCCATCGCCATCGGTATTCTGCTTCCCCTTCGGAGGCCCTGCTTTCCGTCACGAATAAGGCTGGCAGAAGCCGTGTCGAACCGTCCAGAGGGCGCGGGGAAATCCGTGACGCATCGACTTCCTGCCCGACGTCTGTGCAGGTCAGCGCGTAGAGGCGATAATTAACTCACCATTCTGGGTGGAGGCGTGGCCTACGGGCTCAGGCCGCCGGTGATACCGGCGCGAAAGGGGCGCGCAAAAGCCTGAACGATCCTGCACACCCATGTCGATGACTCACTGTCCATGAGCTGGCCATTGCTCTTTCTTTCACCAACGGCAACAACGCGGCCGGACGCCGGGTCCACCGCGCCTTCCTCGCCAGCGTTCGCGTTCTCGGGGAAGGCGTCGACATCACCGGCGAGCGGGGAATCAACTTGATCTGCTTCGCCGACACCCGCGGCTCCCAGGTCGAGATCGTCCAGAACATCGGCCGGGCGCTCCGGCTCAACCGCGACGGCTCCACCAAGGTCGCCCGCATCATCGTGCCGGTCTTCCTGGAGCCCGGCGAGGACCCCACTGGCATGGTCGCCTCCGCGAGCTCAAACCGCTCGTAGCCGTGCTCCAGAGGCTGCGCACGGCTGTGGCGGCGCAGCACCAGGGAGATCACCTTGGTGTCTACCTTCGCGCCCGACTCCCACTGCCGTGCCAGACGCGCCGCGAGTTCGCTGTGATCAGCTCCCAGATCTCTTTCTGATCCTCGAGCTCCTGAGCCGTCAACGTCATGTCCTGAGCGTATGAAACGAGGGGCGTCCACTCATGGTGCGTCGATGAACCGCAGCGCGAGCAAGGCGAGCTGAGCGCGGGTGATTCGGGTGGGTTGGTGGGGCTGCGAGTGGGGAGGCCATCTGCCGATGGTGCCGTGCGCCTCCGCCCCACCCCGTTCTGGGAGGGTGGGCCCTCGGTGGTCGAATACGGGCGGCGGCGGGGCATGCGCGGCCGATGGCCTCCCGCTTGGTTACACCCCGATCTGGCTCATCACATCCGTGCACAGTTCGTCAGCGCTGCTGCGTCCTTCGTCATCTGCTGCCGCTGGTGAGAGCACGGTGTGGGCCGGTTGGATGCGGTGGGGCCGGCGGGCGTTGGCCTCAGCGCTGAGCTTCACACCGCGTTAGATGACCGCACCTCGGTCAGTCGGAAAGTCCGGACAGCTCGACACCGGGGACCTCGGGCAGCTCGACACCGGGGATCTCGGGCAGCTTGATCTCGGGCAGTTTGATCTCGGGGATCTTGATGTCGGGCAGTGAGATCCCGGGAGGCAAGAGGTCGGTGGGAGCAGCTGCGGATGCAGTAGGTGCTGCGGTGGCATGGACGGCGTGGGCGGGAATGGCAAAGATGCCGACGAGTACGGCGGCTCCCAACAGGGCGGTGCTGAGACGGCGCATGACGTCTCCCTTCCTTGACGGAGGTCCAGGCCTGATATGCCGGGATGCTCCTATCGTGTGGGCCGTGCAGGCGGGGCCGCCCGAACTGGTGGGCCATACCGGTGACCTAGTGGCGGCCTCTGACCTGCTGATAAGGGTTCAGAAACAGGCACTGACCTTGTCGTTTAACCCCATCAGGGGGTGACGTAGTCGCCCCAGCCGAAAGTGGCGACGTAAGCCCGTCGAACGGCTTCTCCGCCCCGTCCACCCCTGATGCGGATGATGGTCAGCGCGAGGACGAACCAGGCGGCCAAGCATCCCGCGGCGATCAAAGTCCAGCGAGGGCCCGAGAAACTGGCAATGACGACCAGGGCAATGATCGTGACGACCAGCCCGATGTGGCCGCCACCGATATCCGTACTCGACCTGCCGCCACCTGTCATCCGGGGCTCCAGTCTCCCGCCGAGTCTCCCGCAGAAGAGCACGCCGTTCTGCGCCAGAGCAGGCTACGGGGCTCGGTCAATGGTGTCAGTGCCGCTCCCACGACGGGGTTTGGTGCCGGTCTTGTGGTGGGCGGGGCGGCTGTATGCCTCGCCGGTGGCGAGGACTCTGCCCACGTCGTGACGGGCGGCGGAGTGTCGGTTCTTCGAACCCGGTGGCCGGCCGGGCCCGGGACGGGATGGTTTCGGTGCACCGGTCGGTGAGCCGGCCTTCGTGCACAGGTTCCTGAACCCTCTGCGGACGCGGGCGGGTGTCAGTTTGTTCGGCTCGGTCGGCTTCTCCCAGGGCCTTCGGAGGTCGGTGGCCAGGGGGCGGGCGAGCCGGAGTTGGGCATAGGCGGCGATCACCAGCCACGTCCACCTGTCGGCCGCCTCGGAGCTGCGAAGCCGGGGCTTGGTCCACCCGAGGGTCTGCTTGAACAGGCGAAATGTGTGCTCGATGTCGAAACGGCGCAGGAAGGACTGCCAGCAGCGGTCGACGTCCGCTTCGGTGACTCCGGTGCGCGACCACCACAGCCAGACCGGCTTGTTGACCCCGCCGCTGGGCAGCTTTTCCACCACCAGGCGGATGACGGTGCCCTCGATGATGGGCAGCGGCCCGTCGTGGTCGAGCCATGCAGCCCGGCGGGTCAGCCGTGGGTGCAGCCGGTCCCAGGCCCGCGCGGTCGCCTTCCCGTAGAGGCGGGTGTCCGTGGCCTTCACGGCCTGCTCGGTGCCCCAGGTTGCGGGATCGCCGAAGACGAACTCGCCGCCGTGCTTGGGTGGTCGGCCGCCCTTGGGGTTGGCCAGGCTGAACTCCTTGCGGGAGGGGGTCGGACGACGCATCACCCGGTCTGAGCGGAGTCGGCCGAGGATTTCCACGGGCAGGTCATCCAGCAGGTGGGCGATGCGCGGGGCGTCGTATCCGGCGTCCAGCACGACCAGGACCTCGGGGTCACCCGGCCGCCACTGGCCGGCGGCTACCAGCCGTTCGACGACCTCGCGGATCTGCACCGTGGTCACCGCGGCGACATCGGCGCCGGGTTCCAGACGGAGGGCGTCCAACACTGCTGTCCAGGACGTGCGGCCGGTCTCCAGCGCGGCCACCACTGAGTACGGCCAGCCCGGCACCATCTGATGCTTGCCCCCACCCCGCCCGAACGTGTGGCAAAAGGCCCGGTCAGCACACGTGTTGGCGTCCGGTCGCAGCCACGGCGAGACATCCACCGCCAACACGAGCCGACCATTCGCCGCCCTCGGCAACGGCACCGTGACCAGCGCCCGACGCAGCCGAGCGACGTCGATCCGGCCCTGGTTGAGCCCGCCGTACAGAGCCCCGTGCCCACGGCGGTGTTCCGGCGCGAGGGCGAGATCAACCAGCGTCCGCACCGGCCCGTCCGTGCACAGCAGCGCGTCGCACAACTCGAACAACGCGTCGCCCCGCGCGGTCATGCACGCGTACAGCTCCGACCGGAAGTGTGACACTTCCGCGAACGCATCCCGCAGGACATCCTGATGCACCAAACTCACGACCACGGCCTTCGCGCTGATCCACTCTGTGACGGAGCACAGGATCAGACGAAGGCCGCATACGTGTCCGCTGATGTGCGAAAAAGCTGATCAAGTTCGAGCCACGTTCGACCCCGGTCGATAAACGACAAGCTTAGAGAGCATCTGATCAGTGTTCACGCCGATGTGAGAGGGATGCCCGTTTCGATTCGCCAGGTTGGTACGGATTCTCCGGTCAGTTCGCGGGACATTTTGTTAGCCATCGCCCAGTGGATCATCGCTCTCGCCCTCTGCGGGAGGGCTTCGTAGTCCCGCGCCAGGCGGCGGTGCTGCATGAGCCAGCCGAAGGTCCGCTCGATCACCCACCGCTTCGGCAGCGGCTCGAACCCCTTCGTCCGCGACCGCTGAACCACCTCGACATCGATGCCCAACCGGGCGCCGTGGTTGAAGATGCTGTTCTGGTAACCGCCGTCGGCCCACACCTTGGTGACGCTGGGATGCGCCCCGGCCAGGTCGTCGAGCAGGAGCTTGCCGCCGGTGGTGTCGTGGACGTTCGCGGCGGTAACGAGGACGGCCAGCACCAGGCCGAGGGTGTCCGTGATCAGATGCCGCTTGCGCCCTTTGATCTTTTTGCCGGCGTCGATGCCCTGGCTGGTCTCGGGGGCCTTGACCCGGAATCTTGGACACGGGCTATGCGGCTTGGGCCAGGGTAGTTGATGTTGTGTCGAGTGCTGTCTCGTAGGCGATGGGACTGCG
>NZ_JBVISJ010000033.1:0-21242 GCF_055575575.1 Streptomyces sp. NPDC034049
TTCCCCGACGGTGGGCTTGGGTACCTCTGCGGCGCGGACGCCGTCCTTGCCGTACTTCTCGACGACGAATGCCTTCATTGCCGGCCGCTTTCTGCGTGGGTGTCTCGATGGTCGATGTGCTTCTTCGGCGGGGCCCCAACACGCCCGTTTCTCGCTTGCGGCCGGGTTGATGCGCCGACCATGACACTACCGGCTGAGTATAGAAAAGTAAACTCAAGTGAGGTTAGGCTCACCCCCATGGATGCGAGGACCGAAGCTCTGCGGGACGTCGGCGTGGACCCCCGACTCGACCGGGACGCGTCGAACTGTTCGATCGCCCGGACCCTTGAGGTCGTGGGCGAGAAGTGGACGATCCTGATCCTGCGCGAGGTCTGGTACGGCTCGTCCCGTTTCAGCGAGTTCGAACGCGTCCTCGGCTGCCCGCGCAACCTTCTCGCCGCACGCCTTCGGATGCTCGTGGAGGAGGGGATCCTGGCCACCGAGACCTACAAGGAGCCCGGCTCGCGGAGCCGGCCGAAGTACGTGATCACACCCAAGGGCGCGGATCTGGTCCCGGCCGTGATGGGGCTCCTACGGTGGGGCGACCGCTACCGTGCCGACCCGGAGGGCCCGGCCATGCTGTCCCGCCACCGTGACTGCGGCTCGCACGTCGACGCCCGGATCCGCTGCGACCGGGGCCACACCGTCCAACCGCAGGACATCGAGAGCATCCCCGGCCCCGCTTTCCGCCTGAGGCCCGTCGAGTGAACGATGCGATCCAGGACCCGATGTCGCGCACGCCTTGTGCGCCCGAGCCATGGATCGCCCCTGCGCGAGCGGGACGAGGCCCGCCCACGCCTCGCAACCGAGCGGGATCAGGCCGGATCGACGAATATGTCGAGCGCGAGATCGCCCTCGAAGCCGGCGGGGCTGTAGGCGGCCAGGTCGGTGACGCCTTCGTCGGACAGGACCTCGTCGTCGATGAACAGGTTGCCGGTGCATGTGCGCGCGTCCCGCGTGAGGACGGCGTACGCGGAGTCGGCCATGATCTGCGGACTGCGGGCCTGTCCGGCGCCGCCGACCACGTTGCGCACGGCGGCCGTGTCGATCAGGGTCCGCGGCCACAGCGAGTTGGCGGCGATGCCGTCACCGGCGAGTTCCTCGGCGAGCCCGATGGTGCACAGGCTCATCCCGTACTTCGACAGCGTGTAGCCGAGATGCCTGCCCACCCAGTGGGGCGCGAGGTTCAACGGCGGCGACAGGGTGAGGATGTGCGGGTTGCCGGCTTCCCGCAGGTGCGGGATCGCGGCCTTGCTCAGCAAGAACGTGCCACGCGTGTTGATGTCCTGCATCAGGTCGTAGCGCTTCATCTCCAGCTGCTCCGTCGACGACAGGTCGATCGCGCTGGCGTTGTTCACCACGATGTCGATGCCACCGAAGGCGCCGACCGCGGCGTCGACGGCGGTGCGTACGTCGTCCTCGTTGCGGACGTCACCGACGACGGCCAGCCCCTTGCCACCGGCGCGCTCGACCTCCTCGATGGCGGTGTGGACCGTGCCTTCGAGCTTCGGGTGCGGTACGGCGGTCTTGGCGAGCATCACCACGTTCGCCCCGTCGCGGGCCGCGCGCAGGGCGATGGCGAGCCCGATGCCTCGGCTGCCTCCTGACATCAGGACGGTCTTGCCGGCCAGCGTCCGAGTCATGGTCGAACCTCCAAAATCGATTGTTGAACTAATCATACGTGGTGCGAATGATATCGTCCGCGTATGACTTCTACTCCCGCACGCCAGAGCGACCGGCTCTACCACGAGCTCCTCGCCCCCAAAGAGACCCAGTCCGTTCGCGCCGCCGTGCGCCGGATCGCGGAGCACGAGGTGGCTCCGCACGCCGCGGCGATCGCGAACGGCGACGAGCGCACGGACGGCTTCCCCCGGCAGGTGTTCGACGCGCTCGCGTCGGCGGGGGTCTTCCGGATCCCCTTCCCCGGCGAGGTCGGCGGCGACGGTCTGATCCACCCGGCGGCCGCCACCGCCGCGGCGATCGAGGAACTGGCCTACTACTCCAGCAGCGTCGCGGCCGTCTTCGACGTGCACTGCATCCTGGCCGGCAACGCCCTGCGGCAGGGCACCGAGGAACAGCGGCAGCGCTGGCTGCCCAAGGTCGCGGAAGGCTCGGTGGTCGGCGCGTTCGCCACCACCGAACCGGACGCCTCCAGCGACCTGTCTCCGCAGGCCGTTCGGACCGAGGCTGTACGCACCGAGACGGGCTGGGTGCTGAACGGCCACAAGCGGTGGATCTCCAACTCGCCCGTGGCCGCCTTCGTGGTGGTTCTCGCCCGCACCGGCGAGCGGCTGAGCATGTTCATCGTCGACACGGCGCTTCCGGGCGTTCAAGTCGGCCTCGCCGACCGCAAGATGGGCAACCGCGGCCAGCTCACCGCGGACATCCGCTTCACGGACGTACACCTGTCCGACGACGACCTCCTCGGGGGCACCGAGGGACACGGACTGCGCCACGCGCTGTCCACACTGACCTACGGCCGGATCGGCATCGCGGCCGCCGGGGTCGGCATGGCACAGGCCGCCTTCGACCACACCGTGGCCCATCTGTCGACGCGACACGCCTTCGGCAAGCCGGTGGCGGCCAACCAGCACTGGCAGTTCCTGCTCGCCGAGCGGGCCACCGAGATCGACAACGCCCGCACCCTCGTCACCAAGGCCGCCCTGCGCCTGGACGCCGGCGACCCGTCCCCGGAACCCGAGGCCGCGATGGCGAAGTACTACGCCACCAAACTGTCGGTGGACATGGCGCGCGACGCCGTTCAGGCTTTCGGAGGCCTCGGCTTCGCCCGCGAACTGGGTGCCGACGGCAGTGCCGGCCCCGTCGAGGCGATCTACCGGGACAGCAAGATCGGCGAGATCTACGAGGGCACCAACGAGATCCAGAAGTGGGTCATCGCCCGCCAGATCTTCGGCCGGACCATCGTCGGCTGACGGCCCCGCCCCTCCCCCGCCCGGCGAGCCCCGCTGCTGCGCACCGAGATCGCCGCCCCGCTTCGGCCCCCGCACGTCTTCTCGTACGATGGACCCAGAAGATACGCAGGGCTAACCATAGGCGGGATGAACGATGTCCGAGGCTCCGCTGGTACCGGGGACAGTGGCCGAACACACCATCTGCCTGCTGGTCAAGCTCGGGCAGGTGGCGTTCAGGATCGCCGAGGACGGCATCAGCGGTACCGGCCTGCGCGTGCGCCACTACAGCGTCCTGCAGGCCCTGGCCGACAACGGCGCCATGCCACAGCTGGCGCTCGGCTCGTTCCTGCGCATCGACCCGGCGACGATGGTGACGAGTCTCGACGACCTGGAGCGGGCCGGATACGCCGCGCGGACACGCGATCCCCAGGACCGACGCCGCTACGCCGTCGACATCACCGACGACGGGCGCAAAATCCTGGCCGACCTCAACCGCACACTCGCCGGCCTCGACAGCGAGATCCTCCCCGACCTGGGCACCGCCGAGCGGCACTCGCTGCACGCCCTGCTGAGCAGCCTCGCCGAGAGTTCCGCTCTCACCGCCATGTTCGACGCCGTTCGCGAGCAGAGCGGCGCGAAGAGGGCGTAACAGCGGTGCCGTAGGAAACGGTCGCGCCTCCCCGTGGGTCGGCGGGGTTCGCCCGCGGTCCCCGCCGACCGTGCGTGCCGTCGACCGGGTCACCGAAGAGCAGTCATGCGCGGTCTCTTGTGCTCCATCAATAACGAAGTTATGTTGCCGCCATGAAACGTGACCTGCTGGGCAGAAAACTGGTTGTCACCGGAGCGGCACGCGGCATCGGCGAGAAGGTGGCCCGACTGGCCGTAGCCCGAGGGGCCCGGGTGACCGTGATCGGACTCGAAGCCGATCGGTTGCGCGCCCTCGCCGACGAGCTGGGCCCCGTCGCTTCGTGGCGTGAGGCCGATGTACGCGACGGCGCCGCCCTACGATCGGCGATCGACGAAGCCGCCGAGGCCATGGGCGGCATCGACCTCGTCGTCGCCAACGCCGGCGTCGTGGCGTACGGGACGGTGCGACAGATGGACGAGGCGTCGTTCGAGCGGGTCCTGGACATCAACCTCAACGGCGTGTTCCGCACCCTCAAGTACGCGACGCCGCATCTGGAGCGCAGCCGGGGCCACGTCCTGGTCGTCGCGTCCGCGCTGTCGTTCATGCCGCTGGCCGCGATGGCCTCCTACGGCGCGAGCAAGGCCGGGGCCGAGCTGCTCGCCCTGACCTACCGACAGGAGGTGGCCCACCTCGGAGTCACGGTCGGCGTGGTGCACCCCTCCTGGATCGACACGGACCTCGTGCGAGGCGCCGAGGCGGACCTCCCCTCGTTCCAGGACCTGCGCACACGGCTTCCCTATCCGGGCAATGTCACCACGAGCGCCGACCGGGCGGCCGCCGCGATCGTCGACGGACTCGTGCGCCGCCGCGGCCGTGTGTACGTCCCACGCGCGGTCGTCGTGGCCAACTGGGCCAAGGCGGTGCTGAATTCACCGCTGGCCTGGCCCTGGGCGAGGCGCTTCGCGGCCCGGGCGGTGCCGTCCCTCGAACGGGAGGTCGCCGCGCTCGGGAGGCAGGACCAACTCACGCCGGGCACAGATGCCCCTGCCGCGTAGACCAGGGGCGTCCTGGCCGGCCGCACCCGGGGGCAGCGCCCAACGGTCAGGCGTCTCAGCCGCCTTGGACGATCGAGTCGTACAGGCGCAGGCCGACCTCGTGGGAGACCTCGGCACGTTCCCGCCGGTCACCCAGTCCGACAGTGAAGTTCACGCCCATCGGCAGCAGCACCTGCGTCACGGCGTCGTCGAACTCGGCGAAGTGCTCAGCCAGTTCGAGGGTGATGTAACCGTGCACGAAACTCCACAGCTGGGCGGCGATGACCTCGGGTTCCTGTCGCTCGACCCGACCGGAGCGCAGGAGCCGTTCGCACGCCGCGACGACATGGGTGTGGGCTTCCCGAAAAGCCGGGGAATGCCCGCTCAGGCGACGGTCGGTGTCCGGCAGCGGTCGGTACGTCGCCCGGGTGGACAGCCCGAACATCAGGTCGTAGAGGTGAGGGTTCTCGCGGGCCTGCCGACGGCAGGTCAAGGCCATGGCGAGGAGATCGGCGACGGGATCCTCCGTCACGGGCACCTGGGCGAAAGCCTTGGCGAGTTCCCTGAAGCCGTGATCGGCAACGGCAGCCATCAGTTCGGGGATGCCGCCGAAGTGGCTGTAGACCACCATCGTCGACAGTCCGCTCGCGGACGCCACCGTGCGCGCCTTCAGAGCCGACGGGCCCTGCTCGGCCAACAGCCCGATGGCGGCCCGCACAAGTCGCTCCGGTGCGTCCTCGACCCTCGCCCGCCCTGCCATGTCCCGCACGCCTCCACCGTTGACACACCAGAAATAACTTGGTTATGTAAATCTTCACGGCAATAGTACACATCGCATGTGACGTGCCGCCCCGGACACACACGTCCGCCTCGGACACGTCATCACGCGTTGATCCAGTCGCCTGCCGCCCATGCCGGCACAGCGTGTCGGGGCGAAGCCGGCCTCGTCGCTGCGACACGCATCCGCGGCCATCCTCACGCACTGCCCCGCCCCATGTCCCACCCCAATCCCACCCCATGAACAGCACGGGAGCAGAACTCATGCCATACAAAGACAAGGGCCGTCTGAAGATCGAAGATCGCGGCGCCGTTCTGATCGCGCGGGTCGACGGCGGCCCGCACCAGGAGTTCGGCCTCGACATCGCCCAGCAGCTGGAGAAGCTGGTGGCCCGAGCCGACCGTGATCCGAACATCCGTGCCGTCGTCTTCACCGGGGCACATCCCGAGCGGTTCGTCAGCCATGCCGCGGTCCGGTGGCTGCAGGAAGAGGGAGCCGCGAGCCCTACGGTCGGCCGGCGCGCTGCCTCAGCCGTCGTCCGCATGGCCAAGCACATGGACCGGTCCCGCCTCCTCGGGTCCGTGATGCGCAGAACCCCGATGCGCGGGGCTCTGCAGCTGGAACGTCTGCACAGGACCTTCCTGCGGATGAACGCCAGCGGTGTGCTCTACGTCGCCGCCCTCAACGGTTCCGCTCTCGGCCTCGGCGCGGAGTTCGCCTGGGCGTGCGATCTGCGGGTCATGGCCGACGGGGACTTCTTCATCGGCCAGCCGGAGATCCTCCTCGGCATCATCCCGGGCGGCGGCGGCACCCAGCGGCTGACCCGCCTGATCGGCACCCACCGGTCCCTGGCCGCAATCCTCGAAGGCAAGCCGTTCACGCCCGAAGAGGCCCTCGCCAACGGGGCGGTGGACAAGGTCGTCGCGCAGGACAAGGTGGTCGCGCAGGCGGTCGATCTCGCCGAGCACTTCGGGAAGCGGTCGAAGGCGTCGGTCGCGGCCGCCAAGAGGTCGGTGTACTTCGGCGGCTCGATGTCACTGGAGGACGGCCTGCACGTCGAACGCGCGGAGTTCTTCGCCCAAATCATGTCGCAGGAAGGCCAGCAACTGATGCTCGACTACCAGGCCACAACCGCCGCCACCGGCGAACTCCCGCTCTACACACCGGGCACCTACGCACGAGCCCTCGCCTCGGGCAGCGTGCCGGGCCGTCACTCGACGAGCGGGCGGTGAACCGACGATGACCACTCAGCAGTCCTTCACCCGTCACGACATCACGTTCCCTTCCGGCGACAGCAACTGCGCCGGCTGGCTCTACCTCCCCACGGGCGTCACCTCTCCGCCCGTCGTCATCCTCGGGCACGGCCTCGGCGCCGTCCGCGAGATGCGGCTGGACGCCTTCGCCGAGCGCTTCGCGCAGGCCGGCATCGCCGCGGTGGCCTTCACCTACCGGCACTTCGGCGACAGCGGCGGCCACCCTCGCCAGCTCCTGTCGATCAAGCGTCAGCTCGCCGACTGGGACGCCGCCATCGCCTACGTCAAAGCCCGCACGGACGTCGACCGGACCCGCATCGCCGTATGGGGCAGCTCGTTCGGCGGCGGCCATGCCATCACCGTCGCCTCCCGCCACCCCGAACTGCGCGCGGCAGTGTCGCAATGCCCCTTCACCGACGGTCTCGCCTCCGCGCTCGCGCTGGGCCCTGTCGCCTCACTCAAGGTCCTCCCCGTGGTCGCCCGCGATCTGGCAGCCCGAGGTCGCGGAAAGCCGCCGGTGATGGTTCCGATCGCCGCCGCCCCCGGCACGTCGGCCCTCATGAACGCTCCGGACGCCCTGCCCGGATACCAGGCGCTCCAGCCCCCGGGAACGACGTTCCGCAACGAGGTGGCGGCGAGGGTCATCCCGACCATCCTCGCCTACCGGCCCGGGCGCGCGGCCAGGAAGGTCGCCATGCCGATCCTCTTCTGCGTCAGTGACACCGACTCCGTCACACCTCCCGCGCAGACCCTCCGCTACGCGCGCACCGCGCCCCAGGGGGAGATCAAGCGGTACGACGCCGGACACTTCGACTTCTACGCCGGCGAGACCTTCGAGGTGCTGGTGCGCGACCAGATCGAGTTCCTCACCCGCCAGTTGGCCCCGGCAGCCGCCGCGTCGGCTCCGTGACCGGACCGCACCACACCGAGACACCGCATCACACCGAGACAGGGACGCCTCGCCCATGAACTTCGCTTCTCTGCCCGACCGCCGCGCAGCCCTCGACCCCGACGGGGCCGCGGTCTCGGACGGCCGCCAGGCCCTCACCAACGTCCAGTTGCTGCGTCGCGTCCGGGCGGCGGCACGTCACCTGAAGGACCTCGGGATCGGCCCCGGCGACGTCGTGGCCCTCAAGCTGACCAATCGCGCCGAGTTCGTGCTCCTGCTGTTCGCCGCCTGGCGGCTCGGGGCCACCATCACGCCGGTCAATCCGAGCATGACCGACGTCGAAGTGGCCCGGCAGCTCAAGGACTCCGGCGCACGCCTCCTGGTGAGCGAGGACAGTGCGGCCCCCGTGGCGGACGGGACCGCCGTCCTCACCGTCGGCGCACTGCGCGCCGGAGCGGCGGAGCCGGACGAGGAGCCCCTTCCGGACCCGTCCGCGCTGGCCCTGCTCATCTACACCAGCGGCACGACCGGGGTGCCCAAAGGGGTGATGCTCGACCACGCCAACATCGACGCCATGGCGGACATGGGGCGTCGGGCGCTGGAGGTCGGGCCGGCCGACCGGTGCCTGCTGATCCTGCCGCTCTTCCACGTCAACGGCATCGTGGTCAGCACCCTCGTACCGCTGCTGGCGGGCGCGAGCGTCGTCATCGGCGACCGGTTCCGTCCCGAGACCTTCTTCGACGTCGTCGAGCGCGAGCGCCCCACCTTCTTCAGCGCCGTGCCGACGATCTACAGCATGCTCGCGGCGCTCCCCGACCAGGTCCGCCCCGACACCTCGTCCCTGCGCTTCGGAGTCTGCGGTGCGGCACCCGCCTCCGCCGAGCTGCTGGCCCGGTTCGAGGCTCGTTACGGGTTTCCGCTCGTCGAGGGGTACGGGCTGTCCGAGGGGACCTGCGGCTCCACCATCAATCCTGTCGCGGGCCCGCGCCGCGCCGGAACCGTGGGGCTGCCCTTCCCCGGCCAGGAGATCCGGATCGTCGACGCCGCCGGCAGCGAGGTGCCGCCGGGTGTGGAGGGAGAGGTGGTCGTGCGGGGCCCCAACGTCATGCGGGGCTATCTCGGCCGCCCGGAGGAAACAGCCAAAGTCCTCGTCGACGGCCGGCTGCACACCGGCGACGTGGGCCGGCTCGACGCCGACGGGTACCTGACCCTGGTCGGGCGTTCCAAGGACATGATCATCCGGGGTGGGGAGAACATCTACCCCAAGGAGATCGAGGACGTCCTCGTCGGTGACCCGTCGGTGCTCGAGGCCGCCGTGATCGGTGTCCCCGACGAGAAGTGGGGAGAGGTCGTCGTCGCCTACGTCCAGCCCCGACCGGGTTCGACCGTAGATCCGTCGGCGCTGGAGTCCCGCTGTGCGCGCAGCCTCACCGGTTTCAAGCGTCCGACCGCGTTCTTCGTGGTGGAAGCCATCCCGAAGAACGCGGTCGGAAAGATCGACAAGGTCTCGCTGCGCGCTGCCCACGCCGAGGTCTCCGCGCGCTCCTGACCTCCATGGATGCCGCTGTGGGCTGTCCGCGTCGGCGGCCCTCAGCTCCGTGCCAGGGGCCGAGTGGAAGTCGGCGGGGCTCCCCGGAACTTCGCGAACATCGCCACTCGCCCGGCCCGCCGGGGACAGCCGCGGAGTCGCTCGCTAGGGGGTTTCCCGTCTTCGTACTCCTCCCCCGCCCGGATGAGCGCGCCCGGTTCGAACACCGCTGCGAGCGCCGTGAGTTGGCCGTCCATGAGGGCGTGCGCGGGCCCTTATGATCTTGGGCATGACTGTGCAGAACGTTGACAGAACCCTCTCCCGTAAACAGCGGCTCCAGGAGAAGCAGCGCCGGCAGCTGTCGGTCGTCGACACCGTCGACAAGGCGGAGGGCAAGGTCCGCAAGGCGGAGGCCGAACTCGCCGTGGCCGTCACCGAGGCCGTGCAGGTGTTCGGCGACGAGCAGTCCGCGTCCGACGCGCTCGACATGTCCGTCGAGGCGATCCGGCGTTTCCTGCACATGGCACGGAGCGAGGCGGCGGTCCCCGACGCTCCCGCCGAGGCCGCCGCCAAGTCCTGAGCCCGCGTGGCCGTCAGGGCCTGCGCGGTCGCACCCTGACGTCGGTCCCGTTCACCCGGACGGTGACCTTGCCTCGGCCGCGCGCCCGGTCGGCCACGATCTCGTACGACGTGACCTTTCCGTCGCGCCATGCGCAGGAGACCTCGTAGCCGCCGCGGGCGCGCAGGCCCGTGAAGGAGCCCGTGGCCTTCCACGCGTCCGGCAGGGCGGGCAGCAGGTGGATGGCTCCGTCGTGGCTCTGCAGGAGCATCTCCGCGACGGCCCCCGAGATGCCGAAGTTGCCGTCCATCTGGAAGGGCGGATGGTTGCAGAACAGGTTGGGGAGCGTGTTGTAGGTCAGCAGGCCCCGCAGCATGATCCGGGCGCGGTGCCCGTCGCCCAGGCGGGCGAAGAGGGCGGCGCGCCACGGCCAGGTCCATGAGCGGCGGCTGTCGCCCGACACCGTCGCCGCCGTGAACGGGACCCCTTCCTTCTCGCCGCAGCGTGCCTTGAGCGAGACGAGGGCGGCTGCCGCGAAGTCGGGTGTCCGCGGGGTGATCTGGCGGCCCGGGTAGACCGCGAAGAGGTGCGAGGTGTGGCGGTGGATGTCGGTGGGGCTGTCGATGTCCTCCTGCCACTCCTGCAACTGACCCCATCGGCCGATCTTGTTCGGCGCCAGCCGGGCCTGCATGTCCGCGATCTTGTCCCGGTAGTCGGGGTCCGCGTCGAGGACCGCCTCACAGTCGAGGTAGTTCTGGAACAGGTCCCAGATGATCTGCTGGTCGTACATGACGCCGTCCTCGCGGGGCCCGTGCTCCGGGGACCAGCCGTTCGGCGCGACGAGGAGTCCGTCCGAGCGTTCCTTGAGGTGGTCCTCCCAGAACTGGCAGATCTCCTTGATCATCGGGTGGGCGATGTCGCGCAGATAGGTCAGATCCTGGGTGAACGCCCAGTGTTCGTAGAGGTGTTGGGCGTACCAGGCGCTGGCGACCGTGTTCCACTCCCAGGCGTTGCCGCCGAAGATGCTCTGGCTGGTGCGGGCGGTCCAGCCGCGGGTGTCCGCGCCGAAGGCGTTGCGGGTGGCGACCCGGCTGGGCACCGCGACCTGCTCGATGAAGCCGACGAGTGCCTCGTGGCACTCGGGCAGGTTCGTCGTCTCCGCTCCCCAGTAGTTCATCTGGATGTTGATGTTGGTGTGGTAGTCGGCGGCCCACGCCGGCTGGTTGCTGTCGTTCCACAGGCCCTGGAGGTTGGCGGGCAGGCCCTTGGGGCGGGAGGAGCTGATCAGCAGGTAGCGGCCGTAGTCGAACATCGTCTGTTCGAGTGTGGGGTCCTCCCCGCCCGCCGCGTAGCGGGCCAGCCGGGCGTCGGTCGGCAGGGCGACGACGGCGTCCGGGGAGGTGCCCCAGTCGACCGAGACCCGTTTCATGAGGGTGCGCGTGTCGGTGGTGTGCCGTTTGCGCAGTGCGGTGTAGGAGCGGGCGGCGGCCTTGTCGAGCGCCCGGTCGATCGCCGCCTGCGGGTCGGCTCCGCGCCACCCGGCGGCGGCGTCGAGCCGGTAGTCGGTGCGCGCGTCCAGGAGCAGGGTCAGCGTCGTGCATCCGCTGAACCGGAGCACCGGACCGTCGTCGCTGAAGTCTCCGTCGGTGTGCACGGCCCGGACGGTGCAGGCGTGCTTGAGGCCGTTGCCCATGACCCCGCAGAAGGCGATCTCGCGGGCATCGGCGTCCACGGTCGTCGGGGCCTGCTCCTGACCGGAGGTCAGCGAGATCGCCCCGGAGAGTCCCTCGGCCGCCTCCGTCGTGTACCGGAAGACCATGACGTCGGCGGCGCGGCCGGCGAAGGCCTCCCGGACGACGCGCCGGCCCGGGGCGCCGAAACGGGTGACGTGGACGCCGTCGACGAAGTCGAGGGTGCGCTGGTAGTCGACGATCGTGCGCCGGGATCGGGTGTCGAAGTCCTCGCCCGCCAGGGCGATCTCGGCGATCCGGCAGCCGCCGGCGGAGGCGCCGGGGGTCAGGGTGAGCCGGTAGACGCGGTAGGCGGTGGTGTTGGTGAACCGGAAGGTGCGGGTCTCGCCCCGGCCGGCGAACGGTGTGCCGTACCGCCGCGTGTCGAGGGTCACCCAGGTGCTCCCGTCCTTGGACGCCTCCAGCGTCCACTGCCGGGGGTCCTCCCGAGGGCGGTCCGGGGCCGCGGTCAGGGTGTACGAGGTGAGGGCGACCGCGCGGGGCAGGTCCGCCTGCCAGATCAGTGCGGGTGAGGTGCCCGCGACCCGCCACACCGTGGCCGGGTCGCGGTCCACGGAACGTGAGATGTCCGTGGACAGGTCGGCGGAGTCGGTGCCGGTCGCGTGGGAGGCCGTGTCGGGGTGCCCGCTCGGCGACGACAGGTACACGGCCTCGGACGCGCCGAGGTCGACGCCGGTCAGGCCGATCTCGGCGACCTGGAAGTGGCTGACGCCGGCCTTGGGGACGAAGTCGAAGCGGTAGAAGCGGTGGGCGGCCGGGGCCGCGCAGTCGAACCGCTTGGTCTGGAAGCGGTTCTCGAAGGGCGCCGCGAGGATGCGGCTGTCCAGCACGGTCCAGCTCTCGCCGTCGGCGGAACCGGAGAGCGTCCACTCCTGCGGGTCGCGCTGCGGCACGTCGTTCGCGCTCGTGAGCCGGTACGAGGCGACCTCCACAGGAGCGGGGAGCTCGACCTGCCACCGCACCTTCGTGCCGGGCCCGTCGATGCACCACTTGGTGCCCGTCTCACCGTCGTGGGACTTGTCGACCCCCTCCGACGGGGAGCTGTTGTACGGTCCACCCGGCGCCGTGACCTTGGCCCGGGGCGCGGCGGCGAAGGTGACCACGAGGTCGCCGAAGTCCCGGTACGAGCCGAAGCCGTTCATGCCGGTGTCGAAGTCGCTGTCCGGCTTGCCGGCGAGGGCGTTGTCGTAGTCGTTCACCCCTCCCCACAGGCTCTGTTCGTTGAACTGGACGCGCTCCTCGTGGGGATCGGCGAAGAGCATGGCGCCGAGCCGGCCGTTGCCGATGGGCAGGGCCTGTGCCTCCCAGTTCACTGCGGGGACGGTGTAGCGCAGGGCGCGCCGCGACAGGGTCGGCCGTCGGAAGGCCTCCGGGGCACCGGTCCCGGCGGCGGGCTGTGCCGAGGCGGGGGTGCCCGTCAGCCCGGCGGCCAGAGGCGCGAAGGCGAGGGCTCCGCCGAACTTGAGGAGGCTTCGTCTCTGCGGTGGGGATGCGTCGAGCACTGTGAGATCTCCCGGCCCATTCATCGGCTCTTTCACGGCAACTGCGGGGCAACCTCGACCTCGGTCGGGGGCGTGATCATCGTTGCCGGAAAATACATCGGATGTCTAGGGGTGTGCCCGAACACCGGAGGAAGAGCGGCGGCACAATGACGCCATGTCACGCCACACGGGCCCCAACTGCCCACCGACATCGGATCCTTGGGCGTGCCAGGAGAGGACCACGTGAGCGAGAACGAGGCCGCCGGCCCCGCACCCGGATTCCCGGACACCACCACGGCACACAACGCCCGCGTCTGGAACCACTGGCAGGGCGGCACGGACAACTACGAGGTCGACCGGCAGGTCGGGGATCACGTCGCCGGTCTGATCCCCGTCATCCGCGACATCGCCACCGCCGACCGGCGGTTCCTCGTCCGCGCGGTGCGCCATCTGGCCGAGGAGCGAGGGATGCGCCAGTTCCTCGACGTCGGCACCGGGCTGCCCGCGCTGGAGAACACCCACGAGATCGCCCAGCGCGTCGCACCCTCGTCGAGGATCGTGTACGTCGACAACGACCCGGTCGTGCTCTCGTACGCCCGCACCCGGCTGACCAGCACCGACGAAGGCGCCGCGGCCTACATCGACGCCGACGTCCACGACCCGGACACGATCCTGCGCAGCGCCGGAGAGACCCTCGACCTCGGCGAGCCCGTCGCGCTGATGCTGCTCGGCATCCTCAACTTCGTCCTCGACGACACCGAGGCCCGCGCCATCGCCCGACGGCTCCTCGAACCGCTCGCCCCCGGCAGCTTCCTCGTGCTGACGCACCCCACCACCGAGCCCGAACTCGGCGGCGAACTCCAGCTGGAGGCGATGGAGTTCTGGAACGCGCACGCCAAGCCGCCGGTCACCGCGCGCGGCGCCGCGGAGATCGCCCGCTACTTCGACGGGCTCACCCTCCTGGATCCGGGCCTCGTCAGTTGTTCTCTGTGGCGTCCGGGCCCCGGTGACGAGCCCACGGTCGTACCGCAGTTGGGGGCGGTGGCGCGGAAGCCGTGACCCCGGCCGCGGCCCGGGGCCTGCCGCGGCTCCAGGTCGTGGTGGAGATGGCGAGGACCGAGAGGAGGACGAGGGCGGCGGACGGACCCAGGACGGTCCAGGGGGCCAGTTCCGCGTAGGGCTGGTTCTCCGAGAGGAGGCGGCCCCACTCGGGGGTGGGCGGCTGTTCGCCCAGACCGAGGAAGCCGAGGGAGGCGAGGACGAGGACCGTGGTGGGCAGGCGGAGCAGGGCGTTGCGCACCAGGGCGGGCACGACCGCGGGCAGCAGGTGGTGGCGGAGAAGGTAGGAGGGACCCGCGCCGAAGGAGATCGACGCGAGGAGGTGGCCGCTGGCCCGTTCCTGTTCCAGCAGGGCGGCGGTCTGGGCGGCGTACGGCGTCCAGGCCACCACGCACACCGCGCACGCGGCGCCCAGGACCGACGGGCCGGTCACAGCCGTGGTGAGCAGTCCGGCGAGGACGGCCGGCATCGTCGAGACCACCTCGGTCAGGCCCGCCCCCAGCTGGGCGGTCGTGCCGATCACCAGTCCGACGACGGCGCTGACCACCGTGACCGCGAGGGCCACACCGACCGTACGCAGGGCTCCGTGGCCGAGCCGGGCCAGCAGGTCGCGGCCGAGCGAGTCGGTGCCGAACGGGTGCGCGAGGGACGGGGGCAGCAGCCTCGCCGTCGTCTCGACGTGCGACGGGTCGCGCAGGAGGCCCGCCACGACCACGGCGAGAAGGGCCGTGGCACTGAGTCCTACGACCCAGGGCAGCGAGCGTGATCGGGGGAGCCGGGGCGGGTGCAGGGCGGGCAGGGCACCGTCCCGCAGGGCCGGACCGAGCAGGGCGTGCCGCAGGACCTGGATCAGGAAGCCGGCGCAGACGCCGAGCAGCACCAGGGTCAGGGTCGCCGTCTGGAGCGGCGGCATGTCCTGGGCCGTGGCCGCGTCCAGCGAGAGACGGCCGAGCCCCGGGATGTTGAAGATCTTCTCGACCGCGACCGCGCCGCCGACCAGGGCGACGACGGTCGGCAGGAGTTGCGGGAGCACGCCGGCGAGGGCGCTGCGCAGTGCCGTGCGCGCGATGCGGCCGTTCGAGAGGCCGTGGGCGCGCCAGGTGCGTGCCCAGGGTTCGTTGAAGGCGGCGGGCAGGGCCTGGTCGAGCAGTCCGCCGATCACGGCGCCGGAGGGGATGCCGAGGGCGAGAGCGGGCAGCACCATCGACCGCGGTCCCTCCCAGCCCTGGGAGGGGAACCAGCCGAGCCACACCCCGAAGACCGTCGCGAGCAGCGAGGCGAGCAGGAACTTGGGCAGTGCGGCCGGCACGGCGGCCGCGGTGCCCGCCCGTTTCTGCCGCAGCCTTCGGCGGGATCCGAGGCGGAGGGTGCGGGCGCAGACCAGAGCGGCCACCGCGATCGTGACCGCCAGCGCGCCGAGCATGAGCGTGACGGAGACGGCGAGGGCCGTCGTCACCTGGGGCAGCACCGGTTCGCCCGACACCCAGGAGGTGCCCGCGTCGCCGTGCGCCAGTCCGTTCAGCCAGTGCCCGAGGTGGGCGAACGGCCCCTCGTCCAGACCCAGTCGCTCGCGTACGGCGGACAGCTGGGCCGGGGTCGGGTCCTGGTCGGCGGCGCGGGCGCGCAGCACGGTCAGGGCGGGGTCGACGCCGGACAGCCACGGCAGGAAGGCCACGGCCGTCAGGAGGGCCGTTCCGGCGGCGAGGCGGCCGGCGCCCGCCCGCCATCGGGTGGGCAGGACGTGGGCGCCGGCCGTCGACGTGCTGCTCATCGGCGGCTTACTTCAGCCGGGTGTCGACGTCGACCAGCGAGCGCTCGCGGGGGTCGAGGAGGACGCCCTCGACGTCGTCGGAGATGCCCTGGACGACCTTCTCGTGGACCAGGGGCACGACGGCGTCGGTGCGCAGGATCTCCGCCTCGGCCCGCATGACCTTCTTCTGCCGCTCGGCCGTGTCGCCCTCCCCGGCGGCGGACTCGACGGCCCGGTCGACCGCGGCGTCCTTCAGGCCGGCGATGTTGTAGACGCCGTCACCGGTGTAGTCGCTGGCGAGGTACGCGACCGCGTCGCCGGTGTCGAGGAGCGTGACCCGGGAGAAGACGAGGGCGTCGTACTCGCCCGCGAGGAGGTCGGCCTCCATCTGGGTGTACTCGCGCACGTCCTGCTTCACCGTGAACCCGGCCTTCTCCAGCTGCTGTTGGAGGACGGTGGCGGCCTCGGGGAGTTCGGCGCGGTTGGTGTACGTGGCCAGGCGCAGGGTCCTGCCCTTCGTGCCGGCCCGCACCTGTGCGTCGGTCGCGGCCTTCGCCCGGCCGGTCACCTCGACCCGCCGGTCGGCGGCCCAGGGGACGGCAGGCCCGAACAGGCCCTGCGCGGGGTCGGCGTAGCCGCCGAAGACGGAATCGACGAGGACTCCGCCGTCCACCGCCTCACGGGCGGCGGCGCGCAGGCCGGCGTCGGTGAAGAGGCCGCTGCCGGTGTTGAGGACGAGGCTGTCGGTGCGCACCGAGGGCACTTCGTGACGAGTGCTCTCGTCGAGGAGCTTGGCCTGGGCGGTGGGGATCCACTCGGCTATGTCGACGTCGCCGCCGCGCAGGGCGTTGGCGCGGGCGGTGCCGTCGGCGATCCAGGTGACGTCGATACCGGACGCCTTGGCCTTGCCGCCCCAGTACCCGTCGTAGCGGCTGAGCGCGGCCTTCGTCTTTCCGGTGAGCCGGGTGATCTCGAAGGGGCCGGTGCCGGTGCCCACGGGGCTGACGGTGCCGTCGTCGGCGTACGCCTTCTCGGCGAGGATGCCGAGGGCGGGGCTGGCGAGCCGCAGCGGGAGGACCGGGTCGGCGGTCTTGGTGGTGATGGTGACGGTGTCGGCGTCATCGGCCTCGGCGGTGAGCGACATGTCGCTCAGTACGCGCGGCTTGGTCTCGGCCGCGTTGGCGTGGTCGAGGGCGTTCACCACCGACTCGGCGGTGACGTCGGTGCCGTCCTGGAACGTGGCCTCACGCAATTCGAAGACCCAGGTCGTGGCGTTCTCACGGCTCCAGGACTTCGCCAGGGCGGGGGCGGCGGCGCCGTCCTCGTCGAGGGCGGTGAGGCCTTCGGCGACGGAGAGCTTGCTGAGCACGGTGGCGTCGTTGCTGTACGGCGACAGGGCCTGGACCGGCGGCACGGCGAGGGCTATCCGCAGACGGCCCGCGCCTCCGGGCCCGTCGCTCGCGCCGGCCCCCTCCTCGCCTGCGGCGAAGCAGCCGGCCAGCAGCGGGGTGAGGGTGAGGGCAGCCAGGAGGCGGCGGGGGGTGGTGCGCATGATGGTCCTGTCTTGCGGAGGGCGGAACGATCAAAATATAAGGCAAGCCTTACCAACCCTCCGTTGCGGGGTGGGTGGATGTCGGCGGGCAGCTCGCGGCGCACGCCGAGGTACCGGTGCGAGTGTGCCGCCCCGATGCCGGTGCCGAGCCCTGTGCCGAGCGGGTACTCGCATGTGGCGTCAGCGAGTTGCCCGGGCGGGTTGACGAGCCGCAGGGCGCGTGCCACGGCGTTCGCGGAGGGCGGAGGCGTACACGTCGGCCGTCGCCGCGGCGGACGAGGCCCAGCCGAAGGAGCGGGCGTGGCGGACGGCCGCCTCGTTCATGCGGGCCGCGCGGGCGGGGTCGTCGGCGAAGCGGGACAGCGCCCGCGCGTAGTCGGCGGGGTCGTGACCGGGTACGAGGACCCCGCTCGCCCCGTCGCGTACGGCCACCGGCAGGCCGCCGACCCGGGCGGCGATCACCGGGGTGCCGCAGGCCTGGGCCTCGACGGCCACCAGACCGAAGGACTCGCTGTGGGAGGGCATGACGAGGACGGACGCGGCCCGGTACCAGTCGGCGAGCCGGTCCTGGTCGACGGGCGGCCGGAACAGCACCACGTCCGAGATCCCGAGCCGGGCCGCGAGCTTGTGCAGCGCTTCCGGTTCGGTCAGTCCGCTGCCACTCGGCCCGCCCACCACCGGCACCACCAACCGCTCGCGCAGCCGGGGCCGTTCCGTCAGCAGCCGGGCCACCGCCCGCAGCAGGACGTCGGGCGCCTTCAGCGGCTGGATGCGGCCCACGAACAGCGGGATCAGCGCGTGTTCGGGCAGCCCCAGACGGGCACGGGCCGCGCCGCGCCCGGCCGCGATGCCACGGGCGTCGGGCCGGAAGCGGTCCAGGTCGACCCCGGGATGGACGACGGCCACCCGGCCGCTGTCGGCGTCGTAGTGGCGCAGCAGTTCGTCGGCCTCCTCGCGGGTGTTGGCCACCAGCCGGTCGGCGGCCCGTACGATCTCGGTCTCGCCCAGGACCCGGGCGGCGGGTTCGGGGGTGTCGCCCTCGGCGAGGGAGGCGTTCTTGACCCGGGCCATGGTGTGCATGGTGTGGACGAGGGGGACGCCCCACCCTTCGGCGGCGAGCCGGCCCACGTGGCCGGAGAGCCAGTAGTGGGAGTGCACCAGGTCGTAGTGGCCGGCGGGACGTCCGGCCCAGGCGCGTGTCAGGCCGTGCGCGAAGGCACACAGGTGGGCGGGCAGGTTCTCCTTGGCCAGTCCCTCGTAGGGGCCGGCGGTCACATGCCGGACCAGGACGCCGGGGGCGAGTGCGACGGCGGGCGGGAGCGCGGCGGAGGTGGCCCGGGTGAAGATCTCCACCTCGATGCCCAGGGCGGCGAGGCGTTTGGCGAGTTCGACGACGTAGACGTTCATCCCGCCCGCGTCGCCGGTGCCCGGCTGGTGCAGCGGTGAGGTGTGCACGCTGACCATGGCGACGCGGCGCGGTCCGTCGCGCCCGGTCATGCGTCGGCTCCGGCCGCGACCCGCGCACCGGCTTCGCCCTCGGCCCCCGCCTCGACCTCGGCACCGGCTTCGCCCCCGGCCCCGACCTCGCCGCCTGCCCCCAGGTCGAGGCGGTGTTCGCCCGCGTACACGTTCATGGAGCCGCCGCGCAGGAAGCCGACGAGGGTGAGTCCGGTCTCCGTGGCCAGGTCCACCGCGAGGGAGGACGGCGCGGAGACGGACGCCAGTACGGGGATACCCGCCATGACGGCCTTCTGCGCGAGTTCGAAGGACGCCCGCCCGGAGACCAGCAGGACGCTCCGGGACAGCGGCAGCCCTCCGGACCGGAGGGCGCGGCCGACTAGTTTGTCGACGGCGTTGTGCCGGCCGACGTCCTCCCGCAGGTCCAGCAGTTCGCCCTCGGGCGAGAACAGCCCGGCGGCGTGCAGTCCGCCGGTCCGGTCGAACACCCGTTGCGCGGCCCGCAGTCGGTCGGGCAGGAGGGCCAGCAGGCCCGGGGTGAGCCGGACCGGGGGCGTGTCGGCGATCGGCCAGGCCGCGGTGGTCCGTACGGCGTCGAGGCTGGCCTTCCCGCACAGGCCGCAGGACGACGTCGTGTAGACGTTGCGCTCCAGCGTGATGTCGGGCAGCGGCACGCCGGGGGCGAGTCGGACGTCGACGACGTTGTAGGTGTTGCGGCCGTCCTGGGTGGCGCCCGCGCAGTACACGATGTTCGCCACGTCCGAGGCCCGGCTGACGACGCCCTCGCTCACCAGGAACCCCGCGGCGAGGGCGAAGTCGTCACCGGGTGTGCGCATGGTGACGGCGAGAGGTCTGCCGCCCAGACGGATCTCCATCGGCTCCTCCGCCACCAGCGTGTCGGGGCGGGTGCTCGCCTCCCCGTCGCGGACCCGCAGCACACGCCGTCGTTCGGTGACCCGTCCCATGGCCTCACTCCCAGTTCTGCCGTCGAGGCCGCAGCCGGTGCCCGGCGGGGCTCAGCACTCGATGACGTTGACGGCGAGGCCGCCGCGGGCGGTCTCCTTGTACTTGACCTTCATGTCGGCGCCCGTCTCCTTCATGGTCTTGATGACCTTGTCGAGGGAGACGTGGTGCCGGCCGTCGCCGCGCAGCGCCATCCTGGCCGCCGTGACGGCCTTCACCGCGGCCATGCCGTTGCGTTCGATGCAGGGGATCTGGACGAGGCCGCCGACGGGGTCGCAGGTGAGGCCGAGGTTGTGTTCCATGCCGATCTCGGCGGCGTTCTCGACCTGTTCGGGGCTGCCGCCGAGGACTTCGGCGAGTCCGCCGGCGGCCATGGAGCAGGCGGAGCCGACCTCGCCCTGGCAGCCGACCTCGGCGCCGGAGATGGAGGCGTTCTCCTTGAAGAGCAGTCCGATCGCACCGGCCGCGAGCAGGAACCGCACGATGCCGTCGTCGTCGGCGCCCGGCACGAACTCCAGGAAGTAGTGGAGGACGGCGGGGATGATGCCGGCCGCGCCGTTGGTCGGCGCGGTGACGACGCGGCCCCCGGCGGCGTTCTCCTCGTTCACGGCCATCGCGTAGAGCGTGATCCACTCCATGGCACGGGCCAGCGGGTCGCCCTCGCTGCGCAGGGCGCGCGCCGCCGCGGCTGCCCGGCGACGGACCTTCAGACCGCCGGGGAGGATGCCCTCACGGCCCAGGCCGCGGGCGATGCAGGCCTCCATGACGTGCCAGATCTCCAGCAGGCCCGTGCGTATCTCCTCCTCGGTGCGCCAGGCCTTCTCGTTCTCCAGCATCAGCGCGGAGATCGACAGGCCGGTCTCGCGGGTGAGCCGCAGCAGTTCGTCGCCGGTGCTGAACGGGTGGGCCAGCACGGTGTCGTCGAGCTTGATCCGGTCCGCGCCGGCGGCTTCCTCGTCGACGACGAAGCCGCCGCCGACGGAGTAGTAGGTCTTCTCCAGCAGCGACGCGCCGTCGGCGTCGTGGGCGGAGAGGATCATGCCGTTGGCGTGGTACGGCAGTGAGCGCCTGCGGTGCAGGACCAGGTCGGTGACGGTGTCGAACCCGATCTCGTGGGCGGGGCCGATCTCGGCGCCGAGGAGGTGGATGCGTCCGGTGGCGCGGATCCGCTCGACGTCCAGGTCGGCACGGGCGACGTCGACGGTGTGCGGCTCGTTGCCCTCCAGGCCGAGCAGGACCGCCTTGGGGGTGCCGTGGCCGTGGCCGGTGGCACCGAGGGAACCGAACAACTCCGCCCGCACGGTCGCGGTCTGGGCCAGCGCTCCGTCCTGCTTCAGCCTCCTGACGAACATCCCGGCGGCGCGCATCGGGCCCACGGTGTGCGAACTGGACGGGCCGATGCCGATGGAGAACAGGTCGAAGACGCTGATTGCCACGCCACGCTCCGTGGGTTGGAGAGGGCGTGCCGCCGGTGACGGCACGCCCGCTGCGGGAGGTTGTCGGTTACAGGCCGGGGTAGAGCGGGTGCTTGTCGGCGAGGACCTTGACCCGGGCCTTGAGCGCCTCCGCGTCGTAGGACGGTTTGAGGGTCTCGGCGATGACGTCGGC
>NZ_JBVISJ010000034.1:0-20989 GCF_055575575.1 Streptomyces sp. NPDC034049
CCGGGCAGGTCGACGGCACCGGACGCGACGAGGACGCCTACGCCTACTTCCGCGACGCCGACGACTTCCGCAACGTACGCCTCGCCGAACTCCCCGGCGGAGACTTCGCGTTCAGCGTCGCCCGCCTGCTCGTCCTGTCCAGCTGGCGCCTCGCCCACTTCGAGCGGCTGGTCACCCACCCGGACCCGGTCCTCGCGGCGGTCGCGGCGAAGGGCGTCAAAGAACTGACGTACCACCGGCAGTACGCCGCCGAATGGGCCGTACGGCTGGGCGACGGCACGGAGGAGTCGCACCGGCGCATGCGCAGGGCCCTGGAGCGGATCGCCCCGTACTTCGGGGAGTTGTTCACCGCCTACGACGTACGGGATGAGGTCGCCGCCGTGCTCCGCCAGGTCACCGAGGCGGCCGGGCTGCCGATGCCGGTGTACCGGCCGCTCGCGGGGGCGGGCCGCGCCGGCGACCACACGGAGCATCTGGCGCCGCTGCTGGCCGAGTTGCAGAGCGTGGCCCGCGCCCACCCGGAGGCGACATGGTGACCACCCTGACCGACGCCGCGCGGCGCGCCCGGCACATCGCCGAGCAGGTGCCGGACCCCGAACTGCCGATGCTCACCCTGGCCGACCTCGGTGTCCTCAGGGAGGTGCGGCTGACGGCCGACGGCACGGTCGTCGCGAGCCTGACCCCGACGTACTCCGGCTGTCCGGCCATGGCCGAGATGCGCGCCGACGTGGCGGCACGGCTGCGGGCCGCCGGCTACGAACGCGTGGAGATCCGCACGGTGCTGAACCCGCCGTGGACCACGGACTGGATCACCGACACCGGCCGCCGCCAACTGACGGAACACGGCATCGCCCCGCCCGGCGCGGCCCCCCGTGGCCCGGTGCCGCTGCTGCTGTCGCCCACCCGCCGGTCGGTCGCCTGCCCGCGCTGCGACTCCACCGACACCGAGGAGACCTCCCGCTTCGCCGCCACGTCCTGCAAGTCCCTGTGGCGCTGCCACACCTGCCGCGAGCCGTTCGAGCACGTCAAGGAGATCTGATGGAAGGCCTCAGCCAGCAGCCGACACGAGGCCTGCGCAACGAGCCGACGAGGACGGCTCGCACGGAGCCCTATGCCGCCGCCGCTCCCGAGCCGGCGGGAGCCGTTCTCCGGGGCGGGGCGGGACGGGCGCGTGCGCGGCGGCGTCCGGCGTTCCACCCCCTGCGGGTCGCCGCGGTCCAGCCGCTCTGTGAGGACGCCGTCGCCGTCGGGTTCGAGATCCCGGCGGAGCTGGCGGAGGAGTTCGCGTTCGCGCCGGGGCAGTCGTTGACGCTGCGGCGCGAGATCGACGGTCGCGACGAGCGGCGCTCGTACTCGATCTGTTCCCCGGCCGGGACGACACCCCGCATCGGCGTACGCGTCGTCCCCGGCGGACTCTTCTCGTCGTGGCTGGTCAACGACGTACGGCCCGGCGACACCGTGGAGGTCATGGCGCCCACCGGCTTCTTCACCCCGGACCTCACCGCCCCCGGCCACCATGTGCTGGTCGCGGCGGGCTCCGGCATCACCCCCATGGTCTCCATCGCCGAGTCCGTGCTCGCCGCCGACCCCCGCTCCACCGTGACCCTCTTCTACGGCAACCGCCGCACGGCCACGGTGATGTTCGCCGACGAACTCGCCGACCTGAAGGACCTCCACCCGGCCCGCTTCCAGCTCGCCCACGTCCTCTCCCGCGAACCCCGCGAGGCCGAGGTGCTCTCCGGCCGCCTGGACGCCGACCGGCTCGCCGCCCTCATCGGCGCCCTGGTCGACGTCGGGACGGCGGACCACTGGTGGTTGTGCGGCCCTCACGGCATGGTCCGCGACGCCCAGCGGGTCCTGGACGGGCTCGGCGTACCCGCCGACCGCGTCCACCAGGAGCTGTTCCACGCCGACGACGAACCCGTCCGGGAGACGCGGCACGAGGAGGTCGCCGCGCAGGGGCCCGTCAGCGAGGTGACGGTCGTCCTCGACGGCCGCACCACGACCGCCGCGCTGCCCCGCGAGCGCAGCGTCCTCGACGGCGCCCAACGCACCCGCCCCGACCTGCCCTTCGCCTGCAAGGGCGGCGTCTGCGGCACCTGCCGCGCCCTGGTCACCGAAGGCGAGGCCGACATGCGCCGCAACTTCGCGCTGGAGCCGGCGGAGGTCGAGGCGGGGTACGTGCTGACCTGCCAGTCGTATCCGGTCACGGAGAAGCTGACGGTGGACTTCGATACGTGAGGTTTGAGGGCCGGTTGTTCGTCTGCGGGTGAGTGGGGGCTGGTCGCGCAGTTCCCCGCGCCCCTGAAAAGCAGGGGCTGCGCCCCGTGCTTTTCAGGCCCGCAGGGCCGTGGTCTTTCAGGCCCGCAGGGGCCTGAAGCTTTTAGGGGCGCGCGGAACTGCGCGAGAAGCCCCACCCACCCGCACCCGAAAGCGGCTGAGGTCGGGGTCGGGGTCGGGGAAGAACGCCTTCCTGGGCCGGGCGGCTCGTACACTGACGAAAATGGGGGACCACACGGCCACCGGGATCGCCGCACATCCGGCGCCCGCCTTGCGGCAGTACGTCGACTCGTATGTCGGCTTCGACCTCCGCGGGCTCCCGACGGGGGTGCACTGCGGCCCCCCGAGCCGCGCGCTCACTGCGGTGATCAGCCTGTCAGATCCTTTGGAGGTCGCGGCGGGCGTTGACGACGGGTCACCGGTCACCCGATTCGGCAGCGTGGCCGGCGGCCTGATGTGCCGGTCCGTCGCGATTCACCACGACGGACGCCAGCAAGGTGTTCAGGTGTCGCTGACACCGCTCGGGGCCCGGGCCATCTACGGCATGCCCGCCGCCGAGCTCGCCCACCGACTGGTCCCCCTTGACGAGCTTCTCGGAGCGCTTGCCGTCGAGCTGGTCGAACGGCTCCGATCGGCGACGACATGGGCCGCGCGGTTCACCGCGCTGGACGAATTGCTCCTCCGAGCTGTCGGCCGTGGCGCCTGCGGCGACCCTGTGCGTTGGGGGCGCCCCGAGGTGGCCGAGGCATGGCGCCGCCTCGTCGCCGCGAGGGGGCGCGTCCAGGTTGCTGCGGTCGCCGCGGAACTCGGCTGGAGCCGTCGCTACCTCACCGAGCGGTTTCGAGGTGAGGTGGGCCTGGCGCCGAAGACCTTCGCCCGAGTCCTGCGCTTCGAGCACGCGCACGAACTGGCGGCGGCGCGGGACCCGCTCCCGTGGGGCGATGTGGCAACCGTCTCCGGCTATGCCGACCAGGCCCATCTCGTGCGGGACTGGCGCGAGTTCACGGGCCGATCGCCGACGGCCTGGCGTCGCGGCGAAGTCATCCTCGGAGCCGGGTAGCCGCCGACCGTCCGCCCTTCGCGTCGGCTTCTGTTCCCTTTTCTTCAAGACCGTCCGATCGCTGTCGTGGACGATCGTCGGCATGAGACTCGTCAACCACGAACGCAATGCGATAAACCTGCGGACCACCCCCGTGCACCTCGGACCCGGATCGAGAGCGAGATCCGTCGAGGGTTTCACCTGGGACCCGGAGGTGCTCCAGGCCTACAGCGCCGCGGTCGCGGCAGACGGCGCCGAGGGCCGGATGGTGATGATCTTCGACGGGGATGGGCTCGGCGACCATGGGGAGAGCCACCCTGCGGGCGACGAACTGGTCGTTTGCCTCAGCGGGTCCGTGACGGTCACCCGCGACGTGGACGGGGTGCCCGACCGCGTTCTGCTCGGGCCGGGCGAGGCCACCATCAACCCGGCCGGGGTATGGCACGTGGTCGACATGGAGGGGCCGACGTCCATCCTGGCCATCACCGCGACCCTCGGCACCGACCACCGTCCTCGGACCGACACCCGCCCCACCGGACGCGTCGGCACGCCCAGCCCGGAGGAAGCGCCGTGACGACACGCATCGCGTGCCTCGGCGACAGCCTCACCCGCGCGCAGTTCAGCGTCGACTACCTGGATCTTCTCGGACGACGCCACCCTCCCGGTGACGTGCAGCTGACCCGTTTCGGCGCCAACGGCGACTTCGCCTACAACCTCTTGCAGCGCCTCGATGCCGTCGTCACGAACCCACCCGATGTGATCACCGTGTTGATCGGGACCAACGACGCCCGAGCAAGCCTCGCCGGCTACCCCATCGAGCAGGCCATGAAGCGCAAACAGCTCCTCGACCGCCCGTCGGCCGGCTGGTTCCAACAGTGCCTGGGAGCCGTCGTCGCACGGCTGCGAGCGGAGACCGACGCGACGATCGGTCTCCTGTCGCTACCGGTACTCGGCCAACAACTCGACGGAGCAGCGGCACAGGCATCGCAGACGTACAGCCGGATGATCGCCGACGTCGCCGCCACCAACGAGGTGGCCTACCTTCCGCTCCACGAACGCCAGATCGAGGAACTGCGCCGAGCGGACCCGCCGCCGATTCCATACCGCGAGGTGACGCCCGCGGCGGTCGTCGGCGTCCTCGTCGAGCACGCAGTGCTGCGCCGCAGCCTCGACACGATCTCGCGGCGGCGAGGTCTCGTGCTCACGACCGACCACATCCACCAGAACAGCCGCGGCGCCGCCCTTATCGCTGAGGTCATCGACGCCGGTCTGCTGACCCGGAGCACGTAGCTGGCTCCGGCGCCAGGCCAGTCCAAGATCATCCCGTCGCCTCTTTGGCGCGTGTCTCGGTCACGCCCCCCTCACCCCCGATGCAACCGATCCACCAAGACGTCGATCACCAACGGCGTACGCGGCCCGAAGCTCAGCAGTACCCCGTCCTCAAGATCCACCACCCGCCGGTCCATCCCGGCCGGCGTCTCCCTGATGCCGGGGATGTCCACCAGCCCGTCCACCCCACCCACCGACTCAAGTCCCTTGCTCATCATGAGGATCACCTCGGGCTGCGCCTTCACGAGGGCCTCGCTGGTGATCGGGGTGAACGGCTTGTCCAGCCCCGCCGCCACCCCCGCGTCCTCCGCCCCGGCCGCGTCGATGAGGGAGTCCGCTCCCGATCCCTTCCCGCCGATGAGATAGACCGCGGCCGACCCCCGCATGTACAGGAACGCGACCTTCGGCCGACTCCCCTCGGGCACGGCCGCCCGCGCCGCCTTCAACTCGCCCGCGAAGCGCTCGTTGAGGGCCTCGCCGGCCGCCGGAACGCCCAGCGCCTCCGCCACGCGCGTCGTCCGCGTGCTCACGTCGGAGAGTTCGTCGGCCGGATCGAGGACGACCACGGGGACCCCGGCGTCACGGATCTGGTCCACGGCCTCGCTGGGGCCGGTGTCGGTGTCGGCGAGCACCACGGTCGGCTCCAGCGAGAGCACGCTCTCCGCGCTCACGTCGTGCGCCTTGGTCACCTGGGGAAGGTCCGCGGCCTCCTCGAAGGTCGCGGTGATGTCCCGGCCGACGACGTTGTCACCGAGACCGAGCGTGAACACGATCTCCGCTATGCCCCCGTTGAGCGGAAGGATCCGGGAGGCGTCCTCGACGGTGACCTTCCGGCCGTCCGACGAGTCGACGGTGACGGGCAACTCGGGCGTGGGTGCCGCGCCCTTCAGCGGGACGAGGGAGTTCGTCCTCAACTGCTTCTGGGCGGCGGCCGCCCGGTCGCTCGCGGACGGCGCCGAGGACTTCGCCCCCGTTGCTTCACCGTCCCCGTCGCCGCCTGCGCATCCGGCCGCCAGCATCGCGAAAGCAACGGCGAGTGCGGCAACTCCCCTTCCTCTGCTGGTGAGTTGAGGTCTTCCTGACCCACGCATCGAACCGCCTTCCATGTCTACCGCTCGAACCAGGTGTTGGTTGCCTTAGGTTAGCCTTACCTGAGTTTCCTATGGTGGGAGTGCTGACACCGATGCACAGATGTGGCCTACGTGCCCTGCGCGCAGCCCCGGCGGCCCTCGCCGTCGCGAGTGCCCTGATCCTCTTCCCGGCCCCCTCGGCGATCGCCGCCGGCGGCTCCGCGGGCGGTCCCGAGGGCCAGAGACTCACCGTCTCCAAAAGCTCCGGACTCGACCCGGACGGCGAGACGGTCACCGTGTCCGGCACCGGCTACAACACCGAGAAGGGCATCTACGTCGCCTTCTGCGTGGACAACGGCGCCGGCAGGACCCCCACGCCCTGCGTGGGCGGCGTCGACATGTCCGGCGACTCCGGTGCGTCGGTCTGGGTCTCCTCCAACCCGCCTTCGTACGGGGAGGGGTTGGCGAAGCCGTACCGAGGCAGCGGGCACAAGGGCGCCTTCTCCGTGCAGGTCAAGGTGCGGGCCAAGGACGCCAACACCGACTGCGCCAAGTCCGGTGTGACCTGTGCCGTGATCACCCGCAACGACCACACCAGGGGCGGCGACCAGAGCCAGACGGTCCGCATCCCGGTGACCTTCGCCGGAGCTGCGGGCTCGGGCGACGGCGAGGGTGACGAGCCGGGCACCGGCGGCACGGCGACCCCGTCGGCCGGTTCGAGCGCGACGGCCACCGGCGGCGCGGGCGGCACATCCACCGGCACGGGCGGCTCGGACGAGCCGCTGGCCAGCACCGGCAGTGCCGCCGTACCGCTCGGCGTCACCGCGGCCGGGCTGGTCGCCGCAGGCGGGGCCGCCTGGGTCTGGGCGCGTCGCCGCCGCACGGACTCCGTGTCCGACGACGCGAGCTGACGGTCTGTCGACGACAGCCGTCCACAGATCGGTCGACGCCCCCGGGGCGGGGCGTCCGGTCGGCCGCCCGGTCGACCTTCCAGGGAGGACTTCGAGGTGATGAACAGACCTGGTGCCGCCGTGACCGCGGCGGGCGCCTTGCTCGCCCTGCTCTGCCAGGGAACGGCGACGGCACGCGACGGGGGCGAGACCCCGCGCGAGGTGTCCGGCGGATTCGCGAGCTGGGGCCCGTCGTTCGAGGCGTCCACCGGCGTCGACGCGACGGTGACGGCCGGGGCGCCCGCCATGCGCGGCTCCGGCGGCCGGACCTGGTTCCCGGTCGACGACGGTAGGGCGACCCCGAGCGCCGGGGACGCGGACGTCGCTCTCGACGGCTCGATCCGCATCGGCGGAGCCGGCACCGACACCCTGACGCTCGACCGGTTGCGCCTGCGGCTCGACGCCGGCACCGGGACGCTCCGGGTGCGGGCCGAACGGGCGGGGGAGAGCGGCGATCTGACGCTGGCCGAGGTCGGTACGGGTGCCATCGCGCCGAACGTCCGCAGCGGCGGCGTCACTTGGTCCGGCCTGCGGGTGTCGCTGACCGCCGAGGGTGCCGCACTGCTCACCCGGTGGAGCGGGCGGCCGTACGCGGCGGACGACGAACTCGCCCCACTCGACGTGACCGTGGGAACCGGCGCGTCCGGGCCCACCGCTCCCCAGGCCGGACCGCCCGGTCAGTCCGACGGAGACGCCTCCTCGTCACCGCCGGGCCGGACCGGCACACCGAACGGCTCAGCCGACACGGGCACCGATGCCGACACGGACGCCGATGCCGATACGGGTGCCGGTACGGGCGCGGGTCAGGAGGCGGGGGAGTCCCCGTCCACGGCCGTGGACCGCGCGAGCCTCGCGGCGGGGGACACGCAACGGGTCACCGGCGAGGGCTTCGCGCCGGGTGAGGTCGTGCTCGTCGCGATCGACGACGACACCCGCTACCAGGCCGTGGCCGACGCGTCGGGCCGGGTCGCCCGCGACTTCCCCGTGTACGACACCGCGACCGAGGGCGCGCACACCGTACGGCTGTACTCCGTCACCGGGGGCCGTGAGGCCGTCGCGGAGTTCACCGTGCTCGCCGGCGGAGCGGACTCCTGAGCCCTGCGGACAGGGTCAACACGGGCCGCACGCAAGCCCGTTGCAGGTTCTTTGCGTTCTGTTGACAAAAAGATCACGAGCGATATTAGGTAAGCCTTACCTAAGTAAGCCTCCTCGTTCTCGAGAAAGGTGCTCTCCCCATGAGAGTCGTTCTCTCCGCCCGTACCGCCGCCCGTACCGGTCTCGCCGTCGCCGCCTCCGCCGCTCTGACGCTGGGCCTCGCGACCTCGGCCTCCGCCGCCACCTCGACCCGCACGATCGTCGACGCCACCACCACCTACAACCTGTCCCTGACCGCGCCGAACACGGCCGCCGCGTCGGGCCAGGTCATCACCGTCACCGGCTCCGGCTACAACACGAGCCAGGGCATCTATGTGGGCCTCTGCGTCGTCAACGGCGCGCAGGGCGCCGACAAGCCGACCCCCTGCCTCGGTGGCCAGGACGAGTCCGGCGCCACCGGCGCCTCCCACTGGATCAACAACACCTTCGGCGGCCTCTTCGCCAACAGCTCCAAGTTCGGCACCGGCGGCACCTTCAGCGTGAACATCTACGTCCAGGCCACCCTCGAGGACGGCAGCGTCTGCGGCGAGGACGTCACCTGCGCGGTGGTCACCCGCGCCGACCACTTCGACTCCAACGACCGCAAGTACGACGTCCACGCCCCCCTCGCCTTCCAGTAACCACCCACCGGGCCGGGCCCCTTCGCCACGGGGCCCGGCCCCCGGCGTCCCCCGGGTGCGGGGCGCACCCGACGAATGAGGTACCCATGAGAGACGACACGACGGGCCGGCGGCCGGGGCGTCCGGCCGGACCGCGGCTCGGACGCCCCGCGGCGCTCCTCGGAGCGGTCGCCCTGGTGGCCGCCACCCTCACCGCCGTCACGGTGAGCACCGCCGCCCAGGCCGCCGACACCCCGAAGACCGGCCTGGGCGCGCACGGTCAGCGACTGACCGTCTCCGCCTCCGCCAACCTCGATCCCGACGCCGAGAAACTGCGGGTCACCGGTTCCGGCTACGACACGACCAAGGCCGTCTACGTCGCCCTGTGCAAGGACAACGGCGACGGCAAGATCCCCTCCCCGTGCATCGGCGGCGCCGACGAGACCGGCACCGGCAGCTCCTCCCACTGGATCGTCCCCAAGGGTGACCCGTACGAGGGCAGCCTCGCCATCGCCTGGGGCGAGGGCGGCACCTTCGACGTCGAGATCGACATCGAGGCCGAGGACAACGGAGTCGACTGCGCCAAGGTGGACTGCTCCGTCGTCACCAGGGTCGACCACCGCAACTCGGGCGACCGCTCCCAGGACGTCCGTGTCCCCGTCCGGTTCGAGGGCCAGGACACCGGAGGTGGTGACGGGGGCGGCGAGGGCGAGGACGTCCCCGCCGGCACCGTCGACTACGTCGAGTCCGCCGCGTTCCCGGCGGCCGGCAAGGTCAACGACCTGCTGCTGCACCCGGAGTCGGGGAAGCTGTACGCGGGTTCGGACAACTTCGCAGCCTCCGGAGAGGTCGACGAACGGGGGCTGCACGCCCTCGACCCGGCGAACGGCAAGAGCCTCGGCCACACCCCCAACTTCCCGGGCACGACCGGCACGCTGGGCCCGCGCGCCGTCGTACGGATCGCCGCCCCGCTCGCCGGCGACGGCGTCGTGTTCCAGTTCGCCCTGCGCGGCATCGGCACCGCCAAGGCCGGTGACCCGGCCGCCACCGGCAAGTGGATCGCGGGCGCCAACATCACCGGGATCGGCCCCGGCACCAAGGACTCCACCGTCCTGGTCGCCCAGGGCGCCCAGCTCTCCGAGGTCGACATCGCCACCGCCGTCCCCCTGGAGAACCGCACCCTCACTCTCGACGGCGGCTCCCTGCTCGGCGTCGACAAGGCCCGCCACGCGGCCTGGTCCGTGGGCACCGCCGGCGGCACCCTGCGCCGGGTCGACACCCGCACCTTCACCGTCACCGCCTCGGCCGAACTCACCGCCCCGAGCGTCGAGTTCGTGGAGGCCGACCCGGCCACCGGCAATGTCTGGGTGGGCAGCGGCGACTCCGTCCTCGTCCACGACAAGGACGGCAAGCTCCTGAAGACGATCGGGGGACCCGACGAGGCCACCGACATCGCCTTCGACACCGCCACCGGCCGGGCCTTCGTCGTCTGGCAGGACGACGGCAGCCTCGGCGAGGGCAGCGACGGCGTCAGCAACCTGGGCGTGTACGACACCGCCACCTACGCGGAGACCGCCACCCGCACGAGGCTGGAGGGCAACGACTCCCAGAACGGCGCCGCCTCCGTCGCCGTCGCCCCCGGCGGCACCACGGTCTACGTCAGCAGCCCCACCGAGGGCGAGATCACCAGGCTCGACCGCCGGATGTCCCCGAAGGTCACCCAGTCCCCGACCGACCGGACCGTGGCACCCGGCGACGAGGTCTCCTTCGTCGCGGTGGCCGAGGGCACCCCCGCACCCACCGTGACGTGGGAGGTCAGCACCGACGGCGCCCAGACCTGGTCCGCCGTCGAGGGCGCGACGAAGCACACGTACACCTTCAAGGCGAAGGCGGCGCACGACGGTTACCAGTACCGTGCCGTGTTCAGGAACACCGTGGGCACGACCCGCACCGCCGCCTTCACCCTCACCGTCACCGACGCCGACGACAGCACCGGCGGGGGCGGCGACGGGGGCGGCGACGGCGGGAACGACGAGCCCTCCGGCACGAAGACGGTCACCGGTTCCGACGGCCAGAGGCTCACCGTCACCCCCGTCAACAACCTCGCCACCGAGAACCAGACCCTGAAGGTCACCGGCTCCGGCTACGACGAGAAGAAGGGCGTCTACGTCGCCCTCTGCGTCGACAACGGCGCCGGCGAACCGCCCTCCCCGTGCATCGGCGGCGTCGACATGACGGGCGAGTCGCACTCCTCCGCGTGGATCTCCTCCAACCCGCCCGACTACGGTGAGGAGTTGGCCACACCGTACGAGGACGGCGGCGCGTTCGAGGTCGAGCTGACCATCGACGCCAGGGACGAGTACACCGACTGCTTCAAGGCCCCGTGCGTCCTCGCCACCCGCGCCGACCACACCCTGTCCGGCGACCGCTCGCAGGACGTCAAGGTGCCGGTCGCCTTCGTCGGACAGGACCCGGTGGACACCGACGACGACGGCGGCGACACCACCGGTGGCACCTCCACCGGCGGTACCTCCAGCGGTGGTTCGACGTCCGGCGGCACCGGCACGACCGGCACCTCCGGCAGTGCGGGTGGCACCACGACCACCGGAGGCGGCGGGAGCCTCGCCGCCACCGGCCTCACCGTCCTCGGCGCGGCCGCCTCGGCCGCCGCGCTCACCGTGACGGGCTGGATCCTGCACCGGCGGGCCCGCAAGGCGGGCCAGGGCCCGACCGTCTGAGCCGCCCGACCCGGAACCCTCGACCGGAGCCCGGTCCACCGACACCCTCGGCGGCCGGGCTCCGACGTCACGAGCCACCCGACGTCACGAGCAACCCGAGGCCGCGATCCAGTCGTACGCCTCCCGCGCCGTGAACTCCTCCTGCCCGCCCCGCACCAGCAGTCCCGCCGTCGCGAACGCCGGGTCGTCGGCCCGCGCGGCGAGATACGGCACCGCGACGCACCGCATCCCGGCCGCGTGCGCGGCGGCCGCACCCGGCGCCGCGTCCTCCAGGACGACACAGTCGACCGGGTCGACCCCCAGCCGACGGGCGGCCTCCAGGAACACGTCGGGGGCCGGCTTGCCGCGGTCGACCTCCTCCGCCGACACCACGGTCCGCAGAGACCGGTCGAGTCCCGTCGCGCCGAGGATCACCTCGATGGCCTCGCGCGACGACCCCGAGGCCACGGCCATGGGGACGCCGTCCGCCGCGAGCAGCTCCACGAATGTCCGCATCTCCGGGTAGACCCGGGTGCCGGCGCGGGCCAGCTCCAGATAGTGGCGGTTCTTGGCCGCGACGATCGCCTCGACGGGCGCGGCGAGGTCGTACCGCTCCTTCCAGTCCGAGACCGTCTCCTGGACGCTGATGCCGATGTACCGCTCGTGGTCCGCCCAGGTGAAGCCGGTGACACCGTGGTCGGCGAGAATGCGCACGCTCGCCTCGTAGTAGTTCGGCTCGCTGTCCACGAGTGTTCCGTCGAGATCGAAGATGACCGAAGTGCTTCGGGCGGTGTGACGGGTAGTGCTCATGAACGCCAGGATGTCATCGCTCAGTTCCGGGCCGGCCGGCCCGCCGCCGAGCCGATCGACTCCACCAACGGCCCCAGCCGGTAGGGCACCCGCTCCCGCAGCGCCACCTCCGTACGCGTGCGCACCACGCCCGGCAGGCTGATCAGCGCCTGGATGACGTCCTCCAGATGCGCGTTGTCCCGCGCCACGACCCTGGTCAGGAGATCACCGCCGCCCGTGATCGAGAACGCCTCGACGATCTCTGGTACGGCCGCCAGCGCGTCGCCCACATCGTCCAGGTGCCCCTGGGTGACCTCGATGTGCACGAAGGCCAGCACCGGGTGACCGAGCGCGGCGGGGGAGAGCGACGGGCCAGTGCCGGTGATCACTCCGTCCCGCTCCAGCCGGTCCAGCCGGGCCTGGAGTGTGCCCCGGGCGATGCCGAGGACGCGGGCGTACTCCCGCACGCTGGTGCGCGGCTGCTCCAGCAGCAGCCGCAGGATGCGGGTGTCGAGTTCGTCCACGGCCATGGTCGGTCCGCCTCCCGAGTCATGAGGTGATCACGAAACTGTACCGATGGCCCAGTGAACCGCACCTCGCCCGAGCCACGTCACTCGCCCACCCATCGGTCCCATCGTCACCCGGACCGTCTGATCCGACGGCCCAACCGGTACGGACCGCCCCTTTCCACGACTGGGCCAATGGCCCAGCTCTGGAGCGGCCTGTTGAGCCATGCGGGCCCGGGGTGGTACCTCTGCCGTATCCACGTAACTCAGGGCGCCGCGCGGTGCCGGAGCGGCGACGAGGCCGGATCCGGAGCGCGGCGCCCTCGCCGTGCCCGCCGCACGCCGGAGACCCCGGCCCGCCGTCGGGCGGGGCGGGCAACGGCAAGGGGGCGGCACACGGTCATGAAGAGGATGTTCACGGCGCCCGATCCCGGGCACCTGCGGCTGCGGACCGCACTGCGCGCCGTCATCGGTGTGGGCGCCGCCGTGACCGCGTCCGAACTGAGCGGCCTCTCGCTCCCGGCGTCGATCACCGGGGGACTGGCGGCCCTCCTCGCCCTGTTCACCGTCACCGACGCGGACGTCCCCGCCCAGCGGCTCACCACCGCGCTCCTGCCGGCGGCCGGGTTTCCCGTCCTCGCCCTGGCCGCCGTCCTGCACGACGCGCCCGCCGCCCGTGACGCCGCGTTCGTGGCCACCGTCTTCTGCGGTGTCTACGCCCGCCGCTGGGGGCCGCGCGGCCAGGCGCTCGGCATCTTCGCGTTCATGAGCTACTTCATCACGCAGTTCCTCCACACCGTCCCCGCGGACCTGCCCGGCCTGTACGCCGCCATGACGCTCGCGCTCCTGGTCGCGGGCGGGGTGCGGTTCCTGCTGTGGCCCGTCGAGCGCGGCCTGCCGCCCGTCGCGCTCCCCGCCGGGCCGCCCGGAGCGGGGCTGGCGCGGCCCACCACCCGGCAGGCGTGCCAGGCCGCGGTCGCCTGCTGCTGCGCCCTGCTCGTCGGCCAGGCCTTCTCCGAGGACCGCTGGTACTGGGCCGTCGGCACCGCCTGGTGGATCTTCGTCAACACCGCGTCGCGCGGCGAGACGCTGGTCCGCGGCTTCCGCCGGATCCTCGGAACCGTGATCGGCGTCGCCGTCGGCCTGCTCCTCGCCGTCCCGCTGGACGGGGCGCCCGCGCCGTCCGCCGCGCTCGTCGCGGTCTGCGTCTTCGGCATCTTCTACACCGCGGCGGTCTCGTACTCCTGGATGATGCTGGCGGTCACCGTCATGGTCAGCCTCCTCTACGGCCTGCTCGGTGTGCTGGACCCCGGTCTGCTCGCGCTCCGGCTCGTCGAGACGGGGGTGGGCGCGGTGTGCGCCATGCTGGCCGTGGTCCTCGTCCTGCCGGTCACGACGCACGCGACCAACGACGCCTGGATCCAGCGGGCCCTGCACTGTGTGCACGCCGCCGCGACCGCCACCGCCGCCCGGCTGGAGGGCGTCCCCGGGGCCGACCCGGCTCCCCACGCCGCCGAACTGGAGCTGCTGTTCGGGCGGGCGCGGATGGCGCTCGCTCCGCTGGTCCACCCCCTGAACCCCTTCCGCGCCCGCAAGGCACGCGCCCACGCGGCCCTGCGCCTCCTGGACGACTGCGTGGGCGAGGTGCGCGCCCTCGTCTCCGCCACCGCCGACCCCTCCGGTACGCGCGAGGCCTCCCTGATCGCCGCCTGCTGGCGGGTGAAGGCGGCGGTGGAGGCGCTGACGACCCCCGGTGCGCGGGCGACGGCCGCCGGACCGGAGACGCTCGCCCCCGCGGAGGCCGGAGCCGCCCTCGGGCACCTGCACAACCTGGAGAGGGCCCTGTCGGAACTGGCCCACCCCCTCGGCACGCCCCCGGGCTCACGCACGGCCACGTAACCGCCCGCCGGTCGAACATCCGTCAGTTCGCCCGACGATCGAACTTCCGTCAGCCGCCCGCCCGCCCGTCCGCAAGCCGCCCGCCGTCTGCCGGCCGAGCCGCCCGCCCGCGGTCGGCCTGCGCCCCTGCCTGCCGCTCGTCTGCCCCCCGACCGAGGGTCTGCCGCCCGCCTGGTGCGCGCCGCCGGCCTGCTGCCTTCCCGCCGTCGGCCCGCGGTCTGCCCGCCGTCGGTGCGGCGCGCCCGCCGTCCGTCCGCCCACCGACCGAAGGTCCCGCAGCCCTCCTGCCCCGGCCGAACCTCCGTGAGCATCCGCCCCTCGGGTCTCCCGTCGCGTACTTCCGCCATGCGCCCCTACCGCGCGCCTTCACCGCGCGTCCCGGGCGTCGCGCTCGCCGGAGCGAGGGCGATCCGGGGGCGCACGCGGGCCCTCCCGAGCCGCGTCGCAGACTTTGGTCTAGACCTGCTGCTAGTGTTCGCCCGCACACGGGCGAGCGGGAGGGGACGGCAGTGACAGCGGAAGTGGACGCGGTGGGCAGGGGCGCGGTGGGCGGGCCACGGCGTCGACGTGCGTACATCGGGTCGTTCACCTCGGCTGGGGGCCCCGGCGTCCTCGTCGCCGACGTCGACGACAGCGCCGGCGCGCTGACCGTCCTGTCGGGCGCGAACGACGTCCCCGACCCCAGCTACCTGGCCCTCGCGCCGGACGGGCGCACCCTGTACGCGGTCAGCGAGCGGCCCGAGGGAGCCGTGGCCGCCTATCGGGTGACGGGCGACCGGCCCGAGTTGACCGGGCCCCCGGTGGCGGTCGGCGGCGGCCCCACCCACCTCGCCGTCCTCGCCGGTCACGTCCTGACCGCCGACTACGGCTCCGGCAGCGTCACCGCCGTTCCGCTGCGCCCCGACGGCACCCTCGCGGCCCCCGCGTCCGGGACCCTCCGGCACGCCACGTCCGGGCCCGACCTCCGCGACCGGCGGGAACCGCACGCCCACCAGGTGGTGCCCGATCCGTCCGGCCGCCGGTTCCTCGCCGTCGACCTCGGCACGGACTCGGTGCGGGTGTGCGCGGTGCGGGACGGCGTCCCCGTCGCGCACCACGAGACGACGCTGCGGCCGGGCTCGGGGCCGCGCCACCTCGCCCTCCACCCCGGCGGACCGGACGGATCGTATGTCTATGTGCTGAACGAACTGACGCCCACGGTCACCGTCTGCCGCTGGAAGGCCCCTGGCGGCCCGCTGGAGCCGTTGGGAGAGACCTCGGTGCTTCCGGAGCCCCCGGAGGGCGACGCGTACCCCTCGGGCCTCGCTGTGTCCCCCGACGGCCGCTTCGTGTGGACGGCCACCCGTGGCACGGACGTGCTCTCCGTGCTCGCCGTCGAGGGCGACGGACTGCGCCTGGTCACGACCGTGCCCTGCGGCGGCCACTGGCCCCGCGCCCTCACCTACGCGGCAGGCACCCTCTACGTGGCCAACGAGCGCTCCGGCGACGTCACCTGGTTCACGGTCGACCCGCGCACCGGCCTGCCGGTGCGCGGCGGCTCGATCGAGGTGCCGGCGGCCTCCTGCGTCGTCCTGGCCGACTGAGGCCGCCCCGGGGGGAGAGGCGTGCGGCCCGGCGCGCGTACGACCGAGGGCCCGCTCCTGCGAGAGGAGCGGGCCCTCGGTCGTCCGGTGTGCCGGGCCGCGCGGTGCCGGAATCAGCGAACCGGCATGCCCTGGGGCTGCTGCGGTGCGATGCCGAGCGCGGTCGTGTACTTGCCCAGCGCCAGCTTGCCGATCGCCGGGTAGGGACCGAGCGCCTCGGCGGCGGAGCAGCCCGCCTCCTTCGCGGCCTCCTCGATCAGACCGGCGTCGATCTCCGGCCCTATCAGGTACGGCGCGAGAGCCAGCTGCTGCGAGCCCGACGAGCGCAGCTGCTCGGCCACGGAGGTGATCGAGCCCTCCTGGTCGAGGGCGGCGGCCATCACCGGCACCGCGAGCCGCGCGGCCAGCAGCATGCCCGTGATCCCGGCGGCCTGCACGGCCTCCTCGCCGCCCACGGTGGCGAGGACGATGCCGTCCGCGGCGGTGGCGACGGTGAACAACCGGGCCCGGTCGGCACGTGCCAGTCCCGACTCGGACAGGCGCACGTGCAGCGCCTCGGCGAGCAGCGGGTGCGGGCCGAGGACGTCGGTCAGCTCGGCCGCGATACGGCTCTCCATGACGGCCTGGCGCACCTGGCGGAGCGTGGCGCTGTCCGGACCGGCCAGCAGGGGCACGACGACGGCGACGGGGCCGTCCGGCTCCTTGACGTCCAGGCCGGCGGCGCGCGCCTGCTCGTAACGGGCGGTGCGCTCCTCGGCGGCGCGCGTGAGCACCGACTGCAGCGTGGGGAACTCGTCGGCCCCCCCGTCGACGTAACCGATGCGTGCGTCGAGGCCGGGGAGCTCGGAGCGCGCGATGCTCACGACCTCCTCGGCGAGGCTGCGCGTGGCGGCGCTGGGCGGGCCCGGCACCGCGAGGACGAGCGCGGGCGCGCCCTCGGGAGCCGCCAGCGGCTCGGGGCGGCGGTGCCGCCCGGGCTGGCGGGGTCGCGGCATTCGTACAGGCAGGCCGGACGCGGGCCCAGTGGGGGAGCTCATGGCGCCGCATGTTACTGGCTTCTTGGGCTCCCCTGTTCGGGGAGGGTGCAGGTGAGCGGTATCCGTCCTGATTTGTCTGATGAGTTACGTGCCGATCAGGACCGATCGATACCGCATTACTCTGCTGAGTGGTGCACTTCGGTGACCGCGACAACACTTGTCCGACAGGCTGGATTACTCCCTGTTTCAGGTACTACTTTTCGGCCACCACGTACAACATCCTCTCGTCGTACGGCAAGCCGAGCCCGTCGGCCGCCAGCGCGGCGGCGATACGCACGGCACCGGCGAGCGGATCCCCCTGCGCGGGCACCAGCGGCGCGTGCGGCAGCCGCTCGGCCAACTCCGCCGTCAAGGGGGCGAGGAGCGGGGCGCCCAGTTCGAACAGGCCGCCGGTCAGTGCCACTCGGGGCCCGCCCGAGGGCGGGCAGACGGCGGCCGCCGCGTCGGCCATGTGCCGGGCGGCCTCGCGCAGGATGCCGGCCGCCACCGGGTCGTCCCCGGCGCGGGCGGCCACCTCGGGCGCGAACGACGCCAGGACCGCCGGGCGGTCGGCCCTCGGGTAGATCCGGCCCGGAATCCCGGCCGGCGGGCCGAACACCTCCTCCGCGCGCGCCAGCAGCCGGGCCGAACCACCGTCCCGCCCGTCGTGCGCCCGCAGCGCCGCCTCCAGCCCGGCCCGCCCGATCCACGCGCCGCCGCCGCAGTCCCCGAGAAGGTGGCCCCAGCCGTCCGCCCGACGCCAGGCGGTCAGATCCGTACCGATCGCGATCAGACCCGTGCCGGCGGCGATCACCGCACCCGGCCGCGCGCCGAGGGCACCGGTGTACGCGGTGACCGCGTCGGCCACCAGTGCGACCCGGCGTACCCCCCACTCGCGCCTCAGCGCGGACGGCAGCTCGGCGCGCAGCTGCTCGCCGAGCGAGGCGAACCCGGCGGCTCCGACGGCCACCGCCGCCGGACCCGCGCACCCGGCGTCGGCGAGCAACCGCCGCGCCATCGGCACCAGCAGCTCCAGCAGATGACCGGCGTCGATACCGCGCGCACCGGTCCGCACCGCCTCCCCGGACACCAGCGGCTCCCCGAGCAGCTCGCTGCCCCGGGCCAGCGCCGCCCGCAACCCCGAACCACCGGAGTCCACGGCGAGCACGACGGGAGCCTGGTCCCCGGCGGGCCCGGAGGGGCCCTCGTGACGGAGCAAGCTCCGCTCCTTCCTGCCTACCTGCTGCCTTCCTGGCGACCGGTCGCGTGGGGTGGTGCCCGACCGGTTCGCGGATCTGGACGAGCAGGAGGGTAGCGCCTGTGCGAGGGGCCGTGGGCGGGGCTTCGCCGGGTATGCGGGGTGTCAGTGTGTGCCAGTAGAGTGACGCGCCGTGGCACCACGACCTTTGCATGAACTTGTTGAAGCGGGCTGGGCGAAGGCTCTTGAGCCGGTCGCCGAACGCATCGCCGGTATGGGCGACTTCCTGCGGGCCGAGATAGCGGCGGGCCGGACCTATCTGCCGTCCGGGGCGAACGTCCTGCGCGCCTTCCAGCAGCCCTTCGACGACGTCCGCGTCCTGATCGTCGGTCAGGACCCCTATCCCACCCCGGGCATGGCGATCGGGTTGAGCTTCGCGGTGGCGCCGGAGGTGCGTTCGCTGCCGGGCAGCCTGGAGAACATCTACCGCGAGATGCACTCCGACCTCGGACTGCCCCGGCCGTCCAACGGCGACCTGACCCCCTGGACCCGGCAGGGCGTGCTGCTGCTCAACAGAGCGCTGACGACGGCCCCGCGCAAGCCTGCCGCGCACCGCGGCAAGGGCTGGGAGGAGGTCACGGAGCAGGCGATCAGAGCGCTGGCCGGGCGCGGGAAGCCGCTGGTGTCGATCCTGTGGGGACGTGACGCCCGCAACCTCCGTCCCCTCCTCGGCGATCTGCCGGCGATCGAGTCCGCACACCCGTCCCCGATGTCGGCGGACCGGGGCTTCTTCGGCTCACGCCCCTTCAGCCGCGCCAACGACCTGCTGCTGCGCCAGGGCGCCCAGCCGGTGGACTGGCGACTGCCGTAACCCACGCCGGACCTGACGGCCGCGCTCCTTGTCGAAGCGCCGCCCACCAGGACGGGGCGGGACCGCACGACAGGGGGCGGCCGCGCCGCGTGGGCGTGGGCGTCAGGCACGGTCACGCGCCGATGACCCCTGCCGTGAAGGCGGTCCCCCTCCCCGTGTCCGGCCCACCACCACCGGCAGCCGGATCGCTCTGCCTGCTACTGCCGGACGTACCAACGGCGGTAGTACACACCCGAGTCGTCCCACAACTCTCCGCTCCTTGTCTCGGGGCCGGTCACGCACAGTGGACGCCGTGCCGCAGTCGCCCCGCGCTGATCTTCGGAGCTGTCGACTTCGCCGCCGCCCTCAGCCGGGCCGGGAGCTTCCTCGACTACCGGGTCACCGTCTGCGACGCCCGCCCCGTCTTCGCCACCCCGGAGCGATTCCCGTACGCCGACGAGGTCGTCGCCGACTGGCCGCACCGCTGTCTGGAGCGCGCCGAGGTCGACGCCCGCACCGCGATCTGCGTCCTCACCCACGGCGCCCAGTTCGACATCCCCCTGCTCCCCGTGGCCCTCGACCTCCCGGTCGGCTACAACGGCGCGATGGGCTCCCGCCGCACCCACGAGCACCGGCTGGGACGTCTGCGCGAGGCCGGCGTGCCCGAGGAGCACCTCGCGCGCCTGCGCTCACCGATCGGACTCGACCTCGGCGCCCGCACCCCCGAGGAGACGGCGATCTCCATCACCGCCGAGATCATCGCCCACGCCCACCACGGCACCGGCCTGCCCCTGTCCCGCGTCTCCGGCCCCGTCCACGGCGCCGTCCCCCGAGCCGGCCGCCGTCACCGGCCGTGCTGGCGGCCGCATGAGGTCCCCAGGTCTCAGCGCAGCGGCTCCATCTCCCAACTGGCCAGCATCCGCAGGGCCTCCTCCGAGCGGGAGCCCGGCTCGGCGTGGTAGGTGGCCAACCGCATGGGGGCGTCGCCGGGCAGGGCCATGGGCTCGTGGACCAGGTCGAACTCTCCCGCCAGCGGATGCCGCATCCGCACGGTCTCGCCGGCGGTCCCGCAGCTCACCTCGTGGCGCGCCCACAGCCGCCGGAACTCCTCGCTCTTCGCCGACAACTCGTGGATCAGTGAGGAGAAGTGCGCGTCCCCCGGGCTCTTGCCGGCGTTCATCCGTACCACGCCGGCGATCCGCAGCGCCGTACCGGCCGGATCGGCGAACCTCGCGCGCGCCTCCGGCGAGAGGAAGGCCAGCCGGGCCACATTGCGCTCCTCGGGCGGCAGCCGGCCCCAGTCCCCGAAGACGGCACCGGCGAGCCGGTTCCATCCCAGGATGTTCAGGCGCCGGTCCACGACGTAGGCGGGTACGCCGAGAACGTCGAGCAGATGCTGGACACTGGGCCGCAGTCGATGCTGCGGGGCCGCGGCCGGTGGCGTGCTCCGCCGCTCGGGCTGGGCCAGCCGGACCAGATGGTCGCGCTCCTCCACGTTCAGGCGAAGGGCGCGGGCGACCGCGTCCAGCACCTCGGCCGACATGGTCTCGCCGCGTCCCTGCTCCAGGCGTGCGTAGTACGCGTACGACACCCCGGCCAGCTGCGCCAGCTCCTCGCGCCGGAGTCCGGGAACCCGTCGGCGCCCGTGCGAGAGCAGGCCCACGTCCTCGGGCCTGAGCCGGGCCCGGCGCGACCGCAGGAAGTCCCGCAGCTCCGCACGCCGGTCGAGTCCGGTCCTCACCTGGTCACCGGGCGCCACATGCGAAGACATCTCTGTCCTCCCGTTGTCGTACGTGCCTCGCTGGTGCGGAGCAGCGTACAACACAGATCCTGCGACTCATCTTGACACTGAGTATCAGACCTGGCCGAGGTCCTCACTCGATCAACTCGCAGCACGGTGCTTGCACTTGCGCCGTGGAAACCGATCGGTTTACTGTGGTGGAAACCGGTCGGTTTCTGAGGTGTGTGGAGGTAGTCATGACCGCTCTGAAGGGCGCGAGTGTGTTCGT
>NZ_JBVISJ010000035.1:0-20105 GCF_055575575.1 Streptomyces sp. NPDC034049
GAGAGCGTCGAGAAGCGCCTCGTCCGCTACCGGACCGTCGGTGACATGTCCTGCACGGGCGCCGTCGACTCCGACGCGACCACGCTGGACGCCGTGATCACCGAGATCGCCGCCTCCCGGCTCACCGAACGGGGCGCGACCCGCGCCGACGACAAGATGTCCGAGGCCGCCATGGAGGACCGCAAACGCGAGGGGTACTTCTAGCCATGACGACCATCGACACGCTGCGCTTCGCGACGGCCGGTTCGGTCGACGACGGCAAGTCCACACTCGTCGGACGGCTGCTGCACGACTCCAAGTCGATACTCGCCGACCAACTGGCGGCCGTCACACAGGCCTCCGCCACGGACGCCCCGGACCTCGCGCTGCTGACCGACGGCCTGCGCGCCGAGCGCGAACAGGGCATCACCATCGACGTGGCCTACCGCTACTTCGCCACGCCCCACCGCCGCTTCATCCTCGCCGACACCCCCGGCCATGTGCAGTACACCCGCAACATGGTCACCGGCGCCTCCACCGCCGACCTCGCGGTCGTCCTCGTCGACGCCCGCAACGGCGTGGTCGAGCAGACCCGCCGCCACGCCGCGGTCACCGCGCTGCTCCGGGTCCCGCACATCGTGCTCGCCGTCAACAAGATGGACCTCGTCGACTTCCGGGAGCCCGTCTTCGCCGCGATCGCCGAGGAGTTCACGGCCTACGCCTCCGCCCTCGGCGCCGACGAGGTCACCGCCATTCCGATCTCCGCGCTGGCCGGGGACAACGTGGTGGAGCCGTCCGCGAACATGGACTGGTACGGCGGTCCCACCATCCTCGAACACCTCGCCTCCGTCCCCGTGGAGCAGGACACGGCACGCGGACCCGCCCGTCTTCCCGTGCAGTACGTGATCCGCCCGCGGACCGACGAGCATCCCGACTACCGCGGCTACGCGGGGCAGCTCGTCCGCGGCACGCTGCGCGTCGGCGACCGCGTGACCGTCCTGCCCGCCGGCCACACCTCGACCGTGAGGGCCATCGACGAACTGGGCGGGCCGACCGACGTCGCCTGGGCGCCCCAGTCGGTGACCGTCCTGCTGGAGGACGACATCGACATCGCGCGCGGTGACCTCATCGTGGCGAGCGACCGGGCGCCCGCCCTCACCCAGGACGTCGAGGCCACCGTCTGCCATGTCGCCGACCAGCCGCTCACCGTCGGCCGACGGGTCCTGCTCAAGCACACCACCCGCACGGTCAGGGCGATCGTCGAGGACATCCCGTCGCGGCTGACCCTCGACACCCTCGCGCAGCACCCGGCCCCCGGCGGCCTGGTCGCCAACGACATCGGCCGCGTCAGGATCCGCACCGCCGAACCGGTCGCCCTCGACTCCTACGCCGACTCCCGCCGCACCGGCTCCTTCCTCCTCATCGACCCGTCCGACGGCACGACCTTCGCGGCCGGCATGGCGGACGCGCGCTGACCCGACCGGCTCGCCGGTCGGCCGGGGCGGTCGGACGGCGCTCTGGTGGCGTGGCCCTCGACGGTGCGGCCGTCCGGATCGGTGAGCAGATGGCGTCCCCGGGGGAGCGGTGGGACGGCCCTCGTGCCGTCCACCGCCAGGCCCAGCCGGAGCGCGTCGGTCCGCCGGTCCGGGCGGGCGCTGAACCGCTGACGACGGCCGTGCACGTCGCCGGGCCCGGCCGATCGCCACGGCACCACGGCACCACGGCCCCCTCGGCCCCCACGGCACAGAGACTGATCGTGGCCGATTCCGAGGTGGTGTGCCGGATGCTGCCGGATGCGTGGGTTGCCGTCGCCGCGATCGGCTCATCCCTCCGAGGGATCGTCGTCATCGAGGCCGGGGACGGGCCGGCGGTCCGTATCGCGACGGACGTCCCCACCGCGCTGGAACCTGACGCGCGCGACGGCAAGGGCGGGTGCGCCGGTACCGGACGACCGCACGAACACCGGGCTGCCGTCCAGCACTTCGGGGCAGGTCCGGAACAACATCGTTCACCGCTCTTGCCCCGCCATAGGCTGGCGAAGTCGCCCGCAGGCGGTGACACAGGTGCACGATCACGTGGCTCTCGGGGGCCGACGCGGGGGAATCCGGAGCATCGTCGGCCGCACAGCCGATGCTCCGGGCGGACGCGGACGCCGACGCCGCCGCCCAGGCGCCCTGTCTCAGCTACAACGTCCCCGATCCCACCGGCTATCCGGGACATACGTACATCGTGTCCGTGCGTGCGGCTTCGGACGGCTCAGATCTCCTGGGGCTTGTAGGAGCTGGGGTCGCGCAGGATGACGCGGCGCAGGAGATCGACGGTTTTGGTGACGCCCTCGACGGGGGCCACGAGAACGTCCTCGTGCTCGATGCTCAGGACGTTGTCGTAGCCGGCTCGGCGCAGGGCGAGGCAGAAAGCGCGCCAGAAGGCGTCGTCGTGGCCGTAGCCGAGGGTGACGTAGTTCCAGGAGCGTTCCTCGGCGGCCATGACCGGCAGCGTCTCCAGCCTGCTGGTCAGCGCCTGCCGGGTGGGTTCCAGCCGGGTGTCCTTGGCGTGCACGTGGTAGATCGCCTCGCCCAGGGCCTCGATGGCGGCCAGCGGGTCGGCCCCCATCCACATCAGGTGACTGGGGTCGAAGTTGGCCCCGACCACGGGCCCCACCTCCTCGCGCAGGCGCAGGAGGGTGGGGACGTTGTAGACCGCCTGGTGGGCGTGCATCTCCAGAGCGAGCTTGGAAACGCCCTGGTCGAGGGAGTGGGCGACGAGGTCTCGCCAGTACGGGAGTACGACCTCGGTCCATTGCCAGTCGAGGATCTGTGTGGTCTCCGGCGGCCAGGAGACCGTGATCCAGTTGGGGTTGGCGTCGCCCGGCCCGCCCGGCAGCCCGGACATCATCACCACGCGGTCGACGCCGAGAAGCGGGGCGAGGGCGATCGTCCTGCGCGCGACCTGGTCGTGCTCGCGCCCGCTGGGCCCGGGGTGCAGGGGGTTGCCCGAGCAGGTGAGGGCGCTGATCGTGAGCCCTCGGTCGGCGACCTTGGCCAGCAGTTCGCGGCGCGCGCCGTCGCTGTCGAGAAGCCGGTCGATGTCGATGTGCGGGGCCGTGGACCAGGCGCCGGTGGCGAACTCCACGTGGTCCAGGCCGAGTTCGGCGGCCAGGTCCAGGGTCTCGTCGAGCGTGAGCTGCCCGACGCTGTCGGTGTTCAGACCGATCTTCATGATGCGTCCCGTCTGCGGTGTGGTCGGGCGGGGAGGGTCGATCCCCGCTGGTTCGGTGTGCCGGCGGTAGGGGTCAGAGGTAGAGGGCTGGGCGCTCGGCCAGTTCCACCTCGACGCGGCGGCCCGAGGTCTGGGCGTGGACGCCCGCCTCGCAGACCGCGGCCACGGCGTAGCCGTCCCAGGCGCTGGGGCCGGTGACCTCGCCGCGTCGGGTGGCGTCGACCCACGCCTGGACCTCGCGGTCGTACGCTTCCTCGAACCGCTCGACGAAGCCGGGGGTGACCGTGCCGCCCCAGCGTCCGCCGGTGGTGACGAGCATGTCGTGCCGGTCGCCGATGCGGGCGGTGCCGTGCTCGCACACCGCCTCGGCCTGGACCTGGTAGCCGTAGCGGGCGTTGACGTAGATCTCGACGTCGACCAGGGCGCCGCCGTCGGTTTCGAAGACGACGAACTGGGGATCGGCCAGTCCTTCGGGCGCGTTGCCGGAGGGCCTCGGCCGCATGACGGTGACGGAGGTGATCTCCTGGCCGAGCAGCCAGCGGGTGATGTCCATCTCGTGGGTGACGGAGTCGTTGATGAGCATGGCGCTGGTGAAGTCCGGCGGGCAGGACGGGTTGCGGTGCCGGTTGTGCAGCATCAGCGGCCGGCCCAGTTCCCCGCTGTCCAGCAGCGCTTTGAGCTTGATGTACTCGTGGTCGTAACGGCGCATGAAGCCCACCTGGACCCGGCGGTGCCCGAGCCGTTGCTCGGCCTCCAGCACGCGCAGGGCGGAGGCGGCGTCGGGAGTGAGGGGCTTCTCGCACAGGACGGGCAGGTCGTGTTCGAACGCGGTGAGCAAGGCCGCCTCGTGGGCGACGCCCGGTGAGGCGAGCACTACGGCGTCGACGTCGGGTGAGGCCATCGCTTCGGCGACGTCGCCATAGGCCGCGCATCCGTCGATGTCGGCGGCGACCGTCTTGGCGCGATCGATGTCGACGTCGACGACGGCGGCCACATGGGCGCCGTTGGTCACCTCGCTGATCCGGCGTACGTGGTCGGCTCCCATGCGGCCGGCGCCGATCACGGCGACTCCGAGAGAGGTGCGGTGGGTCATGTGCTTCCTTGCCTGGGGGTGGGGGCGGTGGTGAGGGTCAGCAGCGGACCGGCCGGACCCTCATGGGTCCGGCCGTGACCCGAGCCGTACGCGTCAGCGTGTTCCCTTGGCGGCGAACGAGGCGACGGTTGCGACGTTGGACTCGTCGACGAAGGCCGGGCCGGTCAGCACGGGCGCGACGCCACCGCCGCTGTAGTTGCCGTTGTTCCTGTAGAGCCAGAGGGAGTCGACTGCCAGGTAGCCCTGGAGGTAGGGCTGCTGGTCGACGGCGAACTGGATGCTGCCGTCCTGGATGGCCTTCACGAGTTCCTTGTTGAGGTCGAAGGTGGCCACCTTGGCCTTGCTGCCGCCGTCGGACACCGCCTGTGTGGCGGTCAGCGCGACCGGGGCGGCCAGGGTGACGACGTAGTCGATGGAAGGGTCCTGCTTGAGCTTGGCGGTGATGGTCGACTTCACGGACGGCATGTCGGCGCCGTTGACGAACAGGTTTTCCGTCGTGCCCGAGAAGCCCTTCTTGACGCCCGCGCAGCGTGCCTCGAGGGCGACCTGGCCCTGTTCCTGAATGACACAGGCGATCTTCTTGGCACCGAGGGAACTCAGCTTCTTCCCGACCGCCTCGCCCGCGACGGTCTCGTCCTGGCCGAAGTACTCGATCAGGCCCTGCTTCTTCCAGTCGTCCACACCGGAGTTGAAGCCGACCACGGGTATACCGGCCTGCACCGCCTTGGCCACGGTGTCCTTCATGGCGTCGGGCTTGGCGAGGGTGACGGCGATGCCGTCGACCTTCTGGTCGATCGCGTTCTGCACCAGGTTGGCCTGGTTGCCCCCGTTAGGGTCGGAGGAGTAGACCAGCTTGATGTTGTCCTTCGCCGCCGCGGCCTGGGCGCCCTTGCGGATGGTGTCCCAGAACGTGTCGCCGGGGACGGCGTGCGTGATCATCGCGATGGTCATACGGGGCGTGGTGGCCTTGCCGGCGGAGTCACCGGCCGCGCTCTCCTCCGACTTCTTGCCGCCCGAGCTGCTGGAGCAGCCGGCGAGTACCAGGGCTGTACTGGCGGTCATGGCCACCAGGACGGTGAATCTGCGGGAGCGGGAGGAGAGCGATCGGTTCATTTCGGCACCTCACTGTGCTGACTTGCGGGAAGGGGTGATCCAGCGGCGGGACGTGACGCATCCCGTCGCGGGTCGGGCGGGGAGCTGTCGGGGGGCCGGCTCTGCGGCTCGGGAGGGGGATCAGACGGTGAACGCGGCGCGGAACCGCTCCATGGCGGTGTGACTGTCACCGGAGGGCCATGCCTCCAGGGCGACCGTGCCGTCGTAGCCGAGGTCGGTGAGGGCGCGGGCGACGGCCGGATAGTTGATCTCTCCGGTGCCGGGTTCGCAGCGGCCGGGCACGTCGGCGACCTGGATCTCTCCGATCAGGCTTGCGCCGTGCGCGCGGCGGATCAGCTCGATGAGGTTTCCCTCGCCGATCTGGGCGTGGTACAGGTCCAGATTCATCCGCAGACCGGGCCGATCGACTGCCGCGACCAGGGAGAAGGTGTCGGCGGCCGTGGCGAACGGGACGCCGGGGTGGTCGACGGCGGTGTTGAGGTTCTCCAGGGTGAAGGTGACGCCCGCGCTTTCGCCCAGTTCGGCCAGGCGGGTGAGGGTGCGGTGGGCGGTGATCCACATGTCGCCGGTGGCCTCGCCGGTCACCGGCGACACGGGCAGGCCCTCGCCGTCCAGGCCGGTGCCGTGCAGGTTGAGCCGGGGGCAGCCGAGTTGCTCGGCGGCCTTGACGGACTCCTCGGCTGTGCGCAGGAGTTCGGCCGCGCCGTCCGGGTCGGTCAGGGTGCCGCGGATGTAGCCGGTCATCGAGGAGAACTCGGCGGGGGTCTGGGCCAGTGCGTTCAGGTCGTGGCGGGTCCAGTCCCAGATCTCCACCCGGAAGCCGGCCTCGTGGATGCGCCGGGCCCGCTCCTCGATCGGCAGGTCCCGGAAGACCATCTCGGCACACACCGCCAACGTGTACATCGCAGCTCCAGACTTATAACGTTCTAAGAGAACAGGAGCAGTACGCCAGGCGCCGGGCAGCCTGTCAAGAGTTTGTGCGGACATTTGATTTATAACGTTGTAACAACGCCGACCAGTGCGTGCCCTGTTCGGCTCGGTCTACGATCACCTCGCAGAAGACCCTCGATCAGGAAGGCCGACGGTGCCCTCGCGCTCTGCCGTCCCGGACGGAAAGCGGCCGACGCTCAGCGACCTCGCGGCGCGGGCAGGTGTCTCCGTGCCGCTCGCTTCCATGGTCATGCGCGGTGCCAAGGGGCCCAGCGCGGCAAGTCGCGAGCGGGTACTACGGGCCGCGCGGGAGATCGGCTACCGGCCGGACAGCAGGGCCCGCCTCCTGCGCAGCAGCCGCTCGCACCTGGTGGGAGTGCAGTTCGACCTGCGACAGCCCTTCCACGCCGACATGGTCGAGGCGCTCTACGCCGCGGCGGGGACGGCCGGCTATCAGATCGCGCTCAGCGCCGTCACCACGAACCGCAGCGAACAGGAAGCGGTGGAGACGCTGCTCGCCGACCGATGCGAGGCGTTGATCCTGCTCAGCCCCCATGCCTCGGCGGCCCGGCTGGCAGAAGTCGCGGCGCAGCTGCCCGTCGTCTCCGTGGCCCGCCGGCTGCGTCCGATCGCCGACGGCGTCGATGTCGTCCGCGCGGCCGACGACGAGGGCGCCCGCCAGGCGGTCGACCACCTCGTGGCACTCGGCCACAGCGACATCGTCCACATCGACGGGGGCAGGGCGCCGGGCGCGGCCGACCGCCGCCGCGGCTACAGGTCGGCCATGAAGCACCACGGCCTCACCGACCGCATCCGCCTCGTGCCGGGCGGGCTGACCGAGGACCACGGCGCCGCAGCCGCACGAACACTCCTCGCCGAGGCCACCCGCCCCACCGCCGTCCTCGCCTTCAACGACCACTGCGCGATCGGCGTCCTCGACACCTTCCTGCGCGCCCGTATCTCTGTGCCCGACGAGATCTCGGTCGTCGGCTTCGACGACAGCCACCTCGCCCGCCTCGCCCACGTCCAACTCACCACGGTCGGTCAGGAAGCCCGCCAGCTGGCGCGCCGAGCCGTGAGCCGGGCCGTCGCCCGGCTGGAGGGTGGGGCGACGGACGACGAACGAGAAGTCGTCGTCACACCACACCTCGTCATACGAAGCACCACCACGGCCCCTCGCCGCTCCTGACCCGCGCCGCTCCACGTCCCGCCTCGATCTGGCCGAAGTTCCTTCCGCGACCCCAAACGTCCCGCCCTGACCACCCGCGGCTGCCCGCCGAGGAACCCGCCTCCGTCCAGGCGGAAGCGCGTGCCACGGTCTGATCCACGACGCTGCTGCCTCTCCACCACCGACGGACTGGTGGAACGACGTGGCGCACACATCGACGTCTCGGTGCGGGCACTCGAGACGCTGAGCCTGCCCTGAGGGACGTCCGACCGGACCTCGCCGAGACGTTCGTACGGCTCCGCGACCGGCTCGACGCACCGGACCAGCACACTCACGGAAACGGAGGCGGCCCCGCTCCGCGGATGGCCGGGACCACACAGCCCAGGCGCAACCGGACGGCTGCCGACTTCGCGCAGACATCGGCCGAGATCAGGGGACAGCCTCGCGCCCCGACATCGGGGCGCGAGGCCGCGTGCTGGACGCTCACGACCCACGTCCGGGGTGATTCTTGTGGAAGGCGTGCAGGTTCCGTCGCAGCTGAGTCAGGCTCGCAGGGACTCCTGGAGTGCCGCGTCGGCCGCCTTGAGTACCTCTGCGGCCACGGCGACGCCCTCGACGCGGTCGAGTTCGGTGTCCTCGTGCTCGATGTTGACGAGCATGTCGGGGTCGACCTCGTGGAGGGCGCGCAGGAACTCGGTCCAGTAGGCGACGTCGTGGCCCTTGCCGAGGGCGACGAAGTCCCAGGCGGAGGCCTTGGGCCACTCGTTGGCCCATTCGTCGCCCCCGAGGTTGGTGCGCGGCTCCTCGGGTGACAGGCGGCGGAAGCTGTTGTCGAGCACGCCATTGAGGGCGGCGTGTTCGGGGTTGATGCGGACGTCCTTGGCGGCGGCGTGGAAGACGAGTTCGCCGAGGTGGCGTACGACCGCGACGGGGTCCATCTGCTGCCAGAACAGGTGGGAGGCGTCGAGTTCGACGCCGATGTGGGTGGCGCCGGTGAGGTCGATGAGCTTGTGGACGTCGGCGGAGTTGAACACGATGTTCTGCGGGTGCAGTTCGAGGGCGACCTTGACGTCGTGGTCGCGGGCGAGCCGGTCGGTCTCGCGCCAGAAGTCCGCAGCGATCTTCCACTGGTGGTCGAGGACGTCCAGGGCCGCGGAGTTCCAGGCGTTGACGATCCAGTTCGGGCGGGTCGCGCCCGGTTCACCGCCGGGCAGGCCTGACATGGTCACGAGTCGGTTCTGGCCGAGCCGCTCGGCCAGGTGGATGGAGCGGCGGATGTCCTCGGCGTGCTTCTCGCCGATGACGGGGTTCGGGTGCAGCGGGTTGCCGTTGGCGTTGAGTCCGGCGATGGAGACGCCGGTGCCCTCGAAGAGGCCGAGGAAGTCGTCCCGGGCGGCGTCGCTGACGAGGATGTCGTCGAACGTCGGTACGTGCACGGCGGGCAGGAAGCCACCGGTGTTGATCTCTATGCCGGTCAGGCCCAGATCGGCGATCACCTTGATCGCTTCCGGCAGCGGCCGGTCGTGCAGGATCGCGTTGTAGAGGCCGAGCTTCATGGTGTGTTTCCTCAGTTCTTCTCGTGAGCCGCCCGGGTGGCGGATACCCGGGCGGCAGTGGGGGCAGGCTCGTGTGGTCCTTCGGTAAGGGCGGTCAGGCGACGGGCGGGACTTCGGTGACCGCGCCGTCGTTGCGGGAGGAGTCGACGACGGCCCTGATGATCTCCATGGTCCTCAGACCGTCGGCGAAGGTGGCGCAGGCCGGCAGCGGTTCGGCGACACCGGCGACCTGGTCGAGGAAGGCGCGGGCCTGGTAGGTGAAGTTGTCGGCGTTGCTGGCGCCCACACCCGGCGCCTCCATCGGAACACCGCCCGCGAAGTACGGCAGGTTCGGGCCCGCGATGATCTGCCGGGCACCGCGGGTACGGGCGTCGGGCTGGGCGTCGTCGAAGAGGTACTCGGCGGGCCGGTGCTGGTCGAACGCGGCCCGGCCACCGACGCCCAGGACGTCGAAGAAGAGGCCGTTGGGCAGGCCGAACCCGGTGCGGGTCATCGAGAAGGTGCCGACGAGGCCCGACTCGAAGCGGGCGGTGAAGGCCGCGGTGTCCTCGTTCTCGACCTCACCGAACTCGTCGGAGACGGGCGCCGCGTTGTGGCCGACGACCGCGCCCAGCGGCAGCGGGCGCTTGGTGATCTGTGTCGACAGCGAGGCACCGGAGACCGAGGCGATGGGCCCGGCGACGTACTCGGCGGCGTCGATGATGTGCGAGCCGACGTCACCGAGCGCGCCCGAACCCGGGCCGCCCTTGAAGCGCCAGCTCAGCGGGCCGTTCGGGTCGGTCGCGTAGTCGCACCAGTACCGGCCGCTGAAGAGAGTGAGGTCGCCCAGCTCGCCGCGCTGCACATGGCCGCGGATGGCGGCGATGCCGGGGGAGCGGCGGAAGGTGTAGCCGACGGACGTCACGACCTCGGCAGTGCGCTCCAGCTCGGCCATGGCACGGGCGTCTTCGAGCGATCCGGCGAGCGGCTTCTCGCACAGCACGTGCTTGCCGGCGGCGACCAGCGCCTCGGCGATCGGCCGGTGCAGGGCGTTGCCGACGACGATGCTCACCGCGTCGATCGTCGGGTCCTCGACCACGGCCTCCCAGCTGGGGAGCGCCTTCTCGAACCCGTAGCGACGCGCGGCGTCCTCGCCGAGCGCCACGTTGGCGTCGGCTATCGCGGCCAGCCGGATGGGCGGCAGACCGGCACCGAAGACGGTGTTGACGTTGCGGTATCCGGCGGCGTGGCTGCGGCCGGCCATACCGGCACCGATCACGGCGACGGACAGCGGCTTGGCGGAGGTGGTCATGGCGTGCCTTTCGAGAATGCTGGAAGGAGGAAGGGGCAGCGTGGTCAGGCGGCGAACTGGCGCCGGAAGTGGGACTCGATGGCTTCCATCGAGCGGCCCTTGGTCTCGGGGATCGTGCGGAGATAGAAGAAGAACGTCGCCACGTTGACCGCGGCGAAGAGCAGGAACGTGGTCCCGCCGATCGCGTCGATCAGCGGCGGGAACACCAGCGTGACCACGAAGTTGGCCATCCAGGTGCCGAACACGGCGATACCCATCGCGAAGCCGCGCAGGCGCAGCGGGAAGATCTCCGAGAGCATCAGCCAGAACACGGTCGCGATGCAGCCCTGCATGAACAGCAGGAAGGTCAGCATGGACGCGAGGACGAGATAGCTGCGCACCGACGATTCCGGCAGGAGCAGGAAGCACAGCGCGATCAGCACCAGCGAGACGGTGACACCGACCTGCCCGGTCAGCAGCATCGGACGCCTGCCGAACCGGCCCAGCAGCCACATGCCGGTCGAGACCGCGAGCACGGCGACGACACCATTGGCGATGGTGGCTGTCAGGGCCGCCTGGGTGCCGAGCCCGGTGTCCAGCAGGATCGTCGGCGCGAAATACATGATCGAGTTGACGCCGGTCAGCTGGGACAGCACGGCCAGGCCCAGCCCGACGGTCACGATGCGCCGTATCCACGGAGTACGCAGATCTCCCCAGCCGGCCTGTGGCTGGTCGGCATCGGCCGCGACACGGCTCTTGATCTCGGCGAACTCCGCGTCCACGACACGCGCGTCACGGATCCGCGCCAGCGTACGCGCCGCCTCTTCGAACCGTCCGCGAGAGGCCAGCCACCGCGGTGACTCCGGAACGAACAGCATCCCGATCCACAGCGCCACGGCCGGGACCGCGGCGATCGCGAGCATCCAGCGCCACACGCCCCCCTCGCCCACGGTCCTGGCGATGCCCGCGTTGGAGGTGTACGCCAGCAACTGCCCGGTGACGATCATCAGCTCGTTCTGCGTCACCAGACGCCCCCGGTGCTCGGCCGGAGCCAACTCGGCGATGAACACCGGCACCGTCGCGGACGCGCCGCCCACCGCCAGCCCGAGCAGCACCCGGAACAGCACCATCACTTCGAGACCCGGCGCGAACGCGGTGCCCAGCGCACCGACGAAGAACAGCACGGCGAGCCCGAGGATCGTCCGCCTGCGCCCGTGCCGGTCGGCCAGCCGCCCGCCGTACAGTGCCCCGAACGCCGCGCCGAGTACCAGCGACGACGCGACGATGCCCTCGGTGAGCGGGGTGAGCCCCAGCCCGCCCTCCTCGACGGACAGGGACATGAACGGCAACGCGCCGGAGATGACGCCGGTGTCGTAGCCGAAGAGGAGCCCGCCGAACGTGGCGATGACGGTGATGGTCCGCAGTCTCCGGTAGACCTCCGGAGATGCGCTGTCCTTGGTGATACTGCTTGGTGTGAGGGCCTGGTGCGCGTCGTCCCTGACGGCCATGGCCACCTCCTACCGGTCGATGAGTGGGGGCGTGGGGAAGGTCAGCTGCTGGTGGGGAAGTTGAATCCGGCGGCGACCTGCTGGGCGGGCTGGGGCCAGCGGGTGGTGACGACCTTGGGGCGGGTGTAGAAACGGATGCCCTCGGGGCCGTGGATGGGGGAGTCGCCGATGAGGGAGTCCTTCCAGCCGCCGAAGGAGTAGTACGACATCGGCACGGGCACGGGGACGTTGATCCCGATCATGCCGACCTTGATCCGGCGCTGGAACCGGCGCGCGGCCTCGCCGGAGGCGGTGAACAGGGCGGTGCCGTTGCCGTAGGGGTTGGCGTTGACGAGGTCGATGGCCTGGTCGAGGCTCTCGGCGCGGACGATGGCGAGGACCGGGCCGAACAGCTCCTCCTTGTAGGCGTCCATCTCGGTGGTGACGTTGTCGAGGAGGGACGGGCCGGTGAAGAAGCCGTCCTCGTGCCCGTCCACCTTGAGGCCGCGTCCGTCGACGACGACCGTCGCGCCCTGAGTGTGGGCGGTGGTGACGGCGTTCTCGACGCGCTCCTGGGCGGCCTTGGTGACCAGCGGGCCCATCTCGATGCCGGGCTGGTCGCCGGGGCCGACCTTGACCTCGTTCGCCTTGCGCTCCAGGATCTCCACGAGAGCGTCGGCGGCGTCACCTACCGCGACGGCCACGGAGACGGCCATGCAGCGCTCGCCCGCCGAACCGTAGGCGCCGGCGGTGATGTGGTTGGCGGCGAACTCCAGGTCGGCGTCGGGCAGGACGACCGCGTGGTTCTTGGCGCCGCCGAGGGCCTGGACGCGCTTGCCGTGGGCGGTGGCCTGCTCGTGCACGTACTTGGCGATGGGAGTGGAGCCGACGAAGGAGACGGCTTCGATGCCGGGGTGGGTGAGGATGGCGTCGACGGCGTCCTTGCCGCCGTGCACGACGTTGAAGACGCCGTCGGGGAGGCCGGCCTTCTTGTACAGCCCGGCGACGAAGTTGGCGGCGGAGGGGTCGCGCTCGGACGGCTTGAGGATGAAGGTGTTGCCGGTGGCGATGGCGATGGGGTGCATCCACAGGGGCACCATGGCGGGGAAGTTGAACGGGGTGATGCCCGCGACCACTCCCAGCGGCTGGCGGAAGTTGTGCACGTCCACACCGCGGGAGACCTGGTCGGAGAAGGAGCCCTTGAGGACGTCGCCGAGGCCGCAGGCGTATTCGACTACCTCCCGGCCGCGGGTGATCTCGCCGCGCGCGTCGTCGACGGTCTTGCCGTGCTCGGCGGAGATGATCCGGCCCAGCTCCTCCTCGTGCCCGACGAGCAGCTGCCGGAAGGCGAACATCACCTGGGTGCGCTGCGAGAGCGAGGACTCCGACCAGGTCTCGAACGCCTTGGCGGCGGCCGTGACGGCGGCGTCCACCTCGGTGCCGCCGCCGAGGACGACGCGCGCCTGCTCCTGACCGGTGGCGGGGTTGAACACGACCTGGGTGTGCTCGCCGGCGAGCGGAGTGCCGTTGATCCAGTGGGGGATGGTGTTCACGAGGGTGTCCTTACAGGTAGTGGCGTTGCGACTGCTTGTGGGCGGCGTATGTCTCGTACGCGGAGAGCGTGGAGTCCAGGGCGGAGGTCTCGCTGACGGGGACGTCCCACCAGCCGTGGCCGGGCGGGTTGGGCCCGTACAGGTCGGTCTCGACCTGGACGACGATGGTGCGGGTGGCCGCCTTCGCCTTCTCCATCGCCGAGCGGAACTCCTCGACGGAGGTGGCGTGCAGGACGTCGGCGCCGAGCGAGGAGGCGTTGGCGGCGAGGTCGACGGGGAGCACCTCACCATCGAGCTGTCCCGAACTCCCGTCGCGATAGCGGTATTTGGTGCCGAAGCGCTGTGAGCCCAGTGACTCCGAGAGCGCGCCGATGGAGGCGAATCCGTGGTTCTGGACGAGGACGATGATGACCTTCAGTCCCTCGGAGACCATGGTGACGATCTCCTGGGCCATCATCAGATACGAGCCGTCGCCGACCAGGACGACCACCTCGCGCGAGGGATCGGCCATCTTCGCGCCGACACCGGCGGCCACCTCGTAGCCCATGCAGGAGTACGCGTACTCGACGTGGTATGCCTTCGGGTCCCGGGCCCGCCACAGCTGTTGCAGGTCGCCGGGCATGGAGCCGGCCGCGTTGATCACCACGTCCCGGTCACCGAGAACATCGTTGAGGGCGCCCAGGATCTGCGTCTGGGCGGGCAGGTCACCGGTGTTGCGGTCCGGTGCGAAGCACTTTTCCTCGATCTCCCGTGTGCGGGCGATGAGTTCACGTGTCCGGGTCCGGTAGGAGGGGTCGACCTCCCAGTCGGTGAGTGCGCCGGCGAGGGCCTGGATGCCGAGGCGGGCGTCGGCCACCAGCGGCTCGGCCGAGTGCTTCACGGCGTCGAGACGGGCCACGTTGAGGTTGACGAAGGTGACGTCGGGGTTGCCGAAGACGGTGTGGCTGGCGGTGGTGAAGTCCGAGTACCGGGTGCCGATCCCGAGGACGACATCGGCGTCCCTCGCCAGCTCGTTCGCCGCGTACGACCCCGTCGAGCCGATGCCGCCGACCGCGTACGGGTGGTCCCAGGCCACCGCGCCCTTGCCCGCGTGGGTGTCGGCGACCGGGATGCCGGTGGCCTCGGCGAACGCGCGCAGCGCGGTCTCGGCACCGGAGTAGACGGCTCCGCCACCGGCCACGATGAGGGGCTTGCGGGCGTTCCGCAGCAGCGCGGCGGCCCGCTCGACGGCGGCCGGTTCCGGCACGGGACGGCCCACATGCCACACCCGGCGCCGGAAGAAGGACACCGGCCAGTCGTACGCCTCCGCCTGCACGTCCTGCGGCAGTGCGAGGGTGACGGCGCCGGTCTCGACCGGGTCGGTCAGTACCCGCATCGCGGCCAGTGCGGCCGGGATCAGCTGCTCGGGTCGCTGGATCCGGTCGAAGTACTTGGACACGGCCCGGAAGGTGTCGTTGACGGTGACGTCCCCGCCCCGGGTGTCCTCCAACTGCTGCAGGACGGGGTCGGCGGCGCGGGTGGCGAACATGTCGGACGGAAGGAGGAGCACCGGGATGCGGTTGGTCGTGGCCAGCGCGGCCCCGGTGATCATGTTGGTCGAGCCGGGGCCGGTGGAGGCGGTGCAGGCGAAGGTGGCGAGCCGGTCGCGCATCTTCGCATAGGCGACGGAGGCGTGCACCATGCCCTGCTCGTTGCGGGCCAGGTAGTAGGGGAGGTCGGCCTCGCCGGTCGTGGCGGCCTGGAGCAGCGCCTGCCCGATGCCGGCCACGTTGCCGTGCCCGAAGATGCCCCACACTCCGGGGATCAGGCGGTGCTCCTGGCCGTCGCGCTCGCTGTACTGGTTGGCGAGGAAGCGCACGAGGGCCTGGGCGGTGGTGAGTCGGACGGTCGTGTCGGTCATCGGTCGTTCTCCTCGGCGCCGAACGGCAGCCGGTCGTCGATGTCTTGTGTGTCCCAGGTGGAACGCACCCAGCCGTGCGCGGGGTCGTCGCAGATCAGCCAGGCGCGGTCCTGTCCGGGGCCGGCCATGACGTTGAGGTAGTACAGGTCGTAACCGGGAGCGGCGACGGACGGGCCGTGCCAGCCGTGGGGGATGAGGACGGTGTCGCCGGAGCGGACCTCCGCGAGTACGTCGAGCGGTCGCTCAGGGGTGCCGTAGACCCGCTGGTAGCCGAAGCCGTTCCCGTCGCCGGAGACCTCGAAGTAGTAGATCTCCTCCAGCTCGGACTCGACCGGGCTGCCGTTCTCGTCGGTGCGCGCCTCGTCGTGCTTGTGCGGCGGGTACGACGACCAGTTGCCGCCGGGGGTGAGCACCTCGCACACCAGCAGCTGTTCGGCGTCGAAGGTGCCGGGCAGGCAGTAGTTGTTGACCTGGCGGGAGCAGGCCCCTGCGCCACGCAGTTCGACGGGGACGTCCTCCTTGCGCCCGTACCGAGCCGGTTGACCTCCCCGCTCGGTACGGGCGGAGGGCAGCGCGAACCGTCCCCCGGATGCGCTGCTGATCAGGGCCTCCGACCCGCGCGGCACATACGCGAAGTCGGTGGCCGAGGCGAACACGCCTGTCCGGCCGGTGAGTTCGAAGGCCCTGCCGTCCGTGGTGACGGTGCAGGAGCCCGTCAGCGGCAGGACCAGGAACTCGGAATCCCCGGTGGACAGGGCGTGCGCCTCTCCCGGCTTCAGGGTGAGCACCCTGAGGCCGGAGTATCCCCAGCCCGCCGACTCGGGCGTGACCAGGAGGTCGTACGGTCCGTCGGCCGAAGTGCCCTTCGGCAGGTGGTACTTGCTCGTGTCACTCACAGCAGGCTCACCGCCTTGTCGACCGCTCCGGCGACGTCGCCGCCTGCCGGGTAGAGCAGGGAGCGGCCGACGACCAGGCCTTGCGCGGTGGGCTGCTTGAGGGCCTTGCCCCAGGACGCGAACGCGGCCTGCGCGTCCTTGACCTCGCCGCCGAGCAGCAGCGCGGGCAGGGTGGACGAGGCCAGCACGCGCTCCATGTCGGGCGCGACGGGAAGCTTGAGCCAGGTGTAGGCGGTACGGCGGCCCAGCCCGGAGGCGATGGTGACCGACTTGACGACGGCCTCCGTCGACAGGTCGTTGCGGATGCACCCGTCCTGCCAGGCCGAGATGAACGGCTCGACCATGGCTATGAGGTGACGGTCGTTCAGCTCGTCGACCGCGCGGGCGGTGTTCTCCAGGACCGACGGGGTGGCCGGGTCGTCGAGGGCGATACGGGTGAGCATCTTGCCGCCGTCGAAGCCCATCGCGGCGATCGTCTCCGCGTCGTAGCCGGTGAACCGGTCGTCGATCTCGAAGACGGAACCCGCCAACCCGCCCCGGTTCATGGAGCCGAAGACGCTCTTGCCGTCCAGGACGCCGAGGAGCAGCAGGTCCTCCAGGATGTCGGCGGTACCCAGAACCCCGGTCACCCCGGGGCGCTCCAGCGCGATGCACAGCCGGTCCAGCAGTTCGCCGCGGTCGGCCATGGCGTTCGGGTCGCCGCCGACGGCGTTGGCGCCGCGTGCGGGGTGGTCGGCGGCGATGATCATCGCCTTGCCGTGATCGCCCAGCAGTGAGGTGGCCTTGACGCGGCGGGCGGCGGCAGCCGCGATGGCGCCGGGGTCGCCCACGCGGGCGGACACGATCCGGCTCATGTTGTCGGACAGCACGGCGTCACGCCTTTCGATCGGCGGAGGCGGCGGCCGCCTCGCGCAGCTTGGCTTCGACCTCGGACTGGGTCGGCATGGCTTCGGAGCAGGAGAGACGGCCGGCGACGATGGCGCCGGCGGCGTTGGCGAAGGACACCGTGCGGCGGGTGTCCCAGCCGGAGAGGAGCCCGTGGCACAGGGCCCCGCCGAAGGCGTCACCCGCGCCGAGCCCGTTGACGACGTCCACCGGCACCGGCGGGATCTCGGCGGACGCACCGTCACGGTCCATCGCCAGCACACCCTTGGGGCCCTGCTTGACCACCGCCAGCTCTACGCCGGCGGCCAGCAGCGCCTTCGCGGCGGCGTACGGCTCACGCTCGCCGGTCGCCACCTCGCACTCGTCGAGGTTGCCGACCGCGACCGTGGTGTGGCGCAGCGCCTCGGCGTAGTACGTGCGGGCCTGGTCCGGGTCGGTCCAGAACATCGGCCGCCAGTCGAGGTCGAACACCGTGGTGCCTGACTTGGCCCGCTCCCGCAGCGCGGTGAGGGTTGCCGAACGGCTCGGCTCCTCGCTCAGACCGGTCCCGGTGATCCAGAAGACCTTGGCCGCCCGGATCGCCTCCAGGTCCAGTTCTTCCGGTCGGATGTCCAGGTCGGGTGCCTTGGGCAGCCGGTAGAAGTAGAGCGGGAAGTCGTCCGGCGGGAAGATCTCGCAGAACGTCACCGGCGTCGGCGCGATGTCCGACACCCCGACGAAGCCCGCGTCGACGCCGTAGCCCTCCAGGGCGGTGCGGACGTAGTCGCCGAACGGGTCCTGCCCCGTCTTCGTGATCACTGCGGCCGATCGCCCGTAGCGTGCGGCTGCGACCGCGACGTTGGTGGGGCTGCCGCCCAGGTACTTGCCGAACGAGGTGACCTCGGCCAGCCCGACACCAGTCTGGAGCGGGTACACGTCCACTCCCACACGGCCCATGGTCAGCACATCGAACGGCATCGCTGGTTTCCCTTCGCTCCGGAGATCGGAGGATGTCGAGTAGGGGCTTAAAGCGCTTTAAGAAGCGCTCGCGGAGAACAATGACCCCACTCAAATGTCATGTCAATAGGTTGTTGTGATGATGCGCTGAAGCCTGGTGATCGTGCCGTCAGCGCCAGGTGGCCAGGTATTCGTCGATCTTCTTCCGCATGAAGACGGACGACTCCTTGGCGCGGTCCTCCCAGGCGAAGACGCAGGAGGTGAGGGTGCCGTCGAAGCCGTTGGCGCGCAGTTCGCGGAAGAGCTCGTCGAAGTCGACCTCACCCTGGCCCATGTCGAGGTGCTGGTGGACCCGCGCCGCCGAGCCCGGCGGATTGACGATGTACCGGTTGCCCGAAGAGGCCGTGTGGTCGAGGACGTCGGCCAGATGGACGTGGGTGAGCAGGTCGCCGGCGCGCTGGATGATGCCGGGGGCGTCGTTGCCGATGTGGAAGGTGTGCGGGGCGCAGTAGAGGAAGCTGACGTGGGGGTGGTTGATCCCGCGGATCAGGTTCACCGCGTCGTGGCCGTCCTCGACGAAGTCGTCCGGGTGCGGCTCCAGGGCCAGGTTGATGCCCTCCCGCTCGAAGACCGGGAGGAGTTCGTCCATCGACTTCCAGAACTGGGCCTCGCTGCGGTCCGGGTCCTCGGGCCGCCCGTTGAACTCGGAGATCATGCTGTCCACGCCCAGGTCCGCGCAGATCTGGATGGACCGCTTCCAGTAGCGGACGGCGGCCTGCCGGGCGTCCTCGTCGGGGCCGGACCAGCGGAAGAGGGGCAGCAGGGAGGAGATGCCGACGCCCGCCGAGTCCAGTGCCTTGCGGAACTTCCGTACGGTGGCGTCGTCCACGCGCGGATGGCGGAAGAAGGGGATGAAGTCCTCGCGGGGGGACAGCTCGATCCATTCGTAGCCCAACTCGGCTACCACTGCGGGCAGTTCGAGGAGCGGGACATGGCGGATCATGTACGGGTCGAGGGCGATCTTCATTGGGGAATGCCTTCGGATGAGGAGGAACGGGTGGCATTACGGCGTGTGCTGCGGGCGGAGGTCAGGACGAGGCGGACTCGGCGCTTGTGGCGACTGACGCGGTGAGGTCTTCCTCTTCCGGCAGCGCCTTGACGTCGACACCGCGGACCTGGGCCAACTCGTGTTTGAGTGCGGCGAGTTCGGTGCCGCCGGCCATGTGGTTGGTGAGTTCTTCGAGGGTGACCCGGTCGCGGGCGGCACTGAGTTCGAGGGTGCCGAGGCGCAGGACGCTGAAGTGGTCGCCGACCATGTAGGCGTGGTGGGGGTTGTGGGTGATGAAGATGACGCCGAGGCCGCGGTCGCGGGCGGCGGCGATGTACTTCAGCACCACGCCGGACTGCTTCACGCCCAGCGCGGCGGTGGGTTCGTCCAGGATCAGCACCCGGGCGCCGAAGTAGACGGCGCGGGCGATGGCGACGCACTGGCGCTGGCCGCCGGAGAGGGTGCCGATGGGCTGGTCCAGGTCGTCCAGGACGATGCCCATGTTCCGCAGTTCCTCGTCGGCGGTCTTCTTCATCTTCTCGATGTCCAGACGCCGAACCGGCCAGGGGCCGCGCGTGAACTCGGAGCCGAGGAAGAAGTTGCGCCACACCGGCATGAGCGGGACGGTGGCCAGGTCCTGGTAGACGGTGGCGATCCCGGCGGCCAGGGCGTCTCGCGGGGTGGTGAAGCGCACCGGCTGGCCGTCGACGAGGACCTCGCCCTCGGTGTGCTGGTGCAGACCCGAGATGATCTTGATCAGGGTGGACTTGCCGGCGCCGTTGTCGCCCAGGACGCAGGTGACGCGGCCGGGGTGGACGGTGAGGTTCACGCCGTGCAGGGCGCGGATGTTGCCGTACGCCTTGCCGGTGTTCCTCAGCTCGACGACGGGGGTGTCGTCGGTGGGCTCGGTGCCGGTGGCGGGAGTGGTGTCGGTCATGGGTGGGTCACCTCCGGGTGGCCTGGGCGCGGACCCACAGGTTGACGAGGGCGGCGATCAGGAGCATCACGCCGAGGAAGGCCTTGAACCAGTCGGGGTTCCAGTTGGCGTAGACGATGCCCTGGTTGACCATGC
>NZ_JBVISJ010000036.1:0-13202 GCF_055575575.1 Streptomyces sp. NPDC034049
GAACACCCTCAGCCGCAAGATCCGCAAGCAGGCGAAGGCTCTGGGTGTGCGCTACGAGTTCCTCTTCATGCAGGCCAACGGCTCCCAGCTGCGCACACTCGGCGCCCTCTACGACAGCGGGAAGCTCCGCCCGGTCATCGACAGCGTCTTCCCCTTCGACCAGACACTCGAGGCTATGGCGCACGTCGAGCAGGGCCGCACGAAAGCCGGCAAAGTCGTGATCTCGATGGCGCCCGACAACGACTGAGACCAAGCCGGCCGGCAACAACCCCACGGTTCCGGCACGGTCATCAGAGGACGATCCCGTCGGCGGTCCACGCGTGGCGCGCGGCTTGAGATGCCCGCGCACAGTGTGCCCTGTCGCCTCAGACCCCGGTAGATCGACCTCGCCACGACTCGGTCCACAACGCGCGCAACCGTGACGACGGTGGCGCGCTGTCGCCGTGGTCGATGGGATCCGGCTCTGCACGGACGCGGTCGGACCGCTCGCATAAGCGGCATACCGGTTGTGATGGGCAGTATGGCTGCCGCATGGCTCCTGGCCCGGTCGAACATCTGCCGCGGAAGCTTGCGAGCGCGATGCGTTCCCGTTTCGTCGACGCGCGGCCCTCCTGCCCCTCTCGCAAGGCGATGTCCTGCTCAGGGCGGACATGCTCAGGGCGGCAGCGTCCGTCCGCCGAGCGGCGCACGTCGCCAGGTGGGAGTGCGGTCATTTCGACCAGGGCGGCATGGACGCCCTCCAGGAAGTCCGGCGTGCGGATGGCCGTGCGCGTGAGGGCGAGTCGGCGTCGAGGCACTCGCGCGACGTGCGCTGCCTGCCTCGGGCCAGTAGGGCGTGGGGGGCCTCCAGGCTCTGCGGCGAGGCGGACTCCAGGGCGCCCCACGCGGCTGCCGCCCAAGGGGTGTCGAGGTGACGCAGGCGTTTCTCGACCTCGCCGAGGGTCGACGCGCCGAAAGCCCGGTCCACGTCCCCGCGCACCTCCGCCCACCTACTCTCCGCACCGGCGGAACGGTCGGCGAGACGGCCGGCGAGACGGTTCAAGACGACGTCCACCGGCTCGACGGGGCCTGTCGGACAGGGTGTCGCCCACCGCGTCCAGCAGGTGCGCGGAAACGAAATGCGTGACCAGCCCCGCGTGCAGGGCATCGGCCGCGTCGATCCTCTGCCCGGCCGGTCCCGGGTACATGCCGATCGCGCCGGGCAGCCTCGGCAGAAAGTAGCTCGACCCGATGTCCGGGAGGAACCCGATCTCGGTCTCGGGCATCGCCGGCACGGGCCACTCGGCGATCCGGGCGTTGAGCGCCCTGGGCCAGTTCAGCAGGATGCGGCCGACGCCCCGGTGGACGTCGGCGAGAATCTCGACCGCGGCGGTATCAGTCAGGGCTCGTCTTCTCGTTCCCCGCGGACCCGGCTGTCGTGGCCATCACGTTCCCTGACTCGCCGTCGATGCCGTGGCCTGAAGGGCAGGCAGGCGCCTCAAGATCATTGCACGGGGCGCAAAGCGCCTCGACGAACTCCGCCAGCCCATCTCCGACGCCCCGAAGGGCTTCCTCGCACCTATGAGGGTGACCTCCACCTCTGAGTTTACTTTTCTATACTCAGCAAGTAGCGTCATGACTGGCACATCGACCCGGCTGCCGCAGAGGAACCCGCCACGGCACCCGCCCGAGAAGGAGCACCACCATGGGAGTAAGCCCAGAGGCACACGAGTTCGCGGAGTTCCTCGCGAGTGTGAGCGCGAAGTCGTCGACACCGGGCCTCGACCTGGCCGTCATCCGTGACATCATCGACTCGAGCCACAAGGCGTCGACCGAGCCGGAAGGCGTCACCTACGCCGAGGTCGACGCGAACGGTGTCCCCGCGCTGTGGGCCATCCCCGAGGGCGCCGATCCCGACCGCGCGCTGCTGCACTTCCACTTCGGCGGGTCCGTCGCGGCCTCCATGCACTCCGACCGCAAGGCTGCGGGCCATATCGCGAAGGCGGCCGGCGCCCGCTCGCTGGTCGTGGACTTCCGCCTGGCGCCCGAGCACCCCTATCCGGCGCAGCTCGACGACGCCGAGACCGCCTACCGGTGGCTGCTCGCGCAGGGCTACGAGCCGCGGAACATCGGCAGCACCGGCCACTCGATCGGCGGCACCCTCGCGGTGATGCTGCCGCTGCGCCTGCTCGCCAAGGGCGAGGCCACTCCCGGCGCGATCGTCAGCGTCTCCCCCTGGACCGACCTCACGCTCCAGAACCTGGCGGTGGACGCCAACGAGACGAACGACAAGATGCTCAGCCGAGGCACGCTGGAGTTCTTCCGCGGAGCCTGGCTGCAGGATCCCGCCGTGGACTTCACCGACCCGCAGATCAGCCTCGTGCACGCCGACCTGTCCGGCCTGCCGCCCACACTCGTCCACTACGGCGAGTACGAGACCCTCGCCGACGACGGTGCGCAGCTCGGCCGTCGCCTCGCGGACTTCAAGGTCACCACCGAGACCCACGCGATGCCCGAAGGGCAGCACTCGTTCATCATGGGCGCCGGACGCGTACCCGAGGTGGACCAGGCCATCGGACAGATGGGCCAGTGGCTCCGCAAGCACCTCGGCGCGTGAGCGAAAGCCGCGCCTGACGTCAGGCCTGTCCGCCAGGCCGCCGCACCACCGCGATGCCGGTGACCGAGTTCACCGGTCACCGGTCACCGGTCACCGGTCACCGGTCACCGGCATCCTGCTCGACCACGCCCACCGGCATACGGTACGTGTGTCCGACACCGTTCCGCCCATGACCACACCACCGTCCCGATACCACCACGCGAATCACACCACCGTCCCGATGCCACAAAGGAGTGCGCGATGGGAACGTACGAAGATGTCTTCCGCACCAGCACCGAGGACCCGGAGCGCTTCTGGCTGGAGGCGGCGGAAGGCATCGACTGGGATGTCGCCCCGCACCGCGCCCTGGACTCCTCGGGCGCGCCCTTCTACCGCTGGTTTCCCGACGGACGGCTCAACGTCTGTTTCAACGCGCTCGACCGGCACGTCGAGGCCGGCCGGGGTGAACAGCCCGCACTCGTCCACGACTCACCCGTGACCGGCACCCGGCGCACCTACACCTACGCGCAGTTGAGGGACGAGGTGGCGGCCTTCGCCGGGGCTCTGGCGGGGCTGGGCGTGGGGCACGGCGACCGGGTCGTCATCTACATGCCGATGGTCCCCGAAGCCGCTGTCGCGATGCTGGCCTGCGCACGGATCGGCGCGGTGCACTCGGTCGTCTTCGGCGGGTTCGCCCCGCGCGAACTCGCCCTGCGCATCGACGACGCGGCTCCCAAGGTCGTGGTCTCCGCCTCCTGCGGCATCGAGGGCAAGCGTGTGATCGCGTACAAGCCTCTGCTCGACCAGGCGATCGAACTCGCGGCTCACAAACCGCAAAAAAGTGTGATCCTGCAACGCCCGCAGGAACCAGCCGAGTTGGGGCCCGACGATCTCGACTGGGCGGATCTGGTCGCCGCCGCGCAGCCGGTCGGCTGTGTTCCCGTGCCCGCCACCGACCCCCTGTACATCCTCTACACGTCCGGAACGACCGGGAAACCCAAGGGAGTCGTTCGCGACTGCGGCGGCTACGCGGTCGCCCTGCACTGGTCGATGGGCGCCGTCTACGACGTGGGCCCCGGCGAGACGATGTTCACCGGCTCCGACGTCGGCTGGGTCGTCGGGCACTCGTACATCGTCTACGGGCCCCTGCTGGCCGGCGCCACGACGGTCCTGTACGAGGGCAAGCCGGTCGGCACGCCCGACGCGGGCCAGTTCTGGCGTGTCGCCGCCGAGCACCGGGTCAAGACCATGTTCACCGCGCCCACCGCCTTCCGGGCCATCCGCAAGGAGGACCCGAAGGGAACGCTCACCGCCGACCACGACCTGACCGGCCTGCGTTACCTCTTCCTCGCCGGCGAGCGCCTCGACCCCGAGACCTACCACTGGGCGAGCGCTCTCCTGGGCATCCCGGTCATCGACCACTGGTGGCAGACCGAGACCGGCTGGCCCATCGTCGCCAACCCGGTCGGCATCGAGACCGCTCCCCTCAAGCCCGGCTCCCCCACCCGTCCGCTCCCGGGCTGGGACGTCCGCGTCCTCGACCCCTCGGGCGAGCCCGTGCCCGCGGGCGTCGACGGTGCGATCGTGGTGAAGCTTCCTCTGCCGCCCGGCGCACTGCCCACTCTCTGGAACGACGACGACCGCTTCGTCGCCTCCTACCTCTCCGCCTACGACGGCTACTACCTCACCGGCGACAGCGGCCACATCGACGACGACGGCTACGTCTTCGTCATGGGCCGCACCGACGACGTCATCAACGTCGCCGGACACCGATTGTCCACCGGCAGCATGGAGGAGGCCCTGGCCGCCCATCCTGATGTCGCCGAATGCGCCGTCATCGGCGTGGCCGACGCACTCAAGGGCCAGATCCCGCGCGGTTTCGTCGTCCTGAAAGCCGGCATCGACCGCGACGCGACCGAGGTCGAGGCCGAACTCGTCCAGCTCGTACGCGAGCGCATCGGCGCCGTCGCCTCCCTCAAGGACGTCGCGGTCGTGGCCGCCCTGCCCAAGACCCGCTCGGGAAAGATCCTGCGCAGGACGATGCGCGGCATCGCCGACGGCCACGACGAGCCCATCCCCTCCACGGTGGACGACCCCGGCGTCATCGAAACCCTGCGCCCGGTTCTTCGCCGCGCCGGTCACACGCCGTGAACGGCTGCCGCAGGGCATGAAACACGGGGAGGACGTTCCACACCGACGGGCGTCGGTGCGCCGACACCTCACGCCCGGGGACGTCACCGCACGGCTGGGACCCGGCGCCCGCCGCCGGTCCTGAGCCATCGGTCAGGACTCGCGTGATGATATTACGTGCGTCAGGTCATGCCTTAGGCTTGGCTTGGGGCGATGTCCTCGCGGAGCGAATGGAGGAAGCTCGTGGTGCGCTACACCAAGGAGCACAAACAGGTGACCCGGCAACGAATCATCGAGAAGTCCGGCCGGCGATTCAAGCAGGACGGCATAGACGGCTCGGGCATCTCCACGCTGATGTCGGACGCCGGGCTCACCAACGGAGCCTTCTACGCGCACTTCGCCTCCAAGGACGACCTCGTCGCCCACGTCATCGCCGACCAACTGCGCACGCAGATCGACGCGTACGGCACGCTGCGGCCCGGCCGCGCTGGACTCGAGGACCTCATCCGCGAGTACCTGTCGCCTGCGCACCGGGACCATCCGGGCACTGGATGCCCCTCCGCCGCCCTGCTCGACGAGATCGGCCGCTGCGAGGACGGGGCCAAGCGGGCCTACACCGACGGCGCGCAGAACATCCTCGAAGAGATCGCCGCCCGCCTGTCACCCGAGGACCCACAGTCCGCTCGCGGTAAGGCCATCGGGCTCTACACCATGATGGTGGGAACGCTGCAGCTGTCCCGCGCCCTCTCAGACCGGAAGTTCGCCGACGAGATCCTCGAGCAGGGCATCGAGAACGGTCTCGCCTTCGTGCGCTGAGATGCGCTGAGATGCGCTGCCGGGGCTTCTCCAGCCAGAAGCACACGTCACGCATGACGGCTCCGGACACCGGTCTGGTCGTCGCCGGACCTGCGGGCAGTGACTCCGACCGGGCCGCCCGAGCCACTCGCCCAAAGGCATTGCGGCTCTGAGGCAGCCCCTGGCCCGGGCGTCGACCGCACTGCGCGCCCACTATCCCTCGAGGAACTCGAGCGCCGTCTGCACGAACTGGTCGTGGAACTGGAAGATGCCGCCGTGGCCGGCGTCGGGATAGATCACCAGCTCGCTGTTCGGCAGTCGCCGGGCCATGTCGTGCGAGTTCTTCGTCGGGACCATTCTGTCGCTCTCGCCGTTGGCGACGAGCATGGGCTGCTTGATGGCGGAGAGATCGTGGGGCTTCTCCAGGCCCCAGCGGTGAATGGGCTTGAGCTTGTTGTTGTACGAGATGAGGGAGATCACCTTGTCCCGGCCGTGGGTGCGCTCCTCGAGACGGGCCAGGCACTCCTTCCCGGCCCGTCGCCCGTTCGCGGTGCGGGTGAAGACGAGGAACTGCTTGGGGTCCTGGAGAGTGAACAGGGCATCCGCACGCCAGCCAGCGCACACGCCCACACCAACTCAGCCCCGATGACGAAAGCCCCGCTTGCTGCCCATCGAGTCACCACGTTAGGATTATGAACGTACTTCTATAGGTTGCCCGGAATGCACAGCACCCCGTCCGCTCGCGGACGAGATACGGAGACGACGATGAGGGCCCTCACCGTAGAACGGTACGGGGACAAGGCCGGCGTGCGCGTCGGCGAAGTGCCGGACCCGGAGGTGGGCGCGGACGACGTCCTGGTACGCATCCATGCCGCGAGCGTCAACCCGCTCGACCGCATGATCCGGGACGGGAAGATGAAGGCGGTCCTGCCGTACAAGGTCCCGTTCGTCCTGGGCAACGACCTGGCCGGAGTGGTGATCGAAGTGGGGTCGGCCGTCACGCGGTTCGCGGTGGGCGACGAGGTCTTCGCGCGGCCCGACATGAACCGGATCGGCACGTTCGCCGAACTCATCGCGGTGCACCAGGACGACGTGGCGATCAAGCCGGCCTCGCTGACCATGGAGGAGGCCGCGTCCCTTCCCCTGGTCGGCCTCACCTCGTGGCAGGCGCTGGTCGAGCGAGCACGTCTCCAGCCGGGTCAGAAGGTTCTCATCCACGCCGGTTCCGGCGGCCTGGGCACCATCGCCATCCAGCTGGCCAAGCAGCTGGGCGCGCATGTGGCGACCACCGCGAGCACCGCCAACGTCGACCTCGTGAAGCACCTGGGCGCGGACGTCGTCGTCGACTACAAGAAGCAGGCGTTCGAGACAGTGCTGCACGACTACGACGTCGTGCTGGACTCGCTCGGCGGCCAGACGCTGCAGAAGTCACTGGAGGTGCTCAAACCCGGTGGAACGGTCATCAGTGTCGTGGGTCCCCCCGATGCCGCCTCCGCCAGGGAGCTGGGCGCCAGTCCCGTCATCCGGCTGGCGATGTCCGCACTGAGTTTCCGCATCCGACGTGCCGCCCGGCGCCGCAATGTGACCTACTCGTTCTTGTTCATGAAGGCCAGCGGCGACCAGCTGCGCGAACTCACCCCTCTCGTCGAGGCCGGCAGGATCCGCCCCGTCGTCGACACCGTCTTCCCGTTCGAGTCGGCCCGGGAAGCACTGGAGTATCTCGAAGCGGGCCACGCAAAGGCGGGCAAGGTCGTCGTCAGGATGACGTGAGGGACCAGCCCTGCCGGAGCGTCAGGGCACTCCCGCACACCGGATGGACGCGCCACCGTCCGCGGCACGAAAGCACCCTGAAACCCGCTACAGAAGGATCCGGACATGAGCACATCGCGGAACTCTCCCTCCCCCTCGACGGCCTCGTACAAGAACGCGGCGACCCGCTCCGTGTCCGTTCGCGGCGAGCACTTCGCCTACCGGGCACTCGGCCCCGAGGACGGCGTACCGCTCATCCTCCTGGTTCACCTGGCCGGGGTGCTGGACAACTGGGACCCGCGCGTCGTCGACGGACTCGCCGCACGGCGTCGGGTCATCACCTTCGACAACCGCGGAGTGGGCGCATCGAGCGGCTCCACACCCGACACGATCGAGGCGATGGCCCGCGACGCCGTGCTGTTCATCCGGGCTCTCGGGTTCGACCAGGTCGACTTGTTCGGCCTGTCGATGGGCGGCTTCGTCGCGCAGGTCATCGCGGCGGAAGAGCCGCACCTCGTCCGCAAGGTCATCCTCGCCGGCACCGGCCCCGCCGGCGGCCCCGGCATCGATAAGGTCCCGGCACTCACCATCCAGGCCACGCTCAAGGGCGCCCTGACCCGCCAGGACCCCAAGCTCTCCCTCTTCTTCACCGACACCGCAGGCGGCCGGCAGGCCGGACGCGACTTCCTGGAGCGGCTGAAGGAGCGCACGGACGACCGCGACAAGGACATCTCGCTGCCGTCGCTCCGCGCCCAGCTGAAGGCCGTCAAGCGATGGGGCCGCCAGGCGCCGTCGGACCTGTCTGCCGTTCGCCAACCGGTCCTGGTGGCGAACGGCGAGAACGACCGGATGGTGCCCAGCCCGAACACACTCGACCTGGCCGCCCGCCTGCCCCACAGCGAGCTCATCCCCCTCTACCCGGACGCCGGACACGGCGGTGTCTTCCAGTGCCACGATGACTTCGTGTCCCGGGCGCTTGAATTCCTCGAGTCCTGAACCTGAGCGGCTGTCTCAGGAGTGGGGCCTCACGGCCATCGAGTCGACGCCCGCCGACCAGCAGAGCGCTGGGCCATCCGGCACCGGACAGCGCAAGGCGGGCGAGGCGTCAGCTGACCGTCGGGGGGCTGGACTCCCCTCGGTCGGCTGCGGTCGCTGACGCGCACGGGGCAGAGCCGGGCGGGCCTGGCTGTGGTGGAGGTCGCGGCTGCCGGTGATGCCACCGCGCTCGCGGTCAGGAGCTGCCCGCCGCGCGGTGCGCGATCGAGCCAACGGACTGTACGACCCGGGAGCCTGGCGAGCCCGGCGTGCGGCCGCGGTTCATCCGAAGCCGCACGAGGACGCCGACACATAGGTCCGCGGCGAGCGCCTGGCTGTGCTCGTGCCAGGTCGTGACGGGGCTCCTAGGCTGGTAGGGCTCGGGGCCCTGGATGTGCAGCCCCATGCCCGCGAGCGTCTTCGACGCGCGATCTCGTTCGGGCTCGTCACCGTACTTATCTAGATCTGCTGACCATTTACGCAGGTCAGTCGCCGTCCCCGTGAGAAAGGACGTAAGGTCAGTGGCGTCAACGACGAAGGTCAAGGCGGCGCGCGAAGGTGCTGTCGGTGGCTCATGAGACAGCCAGACCCATGCCGGGCACTGTGGGAGGGGTCGCGTGAAAGCGCTGCCTGAGATTGCAGGGCGTGACGAATTCGATGCCCTGATCATCCGGACCGACTACGGGGACGAGGCCGCGTGGCAGGCGGTGGTCGCCGAGCTGGCGCAGCCGTGGGGAGACGACGGCGAGTTTGAACTTTCTGTTCACCTGGTCGACGATCCCGCCTGGGCCGATCGCACGCCCGATGAGGTCCTCAACGAGGCGAGGCGGGACGAGAACCTAAGTGTTGTGTTCCTCGCCGACCGGGTCACGATGCAGTCTGCCCATCGCGCGCTGCTCGCCCTCGACATCACCGAGGACGAAGAGGAAGACCTCGACCCGATGTACTACCAGGAGCTTATCGGCTCCCCGCCGCCCCGAGAGTTCCGGACCGCCCCAGCCGGCGTCCACGACGTGCACGCAAATCTGTCGATCGCCAACATGGACTTCGCGGAGTTTGCCGAGGCGGCCTTCGCCGATCCCGACCGCATCTACCGGTCCTTCTGAACCAGCTACTGCTGATTCCCCTCGCGGATCATCTGCCGCAGGCTGGTGCGGGCGGCGGCCAGGTCTCGCTCAAGCTCCTGGACGTGATCGACGAGTGGCCGGAGCCCGGCCCACTCGTGTTCGAGCTTCCTGTTGGCTTCGCTGAGTTCGGTGATCCTCTCGGCCAGCTTCCTGTTGCTGATCTGGTCGAGCTGATGTCCGAGCTGTTGCCGCATGGCGCCTCGAAACTGATCGCCTCCGCGCGAAGTTCTTTGATCTCCTCGCGGGCCATGGCCAGGTCGGCGTGCAGGCTGGCGGGCCCTGCTTTGCGGCCTTGGACGGCTGCGGTGCCGAGAGCCTGCCGGCTGGGCGACGGCCGATCACCTGCGGACCGATCTGGTCGCCGACGCCCTCACGGCAGCCTGCCGACAGCGTCGTCCCACCCGGCCGGTGATCTTTCACTCGGATCGCGGCTGCCGTCTTGATTCTGGGAGTCGTCCCAACACCCCAGCCCAAGGGGGACCGATGGAGTTCGAGATCCGCAAGAGTGCGGCAGAGACCCTGGTACTACAGTCGTGGGATCGCGATCTGACACGGCGTCATCTACATTCGATCGGCTAACGAGGATGATGACGGCCGGGTGCATCGGCACGTTCCGGATCTACTGTTTGCCCAGCGGATGCCCCAGTTGGGTCGACTTCACGGCTGGGTGCGTCGCTCGGCGGCGTCGAACGCGGGCGCGAGCGGGGCCAGTGCCGCGCGGAGTTGGTCGGGCAGTGAGCCGGAGGGCACGACCAGTCCTCCGGCGCCGAAACTCCCGGCGGCCCCCGCGTGTCCGGTCGGCTGGAGCCAGCCTTCCAATGCGATGCGAACCGCCGCGGCCACGCTCGCCGCGAGAACGCGGGCCGTGTGCGCTCCGGCGTCACCTAGGCGTTCGACGATCACCGCCGTGAGAGGGGGCTCGATGTCGGCGGTGGTGTCGAGGAACGCGTCGCGCAGCGCGGTCCGGGTGGTGATCAGCAGCAGTGCCTCGTGTTCGCGCTCACCGGTGTTCGTGTACTGCTCGACCACTGCTTCGGTGACGGCGTCAGCCAGGCGCACCCCTGCGGGCCGGGCCACGACCGCCGCCGCGATCCGCGCCTCCCGGTCCGCGGTAACAGCGGAGACGATCGCCTGCTCACGGCTGGCGAAGTAGTTGTTGTAGGTGCGCGGCGAGACCCCGGCCGCCTCGGCGATGTCCTCGACCCTCACCTGGTCCGGCCCGCGCTCCACGGCCAGGCGCAGGGCCGCCTCGCGTAGCGCCTCACGCGTGGCCTGCTTCTTCCGCTCCCGCAGCCCTGGTGGTGGTGTCGTCACGGCGTCAGCGTTTCACACAGGGCTGCGCACACGCAAACTTGCGTGCACGCACTTTTACTGTCAGCCTCGACCCGACCGGGACCGACGGAGAGGACGTCACCATGCGAGCAAGAGGAATGACCTACGACAGCGGATTCGTCGTGCACGGCCAGATGTCCCGCGAGCACTTCGACCCCGCGGTGGTCCGGCGCGAGCTCGCCATCATCCGCGACGACCTGCACTGCAACGCGGTCCAGATCATCGGCGGCGACCCGGACCGACTGGAGTTGGCCGCCGGTGCCGCCGCCGAACTCGGCCTGGAGGTCTGGTTCTCGCCCTATCCGCTGGAGCTGGATCCGGAGCAGATCCTCACGCTCTTCCGTGACTGCGCCGAGCGAGCGGAACGGCTCCGGCAGCAAGGGGCCACAGTCGTGTTCGTCGCAGGGGTCGAGCTGAGCGTGATGAACCGCGGGTTCCTGCCCGGAGAGAGCCCCGAGGAGCGGGTCGAGCAGCTGATGAGCCAACCCGAGCGGCGGGCCGAAGCGATGCGCGAGCTTGGCGTGCGCATCAACGCATTCCTCCGCGACGCCACGGCCACGGTCCGCGAGCGCTTCCAGGGCAAACTCACCTACGCATCCATCCAGTTCGAGCAGGTCGACTGGACGCCCTTCGACATTGTGACGTTCGAGCTGATCCGCTCCGCCGAGGTCGCCGACCGGTTCCGGGACGCGGTGCGCACCCTGGCCCAAGGCCCGAAGCCGCTCGCTATCACCGGGTTCGGCACTGCGGCCTACCGCGGCGCGGGAGACCGCGGTGGGCGGGTACTGGAAGTGGTCGAGCACGACCCAGAGACCAAAGCCCCTGTACGACTGAACGGCATATACGAGCGTGACGAGGCCGGCCAGGCCGCATATCTGAGCGAACTGCTGGAGATCTTCGAGACCGAGGGCGTGGACAGCGCGTTCGTGTTCTTGTTCGCCTTGCCTGGCTACCCGCACCGCCCGGACGGCGACCCCAGGGACGATCTGGACCGGGCCGGCCTGGGCATCGTCAAACTCCTCGAAGGGCGCCGGGGGCAGACCTACCCCGACATGGAATGGGAACCCAAGGCCGCCTTCGCGGCAGTGGCGCAGCGGTATCGGAGGTGACAGGCCCCGCACACGGTGACCACGGCTCGGGATCTGCACTGCGCGGCAGTGCAGATCCCGAGCAAAGTGGGGCGGCGCTGCGCGAAGGCGAGCGTGCCGATCACCGGTTGGCTACTCCCGACGACGATCGCAGCCGGTATCACCCGTACCCTCAGCCGTTCCTGAATATCGTCTCCCTGGATGCGGCCACGCGTTCCGGCTTGCCGGACGGGTCCGCTGTGCGGTGCCGACGCAGCCACACCGCAAGAGAAGATGGCGAGCTCATGGAAACCGCATACGACGATCTGGAGGCGGGCGGCTTCGGCGGCGGCTTCCCCGCCGGCGAGGTAGTCGGCCCAGGAGTTGCCGCCGCACATGTACAGGTTGCCGGTCTTCCAGGGATCCCGTGCGGCGGTCTCCTCCCAGCGCTGGTCGGTGAACTTCTCCCCGCACTCCGTGCACCCCGGCTGCCCCGACTCCCGATCAGCTGCCCGGCGCTGCTCCTCTTCCGCTTCGGCGCGGGCGGCCTGGCGGCGGGTAGAGGGTGTCGCCGTCGGGGTTGTCGAGGCGGCCGTCAGTGTCTGCTCGCCTGTCCGTCCACTCGCCACCAACGCCACCACGCCAGGAGTACGACACCGGCCCGGGCATCTGGACCGCAGGGCTTGCCCACCCGGCCGGCTGCCTCAGGCTCGACGGCCGCACCCAGGCCCTCACCGGCCCACCCGCGTACGGCTGTTGAACCCCACGAGGGCAACCGCCGCGCGGCGAGAATGGCTACCCTGGCCGCGTTGGTGTGACCCATCTGAAGGCCCGCCCGCACCGCTGTACGCTGCACCCCGAGGTGATGGAGGCGGCGCTGCGGCAGCGGACCGACGAACGCGACATGGGCTCCTGCCTCGATCACGCCATCTCCATCAGCCCCGTGCGTCTGTGTTTTCCGCATCCCCGGCTACGAGAGCGGCCCCTCGGCTTCATGGGCGCATCGCCCGCATCCTGCGGGCACAGACGAGGCCCATGAGCGAGCGGGGCGGTGTCTCGGTGTCGGATACGGGCGAAGGCCCGGGCATGGGGATTCTGCCCGCTGGCTCGGCCGACGCGCTCCTCGGCCCGGACCTGCCGGGCTACTTGGAGAAGTACAGGTACTTCCAGGCCCCGTAGGTTGTCGAGTTGACGTTGTCGCCGGACGAACCCTTGACGTAGACGGACCGCATCCGCGCCCGGATACCGGACTCGCCGGGCGCCTCCAGGGCGACGGCCGATTTCCCGTTCGTGCCGAGGGGCCTTGACCCTTGATCCTGGACACGCGAGACACTGGATCCTGAGGATCTGAGAACGGACATCTCGTGGTCATGAAGAACTATCCGCCGCAGT
>NZ_JBVISJ010000037.1:0-10692 GCF_055575575.1 Streptomyces sp. NPDC034049
TCTCCGGCGCCGCCGGTCCGTCGTCGAAGGTCAGGGCGACGCACCGGACCTGCTTGCAGTCGGTGTCGTCGTCGCCGGAGGCGGTGTGGGTGGGGACGGCCGGGCCGGGGGTGTTCGGCGCGCCCAGGTCGAGCGAACGGCTGGGGGTCATGGTCTGCCGCTGGGCGCGCTTGCCGAACGCGGACAGCCAGGGGGTGACCGTCTTCCTGGAGAGGGCCACCAGGAAGGTCCCGGCGGGCGGCGCGCCCACCTCGCCGCTGTCGAAGGTCACCCGCAGCCCGCCGTCAGCGGTGAAGGCCATGTTGTCCAGAGCGGTGACGCGGGAGGCAGGGTCGGAGAGCGTGCCGTCGAAGGTGGTCGTTTCGAAGCCTTCGCGCCCCTTGAGCTCGTCCTTCAAGGTGGCGATGAAGGCGTTCCGGGAGTCGTCGGCGACGAGTCCGAGAGCAGTGGCGTAATCGCCCGCGTCACCGTCGTACCAGTACGTCCTGGTCGACAGCCCGGACCCGGCGCCGCTGCCGTCCTGTGTGGTGAGCCGGACGCCGAGTACATCGCCGGAAGCCACCAGGAACCTGTGGCTGACGTTGAGCTCGCCGCCCGAGGCCTTTCCGCACGCCCCCTCGCGGAATGTGGCCAGGCGCTGCTCCACGTCCTTGTTCATCGCGGCCGTCATCGCCTCCGCGCCGGGCACGTCCGGGTAGCTCGTGGCGAAGGGGCAGGCGTGCTGCTCGCTGCTGTTGCTGACGATCTGCAGGCCCTTGATCTTCGACGGGTCGACGCTGTGGACGGGTGAGGGGGATTCGGCGGCGGCACGTGGCGGGCCGGCCGAGGCCGGCTCCGAGGAACCGGGGGAACAGGCCGTTGTGATCAAGAGTGTGCCGAGCAGCGGAAGCGAGGGCAGCAGGGTGCGAGTGCGCATGTGTGACCAGAACCTGGGAGAGAGGGGGCGGACGCCGTCGGCGGGCGCCACGGTCGTTCTGGTCACGAGCGTCCAGGTCAGAGGCGTTTTTCAGCGACCCTCGACGCCGCTCTGAAAAATCTGGTCCTGGTCGAACGGCGGGCGAAGGACCCCCGACTCCACAGACAGGAATCGATCTCAGCGGGGCACTGGCGCTTCGGAGGCGGACTCCGGTTCTGCGGTCTTCGGGACGAGCGCGCGGATGGAGGGGGTGGCGACCATGGCGAGGGTGGCGAGGAGGACGAGCGCGGCGGCCGCGTAGAGGGTGGCCTGGAGGCCGAGGAGGAGTACGGCGGGTCCGGCGGCGAACTGGGCGAGCGGGAGCGCGAGGTAGGAGCCGAGGTCGTCGTAGGCGTAGACGCGGGCGAGGCGGTCCTCTGGGATCTGTTCGTTGAGGGTCGAGTACCAGGCGACCCCGGCCTGTTCGCCGCCCACGCCCGCCACGACGTTGGCCACGACCAGCAGCCAGGTGTAGGGGGCGAGCGCGAGCAGCAGCGGAATCGTGGCCGTCAGGCCCATCAGCGCGCAGCCGACCAGGATCGCGCGCCGGGGCCGCCATCTCAGGGACAGGACGCCGCCGGCGACCGCGCCGAGCGAGCCTGCGGCGAGGGTCAGCCCCCAGCCGCTGCGGCCGATCTCTGTGCTGTCGGCGACGGCCGGACCGAGGACGGTGAACGATGCGGTGAGTCCGGCGTTGAGGAAGCAGAAAGCCACCACGATCACCCACACCCAGCTGCGGGAGGTGAACTCCTTCCAGCCGACGCGGAGTTCATGAACCATTCCGGGGCTGGGTGCGGGCGGCGCGGACCGGACGCGGACCAGCGCGAAGCAGGTGGCGGCGAGCGCGAAGCTGAGCGCGTCGACGGCCAGGCCCCAGCCCGGGCCGATCGCGGCGACCAGTACGCCGCCGAGTGAGGCACCCGCGACCACCGCGCTGCTGCCCGCGATGCGGGAGAGCGCGAGAGCGGCACGGCGGGACTCGGCGGGCACCGTCTGGGGCAGCAGCGCCTGGGCGGCGGGCTGATGGCAGGAGCCTGAGGCCCCGGAGACCGCGGCGAGCACCATGAGCAGAGGGATGGCGGCGTTGTGGGTGAGGACCAGAGCGGCGATCACCGCCTGGCTCACGCCGCAGACCACGCTGCTGCCGACCAACAGCGGGCCACGCGGTAACCGGTCCGCCAGCACCCCGCCGTACAGCAGGAAACAGATGCTGGTGAGGGAGTGGGCGCCGACCACCAACCCGAGCGAGCCGACCGAGCCGGTGGCATCGAGCACGGCGAACGCCAGCGCGATCGGCGCCACTCCGCTGCCGAGCAGGTTGGCCGTCGTACCGATGAAGAGGTGCCGGAACGGGCAGTGACGCAGAGGCGCCAGAGCGGCAGACATACGCCTGATCGTCGAGACCGGGCCACACGCCCGTCAACGGAATAAAGGACTGACACCGGGCCCAGACGATGCGGAGACTCCTCCCCCACCGCGAGTCCTAGCCCTGCACACCCACGGACTCGCGCCGGCCCCCGGCACCGACGACGTCGACGCCACGGGCGCACGCGCATATCGGGGCGTCCGCCGCCTCCCTAGGGCCTGTCCGGCGGATCAAGTCCGCGACAGATGAGCCCGGGCAGTGATCCACCGGACGCGACCAGCAAGGGGGCGTCAGGCCATGGAGAACTTGGCGACGTACTCGTCGAAGGGCTCGATGCCGATTGCCGCACGGAGTTCGTCCATGCGCTCGGGCTCTTCACAGGGCCACGGAACCGGCGCCCCGTCCTTCACGCCGGCGATCTGAGTGCCGTAGACCTGCTTGCGTCCTTCATTGACCAGCGTGCGGTCGCACAGAAAGGCCAGCTCGCGCGGGCTGGCCGAGCCTGCCGACACCGCCTGCTGCATCAGATGGAGGGCGCGACGCTGAACGTCGAGCTGCCGGTCGGCATGCTGAGCGATGAGCCATGCCGCGCGTGCGGCCTCCTCGCCGACCAGTTCCGCCGTCGGCCAGCCGTACTCCTCCATGATCTCGTTGAGCCGGTCACCGTGCCGAGCGGTCAGCCGCCGCCACGCCAGCTGCTCGGCGGGGTCATCGCTGTTCGCGCGGACTGCGGACTCGTGATCGGCCGCAGCCATCTCCGTGAGTTCCACCGCCAGCGCGGCAACGTCGTGCGCCACTCTCAACTCCCAGGTCAGATCCGTGCTTTGTATCCGCCCGCAAGCCTAGAGGCGCAAATCGGATGTAAAGATCATTCCGGAGAAGGGTGACAGGCGCCTCGCCGCACCGGGATAATGGATCTACCCCCGGAGCCAGAGCCGGATCGCTGCGACGGTCACGGTGCCCTGGAAGACGTAGACACGCTTGTCGAACCTCGTGGCAACGGCCCGGAAGTTCTTGAGGGCGTTGATCGTGCGCTCGACTTCGTTTCTGCGCTTGCAGATCGTTTTGTCGAAGCCGGCGGGCCGTCCGCCCTTGCTGCCGCGGCGTTGCCGGTTGGCCCGCTGGTTCTTCGGCTCGGGGATGGTGTGCTTGATCTGCCGTCTTCGCAGGTAGCGGCGGTTACGCAGGGAGGAATAGGCCTTGTCGCCGCCGAGGTGGTCCGGCCGGGTGCGGGGGCGCCCGCCGCCGGGCCGGCCGACACGGATTCGTTCCATGACGGGGATGAGCTGCGGGGCGTCGCCCCACTGGCCCGGGCTGATCAGCAGGGCCAGGGGGCGGCGCCCGCCTTCTCCGGCCAGGTGAATCTTGCAGGTGAGGCCGCCCCGGGAGCGTCCGAGCCCCTCATCGAGGCGGTGCTGCCGGGGCGTGCGTCTTATCCCGGCACTCGCGGTGATTTCTTGCTTGCTCCGGCGGCGTGCTGGTGGGCCCGGCAAGTGGTGGAGTCCACGCTCACCATGGACCAGTCGATGCGGCCCTGGGCATCCGCGTCGACCAGGACGGCCGCGTAGACCTTGTCCCACGTGCCATCCGCCGACCAGCGCCTGTGCCTCTCATACACGGTCTTCCACTTGCCGAACCGCGCAGGCAGATCCCGCCACGGCACCCCAGTCCGGTTCCGGTACAGGATCCCGTTAATGATCCTGCGGTGGCTGGCCCAACGCCCACCGCGCTGCCCTGACATGGGCAGATGCGGCTTCAGCCGGGCCCATTCCTCGTTCGTGAGATCTCCCCGCACCATGAGCATGCCAACGTGCCGGACCGCGAGAAGTCACTTGATCCGCCGGACAGACCCTAGTCGCGGCGCGGTTCAGTGAAAGGCTGGGTACGGGGTTGAGCCGAAGCGGAATGAGTCGAGGGAACGAAGCGTGGATTGGGGTCGGTTCGCGCGGCAGATGGCGGTCTGCGCAGCGGATGCCGGTTCGCGCAGCGGATGGCGTCGATGACGCGTGATCTGCTGGCGCAGGAATCGGCGACCGCCTCACTGAAGCAGATCGCCGCATCAGCCACCGAACCGGTCGAACGCTGCGAGGCCGCTGGCTGTTTGTAAGCACGCTTGGCGTTAACGGTCTGAACTGGCACTTCTCCGGCCCGACCTGGCCCCGCTTCGGGGCTGGTGCGGCGATTGTTCCGGCTTGCAAGGGTCTGGCACAAGTTCCGTGAGCCGGTTGCTGTCTGTGACCCCAGTGGCATGTGTTGAGATGACGTGACTCTGTTCGCCGACTTGCTGGGAGATCGTCTCCATGCCTGGTGCGTACCCCTCCTTGACGCGAGCTCTGGCCGAGGCTCTGGTCGATGTCCTCTGGTTCGTCGAAGGCTGTGAAGACGAGCAAATGGATCCAGGCGACGCCGTCAAGGTCTTGGAGGGCGTCGCTCACGTCGTGAGCAAGCTGTCGCGTGAGCAGCAGGACGAGTTCCTCGGCCTACGCGCCACCATGGCCCGCGAGGAGTCTGATCCGTCGCGGCGAGCGTTCCTGGAGGAGTTCCCGGACGGCTTCGGACTGGTGGAGAACGCGGTCTGACCGCAGCCGAGAGCAGGACCCGTTTACGCAGCAGTGCGAAGCCGGCACGGCCGAACATCTGCCTCTTGAGCATCTTGATCCGGTTCACTGCTCCTTCGGCCGGGCCGGAGTTCCAGTCGGCGGTCAGTCCCGCCGTCACCGCGTCAAGATCGCTGTTCAGGCCGACGGCGAAGCTGCTGATGCCGGGCAGGCTAGCGTCGGTGACCTCGGTGATCCACTCGGGGAGACGGTCGCCGCTGAGGGTGGTGAGCATCTCCGCGAACGAGCTGGCCAGTTCTGCGGCGGAGGCCAGCTGCGGGCAGCGGTCGAGTACGGCCTTGCGGTGCAGCTTCTCCTCTTCGGTCAGGGTGGCGGGATGCCGGGTGAGCCAGCCGGTCACCTGCCGTATCGACAGTGGTGGGGCGGGCGTGAAGCCTTCCTGCTGCGGCAGGTCGCGGCGCACCCAGTCGCCGACTGTGGAGTAGTGGCCGCGGAAGCCGCGCGCGGTGATCTCCCGGTGGAGACCGAGGATGGTCACGTGCCCGTCAGTCTCGGCCCAACGGTCGGCCAGGTAGGGCTTGAACAGGTCGAGTTTGCTGGGGAGTTGCCGCTTGCGGCCCTTGACCATGTCCTGCCAGCGGGCGGCGCGGGCGTACCTCTGCACGGTGTGCCGTCCCCAGCCCAGGTGATGGGCATGGTGGGCGCGGGCCCGTTCAGCGAGCTTGCCGGTCGGGCTATCCGTTTCGGCGTCCTGGCCGGGTGCCGCCCCGGCGGGCGTCTCCCATGCGGGCTCGGGGTTCTGGGCTGGGCGGTGGTAGGCCGCGCAGGCAGGAGCGGTGGACGGCGACGGTCTTCTCGACCGCGTTGGCCATGTTCTGCCAGAGGTGGAACCGGTCGGCGACCTGTAGGGCCTGCGGTGCGGCGGTGTCGGTCGCCTCGGCGTAGGCGCCGGCCCGGTCGCGGCAGAGGACCTCGAGTCCGGGACGAGCCGCGAGCCACGGGGCGAGGGTGGCGGCTTCGCGCTCGGGCAGCAGGTCGAGGACCTGGTGGGTCTCGGCGTCGATTACGACCGTTCCGTAGACGTGGCCGCGCCTGAGCGCGAAGTCGTCCACGCCGACGGCGCGGGGCTGCGTCGCCGCCGGGTCGGGCAGGTCCATCACCCGCCGCAGCAGCGTGGTGCGGCTGGTCGCGATGCCCATGGCCCGGGGCGAGGCGGGCACCGGCCCAACCCGCCAGGGCCAGCCCGATCTCACTCATCGCGCGGCGCAGCCGCTCGGTGGCCCGGCCGTGGCGGCGGGTCAGTCCCGGCACCTGCTCTACAAATGCCCGTCGGCCGCAGGCCGAGGCCGTGCAGAAGAACCGCCGAACACGCAACGCAAGCTGTGCTGGTCGCCCGGCAGCGGGCAGATCTGCCGGAAACCGCAAGTAGGAGCTGTGGACCCCTTCCGTCCAGTGGGCGCAGTCAGGACAGGCGGCCCCGGCGGGTGTGCACCAGACCTCGACGCGTATCGCCTCGCCGTGCGCATCTACAGCCACGACGGTGATGCCGGGGACCGACGGGAACAACAGCTCCTGGAGCCAGGACAACACCTCGTTCACGGCACCGAATGTCGGCCGTGTCACCCGCACGAGGAACAATTTCAAGGCGACTTCCGCACCCAGCACAAGAAGATCAACAACTACAACACGTGACCGGCTCACGGAACTTGTGCCAGACCCTTGAAATGGCCCCGGCTTCCGGTCGGCTCCGGCCCCAGCTTCGCCGGGACGGCTGTGCCGGGCGACTCGCTGCGGGAGAGAATGCTGGGCATGACGACTTGAAGAGTGCCGGCCGGGCGGCAGCACTGGCGCAAGGTCGGGAGCTGGAACACGGTCTACGACGGGGACCGTCAGATCTGTGCCGCCTGCGGTACGCCCGTCCGCTCGTACCAGTACCGATTTCATCCACCCGAGTCCTCCCTGTTCGAGCGGTGCATCGGACTCGCCTGGTGTTCCTGTTGCCGGATCTACTCCGGGAACATGGTGCACGTCCCGCGAAAGCGGGTCCTGGACGACGCCCTCGCTTCGCTTCCCCGCGAACAACAGGAGAGGCTTACTCGTTCGGAGACACGGCTGATTGAGTTCCTGGACCGCCAGGCCCGAGGCAGCAGCGAATAGTTTCCACCGGCCGACTGGTCTCGGTGCGACTTCTGCGTCTGCTGCTGCACCACCTTGGTCTGGGCGGGACGGCAGGACTCGGTGCCGGTCTCGATGACGGTGCCGTTGAAGGTGAGTCGGTCGACGATGGCCGCGCAGAGCATGGGGTCGGTGAACGTCTTGGCAGCTGTTTCTCGTGGGCGGCTTCGACGGGTTCGTTGACGAGTTTCGCGGCGAGCGCGTAGCGGACCTGGGAGCCGCCCATCGCTGCGGCAGACCGAGGCCGATCAGCAGAGGGGACTTGCCGGTGCCGGAGTCACCGATGAAGCAATCGGCTCGCCCTTCTTGACCCATTCGCAGGTGGCGAGGTTGTTGATCAGGGCCGGCGTGACGTTCCGGTTGGGCGTGTAGTCGAAAGTGGATAGCCACTTCGGGCGTGGGAAGCCGGCCGCGCGAATCCGGCGCTCGGACCGGTGCCGGTCTCGTTCTCGCACTCGGCCATCAGCAAGTCAGCGCAGAAGCCGCGGTACGACAGGTGCTCGCGCTCGGCGCGGGCGACGGTGTCGCGAGCCCCTCGACCGGCTCGTCGTCCATTCCCGTCCACGGGTCCAGCCCTACGGCGTCGCCGATGACCAGGCCGCGCCGGTCGACAGGTAGGTGCCCGAACCGGACGGGGACCGATTGCTCTGCGGTCCCGGGCCAAACGAGTCCGAGGCTGATCTCCAGCATCGCGATCGTCGGTTCCTCGTCGAACGGGGACGGCGAGGTCGTCGCCCTCACCTTCAGCGTCCGGTCGGCGGCGGCCGGGACCGCTGAGGGATGTCCGCGCGCGAGTCTCAACTGCCTCTCGGATCCACGGAGCGGTCATGCCTCACACCCTGGCAGTTGCGCCCGCGCCCGGACCGGCCCAGGCGAGGGCGTGGGCGCGGGCCCTTGACCGGAATCAGGAGTCGGTCGGTCCGTTCAACGGAGGCCGTGGTCGTTCCGGCGAAGCCTCATGTGTCGGACTCCGCCGTGGACGCTCCAGAGATCGACTCGACCAGCCATCTCTGTTCCGCCTCTCCGTTGCGGGGGCTCGGTACCAGAATGGTGCCGGCCTCGGGCGAGGCGGGGGCGATCACGAGGTTCCCCTCGTCCCGGGTGAAGAGTTCGCCTTCGGGGCTCAACTCGAAGCGGAGACCGAAGGAGACGTCGCCCGAGGAGTCGCAGGACTCCAGATCCAGCACCTCGTCGTCCCCTCCGGCGTCCAGACAGAGATCCGGTGCCGCGAGATTCCTCAGGAGTCCGTCCTCAAGGTACGTCCACCGCTGCGTACTGTCGCTTGAGCAGGTGGACAACGTGACCTCTGCGCCACGTTCGGGCGGCGTTCCACGGACATCCATGCACAGGTCGGCGGCAGCGTTACGCAGTCTGCCGCTCTCCGGGGGGACAGGCAGGGCGGTCGAGGCTGCCGGGGATGCAGTCGACGGCGTGGGCGTAGGCGTGGGCTGCTGTGTCTGGGGAGTCGGTGTGGTGTTCTGGGACGACGTGCCGGTCACGAGGAGTGCTATCGCGACGGCAGCTGAACCGGCGGCGATTCCGACCACGAAGATCTTCGTGCCCCTGCGGCTAGCACGAGGCTTTCGCTTCCTCGCCGACCCGTGCGGCCCGCGCCGGGTGCCTGAGTGACCGGCGTCGGCTCCGGCGGCGGCCGTGGCAGCGGACGCTGTCCGCGAAGGACGCGCCCGGCACGCGGCCAGATAGGGATGAGCGCTCTCGCCGAGGAGTGCTTCCGCCAGCAGCACGCCCGGTTTCTCGGCGCACAGCCTGAGCTGTTCGGCGGCGTGTCGGCAGTAGGCACACTGATCCAGATGCACCTGCACCTCGGGCAGCGTGGCACCGGCTCCGCGTGAGGATGCGTCAAGAAGGCGGCTGTAGTCCCGGCACTGTCTCCCAGCCGAATTCTCGACATGCGTGCGCAGGAGCGCCGACCGCAACTGCTCCCGCGCCCGGTCCACCTCGAAGGGCGTTATGTCCCCTTCGATTCCGAGCAGGGCCGCGGGGACGGCCGACGGTTCGGCTTCCACGTCCATGTGCCAGAGAATGTACTGCGTGGTCCTCGGTAGTTGCAGAAAAGAGACGTGGCTCAGGTGCCGGTTCTCGGCGACCGAGCGTGAGGGGGGTTTGTCGCTGTCGGCGGCCCCGGCCTGGTCGTACGACAGCCCCGAGGCGCTCCCCGTCCGTGACCGCGCTCGCGCGGCCTCCCGCACGGTGACGAGAAGGCGGGGGCGCAGGGCGCCGGTGGGCCCGGTTCTCTGGAGTTCCTGCACCACCTGGCGGAATGCGGCGGAGGCGAACGCTCGCGCGAGGGCGGGGGAACCGGAGGCACAGATCTCCGCGTAGTCGGAGACCGACGGCCCATGTCGCGCGATCAGCGCGGCGACAGGAGTGGTGCCCTCGATGGTCCGGGACATTCTCAGCGCGGCGACGAGGACGTCGTCGGACATCCCCGGAGCGGTCTCGGGGTCGGGGGCCACGCTTGCGGGGAACTGGTGAGCGGAAGACACAGGGGGCTTTCCTTCTCCCAGGCGTACTGGGCAGCCTCATCCCGAGCCGTTGCGGGAACAGCAGCGGCGCGGACCTGGCTGTGGCCGTGCGGAGAGCGGGGCCTCGCGGTGGTGACCGCCTGGGCGTGCCGCGCGACCGCCTTGTGGGGGTGAGCGGGCAACGCCAGGACCTGTGCAAACCAATAAGCCGGTTACGAACTGTCCTGGGCATGAACCACCCTGTCACACAGGCCAGATGTCCAACAAGAGGCAACAAGAGGCGCTGGGACGAAGGAGAACGGGATCGGGCTCTCGCGGGCGGAACGTCGCACATCGGTGAGCCCGTCGGCCACCCCGAACTACGCTACCGGCGGTTGGACCAGGAGAATCTGCTCTGCCAACCCTCGGGTCCCGCCCGACCCGCAGCTGCCCTGGGCGTGACCGCGTCGCCTGGGGAGGCGTGCCGGGCGCGTGGGCGGAGGTTGCACTGTGCGGGCGGTCGTGTAATGAACGGTCCCGGTGGGCGAGCTCGGGGCGGGCGGGAGAGCGAGGGACGACGGGGACCTCGCCTTCCACAACCAGCCCCCTTGAAGCCGGAAATCGAACGGCGCGTTCTCAGCGCATCCCCGGACGGGGGCGCCTTCGGCCAGTTGTCCGGTCAGCGGCTGCGGTTGGTGGACGCCGGGACGGGCGGACAGCTGGCGTTGTTCGAGATGGGGGCGACGACGGAGACCGCGTTCCTCGGAGGCGAGCCGTACCGGCGAGCCGGCGCGTGGACGTTTCGCGCGGTGGGACAGCGGTAGGCCTACGGATTCACGTGGCACCGCGACCGCCCCGATCTCTCCCCCGCCGACGTACTCCTTGGCGGTGCCGCCACGCTTACAACACCGCCCCGCGCAGACGGCGCGCAGCGAACGGACACATCCCCCGCCCGTGTCCTGTACTCCGCCCTGAGGACACTCCAGGTGGAACTCGGCTGACCCGGCAGCCGCCCACCGGCCCGGTGGTGAAGTGAACGCCGTGGAGGAACTGGGTTGAGTGCCCGCAAAAGCAGTGGAGAAACCAAGGAAATCGACCGTGTGTTCTCGCATTTGCCGGGCACGAGGAGCGACGGAGGTTGATAACTATGGTTCCCCTGCTTCTCGTTCTTCT
>NZ_JBVISJ010000038.1:0-7627 GCF_055575575.1 Streptomyces sp. NPDC034049
ATCCTCGGCGACGACCTCACCCGCCAGGTCAAAACCGGCCTCGCCGGCGACCTCACCACCCTCTACCCCCAACTCACCCACTAGCACCCGCCCCCCAACCCGGCCGAGCAGCACCCCCACCCCAACCAGCCCAGCAGGCCCCCACCCCCACCCCAGCCAGCCAGGCACCGCGCGCCGTGGTTCCGGGAATGGCTGACCACTCCGGAGCGCGACGATCTGGTGTGGGAGCGGCTCAAGCTCGACGACGCCCTCCGGCGAGCGGACGAGATGGTCAGCTTCGAGTCCGCGATCAGTTCGTACATGAGCCGGGACCCGTCGGTGCCGATCAGGCGGTCGCCGTCGCCGTGCAGGATCGTGGTGGGCACCGTGATGTGATGCAGGCGCGGCGTGCGGTCGGGGGAGCGGTCGAGCGACTCCACCTGTCGCAGGATGCCGTCGGGGTCGTAGTCGCGGTCGTACATCTGACCGCCCAGCTCGCGCAGCCAGGCGATGTCCTGGGGGTATCCGGGTGAGGCGCACACCGCTTCGTTGTCCAGGTACAGCGCGATCGCCTCGTCGCGGTCACGGGCCCGTGGGCGCTGAGTCCGCTCGTCGACCAGGTCGCGTCCGCCGATGTAGGCCGTGCTGGGGGCCGTGTAGACCAGGGCGAGGCTGAGCACGCGGGTGGGGTGGTCGAGGGCGAGCTGCTGGGCGACCATGCCGCCCATCGACTGTCCGACGATGTGCGCGGCGGGGATGTCGAGCGCGGTGAGCAGGCCCGCGGTGTCGTTCGCCAGGTCGGCCAGGGTGTAGCCGCCCTGCGGGAACTTCTGCGACATGTTCAAACTGGCCCTCGGCCGCTCCCTGGGCGTGGCCGGTTACACCTGCGTGTACCTGCACCACGACGAGACGGCCACGCCGCTGGCCGACCTGTGGCAGCACGTCCAGCCGGCCGTGGTCGTCGCGTTCGGCAGCCTGCCGCCCGCCGACGCGCGGTCGCTGCGACGGGCGGAGATCCCGCTGCTCGACGGTGTGTTCACACCCAAGGGCACCCGTCTCTGACCGGGCTGCGCCAGGAGGACGTCGGGCGCCTGCAGATCGAGCATCTCGCGGCACGCGGGCACCGGCACATCGGCTACGCCGCGCTGGACGACCCCCGGGAGCGCCCCTTCTGCCGGCCGCGCCTGGAGGGAGCCACCCGGGCCTGCGACGAGCTGGGTCTGCCCGCCCCGCAGGTCGTCAGCATGCGCTACTCACGGGCCAGCGCACGGGACGCCGTCGTGGAGTGGACGCAGGGCGACACCCCGGTCACCGCGGTCGCCGCCTTCAACGACCTGATCGCTCTCGCCGTCCTGGCGAGCTGCCGCACGCAGCACATCGCGATCCCGGACGACCTGGCGCTCATCGGCGTCGACGACCTCCCCGTGAGCTCACTCGCCGTACCGGCCCTGACCACCATCGGAATGGACCTCACCGCGGCTGCCGACAACCTCACCGCCGGCGTCCTCTCGGCGGTCGGGGCCCCGTCCCCGGCGGCGTCGAGCGGGTCCGGAGCGGGCGACATCCTCGCCCTCATCCACCGCGAGACGACATAGCCGCCACGGTCCGGCCGTCGAAGTGACCGCACCCGGCTGTTCCGGGACACCGAGCGGTCACCCCGCCCCGGTGAACGAAGCCGGCAGGCACCGCGTGGAGGCGGTACCTGCCGGCCGGGAGTGGGGGGCGGGTGTCAGGGGGCGGGCACCGAAGGACGGGTTTCCTCCGTGAAGGACCAGCCCTTCAGGCCGACTTCGCCCCGGTGCCGTCGCCGGTGTCGTACGGCTCCACGTCACGCGCGGCGTCCCGCGGCACGGTATGCGTGGCCGAACGCTCCAGCTCGCTCGCTGTGTCGGCGGTGCGCCCATGGAGGGAGCGTGAGGGACGGGGAGCAGACCGTGGGACCGGATTGTTCACAGCTTTCCGCTCCTGAGGTCCGCGCTGCTCTTGAGGACGGCGGATTCCATGCTCCAGTTCTCCGGCTGGACCCTGTCCCAGAGGCTTCCCTTGCCGAGTTCCCTCCCCAGCTGGTCCTCTCGGCGGAACCATTCCTCGGCGCTCCTGATCCGGTCGGGGTGGATCTCGTCGAGCAGGGCGTAGTCCCGGGTGATGATCCCGTGCTTCCACACGTTCCAGAAGCCGGTGAAATTGTCACGGAAACTCATGGTGCTCTTGTCGTCGGGGTCGGCGTTGTAGCCGGCGGGGTGATCGGCTATCCCCGTCAGGTCCGGATGACTCCAATACGTGTCCAGATCGGTGTCGATGTACTGCGCCGGATGCCCGGTGACCTTCTCGAATGCCGCGGCCATGTCGGCGTAGGTCATGTGCTCGATGGCGACTTCCAGGTCCATGCCGTTGGCCCGCTCCGGGTGGTCGAAGAGCCAGCGGACGTAGAACCCGCAGTCGTCGAGCGCCACGTGCGGAACGGCGCCGTCGCCGAGCGGGACTCGCCAGGTGACGACACCGTCCTCGATGCTCGGTGTCATGGGCGTCAGCGGTGAGATCACCATCTCGATGTAGGGGCCCGAGGTGAAGACCGCCGCTCCCATACGGTCGCTGTTCTTCTGGTTCTGGAACAGCACCCATTCCGCCATACGGCCCTTTCCGTCGTAGTGGCCGGTGCGGAACCTGGAGTCGTAGCCCGACTTCTTGAGGGCGTAGTCGAGGTTCCCGTAGACGAAGAACTTGATCCCTTCCTCGATCGCTATCTCGTAGGTGCGGATGGCCCAGTAGGTCTCGGTCTTCTCCCCGGTGTTGAATCCGTCGATGTTCACGAATGCCCCGTCACAGCCGCGAAATCCCTCTCGCAGCACGTCCTCGTCGGCGAACGACCCTTCGAGGATGGAGACATTGCCCAGCGCGAGGAGAGCCTGGGCGCGGGGCGAGGTGGCATCCCGGGTGAGGACCCGCACGGAGTACTTCTTGTCGGCGACGAGAGCCCGGACGATGGGCATTCCCTGAGCCCCGGTACCGCCGATGACGAAAATGGTGGAGGTGGCATGAGAAGACATGGTTCTTGACTCCAGAGATTGGGGGTGGACGCGATCACCACGCGCAGGAGCGGGGGCGCCGGAGAAGCCTGGAAACCGATCGGTTTCCAAAAGGTACACCGATCGGTTTCCAAGGGGCAAGGGGCACACGCATCCACAAGTGAACGCACGACGCGGACCGCGCCCCGCCTTGGCCCGGCTTCGGGCAGGACGCCGAGACCCCCTGGGGGGGGCGTCAGGGACGGGGTCGGCATCGGGTGGGTGGCGTCATGCGGGCCAACCGCCAGGCCCCACCGAGTAGTCGGACGCGCAGGTCGGCGTCCGGCACCTGTTCGGCGATGCGCCGCAACTCGGCTTGGGAGGACAGTTGCCATGAGGCGTCGGCGAGCGCCTCGACCTTGCGGTCGTCCTGGAACGACCGCTGCCGTGCCTCAGTCGATCCCGAAGCGGATCAGGCGTCGAGGACCAGACGGGCGCTCTTCGCCCGGGATACGCAGATCATCATGGTGTCGCCCGCGGCGCGCTCCTGCTCGGTCAGGACCGAGTCGCGGTGGTCGATCTCGCCGGACAGCACCTTCGTCTCGCAGGTCCCGCAGATACCCTCCTCGCAGGAGGTCAGCACCGGCACACCGGCGGCTTCGACGGCTTCGAGGACGGTCATGTCCTCGGAGACCAGCAGCTTCCTGCCGGACTGGGCCAGTTCGACCTCGAAGCTGCTCCGCGGCCCGGCCGCGAGGTCCTGCTTCGGTGCGAAGCGCTCCAGGTGCAGAGATCCGCTCGGCCACTTCTCGCAGCCGGCCTCGACCGCCGCCAGCAGCGGCTCCGGGCCGCAGCTGTAGACGGCCGTCTTCCGTTGCGGCTTGCCCAGGAGCGAGGCCAGGTCCAGCAGCCCGTACTCGTCCTGCGGCCGCAGGCTCACCCGCTCTCCGTACGCCCGCCGCAGCGTCTCACCGAACGCCATCGAGGCCCGGGTGCGGCCCCCGTAGACGAGGCGCCAGTCGGCGCGGGTCGCGTTGACGGCCGCCAGCATCGGCAGAATCGGCGTGATGCCGATTCCGCCCGCGATGAAGAGGTAGTTCTTGGCCTTCACGAGCGGAAAGTGGTTGCGCGGCCCGCGGACACGCACCGGCTCGCCTTCCGCGAGCACGTCGTGCACGTGGCTCGACCCGCCACGGCTTTCCGGTTCACGCAGCACCGCGACCTGAAAGCGGGACCGATCCGCCGGGTCCCCGCACAGTGAGTACTGCCGGACCAGGTCGGCTCGCAGGATCAGATCGATGTGGGCTCCCGGCTGCCATTCCGGCAGTGGACGGCCTTCCGGGTGGCGCAGCGTCAACAGCACGACACCTTCGGCCGGCATTTCCTTGCGTTCCACCACGAGATCGAGTTCGACTTCGGTGTCGAGATTGCTCATGATCGCCTTTCATTTCTCCAGAGATGATGCGGTGAGGCGTTCCCCCGACCGATCAGGACGGGAAACAACGTCCGAAGTCGCGCAGCAGTCGGGGGGATCCGTTCAGCTTGATCTGCCGGCGCACCAGCGCCCACGCCAACATGGACGGCTTGGCGAGGAAACGCAGCCAGGTGCGCGTGTCGGCGGTGATCCTCAGATCCGGCTCACCGTGATGCCCTTCCGTGACATCGAGTTCGCGGTCGCGGATGGTCACGGTGAGCTGCCGGGATTCGTCGCCGGTGAAGGTGAAATGGTAGGTCGCGGACATGTCCTTGGCCTGTTCGCGCTGAAAGATCAGCGGCAGGCCTTCCACCAGACCGTCGATGCTGTTCGCCCGCAGACTCATCGCCACATGCTTCGTGCGCTTGTTGGGGAACCGGTCGGCCACGTGCTGTTCCGCGTCGGAACCAGGAACGACGTAGACCGTCTCCTCCTTGTCCATCAGAGGGCGCACGACCTGGGTCAGATGTGCCTTGCGATTGTCCAGCCAGGGGCCGATCACGTCCTCGCCGGCCGGGCAGACCGACATGCAGTAAGCGGCTTTGTAGTTCGCGCCGAAGGACAGGCTCTGCCACATCGACGCGCTCTCGCTGTCGCTGACCCGCGAACGGTAGTCGTGGGCGTCACGGCTCTCGGCGACCTGTTCGGCCCAGTCGCCGAAGCCGCCCATGAATTCGCGGTAGTTGTGCGTGTAGCAGGCGGAGAAGTTGAAGTGACCGTCGGAGGCGATCGCCCCGGTCGGGCAGGCCGTCACACACAACTTGCATTCCAGGCACGGGTTGTACTCGATGGGCCGGTTGTATTCGCTGACCTCGGCGTCGATGAGGATGGTGCCCAGCAGGATGAAGTTGCCGAATGTGGGGTGGATGACGTTGCGGTGAATACCCATCTTGCCGAGCCCCGCCGCGACGGCGACCGGCTTGTGCGAGACGACCCACGCCTTCCTCGGGAACTTGTCCATCTCCATGGGAAAGCCCATCGCGGGATTGATGGCCCGCACGCCCATCGCCTCCAGCTCGCCCACCACCTGCCGGCCGATCTCGTTGGTGTGGTCGCCCGTGTGATGGAACTCCAGATTGGCCACCGAGCGCGCGGGAGTGCGGATGTTCTCCCGGTTCATGCGGGTCACGATGCTGATCAGCGTGCGGACGCCCGGCAGCGCTGCGTTCAGGTCCTCTCGCTGGTCGGCGATGTCGGCCCGGTCGATCTCGACGAAGCCGACGTCGTCCGCGCCCGCGTCCAGACACAGCTGGCGCAGTCGCGACGCGTCCAGCGGCTCGGCGGGCCGGTCGGCGGTGCGGTCGCGCCGGCGGGCTTGAACGACGGTGGGATGGTCTTCGAGTTTGTTCTTGGCCATCGAACGTCACCTCAGGGGGCTGGGCCTGCAAGTTTCATGAAGCAACCCGCACACTAGCCTTGCGAGTTTCATGAAGCAACTTACGGAGGAAGTGCGGTCATTCGTTGGGGCTGCTGCTGGATCTGGCTACAACTCCCCCACCTGGTGGGGGAGTTGGGCGGCAGAAAATGCACCGAGCCGCAGGAGCCGGCGGAACCCCGAGCGGCTGCGGCAGTGGCAACCGTGAAGCTCGCTCCGCTACTTCACGCCGGCTGGTCGGTGAGTGCCGGGCCGGGAAGAAGGTCCACGGCGTCCGGGCCCACCACGTGTCCGCAGTGGGTGCACACGAGCTGTTCCCGCACGTCGCCCCCGCATCCCACATGGTTCGCGATGCGCGGAGGCCCGGCCGGATGCGCGGCGTGCTCGTCGCCCCAGTGCATCAGGCCGAGTAGCGCGGCGAGCAGGTCCTTGGCCTTGTCCGTCGGCCGGTACTCGTAGCGGGCGGGCCGCTCCTGGTAGCAGACCCGCTCCAGCAGGCCGTCGTCGACCAGCTTGGAAAGGCGGTTGGTGAGTACGTTGCGCGCGATGCCGAGACTGTCCTGGAACTCCTCGAAACGGCGCAGGCCGAGCTGCGCATCGCGGATGATCAGCAAGGTCCAGCGCTCGCCCACGACTTCCAGGGTCCGGGCGATGGAGCACAGCTGACTGTCGTACATTCGGCCCAACATGCCGCGAATTTAGCACGTTGCTTCACGCAACTGATAGCCGACGACCGTGCGCGTGACGGGTGACGGCGTTCATGCCCCCGCGAGCAAGAGGTCGGCCAGCACCTCGGGGCTCTCCAGAGCCATGAAGTGGTCCGCTCCCGGCACCTGTGTGAAGTCGGCGGTGGGGAGCAGCTTCCTGTTGGCTTGCCGGTCCGAGGGGCGGGACCAGTCGTTCTCGCCGTAGACGAAGTGAACGGGGGCCTTGACCTCGGGATACCGCTTGCGGGCGGCGATGAGGCTGGGCATGTTCCGGTACAGGGCGCGGGCGACGGTCGGGTAACCGGGGCGCCTGCCCACCTGGAGCAGCTCGTCCAGGTAGTCCTCGCGGAAGGCGGCCTTGTCCCCCACGCCGCCCTGGAGGATCTTGCGAAGAACGGGCTTGGGCTCCTGCTGGGCGATCGCGGGGCCCACTCCCGGTGCGGTGATCCCGCTGATCACCATGCGGGCGAGGAGGCTGGAGCGGGTGATCCCGCCGCGGTAGTCGTACGTGTTGACCGCGACGACGCGCCTGACCCGCTCGGGCAGGTCGGCCGCGGCGGTCAGGGCGAGCACCGCCCCCATGGACTCCCCAACCAACGTCACGTCATGGAGGTCGAGTTCGGTCAGCAGCCGCTCGACGCCCGCGCGCATGGCCGGCTCGTCGTACGACGCGCCGGGCACGATCTCGGAGTAGCCCATCCCCGGCAGGTCGAGGGCGTGGACGGTGTAGTGCTGCGCGATCAGCGGGATGAGGTGGCGGAAGTGTTCGGCCTGGGTGCGCACGGTGTGCAGCAGGACGAGGGGGGCGCCGGTGCCCGCCTTGAGGTAGCGCAGGGTTCCCTCGCGGTGGTGCCCTGTGCGTGGGGCGAGGGTGTGGGTGGTGGTGCCCGCGATGTGGATGGTGGGGCGGGGTTCCTGGCTGGGCATGTCGGGGTGCCTTCCCTCGGCTGATTGGCTGGCTGGCTGGGGTGGGGGTGCTGCTCGGCCGGGTTGGGGGCGGGTGCTAGTGGGTGAGTTGGGGGTAGAGGGTGGTGAGGTCGCCGGCGAGGCCGGTTTTGACCTGGCGGGTGAGGTCGTCGCCGAGGAT
>NZ_JBVISJ010000039.1:0-7469 GCF_055575575.1 Streptomyces sp. NPDC034049
CCTCACGGAACTCCGGATCGAACTTCCGTCGCTTCTCCGCCATGACTCCCAACTTCCCCTGCAGTCACGGTCTTCACGCTACGAGGGGAGGGACAGTACTGGTGATGGTCGCCGGTGAGTCCGGGCGCCTGGCGGCCCGTCTGCTGCCCAGCGACGCCTTCCGCAACGTGTGGATGGCCCACTGCCGGACGCTGCAGGAATGGGATGCCCTCCCGCACACCCTGCGCTGGGGAACCGTAGAGCCTCGGTCCGTGCCGTCCTGGCTTTTTGGCCCACAGGCATGGGACCTGTCCTGGAGCGCGTATGTGGCACGAGCCGAACTGGCGCAGCTCACCGTCCAGACCGGCTTGTCGGTGCCCGCGTTTCACGCCGCCCGCCGCAGGCTGAAGGCGGCGTTCCCGGCCCAGCCGTCGGCGACCTCCCCGGACGCCTTCGCCGCAGACCTCAAGGCCTGGGTGGACGACGCGAATACCGCCGCCACCTCGCTGGCGCGCTGGTCTTGGGAACGCTCCGCCATGCGCCGGCTCGACGAGGCGCCGCAGCTGCTGGCGCTGCGCGCCCAGGGCCGCGCCGTGCCCGGCGACGACGGGTATCTGGCCGTCGCGGGCAACTACTACCGGGTGGGTGCCTGGGGTGCGCGGCGCAGGCTGACCGTGGAGATCACGGAGACCGAGGTGGTGATCCGCAGCAGCGGCTACCACGTCGGCGGCTTCCACATCCTGGCCTACGCCCGCAGCTGGGCCAGCGGCGTACGCCTCACGGAGCCGCGGCGCCACACGGTGAGCGAGTCCGGGATCAGCCGGACGGTACCGGGCCCATGACCGCTGTCCCGGACACCGGATCACGCCTCCCACGACGGCGAGGACACCTGCGCGCCGCTCGACCCGTGCAAAGTGGCGCGCAGGTGTCCTCGCCGCCGTCGGCAGCAGTTGTTCATTGCGAACATCGTGGCCGTCGTCGCCGCCGTTCCGGTCGACCCGACCGTGCGTCCCCAGCACCACGCCGCCCCGCACGCACAGCCAGGCCAGCCCGAACTACCAAACGCATGCCGAGGGCATCCAGCTCGGCCCGACGTTCCGCGCTCAGCTTGGCGGCCCTACGGCGAGGCTGCCGCAGGCCGCGACATCGGGGTACAGGGCAGCGGGATCAGGAGGGGTGGGCACGGCTCCTGATTGTGCCCGAGCCGCTGATTCCCGGGATGGGCGGCCCCAACGACCTGCAGCCTCGCCGGTGACAACAAGCCTGCCTATGTGACAACTACCGTGCTTCGGCTCAACACAGAACAGGTCCCTGCCCCGGTCGCTGCCGGGATTAGTAGTCGAGGTCGAGGTAGTCGATGTCGTTGAGGGTGACGTCGGAGAGTCCCAGGGCGCGGGCTCCGCCGTCTTGGAAGTAGATGTCTTTGAGTCCTTCGGCGATGATCTGGCGCATCTGCTGGTCGCTGGCACCCGTGTTGCGGGCGTCGAACAGTCGTTGTGCGTACGCCGGGGGGAGATGCACGGTCAGGCGCCTGAACCGTCCGTCGTCGGTGGTGCCGACGGGTGCGGTGTACCCGAACCGGGCCCTGGTCTCCACCGTGATGCCGCGCGTGGTGGCGGCCTGCTTCTGTCGGCGTTTGCGGACCTGGGGCTGCCAGCGCTGGCGTACCGCGTCGTCGATTTTCGCGGCGACGTCGGGGCGGGCGTGTTTGCGGGCGCCGCGGCGGTAGCGGTTGACGGAGTCGGCGGTGACGCCGATCTCCTGTGCGACGGCCTTCGCGCTGCCCAACTGCCGGATCAGGTAGCCGATCTGCCCTTTGAGTGTCTTGGGTGGCTGGCGGGTGAACGCTTCGCGGTCGGCGCGTTCGATGGCGTCCTCGATCTCTGCCACAGTTCAGCCCTTCTCGCCGGTGAGGTTCTGGCCGCCGGTGCCGGCCGGCGGGAACCAGGTCTTGTGCGTCGGGCCGGTGTCTGGCACTGGCCTACTCTCCTTCGTCGAGGACGGCGTCGCCGCCTTTGATGTGGCGGGCGGGGTTGTGGCCCTGTTCCATGAGGTCGACCGCCCACAGCATCATCTGGACGCCCTCAAGTTTGGCCAGGCCGGGGGTGGGTCCGAGGCGGAAGGCGCCGGGCTGGGGCTTGCCGGAGGCGGCGTAGGGCAGGAAGTCCAGCGGGCTCGCGCCCGGTGAGGGGTAGACGACGCAGTCGGAGAGCACGGCGAGCGGGTACAGGCCGGTCATGGTGGCCATGTTGCGCAGTTTGCGGTGCATGTTGATGCGGGCCTTGGCGATGACGGCGGCGCGGATGTCGGGGCGCCAGGTCGGCCGCTGGAGGGCCGGCCACCGCTCGCCCTCCTTGTACTTCCTGCCCTGGGGGCGTTCGCGGAGCTTGCCGATGCCGCCCTTGACGGTGGCCTTGATCGCGGCCAGGACGGCCGCCATGGCGGGGTCGGCGTCCTTGTGCCGCTCCATCGCTGCCAGGAACTCGGCATCGGAGAGGTCTTTGGTGACGCCGAGGTCGGCGAGGGTGTCGACGTACGCGGTCTTGAGCCGGTCGTGCCACGGGTCCAGGTAGGCACCGGTCTCCCGGCGCAGGTACCCCTCCAGGGGAGCGACGTTGAAGCCGAGCTCTTGGGCATAGGCGACGGTATGCGTCTGGTACCAGGCCGGACCGGCTGGCCGGGTGCCATCCGGGGTAAAAGGCGAGGGCAAGCGCGGGTCCACCTCGACGTGGGAGAGGTCGACCAGCCAGGAGCCGGGGATCTTCGGGTTGAACGTGGGGGTGTGGAAGTGGTCCGGGGCGGACAGGCCGACGACGAGGCGGGCTGCGGCGGCGAGGAAGGCGGTGTTGAGGTCCAGGCCGACCGCGTAGGGCAGCGTGCACTCCTCATCGCTCAGCAGGCTGACGTCGCGCACCCACTGGTACGCCTCCTCGTTCAGGAAGCCGCCGCTCCAGCCGCTGTCCACGACGACGGGGTGCTCCGGGGTGGCCTCCGGCGGCGCCGGGTCCATCGGCTCCGTCCCGAGGCTGCCGGGGTTGTGGCCGGGCACCCAGTTCCCGCTCGCTTCGTCGCGCACCGCGCGGGTGGGCGGGCGCAGCGCCGTCATCAGCTCCAGCCCGGACACGGCCGTGGAGCCGCGCGGGGTGATGACCCGCTGAGCGTAGGTGCCGAGGACGCGGGCGACATCAGCAGGTTCCATCTCGCAAACGCCGGGCCAGGACCGCTCATCGAGGGCGTCCCACGGCAGGATCGCCAGCTGCACGCACTGCCGCTCACGCCCCTGGATCTTGCGGTAGATCCGTGCCCAGGGGCCGAACCCGCGCTGGGTGAGCCGCCATTTCGCTTTCACCACCTGCTTGACCACCGGGTGGTCCTCGGGAAGGCGAAGGGAGCGGCGCTGCTCGTGGCCTTCCAGGCGCTCGGGGAGTCCGAGCTTCACGGCGGCCGCGGCGGTGAGCACGATCAGCGGGTCACTGTCCTTGCCGTTGCGGTGCAGACGCGGTGCACCGAGGCCGGACTCGCGCAGCGTCCACTCCACCAGCTCCACCACCGTGGCCGCGGGGCAGTCGAGCACGATCCCGTCCACGCCGTACGCGCAGCCGTCACCGTCCAGCACCACGAGCGGACCGTGCGGGAACCGCGGATCGGCTGCAGGCCTCGCAGAGGCCGGGCGCCGCGACGTCGCGGCGGACCGGGTGGCGGGGCACGTCGGCCCCCCACCTGGAACGTCGACAGGCTGCGGCGCGTCTGTCCTCGCCGCCTCGGACGCGGCCGGTTCAGCAGACGCCGCCGGTGCTGTCGCGACAGCCGAGACCACCGCGGCTGCGCCGGGAGCGGGGTACTTCGCCGCCCACCCGTTCAACAGCCGCTGGTATGCGTCCAGGCGCGGCGACTTCGGCTCGCTGCGGCCGTTCTCCCAGTTCTTCACCGACTGGGTCGTGGTCTTCAACGCGGTGGCGAGGCGGGCCTGAGTGATGCCGGCGGCCTCACGCAGCCGGGCACGCTCCGCCGGAGGCGGTAGATGCGGCTCCTCGTTCAGCAGAGCGTCGACGGACGCGAACAGCTCTTCTTCAGATGCCATGCCCTGCCACCTTCACCTCAGGACCCGAATCGCTTAACCACAAACTTATCCCATCCTTTATCCCCTAGGACCCATTTCAGCCCCAGCGCGTCCAGTGCGGTGAAGCGGGTCCACGCTGCGCTTCGCGCGGTGTGCTTACGGTCGTCGGGGAAGGGGAAGCGTGATCTCCATGACGAGCGTGATGCAGCACTACGGCCTGCTGTGGACCGACCCGGACGGCGCCCCGCAGGCGTCGGCCGGCGGGTACGACAAACGGTCGGCGAAGCGTCGCCGCACCGAACTCAAGGCCGTGGGCTGTACCCGTGTCGAGATCGTGCCGGTCAGGCCGGGTGAGGTTCCCGAGCCGGTTTCCTGAGCAAAGCGGCACGAGGTAGAGCACACCAGCCGTATCCCGTTCAGCAGCGCCTGAAGGCCCCGTGCAGCGCGCCGACCAGCCACTGACCCGACCCTTCAGTCGAACAGGCCGAGGTCCGTGAGCAGCTGGCGGCGTGTATCGGGCAGCGAGTCTCGCCTGCTGCGCATGTTGCTGCGCCACACGCCGAGTCGGACTTCGGCACCGTCCTCCAGTCGCTCTACGTGCCCCCGTGGGACGGTCACGTGCCCTTCCCGGGTCTTGTACTGCGCGAGGGCCGCGACGCCGCGCTCGAAGGCGCTCATGGGCGCTGTAGAGGGCTTCGCTGGCGTCTTCGGCTCCGGGGCGATTGGCGTGATGCCGAGCTGCTGCAAGCGTTCGTGCTGCCCGTCGTGAAGGGCCTGCCAGACCTCGGGCTTGCGCTGCTTGGCCAGCCATTTCCCGATGTCCATGCCGTGGACGGTGAGGCCGGGCAGTACCTCGGTCTCACCGGCCTGTCCGTGTTCATCGGCCAGGAGCTCGTGTAGGGCGGCGTAGTGGCGTTGCCAGTCCGCCGACCACGGCGGGTTCCAGTCCTTGTCCACGGCTTCCAACGCGGTCTTCCACTCCGGGTGCCCGTCCAGCGCACCCGCGCGGCGCAGGTTGCTCAGCCACTGTCCCACCGGCCGGTCCAGCATCTTCGCTGACCTCGGAGCGCACAGCGTCCAGTGCTGCTCGTAGTAGGCCTTGGCGGCTTCGAGGTTTTCCTGGAACCGCTCGTCCGTCACCGACCACACCATGCCGAGCTGCTCGAGCCGGCGGGCACGCAGCCCGCTCATCTCCCCAGCCGAGAAGGCCCGCCGTTGTTCCGCGACCCATTGCCCAAGCGGTGTCGCGCCTTCGCGGTATCCGTAGGGCACGCGGGCGTTCCCGACCCGTTCGACGTACGCCTTCAGCTTCGCCCAGCCACGGGCCCAGTCCTGGCGCTCGGTGTCGATCACGTTGAAGGAGACCCAGTCGGCGACCATCACAGGATCCCGGGGGGCCGCGAAACGGAGCAGGAGCCGGGATTCGTCCTCTCCTTCCCCGGGCGCCGAGCCGATGTTCACAGACGGTTGCGCGACGTCTTTCTGAGGCTCCTGAGGAATAGCCAGCAACTCAACGGCCTCTTCATCATGAGCCCGCAGCCCTTCCAGGACTTTCACCAGAGGCCGGTAGGAGCCGGAGGTGAACATGTCCTCGGGCTGCTCTCCGGGCTGCAGGAAGACCGGCACGATCAGGGAGGCGAGTTTGCCTTGCCCAGGCTTCTGACGGAGTGCCCGGCCGATGGCCTGGACGATGTCGTGCGGCGCACCCTTGGGGTCCAACAGGGCGACTGAGTCCACCGCGCGGATGTCGACGCCCTCGCCCAGGACCCGGCAGTTGGAAAGCACGGCCCGCTGCCCCGTGGACCCGAACGAACCCAGGACCTCTCGCCGGCGTTCGGGGACGTGCTCGCCGCACAGCCAGTCGGCCCAGACCCGCTTCGGGTACGTCTCGGGCTGATCCGCGTGCAGCTTCGCAGCCACCCGCTCCAGTCCTTCCGCGTACGCCTGCGCCTCGATGGTCCGGTGGTGGAAGGTGATACACGTCGACAGGCCGTGCTCAGCCATCGTGTGCAGCAAAGCGGCCTGCAGCGCCCCGAGACGCTGCCCGCGCACCTCTTCCGTGTGCCGCTCCTCGCCCATCAGCCTCTCGGGCGTGACGACGGGGTCCTTCAGCTCCAGCACGATGATCTGATACCGCGCCAACAGGCCACGCGAGACGGCAGAGGCGAGCGAGAGCTTGTACAGGACGGGACCGAAGACCCTCTCGTCGTCCATCGAGGCCGCCATCTGACGCGGCAGCGGATCACGCACCCCCTCAGCAACCTCCCGGCCCAGCCGCTCCTCCCAGATCCGCGGCGTCGCCGTCAGATACAACCGCCGCAACGCCGGGATGACGCTCTGGTCATGGATGTCCGCCCACGCCTTACCCATCGACCCCGACGTCCGGTGCGCCTCATCCACCACCGCCAGGTCCACCGGATCCAACTTCTGCCCGTACACGCCCTCGAAGGCCTCCGCCAGAACACCCAAAGACGCGTAGGTGGCGTAGATGGTCACCGGCCCCTGCCCGTGCCACAGCGCCAACTGGATCGGGTTCGTCGTAGAGCGCACCTTCAACGACCACAGCTCCGGATCGTCCTGGAGCGAACACACCGCAACCGCCGGCCCCTTGTGCCCTGTCTCGTGCCACGCCCGCACCGTCTGCGCCAGCAGATCCAGCGTCGGCACCAACACGAGCACACGCCCCCTGGGCACAAGCCGCCTCGCCGACGCTGCCGCGATGACGGTCTTCCCCGTGCCACACGCCGCGTGCACCTGCCCACGAAGACCATTCCAGGGCACACCGCTCGGCGGGACATCAAGACCCCGCACAATGGCGGCAACGGCCTCGACCTGGTGATCACGCAGCTTCACAGCCATGGCCCCATGCTCTCCTTTTCGCGGAATGCAGCGCGTAATAGCAAATGGAAACCAGGCGCAAGGGTGCGCGGCGGTAGGGTGTAGCATCTGATCCCATACTCTACACAGAGATGATTCGTGATGCATCACTCCGAACCAACTTCTGCACCCGAGGGTGACACCTGACTCAATCCCATCCACGAACGGCCGGGTGTCCTATATGCTGACAGGGTGTTGGTGAACACATCGGGACAGTCAGACGATGGGGGAGTGGTTCAGGGTGGAGCGCAGCGGAACCCGTCGCTACCGTGAGGCCGGCACTCCGTCAGGCCGACGACCTGTCACATCCGTTACAGGGATGGTGGCTGGGAATCCCAAGCCCTACACAGACCCGCGCTTGATGCACCCCCTTACTGCCAGCCCCAAGAATCCCGCTTGCGGGATTCCATCAATTCGCGCTTGCGCGAATTGATGCGCATTTAGAATTCCGCTTGCGGAATTCGATTCCCGCGCTTGCGCGGGAATCTGGCGGAGCGTCAGCGGAGCCGTTTCCTATGCAGCGCGCCAGCGCTGCATATCCCGCTCCGCGGGG
>NZ_JBVISJ010000040.1:0-6322 GCF_055575575.1 Streptomyces sp. NPDC034049
AGACATTCAGAGTGTCAGGCTTGCACAGCTCGCACATTACGTGTCAATCTGAATTGCATGACGCAGAAGACACCGCGCGAACTTCGGGCCGAAGCCGAGGCCGCGCTCACGGGCCCGGGACAGCAGCGGATCAAGCTCCTCGCCCAACTGGAGGCGCTCGATGCCGAGCTGCGGCCCCTCGTTCGGGAGGCCAGGCGGATGGAGGTCCCGATCCGGCGGATCACGGAACTGACCGCCGTTGCTCCGAACACGGTCCGGGCCTGGGCCCAGCCGAAGGACGGCGAGTGATCATGCGTCAGTAGATGCCGACCCCGGACGAGGACGCTCGGGCGGTCGAGATCGCCGAACGGGTCGCCGCTCTCCTCGGGGAGCTGGAGGCGATTCAGCCGGAGAGCGTCCGGGCCCACGCGGGTCGGATCACCGGCCCCGGTCTGGAGATCCGGCATCCTCGCCGCCGCCACCCAGCTCGCCGCCCGACTCACCCCCGCTGCCTGACCAACTGCCCGCCGGGGTCGCCTGCACGAAGTGCCGGCGCCCCCGGCCCCACCCGGGGAGCCTCGACCCATGACCGACCCGAACCCGGCCTACACCGACCGCAAGGGCCGAACGAAGGCCGACCGGATTGCAGCCATCAAGCGCGGCAGTCCCCCGATCACCGACCAGCAGCGCAAGGACGCCCGGCTCCTGCTGGAGAGCCTGCTGCTCGCCACCGGACTCCACGGCGTCACCCTGGACGACCTGGACGACCTGGACGGAACCGTGGACCTGCCGGGTGGCTGCATCGACGTGATCCTCGCCAAAGCCGACAAGGCAGACAGGGAGCTGGACCGATGACCTGTCATGGGTGATCTGCTCGACGAAGACAATGACGCCTGACCAGCAAGAACGCCCCACCGGTCCAACCGGCGGGACATTCTTCGGCCCTTCGAAGTCACACCAGCCACAACCGAATCCGTGTGCCACCGGGTTGATGCGGTGTCACATGTGGCAGGCTCAACCCTCACAACCCCAGACAACGCAGAGGGCCCGGTGCGCTAACACCGGGCCCGAAGCGAACACCAAGATCCAAAAAGACTTTCCACGGACTCAAGGATTGGTGCTCACCTTGTTGCCCAATGATGCAGGACAACCGGCCCCGGTTGCGACCCCGTCTTCGGACGCGTCGCTGACCAGGGCCGTACGTGTTTCCGAGCCCGCCCGCTGCTACTGCGGGAAACCGCTCGTCCGGACCCCTGGCAAGCGCGCCCGCCGCTTCTGTGGCGAGGCCTGCCGCAGCGCGGCCCGGCGGGACCCCGGCGGCTCCAAAAGAGCCCCCGCAGACGCCGTTTCCGCAGGTCAGACCAAAAGCGGTCGCCTAGGTAAAGGGTTGACAGAGTTTTCCAAGTCGCCTGGACCTGCGGAAACGCAGAACGGCCATGCTGGCGTGGACGCTCCGCAGGAGACCCGCGCGGACAAGGCGGCGGCTGCGGCGGTCCGCCGGTGGCAGGGCCGGAAGGTGCTCAACCGCACGTCGGGCATCGGCGCCTGCCGGGGCTGCGGCCGGAACGTCCTAGACCCCGACACGGGCGTGATCGTCGGCCGGTCCTCGCGCGGGTACGCCGTGACGATCGGCCTGGTCCGCTGCGGACGGATCTGGTTCTGCCCCGAGTGCTCCGCCTCGATCCGCAAGGGCCGCACCGAGGAACTCAAGACCGGTGCTCTGCGCTGGCTGGCTGCAGGAGGCACTCTCGCGGCCGTTGTGCTCACCGCCCGCCACAACCGCACGACCGAGCTGGACAGGCTCTCAGACGCCCTGTGGGGCGCCCAGAAACGGGACGCCTCCGGCGCCGTGGTCCTCGACCGGTCGGGCAAGCCCCGCCGTACGCCCGGCGCCTACCAACGGATGCTGACCGACCCCGCGTTCTACGGGCGGCCGGAGTCGGTCTCCTGGTGGGAGCGCAAGGACGGCAGCTGTGGCCACTCCGTCCGCCCGGCGCAGGACGGCCACCGCCACCACATCGGGTACGCGGGCATGGTCCGGGCCTCCGAGGTCACGCGGTCGCTGGCCAACGGCTGGCACCCGCACATGAACCTGCTGGTCTTCCTCGGCGGCACGATCGACGGCACCCCGGCCAAGGGCACCGTGGACCCTGACGGCTTCTTCGAGCCGGGAGACGACGCGTTGGAGGACTGGGAGGACTGGCTTCGAGGCCTGTGGGCCCGCACCCTACGGAGCATTGACCCCGCGTTCGAGCCGTCTACGGACTGCGACATCGTCGACTGCAAGTGCCGGGGGAAGGGCCACGGCGTCATGGTTCAGATCATCACCTCAGCCGACGACGCTGCCCTGATCGACTACCTGACCAAGGTCCAGGACGGCAAGGAGGCTCCGGCGGTCTCAGTGACGGACGACCTGGCCGCCGCGAGCGGAGCCGCGCTGGAGACGGTCCGCGCCGACCACAAGACCGGCCGGGGCCGGAAGTCCATGACCCCGTTCCAGATGCTCTACCGGCTGTGGGACCTGGAGGTTCAGGGCACCGACCCCCGCCGGGCGGAGGGCTACGGCAGGCCGGACCAGCTCCGGGCCTGGTGGGCGGAGTACGAGGCGGCGTTCGCCGGGCGGCGGGCGATCGAGTGGACGCGTGGCCTGCGCGGACACGTCGGTCTGAGCGGCGACGACTCCGAGGAACGAGATCTGGACTACGTCTACGAGGGGGCGGCCAAGGAGCCGTTGACGGGCGGGGTCGTCATGACCACCTCTGCGCACGCCACGGTGGTCGGGGCGGACGCTGAGATGGAGGTAGAGGCCGTGGTGGTGAACGAGTTCTACGACTCCGTGGGTGACCTCGTGGACACCCTCGGGGGCCGGGCCAACCACGTCCGGGTGCTCGACGCAGACGAACTGGCGGAGGTCCAGGAGAACCTGACCGCCCGCGTCCTCGCCCGCCGGAAGGAGCGCGAGCGACAGGCCCGGATCACGGAGCTGGAGGCGGACCAGGCGGCCATCGACCGCTTCGGCCCGGAGCTGTTCGCCACGCTCGTCTTCCGCCTCGACCAAGCCTCCCGCCGCAACGGCTGGGCCCGGACGTGGGCGACCGCGTCCACGGACTGAGCCGCTACCGGCCTCGGCCGTGGCCCCGGCTCTGGTCCTGCTGCGGCGGGACCGCCGGGGCCCCGGCCGACCAACCGGGCTGCCCCGGCTTCGGCTTCGGGCCCGTGGTCCTGGTCGTGCTCCTGCTGCGGGCGGCGGCCACCGAGACGCCCGGCATGAACGCGGGCTCGACCCTGGCCGGTTCGGGGAATGCTCGGGCCGCGACGTCGGCGGGGGCCTGGGCCTCCTGGTCGACCTGCGTCGGCTCGACCGTGGCGCCGGCACTCTGGCCCGGGACCGCGTACGCGACGCGCGGGTCCGGCTGGCCCAGGGTTTTGCCCAGGTCGGCCCACCGCAGATCGCGGGCGACCTTGGAGGCGGCCGACCACACCTGTCCGCCCTCGGCGTCCGTCCAGCCGGGCAGGCTGAACGAGTAGCCGTTCATCCGGCCGCCCTTGGCGACGTTCGCCCGGTATGAGATCCCGGCCTCGGTGAGGGCCTGCTCGAACGCGAGTCGGCCCGCTCCCGCGCTCGCGTCGCGGGCGGCGCGGACCGCCTCGCGCAGCTGCTCGCGCTCCGGCCGCTCGGCTCCTCGGCGCTGGGCGGCGGCCCGCTCGGGCCCGGACACCTGCGGGGCCTGCCGGTTCGATTGCTCCTCGGCGTTGATCAGGCCGTGCTCGGCTTCGAGCGCGCGGACGATCGGCCTCGACCTGCGGTAGTCGTGGCTGTCGGACGCAAGTTCGCCTGACCACCGGATGCGGGACACGGTCAGGTGGATGTGGTCGTCACCGTGGCGGACGGCGACCCATGGCACGTCGGCGCCCCACATCCGTCCGACGTACTGCTCGGCGATCTCGGCGAACTTCTCGTCGGCGAGCACCCCGTCTTCGTCGGGGAGGCTGAGGGAGCAGCGCCATATCGGCTTGCTCACGTCAGGCCGTTGGCGGCTGTGCCGGTCGATGATCCGGGCAACCTGCTGCGGGGTGCCCGGCACCGACCCAGCCACGATCCGGGGGTTCTCGTGTTCCTCCCGGTGGCCGGGCCCGAAGTCGTACCGGAGAGCACCGCCCGCCCTTCTCCCCTTGGTGATCTTGGCAATCACCGGTCGGCCTCGTCGTCCTGGTCCTCGTCGGTCTCGCGGTCCGGCCCGAGTCCGCGCACCGCGAGGGCCGCGCGGCCGACTTCCGCGATCGCCTCCTCGATGGCGGCGTGCAGCTGGCCGCGCTCGTGGCTGTACCGCGTCAGCTGGTTCAGGTTGTTCGCCGCCGCGACCAGCTGGCCGTACGCCGCCGCGTTCACGAGCGGCACGGTCGGCACGTCGCCGGGGATGCCCCGGCGGCCCAACCGCTGCTCGACCACCGCCCGCACCCACGCCCCGAGTTCCCGGCGGCCGGTCTTCTCGCGGGCGCGGTGCCACCGCTCTAGCTCCTCCTCGGTGAGCCGCACCGAGACACAGTGCCGGCGCTTCTTGCCCGGCGTCCCCCGCACCATTCCCCCGCTCCCTCCGCTGGTGATCCGTGATCACCAAGCCTGCCGGGTCGGGGCCCGTGGGTGAACACGCGGATGGTCGTCGGGTTGCCCACGCCGTTCGGTGCAGCAGCGTGGGGAAGCCGACTCCGCACGGGCCCAATGGCCCGTGCGGGCGGAGCTGTCCGGCCTCCGGCGGGCGGGCTCCGCCCGGCGGACCGTGGCCCGTTCAGGGCCCGGTCTCTCCCCCGCCGCGACCGTAGGGAGTGTGGGGCGAGTGTCGATAAGCAAAGCGCATCGACATAACTCACTCCCAGGAATCCCGACGCAGGCCCGCAGGGGCCGAACCGCAGGGATTCCTGGGCGACTCCGACCCGCACTCGGTCAACTGCCCGAGGTCGTCGGGCGCTGGGAGCCCCTTGGGCTCCCGTGCCCGTCGACCGCCCTTGCTCCTCTGCTTCCGAGGACCCGCCGCCCTGCCGGACGGGTCACCTCGGCGCGCCCGACTTCCCCCAGGAGCGCGCCCGGGTCGACGCGTTCAGCGGCGAGAAGCCGCGGTGAGGTCTCCGTCGTCGGCGTGGTCCTGGTCGTGCTCGGTCCGGTGCCGAGTTGGCGGCGCGGTGTGCTCATGCCGGGAGTTTGCCGGGTCGTGGCCGTGCTCCTGGTGCTCATCGCCGTACGTCATCTCGAAGATGTACGGCGGGCGCCGATGACGTACGCGACGACCCCGGCCGGGTAGGCGCCGGCACTTCGTGCAGGTGCCCACCCTCCGCGTACGGTCGGCGGCATGACGAGTGACACCCCACGGGACCCAACCGGCGCGAAGCTCTGTGCCTGGTGCGGCTCGGAGATCGCGCAATCCGGCGTCGGCCGCAGCAAGGACTACTGCCGCCGCAGCTGCCGACAGCGGGCGTACGAGGCGAGACGACAGCGGGAGGCCGTGGTCGCTGCCGTCGCGGCGGCCGTCGTACGCCGAGATTCGTCACGTGTCGAAACCCGGCACCCCGACGATTCGTCACGTGACGAAATGGAACGGGCTGGTGGGGAGCCGGTTCCCGCTGTTCCGGCTCCGCTCCGTCCGCTTCCGCCGCTGCCTCGTCCCTCGCGTCCGCGGTCGGGGATGACTGCTCAGGCGTTCCCCTTGCTGCCCAAGAACACCGACGACGGAGAGTCGGACGGTTCGCCACGGCGAGAGGGTCAGGGCTGACCAGCTATCCGGTCTTCGCCGTATCGCGGCAGCAGCTGCTCCCCGCCAGCCCTTGCCGGGCCTAGGGGTCGCCTCGCGCGCCCGCATCCGTGACGGCGGGGGTACGGCGGCCCGCCCAACTCCCCGTCCGCCAGACGGCCGCTCAGCGCGCGCGACCCCACTCCCCCTCCCCGTCAGCCTGGATCTACGAGCACAACGGCGAGAGCAGCAGTCGGCGGATCTGCGGCCATGTAAACCCCGGCGAGTAGCCGCTGTGCGGCCCCGTGAGCGGCCATTGGGCGACTGGCGGCCCAAGTCCCGCGCGGGCCGCTTCCGATGGCTCAGAGGGCCGTTTGTGGGCTCTGGCGGCCCGGTCGGTGGCCGGGCTGGCGCAGGGCGGAGACATGAGCGCGGGCCCGGACGCGGGCCGGGCTGCGCGGCCCGCTTGCGGGCCGCCTTGATCCAGTAGAGAAAGTTTGAACGCGAAAAGCGCAGGCTATTTCAAGACATTCAGAGTGTCAGGCTTGCACAGCTCGCACATTACGTGTCAATCTGAATTGCATGACGCAGAAGACACCGCGCGAACTTCGGGCCGAAGC
>NZ_JBVISJ010000041.1:0-5984 GCF_055575575.1 Streptomyces sp. NPDC034049
CAACGTCCGGAAGATGTACCTGTCCAACGGCATGAAGGCGAAGCTGGCCGAACTCGGCGTCACAGACGACCGGACCGATCAGGAGATCGCGGCCGACGAGGGCAAGGAGGAGCGCGAACCGCTCGCGCTCATCCCTCGGGACACCTGGTATCACCACGTCGTGCCCGTCCGGGGGCGGCGGCTCGCGCTCCTCAAGGCGGCGGAATCCGGGGGCCTCCTCGGCGTCCAGGCGCTCATTGCCGAATGGGGCCTGGTGTGGGGCCGCGATGTCCTCGACGCTCCGGTACCCACCGAGAAGGAGTGACCCCGGCGGCCCCCCTCGGGGGCTGCCAGAACTGGCCCCCCTCGGGGGCCGGTTCCGCCCCTGCGCGACCAACGGGAGTGCGGGGCAGAGCGCCCGTAAGCGAAGCGCACGGGCATAGCTCGCTCCCAGGAATCCGGGGGTCGTCCGCGCTAGCGGACTGACACCGTCGGATTCCTGGGCGGCACCCACGTAAGGCGGTCACGGGAAGGGGCCTGCCAGAGGGCGAAGCCCGGCGGCCGGCCACTTGCCGGGGCTGCCGACCCTGACCCCGAAACGGGAGAAGCCCCGGAGCCTTCAGGCTCCGGGGCTTCGTCGTCGGACGGTCGGTTACGGCGTCAGGTGGAGGATCACCGCCACCACCAGGACGACCACGCCGAGCGTTACGACGGCTTCGATTCGGATGTACATGCTTCCCCTCTCCGGCGTTCACCCTGAACACCGGAGTTCAGGCTATACCGAGCGTGTCAGTCTGAACCATCCGGTTCGGGACGACACTCCGGCCCGCTGGCCTGGGCGCTTCGATTCGTCACGTGACGGAACTCGGGGGGCGCTGTTCCGTCACGTGACGAAACGAAGCCGCACCCGCCCCGCCCCCGCAACACACCCCCGGTCTCTGGGGGGTTCCCTCCGGTCGGGCAGCGGGCGAAGCCCTAGCGCGCCGTTCGTCGGGGTGTCCAGGCTCGCCGTAGGCGACCGCGCTTGCGCGGCTTGGCCTGGATGCCCCGGCGGGCGGTGTGCTTGCCTCTGGCGCTGTCTGAGCGGAGGGAACCCCCCAGAGACCCACCCCAGCCACCCACCCAGCCGCAGCCGACAGCGGGCCCCCTGCCCCTCTGGGAGCGGTTGCCGGGGGTTGGGGGCAGAGCCCCGTTTTCACCACCGACGGGCCGCAGCCTCGCGCGCGCACGCGTAGGGGCCCCCTCCCCGCAAGAGCCGCAACCACCGAAAACCGCAGGTCAGACGCGCGCGGGCCCGCAATCCGCGCGCAAGATCCTTGCGCCTTGGTGTGGGTCGGGTTGCAATCCGATGGGTCGTTATGCCATCCTCTTCTTGCGGGTCGGAAAGCGACCCGATGGATTGAGGAGAGATCGCGTGTGACCACCCTGGAATCCCGTCTGAACGAGACGGTCAAGCTCCTGTTGACCCGTACCGGTCGGAGTCACGCCGACCTTGCCGGGGGCCTGGGACTCACCCGCGCTCCCGTCTCGGCAAGGCTCCGGGCTCCTGAGAGTCAGTCGGTCTGGAGGGTCAACGACCTTCCGCCGCTGGCCGACTTCTTCGGCCTGACGGTCTGCGAACTGATCTCGGGCTACAGCGCGATCCCAGAGGACCGGTTGCCCCCGGCCGCTGGAAGCGCAGGACAGACCCGCATCTAACTCCACAAAGAAGGACGGCCCCCGTTGCCCCGGGAGCCGCCCACATCCACGAGCTCTTGGAAGGACTCCCGTGGACAAGACCCAAGGATGGGCGTCGGCTGCTGCCGCTGCCAAGTCGTCCGCAATCAACACGCTCGACACGCTGACCCCGTGGTTCGTCCCGTTCGCGGCCCGCTGGGACGCTGAGGCGGACCGCCGGGCCAAGCTCCGCACCCCGGAACACCTCAAGGCGCTGATGGCCGCGCAGCGCAACAACACCTCGGCCCGCTCGACGGCGGCCACGGCCAAGAGCCAGCGACAGGCGGCCCGTAAGGCGTCTAAGAACCTCCTGGGGACGGCCCGCCGGGCGGCGGCCACGGCGGACCGTGCGGCCCGCAGCAACAAGAGGACGGCTAAGGCGGCCCTCAAGGCGGCTCGTAAGGACTACCCGGCGACGCTGGGGGGTCTGGCCGTCCGGGTCCATGCCGCGCACCTGGTGCCCGCTTCCCTGGCCTCCTGGGCGCTCTCCACGCCGCAGGACTGGACCGTGTGGCCCGCGTCCCTTTCCGCCGGGCTGGTCCTCCTGAACGGGGCGGCGCTGTGGCTCGGCCGTCGTCAGCCCTCGGTCGTCCTGGACGGCGACCTGAGCGCGGAAGAGCGTCAGTTGGTCGAACGGCTCGACCCTGCGCACTGGGTCGGCCACGCGGACGACCGGGGCCTGTCCGGCACCGTGACCGCCCCGGCGGCTGTCACCCCCGCCGGGATTGAGGCGGCCGTGCGGCTCGACGGCACGTGGACGGTCGCCAAGCTCCGGGCGGCTGAGGAGAGCGTGCGGGCACTGCTCGGCATCCGTACCGAACTCCCCATGCTGATCACGGCCGGTGGCCGTGGTGGCTGGGCCGTGATGAAGTTCCGCACCCGCAGCGCGGCGGACGGCGCGGACCTGGAATGGAAGCCGGGGGCCGCGTTCGGCGTCGACACGATCACGGGTGACGACCTGGGTATCCCCCTGGGTCAGCGGATGCTGATCGCCGGACGGTCCGGCGCGGGTAAGTCCTGGTCGGCCCGGCCGCTGCTCTTCGACGCGTCGGAGGGTCCGACGAACGTCCTCGTGATCATCGACCTGAAGAAGGTTGAGGCGCGCAACTGGGAGCACCGGGCGCGGACCGCCTCCACCCCTGACGACGTGATTGCGGTCGTCGCTGAGCTGGTGGCCGAGATGCTCGAACGCCTCGACCTGGTGCCGCGCGGTGAGGACACGATCACGCCGACCGCTGAGCGTCCCCGCATCACGGTCTTCGTGGATGAGGGCGCGGAGGTCGTCACGGCCGCTAAGGCGGCGCTGGTCGGCCTGGAGTCCATCGCCCGTATGGGCCGCGCGGCCTGCATCGACCTGTGGTGGGCCACGCAGAAGCCGACCATGTCCGGCTCGTCGCCCGGCATCCCGGCGCAGATCGCCCCGCAGCTCTCCACGGTGGTCTCTCTCGCGGTCTCCACGCCGACTGAGGCGCGGACGGTCCTCGGTGAGGACGCGCAAGCCAAGGGATGGGACGCGGACGAACTCCCCGCCCCCGGTTACGCCCTGGTCCGCTCCGGACCCAAGAGCAAGCCCAACCCGATCAAGACCCGTGCCCTGTCCCCCAAGCAGGTCGTAGCGCTGCCGGAACGGCCGATCTGGTCCCGAGAGATCAGCTCGGAAGAGCTGGCCGCCGCGTCCGTCCCGGTCTCCGTGGACGACATGGACCTGACCGACAACCAGCGGGCCGTCTTCAAGGCCGTGCAGGACGGCGGCGAGACGAACGCCGCGATTGCCAAGGTGACCGGCCTCAACCCTGGCTCTGTCGCCCGAGTGATCACGCGCCTGGAAAGCCTCGACCTGGTCGTCAAGGACGGCAAGACGATCCGCCTCGGGGGTGCGGCATGAGCCACGAACTCACCCCGCTGGAAGCCGCTCAGGCGTCCGTCGTCAAGGCGGAGCAGGACACGCAGCTACTCGAAGTCGTGAAGCTCCTGGCGGCCTCTCAGGCGGCCCAGGCGGAGCGCGACACGGCCCAGGCCCAGGCCATGACTGCCGCGCTGGCTCTCGCCCAGCAGCGACCCGGCAAGGGGTCCTCTGACCGGGCCTGGCTCGTCCTGGCTGTCCTCGGCGGGGGCTGCGTCCTCGTCGGCCTCTTCCTGGCGGTCGCCGTGACCGCCCTCGCGGTGGGCGTGACCGCCCCCGTCGTCTTCAAGCTCGTCCGCGAACTCCGGAAGGACTCCAAGTGAGCCGCAACATCACCCGCCGCCACGTGGTCATCTCCGGGGCCGTGGTCGTCGCGGTCACCGCGTTCGCGGCCTCCGCTGACACCCTGGCCAGCCTCGGCCGGTCGGTCGGCTGGAACGAGTACCTGTCCTGGTCCCTGCCGGTCGCCGTGGACGTGCTCGCCATGGTCGCCCTGATCGCCTGGTTCACCCCCGGCGTTCAGAAGCTCGGCCAGTGGATGACCGGGGCATCGGTGGTCACCTCCGTGGTCCTCAACGCCCTGGGCCACCTGGTGGCGACTGGTCACCTCAACGTCGGTCCGGCAATGGTCATCGGCGTCTCTGCCGTGCCGGTCATCTCCATGGCGCTGGCCGCCCACCTGGCCGCCGAGGTGGCCGCCCCCGGTGACCACCAGGACGACCAGGAGGTGACCGCCGAGGTGACCACAGAGGTGACCGCCCCGGTGACCGCTGAGGTGACCGCCCCGGCTGCCAAGACTGACCGCCGGACGGTCACGGAGCCGGTCACCTCCGGCGGCTCCGAAGTGACCGCCCAGGTACGGCGGAAGGCCGAGAAACTGACCGCCGACCAGAACGGCAAGGTGACCATCCAGCAGCTTCAAGACCTGGGCCTGAGCCGCCGCACGGCAACCGCCCTGCGCCGCGAACTCATCGCCTCCTGACGACACGCCGACGGCCCGCCGGTCAATCCCGGCGGGCCGCACGGCAGTTGTAGGGCAAGATCGATCCCCAGACATGGCAACGGCCCAGAGCTCGCAACTCCGGGCCGTCCGCCTCCCCTCTCGACCACACCGAGACAGGAAACGTTGCTGTGACCAGCGTACGAAACGCTCCCTCCGTTCCGCCACAGCGGCCCGCCGGGCCGTCCCTCTGCTACTGCGGTGCGGAACTCGTTCAGACCCCCGGCAAGCGGGCTCGCCGCTTCTGCTCTGAGGCGTGCCGTAGCGCGTCCCGCCGGGCTCCCCAGGACTCCAAGCGGGCCGGTGGTGCGGCACCCTCCGGCACCAAAAACGGTCGCGGCTTTAGTACCTCCGTGGAGACTGCAACCCGCGCAGGTCAGAGCGGGTCTAGCGCGACCGGTAATGCCCCTCGTGACGCCCGGTTCGAGCGGCGGGAAAGCCACCAGCGCGTGAGCCTCGGGGAGACCTTCAAGGGCTGCGGCCGGAAGCTGTTCGCCGGGGCTGCCGTGGTCCAGGCGGGCGCGGACGGCGCGTCCTTCGCGGGGGTCGTCACCTGCGGCATGGTCCACATGTGCACCTGGTGCGCGTCCCGCATCCTGGCGGCCCGTGCCGACTACGCCCAGCAGGCGGCCGAAGCCTGGATCGCCAACGGCGGCGGCGTCGTCATGAGCGCCCACACCCTTCGCCACTACAAGCGGCAGAAGTACGGCACGCTGCGGAAGCGTGAGCGCGGCGGCCTGGTCGCCGTTCTCCATGACGGCTGGTCCGGCGGCTACGGCCACAACTCCGGGAAGATGTGGCAGCGGGCCAAGCAGCGTCACGGCATCGTGGGCGTGCTCCGCTCGTTCGAAGACACCTGGGGCGAAGACACCGGGTGGCACGTCCACTTCCACGCGATGTGGTTCACGAAGCGTCCGCTGTCACCCGATGAGGTGGACGACATGGCCGCGACCATGTCCGCCCGTTGGGGTCACGCGGTCGTGGCGGCCGGTGGCTACCGCCCGTCCGACTCCTGCGACCGGCCCGGCTGTTCCTGCGGCGGCCGTGGTCACGGCGTCCGGGTCGATCACGTGGACGTGACGGAGGCCGGAGCGGTCGGCCGGTACCTGTTCAAGGACGGCGACAAGGCACGGACCGAACCGATTGACGGGCTCGGCGCTGAGCTGGCGTTCGGTGTCGAGAAGACCGGCCAGCGTGCCGGACGGCTCGGCCCCTTCCAGCTCGGAGACCTGGCCGCGACCGGCGAAGCGACCGCCGTAGAGGCGTGGCAGGAACGCGAATACGGCGTCTACAACGTCCGGAAGATGTACCTGTCCAACGGCATGAAGGCGAAGCTGGCCGAACTCGGCGTCACAGACGACCGGACCGATCAGGAGATCGCGGCCG
>NZ_JBVISJ010000042.1:0-5830 GCF_055575575.1 Streptomyces sp. NPDC034049
TACCTCCTGCTGACCATCATCCGCGGGAGCGACGTCGTCGGCGCGTACGGCCACAGCCCCGACCGCCTGACCTCGATCGCGGAGAGCGCCTTCGCACTGCTGCCCCGCCCACACCACCACTGACAAGGGCACGGCCGGCCTCGTCACACAGGACAGGCTGCGTGCACGCCTGGCGCCTCGCCATCCTGTCGCTCTACCTCCACGGGGCCGACGACAACTGCTTTTCCGTGGAGGTGAGCGACGGCATGGACGACCTGTTCACGAACGGCTTCGAACGCATCGTCGTACCCGGCGTGGGGCACTTCCCGCACGTCGAACAGGCCAAGACGGTCGCCGACCACATCCTGGGCTTCCTGAACAGCTGACCCCCCTCCCGCCATCCAGAACTCGAAGGGTCGACCGAACCATGACTGACAAGGAAAGGCAGGAGGCCACGGCTGTGACGACTCCTTTCATGGAAAAGCACCGTCGCACCGAGGCCATGCTGGCCCTCCTCGACGCGATGGACCAGATGCAGAGCGCCAGCCTGCTGCGGGCCCGCTCCTACGAACTGCTGTCTCTTGTCCCGGGCTCGTCTGTCGTGGACGTCGGCTGCGGTGCCGGGCGGGCCGTCGCCGAGCTGGCCGAGCGGGGCGTCCACGCGGTGGGCGTGGATGCCGATCCGTGGATGCTGGCCGAGGCCCGGAAACGGTGGTCGGCGGTCGAGTTCCGGGAAGCGGGGGCGGAGGAGCTGCCGTTCGCCGACGGAAGTGTGCGCGGCTACCGTGCCGACAAGGTCTTCCACGCACTTCAGGAGCCGTGGCGCGCGGTGGCGGAAGCGCGGCGCGTCCTCTGCCCGGGCGGCAGGATCGTCCTGGTCGGGCAGGACTGGGACGCCATCATGGTCGACTCTGATGATGCGGCGCTCACCCGCACGATCGTGCACGCCCGCGCCGACCTCCTGGGCACTCCCCGCGCCGCCCGCCAGTACCGCAACCTGCTCCTGGACGGCGGTTTCAACGACGTCACCGTCGAGGTGCACACCAGCGTGTTCACTGATCCCGTGATGCTGTCGCTGCTCACCGGGCTCGCCGAGTCGGCCTGCATGAGCGGTGCCGTCGACCGTGACCAGGCCGATGAGTGGCTCGCCGAACAGCACCGACGCGCCGAGGCCGACCGCTTCCTCATCGCCATTCCGTTCTTCGTGGCTGCCGCCTCCGCCTAGAGGGCAGCTGGAGCACGGGCTGCGGGGATCCGCGTGACCGGGGAACGGTGACCACGCCTGCCAGGCACTGGTGGTCGATGTGGGTTTCCTCGGCCGGCTGGGGGCCGCACCTTCCGTGCGAGATGCCTGGTCATGAGGGTGATGACGGCCCAGGTGATCAGGGTCTCGGTACTGGATGCCGTTCGCAGTCCCGGGCGAGGCGGCATGCGTGCATCATCCACGCGAGCGACCTCTCGACGACCCACCGGCGAGGCAGCACGACGAAGCCAGAGGCGTCTTTGGGGCGGCTGACCGGCTTGCCGGTCAGGTTGAGGTGCTGTTTCGCCCAGTCGACCAGCTTTCCGGCGTAGGCGGGCGAGGGCGGCGAGGGCCGGGACGAGCAGATGTCCGAGGAGAACGCGGCGATCGTCACCGGCCCCGTCGAACGGCCGGTCAGCTCGGCGAGTTCACAGCGGGCCTCCGCCTGGTCGTCGAGTACGACGGCGACGATCCCGATCCGCACGAGCAGTGGCGCGACCTCGCGTCCGCGCCGATCGCCGACGACGAGTACCGCGTGGTCACCCCGGCCGACTGGTCACCGTCGCCCCGCTCGCTCAGGGACCTCGCCGACCGCCCCTGGGTGACCGCCCCGCCCGGCACGGCGTGCGGCCGTGCCCTCGCGTGCATCTCCGCGCAGAACGACTACACCCCGAGCCGCGCCCACACCGCTCGGGAGTTCCTCATCGCACTGTCCCTGGTCCGGGCGGGCCTCGGCGCGGCCGTGGTCCCCACCCTGGCCCTCACCGACGCCCCACCCGAAACCGGGGCCCTGCCCCGCGGTCCCCGCGGCGGGCCACCGCCCCATCGCGGCCGTATGGCCCGCTTCCCCCCTCGGCCCACAACCCCGAACCGCGGCCGTGGCTCAGGCCCTCCGCCAGTCGGCCGAGAACCTGGGGCTCACGCCTGCGCCTTGAGGGAAGCGGGCGTGACGTGCGTGCCTTGGAGGCCGCGCCGGCGGCGAGGATACCGATGGGCTCATCGCGCACCTCCCAGCCGTGGCAGTACGGGCAGTGCACCAGTCGGAGCAGATGTGGTGCCTGACGGTGGCCACCGACGCGATCGTTACCTGGAGCACCGAGTTTTACGGCCTGGCGGTGACCGCGCTGCGTCGTGCCGGCCGGCCCATCGACGATGAGCTGCTGGCGTCTGGCCCAGCCACCATGCCAACGTCCACTTTCACGGAACCCACTCGGAGGACATCGACGGCGTCGGCCAAGCTGGACACCGACGGCTACCGGCCGCTGCGGCCATCCCGGGGCCGCCCGCGGCTGATCTGTGCTGTGGCTGCTCGCCTTACAGGCATGGCCAGCGAACTGCACGATGCCTACACCGGCCGGCTGCGTTCGTTCCTCAACAACGCACGCACCAGCGTCGGCCCCGGCTCCTTCGTCGTCCGCGGCCGCCGCGGTGGCGGCGATTCCACGACCAAGCCGCGGCGCCGATGACCCGCCTCGCCAACCGCGTCGTGCGCTCTGAACCCGCCCAGGGTCCGCTGCGGCTGCACCGCCTCGACCGCAAGACCGGGATCGTGTGCAGCCGGTGCGGCACCCGCAGCCAGACCCTGGTAGTCGCCACAGTTTCGGGCCCAGACGACCTCGTTCTCCCGCTCGTGTTCGAGGAACGCCACTCACGCTGCAGCGGCGGCGATATCCAGACCTTTCATCCGCGCCCTGTTGGTCATCGTCTTGGCGAACAGTCGGCCGGCGATCGGCAGCCGGGCGAGGCGGATCGTCACAGACCGAAGCAGCAACTCGGCGCGGTTGCCTGGGGTGAAGAAACTGCGCTGGCGCACACCGCTGCCGAGGTGGTGGTCGATGAACGGGCGCAGGTGGTCCTCCCAGTCCTGCAGTGCTCGTGGCACGTCGTGCGGGTGGCGTTCCAGCATGGTGCCGAGCAGGTCCGCCCCGGCCAGGCCGGTGGATGCCCCCATGGCGGAGTAAACGGTCAGGCACCACGCGGCGTCGCCGACGAGCACGACTCGGCCGCGGTGCCAGTGGTCGAGGTGCACCTGCTCGGCGGAGTCGAACAGGTGGTCCGGGGCCTTCTCGAACTGGTCGAGCAGCCAACCGAGCGTGGAGCCGGTGGGCTCGGGGCCGTAGGCGGCGCGCAGCGAGTCGATGGCCGGCCGGGTGAACTCGGCGTCCACGTCGTCGGTGCGGTAGGAGAACAGCACCGTCGGCGGACGGTCGGCGAACGGGAACACCCACACCGATCGGCCCGCCTCGGCCATGACCAGCCCGTCCTGCGGGCCGTAGCCGGGTACCGGCTCGGGCAGGCCGTACACGGCGATCATGTAGTTCAGCCGGCGGATCGGGCTCTGCTCGGGCTCGAACGCAAGCCGGCGCACCGTCGAGCGCAGTCCGTCCGCCCCGACCACCAGGTCGAACCGTTCGACGGTCGTCGTCTCCGTCGTCAGGTCGCGGATCTCGACGTCCACCCCGTCGAGGTACTGGTCCAGCGCGACCGGCACGGTCGAGTACCGGATCTCGACCTCGTCGGGCAGGGCGGTGAAGGCCGCGTCTTCGATGTCGCCCCGCATCACCATTCGAGACCCGCCGAACACATCGGCGTAGCCCAGACCGCGGCGGCGCCGGCCCGTGCGGTCGGTGTCGTAGCTCACGCTTTCCGGAGCGAAGCGATTCGGCACCGCATCGGCGAAGCCCAGCCGTTCGGCGGCGGCGAGCCCGGTCCCGAACAGGGCGATGAAGTATCCGCCGCGGCGCCGCTCGGGGGCCTTCTCCAGCACCACCACGTCCCAGCCGGCGCGATGCAGTCGCAGCGCGGAGGCGGTCCCGCTGATCCCGAGGCCGACCACCAGGGCCCGCTGTCGCGATGTCGTGTTCTTGTCCATGGGATTGCGCTCCGACATTGTCGTGTCCTTCATCTGGTGGGGGTGGGTCGGCCGTTCAGGAAGCCGAGGATGTGAAGTCGTCGAGGCGGGCGAGGAAGTCGAGGAGGGTGGCGTTGACCTCGGCGGGACGCTCCTGCTGCTTGCTGGGCGTGGCTGAACCCGTCTGGAACCTGATCAGCTTCCAGACGGGAAAACGGATCGGTTTCCTCCCCGAGGAAGGTGAGGCGAGGGTGATGGTCTGAGATCTCAGACCTTCAAGATCATCCTGTGGCCCCTTGCGGGCTCACCTCGGTGATCTTCTGGAGGGCCGCGTCGGTGTCCGCGCTGGCCAGCATCCTGTTGATGTCGGCGCCGGCCGCTGCGGAGGCCCCGACCCGGGCGACCAGATCGGTGGCGTTGCCTGCTCCGCACGCGCGGAACCAGCCCTTCGGCACTCAGGATTCAGGTGCGCGCGGGCGTCGCCTGCAGGAACAGCTCGAGCAGTGCCAGCAGCGTTTCGGGAGCGTCCTCGGTCGGGAAGTGGCCGGCGCCCGGAATCTCGACCACCGGCGCGTCGGGGTAGGCCAGCCTGAACGACGGGATCACGTACTCGGGCAGCAGTGCGGTGTCCCGCATCCCGACCGCCAGCATCGCCGGTACGGCACGCAGCGCGGCGACGGCTTCCATGGGCGGCGGGCCGGGCGGGGGGCCCTGGGGGCCCTCCAGGACCTGCCGGGGGAAGGCGATGACACCGCGGCACTCCGCCGGGGTCGGGAAGGGGCTGGAGTAGGCGCGGATCCAGGTCGGCGTGGCGATCTCGGGCCGGGCGACATGCTGCAGGTCGATCATCAGGTGGGCGATGGTGTGACCCGCGTTGCCGAGGATCTGCTCGAACGAACCGTCCGAGAGCGCCGAGTGGGCCCACTGGAACCACCGGCTCTCGGCGCCGTTGGCCTTCATGAGAGGGGCGATGTCGTCTGCGAGGGGCAGCACGGTGTTCGTGGCGAAGATCCGGGAGATCCGGTCGGGGTGACGCAGCGCGAACCCGGTGCCGATGGGGCCGCCCCAGTCACGGAGCACCAGGGTGATGTCCGTGAGGTCGAGCGTGTCGACGAGCAACGATTCGAGATTGAGGATGTGTTCGCTCGCGTCGTACGTGCGGTCCTGCGGTGTCTCGCTCTTGCCGAAGCCCATGTGGTCGGGAACGACCACGCGATGGTGACGCGACAGCGGCCCGATCAGGTGGCGCCACTCGTAGCCCCACGTGGGCTCGCCATGCAGCATGACGATCGTCTGATCGGGCCGTTCGGGGCCCTCGTCGACGTAGTGCTGGCGGAAGCCGGCAGCCTCGTCGAAGCGGGCGGGATACGGCCACGTGCCGTCGAACGTCTCTTCAGCAGCAATCACGGGATCTCGCGCCTTCCGGTGCGGCGTCGTCCGTACGGACCGCGGTCATGCGGTCCTCTGGGGTGGGTGGGTTCGAAGCAGCGTTCACCGGTCGGCTCGCTCCAGAGCTGCGTGCTACAGGCGTGCACGCGGCCTGTCCGGTGAGCCCAGCACCGTTGTTTACTGAACAGTCCGAAACCTAGATGGTTCTGTACTGGGTTGTCAAATACAGCGGGTCGGCCTTACCTTCGATACATGGCGAGACCACGAAGCTTTGACCGCGACCACGTCCTGCATGCCGCGGAGCGGCAGTTCCGCGCTTCCGGCTACAACGGCACGAGCGTCGACGACATCAGCGCCGCCACCGGCCT
>NZ_JBVISJ010000043.1:0-4219 GCF_055575575.1 Streptomyces sp. NPDC034049
TCACGGAACTCCGGATCGAACTTCCGTCGCTTCTCCGCCATGACTCCCAACTTCCCCTGCAGTCACGGTCTTCACGCTACGAGGGGAGGGACAGTTGTGCCGGATCAGACCTGGTTGGGGAGGAGCCCGAGATGAGCGCGGATGGTGGCAAGTCGGCCTCGGACCGAACCGTCTGCGGCCCGTTTCCGGAGATCCCCGAGGATCGTCGCATGACTGTCGAGCGGTTCCTCGCCAGGCGGCCCGAGCTCGTGCCGTATGCCAGCAACCTCCTGCAACGGGCCGACGTCGCGCCGCTCGCGGTCGATATGTTGCTGAAGTTTGAGGAGTTCGAGGCGGAGGAGCGGACACGGCGCGAAACCGTTGCCGAGGCCCCAAGGGCTGCCAACACAGCATGGCTGGACCACGTCGCTGCCTTGTCGGCCGACGATCTCCAACGCCTCGCCGGCGAACTGGACAGTGGGATCGGCCAACACTATGACGTCGCTGATCAGTGACCGCTGGCTGCGTGGAAGGCGAGTTGAGGTCGGTCAGTTTGTCCCGCTGATCTTGTTTGCTTTGGTGCGGGCCAGGCGGTAGGACTCGGTGCCGGTCTCGATGAGGGTGGCGTTGAAGGTGAGCCGGTCGACGATGGCCGCGCAGAGCCGCGGGTCGGTTAAGGCCTTTGACCAGCCATCTGGGGCTGGCACTTGTTCCCTCACAAGAGTTGCTGCTGCCACCTGGCCGTTTCCCCCTCCTGTGGTCCTCGTTGGTTCTCGCGGTAGCAGCCTGGTTTTCAAGGTGCTGCCTTGACCGTTTAGGTGCGAGGAAGGTGTGCCGGTGGCCGAGGCGAGACTGCAGGTCATCGCGGGCGGGGCCGTCCCCCAGATCCCGCTGACGACGGATCCGTGGCAGTTCCAGGCGGCGTGTGTCGACGCGTTCGTCGCCTCGTGGAGGGCCCGCGGGTTCAGTCCGGTGACCATCGACAACGACATCGGTCTGCTGGAGCGGACCCTCACGGCGCTCGGCCGGCCCGCGTGGGACGTGACGCCTGAGGACATCGACCGCGTAGTCGGTGACCTCGCGGTCCAGGGCCGCAAGACCTCGACCCGGCGCGAGTACGTGCAGATCTTCAAGGGCTTCCACCGGTTCCTGCAAGCCCGCAAGGCAGCCGAGATCGAGGCCGCGTTCGGTGTCCGGCTGGTCTGCCCGGTCGACGAGTTCAACGCTTCCCGACATGTCGGCGACGACTCCCCGGCTCTCCTTCCGCCGCCGACACCCGAAAGGGTGGTCGAGTTCTTCGACTTCATGAAGCAGAGGATCGCCACCGCACGGAAGTACGGACCCGCAGCCCGCGACTATGCGATGTTCCGGACGCTGTATCACGCCGGGCTCCGATCGGAAGAAGCCTCGCTGCTGGAAAAGCCCGACGCGCACTTCACTCGCGGCCCATTCGGCAAGCTCCACGTCCGCTTCGGCAAAGGCGCCCACACCTCCGGACCCCGCCCTCGCTGGGTGCCCATGCTTGACGGCCTCGACCTCGTTCTGCGGTGGTTCCTGGAAGACGTACTGCCCAAGTTCCCCAACTCGCCGGTGCTGTTCGCCGACGAGTCCGGCGGCCCCCTGCACCGCGGAACGATCCGCAACCGGCTGCGGTATCTCATGCAGCTGGAAGGACGGCCGGCGGACGAGCGGTTCAGCCCGCATGCGCTGCGGCGGGCCTGCGCGATCCACAACTACGAACGCGGCGTCGACCTGGTGGCGATCCAGCAAATGCTCGGTCACTGGACGGTGAGCTCGACCATGCGATACGTCCGGCCCTCCGCGACCTTCATCGAGGATGCCTATCAGCGGGCGGTCGCCAGCACGCTGGCCGAGCTGACGGGGAAGGGCACCACGGCATGAAGATCCGATGGCGGCTGCGGATGGCTGCAGCCCAGCGCGAGGTGTGGACCGGAACGGAACTGCGGCGTCTCCTGGCCGAAAAGGCCGGCCTGGAGCTGTCCTCGGCGTCGGTCTCCGCACTCTTCACCAAGGAGCCCTCGCAGATGAAGATGACCACCCTGGCCGCGTTGTGCACCGCGCTGGAGTGCACCCCCAACGACCTGATCGAGGTCGACACCACCCCCGTCGAGCGACCCATCGCACCACCCCGGCCGGTCGCCGACCTTCCGCCAGCCGCCTCAGCCAGGGGCCGGTCCATGCCACCCCTGTGACCAGCGGAGAGAGCAATGGGCAAAAGGCAACGAGACTGCGTCACCTGCGGGGCTCCCGTCGGATACCTCGACCGCTTGCACTGTTGCCGGTGTCGGCGCCGGATCGAGGAACAGGCGGCCAAGGCGACATGTCCGGCGTGCGGCAAGGACCGCGTTCTGCAGCAGGACACCGGCCGGTGCATCACGTGCTCCCGCGTCTGCGAAGAATGCGGCCATCCAGTCCGCGCGGCCCACACCCGACTGTGCCGGGGCTGCCGCCGCAAAGCCGAGCAGACCGCGGCCCAGCAGGTGTGTCCCCGCTGCGGCAGGCCCGGCTATCTGCGCGAAGACAGCGGCTGGTGCGGCCACTGTTCCCGGCCCCGCCAGGACAAACAGCCACCGCGGACCTGTCGCGAGTGCGGCCAGGTGCGGCGACATGCGGGACTCGGGCTTTGCTCAGCATGCTGGCAGAAGCATCCCGCCCGCCCCTTCATCCGCGGTGAAAACCTCCGAGACCAACTCTCCAACCCGCCCGAGTGGCTCGATGCCTTCATCGCCCATGTTGCGGGAACCCACTGTGTCTCCAGGGCCTGCGGCTTCGTCACCGACTTGGGCCGACTCCTGGAAGACGAGCACTCCAACTCGCCCCAGGCCCTGCTGGAGCGGTCCCGCAGGCCAGGGCGTTCGATGGGCTCCTTCGCCCGTGCACTCGAGGACTTCTTCACCCTCCGTGGACTGGACCTGCCCACTGACCAGGCCGAACGACTCGCGGTCGGCCGCCGCAGACGCCGCATCGACGCGGTCCCCGAACCGCTGCAGCAGGCCGTTGTCGCCTTCGACACCTTCCAGATGAGGGCCCAGCAGCGGGCCCGGCGGGCCGGCACCCGCCCACGCAGCAACCACACCCTGGAAACCGCCCTGACCATCCTGCGTGACCTGGCGCTCTTCCTGATCTACCAGCGGAACAAGAACGACTGGGCCCTCGATCCGACCCGGAACATGACCTCCAAGCACTCGAAGGGCTTCCGCGGCAGGACTCTCACCCTCGACCAGCAGCGTTGCCTCTTCCGCCGCTGGACGACCAGCGAGGAGGTCCATCCTCACGAGGCAGTCGTGGGGATGCTCGCTCTGCTGCATGGCGCCTCCAGCTCGGAGGCCCGGATGCTGCAGGTCAACGACGTGGACCAGCAGGCGCAGACGGTCCGGCTCGGCAAGCGGCCCCATCCTGTCCCGCTCGATCCCGCTTCATGGACGGTGGTTCAGCGCTGCCTGGACCATCGCGCGGCATGGCGGACCGACAACCCCCACGTCGTGGTCACGAAAGGGACAAAGGCAGGGAGAGGCCCGGCCTCCACCGCCTACCTCTCTCACGTCCTCGACGACTGCGGGTTTCCGCCCCGGATGATCCGCAGCACCCGCCTTGTCGACATGGTGAACCAAATGGACCCCAAGCTCGTCGCCGCCGCCTTCGGCATGGACCCGCAGGCCACCCTGCTCTATCTCGCCGACCACGTCGACGAAGGCCGTCTGCCGGCTCCGTGACCAGTCCGCCTGGCTAACAGAGGCGCAGGCCGCCCGGAAGTTCCTCCTCAATGATCTCGACCAGCCAGTCGAAGGCGGTCGGGCCACGGCCGGCGCGGGCTTCCGCCAGCCTGGCGGCCATGCGTTCCTTGTTCGTCGGATGACAGCGGGCGAGCCACATTTCGAGCTGCCGGGCAGTCTCGGGGTGCCCGAAGATGCTGGCGAGAGGCTTCGTGATCACGCCACTCGATCACAAAGTTGCCGTTGTCCGGTGTTCCGAAGCCGCCGCGGAGGCAGTCAGCGAAGGCGTCGAGGTTCCGGCCGAAGTAGCCGCCGCAGCCGATGCTCTCGCCGGCGACCCGCCAGAAGTCCTCCAGCGTCCTGACCTGGCTGCCGTCCAGCACATATCTCACCGTCACAGCCCGCAGACTATGTCCCTCCCCTCGTAGCGTGAAGACCGTGACTGCAGGGGAAGTTGGGAGTCATGGCGGAGAAGCGACGGAAGTTCGATCCGGAGTTCCGTGAGG
>NZ_JBVISJ010000044.1:0-4155 GCF_055575575.1 Streptomyces sp. NPDC034049
CGACGCACCGTCCTGATTCACCGCCGAACCCCGCACCACCGCCAACACCCGATGACCCAGCCGCCGCGCATCCGACAACCGCTCCACCAACAGCAGCCCCACACCCTCCGACCACCCCGTACCATCCGCACCCGCAGCGAACGCCTTGCACCGACCGTCGGCGGCGAGGCCCTGGAGGCGGGAGAACTCGATGAAGGGCATGGCGGTCGGCATGACGGTCACCCCGCCGGCGAGGGCCAGGTCGCACTCGCCGTTGCGCAGCGCGGTCGCAGCCAGATGCAGCGCCACCAGGGACGAGGAGCAGGCGGTGTCGACCGTGACGGCGGGACCTTCCAGGCCGTACGTGTAGGCGATCCGGCCGGAGGCGACGCTGCCCGCGCTGCCGCTGGCCAGATAGCCCTCCAGCCCTTCCGGCAGTTCGCCGACGCGGGTGCCGTAGTCGCCGTACATGACGCCGGTGAAGACGCCGGTACGGGAACCGTGCAGATCCGCGGGCACGATCCCGGCGTCCTCGAAGGTCTCCCACGCCGTCTCCAGCAGCAACCGCTGCTGCGGATCCGCCGCCGTCGCCTCCCTCGGCGACATCCCGAAAAACTCCGGATCGAACAGATCCGCATCATGCAAGAACCCACCATGACGCGCATAACTCGTCCCCGCACGCCCCGGATCCGGATCGAACAACCCCTCCAGATCCCACCCCCGATTCACCGGGAAACCACTCACCGCATCCACACCACCGGCCACCAACCGCCACAGATCCTCAGGCGACCCCACCCCACCCGGATAACGACACGCCATCCCCACGATCGCGATCGGCTCGTGCCGGCGGCCTTCCACCTCACTCAGCCGCTTACGGGCGTCGCGAGCGTCGGCGATGGCCCGCTTGAGGTAGTCACGGAGCTTTCCGTCGTCCGTCACGTGCTTTCAACTCCTGAGCTTCGAAGGGTGTGGTGCGGGGTCGGGGCCTGTGGCCCGGCCGGACGCGGTGTGTGCGGGGGTTCAGTCGAGTTCGTCGACGAGCGCGAAGAGTTCCTCGTCGCTGGCGGTGTCCAGGTCCAGGCCGCCCCCGGACTCGGCGCCGTCGCCGGGGACCGCTTCCGCCAGGAGCAGCAGTTCCCTGAGCCGGTCGGCGAGGCGTGCCCGGGACTCGTCCTCGGGTGCCAGCGACTTGAGCAGGGCCTCGGCACGGTCGAGGTCGGCGAGTCCGGGGACGTCCGCCGGCACCTGCCGCTCCTCGATCCGCGCGGCGACGAACCGGGCGAGGGCGGTGGGGTTGGGGTGGTCGAAGACCAGGGTGGTGGGCAGCCGCAGACCGGTGGCCCGGCCCAGCTGGTTGCGCAGCTCGACCGCGGTGAGCGAGTCGAAACCCAGCTCCTGGAAGGGCCGGTCGGCGTCGACGGACTCCTGTCCGGCGTGGCCGAGGACGGCGGCGGCCTGGCCCCGCACCAGTTCGACGAGTGCCGCCTCGCGCGCGGCGGCGTCGAGCGCGCCGAGCTGTTCCACCAGCCCGGTGCTCGGCGCCGCGCCCGTCCCGTCCGCCGCACGGCGGGCGGGAGCGGCGGGGGCCAGGCCGCGCAGCAGCGGAGCCGCGTCCTCGCCCTGCCTCCGCAGGGCTCCTGTGTCGACGTACGTGGCCGCCAGCACGGGCCGCGCGAGGCGGAGGGCCGCGTCGTAGAGGGTCATCGCCTCGTCCGACGGCAGTGCCACCAGGCCCAGCCGGGCCAGCCGCCTGAGGTCCGTCTCGCTCAGGCCGCCGCTGATGGCGCTTTCCTGCTCCCACAGGCCCCAGGCCAGGGAGAGGCCGGGGAGGCCCCGCGCCCTGCGGTGCTGGGCCAGTGCGTCCAGGAAGGTGTTGCCGGCCGCGTAGTTGGCCTGTCCCGCGGTGCCGAGGAGACCGGCGACGGACGAGTAGACGACGAAGGCCGCGAGCGTGCGGTCCCGGGTGAGTTCGTGCAGGTTCCACGCCGCGTCCACCTTGGGCCGCAGCACCGTGTCCAGGCGCTCCGGGGTGAGTTCGCCGAGCACGGTGTCGTCCAGGACCCCGGCCGTGTGCACGACGGCGGAGAGCGGCCGGTCGTCGGGCACCGCGGCGAGGACGCCGGCCAGCGCCTCCCGGTCCGCGGCGTCGCACGCGGCGAAGGTGACCTCGGCGCCGAGGCCGGTCAGTTCCTCCCTCATCTCGTCCGCGCCGGGGGCGGACCCGCCGCGGCGGCTGAGGAGCAGCAGGTGCCGGGCGCCGTGCTCGGTCACCAGGTGGCGGGCCAGGACGCGGCCCAGGGTGCCCGTGGCCCCGGTGATGAGCACGGTGCCCTCGTCCCAGCGGGGCGGAGCGGCGGCGCCGTCCGTGCCGCGGACACGCTCCAGGCGGGGCACGAGGAACGCGTCGCCGCGTACGGCCACCTGGTGCTCGCCGGTGGCGACGGCCACGGTGACGTCGCCGTCGCCGTCCGTGTCGATCAGCACGATTCGGCCGGGGTTCTCCGTCTGCGCCGTCCGCAGCAGACCCCATACGCCCGCGTGCACCAGGTCCGGGACGTCCTCGTCCGGGCTCGTGGCCACCGCGCCCCGGGTGACGACCACCAGCCGCGCGTCGGCCAGCCGCGGATCGGCGAGGAACGCCTGCACGGTGGTCAGCGCCTGCCCGGTGGCGGCACGCGCCGCCTCGGCGACGGCGGGGCCGTCGACCGGGGCCGCGCCGTCGTGGTCCGGGGCCCACAGGACGGTGTCCGCCCCGCTCGCGGCCAGTTCCTCCAGGCTCTCGTACCCCTTCACGGAGGGGACCGGAGAGGCGCCCAGCGCGGCCCAGGCCGTGGTGTCGGCCGTGGCCCGGGGAGTCTCGGTCGCCGCCCAGACGGCGGGGAACAGCCCGTCCCGGCCGGTGTCGTTCCCCCGCAGGGCGTCGGCCGCCAGGGGCCGCAGGACCAGCGAGTCCACCGACGCCACCGGCAGACCCGTGCCGTCGGCGACCTGCAAGGAGGCCTCCAGTGTGTCGCCACCGGAGTCCGAGAGGGTCAGGCGTGCCCGCAGGACGGACGCGCCGGCGGCGTGGACGCGCGCACCCGACCAGGAGAACGGCAGGCGCGGTTGCCCGTCGTCCCCGGTGACGCCTGGCAGCAGCGGATGCAGTACGGCGTCCAGGAGGGCCGGATGGAGCAGGAAGTGACCCGCCCGCTGTTCCGCCTCGTCCGGCAGCGCGACCTCGGCGTAGATCTCGCCCTCGCCCCGCCACACCCGGCGCAGTCCCCGGAAGGCGGCGCCGTAGGCGAACCCGTGGTCGGCGAGGCGGTCGTAGGCGCCGTCCAGGTCGATCTCGGTGGCACCCGTCGGCGGCCAGACGACCAGGCCGGATCCGGTGGCGGACGGGTCGGCGGGGGTCAGCGAGCCGTGGGCGTTGAGCACCCACTCGCTGTCCCCGTCGGGGCCCCGCCCGGCGCGGCGGGAGTGGATCTCGACGCCACGCCGTGCGTCGTCGGCCGGGTCGCCGACGGTGACCTGCACATCGACGGCGCCCTGGGCCGGCAGGACGAGGGGTGCGGCGAGCGTCAGGTCCTCGACGTCCGCGCCGCCGACCTGTTCCCCGGCGCGCAGGGCGAGTTCGAGGAGGGCGGTGCCGGGCAGCAGTACGGTGCCGGACACGGCGTGGTCCGCGAGCCAGGGGTGGGTGCGCAGGGAGAGCCGTCCGGTGAAGAGGTGCGCGTCGCGACCGGCCATGCTCACGGCGGCACCGATCAGCGGGTGTTCGACCGTGCTCAGGCCGAAGCCCTCGGCGTCGACGTCCGCGGCGGGTGCGTCGAGCCAATGGCGCCGGTGCTGGAAGGCGTAACCGGGCAGCGGTACGCGGCGGGCGCCGGGCAGTGCCGTGTCCCAGTCGGGTTCGGCGCCCCGCATCCGCAGCAGGGCGAGTGCCCGCATGACGGTCTCGGGTTCGGGCCGGTCCCGGCGCAGTGCGGGGGTGAGAGCGCCCGGCGGCTCGGTGAGCGTGTCCTCCACCATCGAGGTCAGGACTCCGTCGGGCCCCAGTTCCACGTACTGCTGGACGCCCAGCTGTTCGAGGTGGCGGACGCCGTCGTGGAAGCGGACGGCCTGACGGATGTGACGGGCCCAGTACTCGGGCGAGGTCAGCTCCTCCTCCGTCGCCAGCACCCCCGTCACGTT
>NZ_JBVISJ010000045.1:0-4027 GCF_055575575.1 Streptomyces sp. NPDC034049
CCGGGCAGGTCGACGGCACCGGACGCGACGAGGACGCCTACGCCTACTTCCGCGACGCCGACGACTTCCGCAACGTACGCCTCGCCGAACTCCCCTGCGGGGACTTCGCGTTCAGCGTCGCCCGCCTGCTCGTCCTGTCCAGCTGGCGCCTCGCCCACTTCGAGCAACTCACCGCCTCCGACGATCCGGTGCTCGCCGCGATCGCCGCCAAGGGCGTCAAGGAGCTGAGCTATCACCGGCAGTACGCCGCTGAGTGGGTCGTCCGCCTCGGCGACGGCACCGCCGAGTCGCGTCACCGGATGCGGGACGCGCTGGCTCAAGTCGCGCCGTACCTGGGCGAGTTGTTCACCACGTACGACGTCCAGGACGAGGTCGGGGCGGTGCTTCAGCAGGTCACGGAGGCGGCCGGAGTGCCCCTGCCGGTGGTCCGGCCGCTGCCCGGCGCCGGCCGCGACGGCCAGCACACCGAGCATCTCGCCCCGCTGCTGGCCGAGTCGCAGAGCGTGGCCCGCGCCCACCCGGACGCGACATGGTGACCGTACCGGCGGATGTGCGCCGCGCCCGGCACCTCGCCGCGGGCGTACCGGATCCCGAGCTGCCCATGCTCACCCTGGCCGACCTCGGCGTGCTGCGCGGCGTCGAGGCCGGGGAGGACGGGACGGTCGTCGTCAGTCTCACCCCGACCTACTCCGGATGCCCGGCCATGGCCGAGATGCGTGCCCAGGTGGACGCCCGCCTCAAGGAAGCCGGATACGAGAAGGTCCGGGTGCGCACGGTGCTCGATCCGCCCTGGACCACGGACTGGATCACCCCGGACGGCCGCCGCACCCTCGCCGAACACGGCATCGCACCCCCGGGCCCGGTGCCGCGCCCTGCCCCCGGCCCGGTGCCGCTGACACTGGCCCCCACCCGCCCCGTGGTGCCCTGCCCCCGGTGCGGCTCGGCCGACACGGAGGAGACCTCGCGTTTCGGCGCCACCTCCTGCAAGGCGCTGCGGCGTTGCCACGCCTGCCGCGAACCCTTCGAGCACGTCAAGGAGATCTGATGGAGGACCTGCTGCCACCCGGCACCTCCGCCCCCACGTCCGTACGACGCCGCCGCCCGGCCTTCCACCACCTGCGCGTGGCCGCCGTGCAGCGGCTGTGCGAGGGCGCGGTCGCGGTCGGCTTCGACGTGCCGGACGACCTGGCCGAGGAGTTCGCCTTCACCCCGGGCCAGTCGCTCACCCTGCGCCGCGAGGTCGACGGGCGGGACGAGCGGCGCTCCTACTCGATCTGTTCCCCGGCGGGCACACGGCCGCGCATCGGGGTCCGCGAGGTGCCCGGCGGGCTGTTCTCCTCCTGGCTCGTCCACGACGTACGGCCCGGCGACACCGTGGAGGTGATGGCTCCGACCGGCGCCTTCACCCCCGACCTCAGCGCACCGGCCCACCATGTCCTCGTCGCCGCGGGGTCCGGCATCACGCCCATGCTCTCCATCGCCGAGTCGGTCCTCGCCGCCGACGACCGCTCGCGGGTCACGCTGTTCTACGGCAACCGCCGCGCCGGCTCCGTCATGTTCGCCGACGAACTCGCCGACCTGAAGGACCTCCACCCGGTGCGCTTCCAGCTCGCCCACGTCCTCTCCCGCGAACCCCGCGAGGCCGAGGTGCTCTCCGGCCGCCTGGACGCCGACCGGCTCGCCGCCCTCATCGGCGCCCTGGTCGACGTCGGGACGGCGGACCACTGGTGGTTGTGCGGCCCGCACGGCATGGTCCGCGACGCCCAGCGGGTCCTGGGCGGCCTCGGCGTACCCGCCGACCGCGTCCACCAGGAGCTGTTCCACGCCGACGACGAACCCGTCCGGGAGACGCGGCACGAGGAGGTCGCCGCGCAGGGGCCCGTCAGCGAGGTCACGGTCGTCCTCGACGGCCGCACCACGACCGCCGCGCTGCCCCGCGAGCGCAGCGTCCTCGACGGCGCCCAACGCACCCGCCCCGACCTGCCCTTCGCCTGCAAGGGCGGCGTCTGCGGCACCTGCCGCGCCCTGGTCACCGAAGGCGAGGCCGACATGCGCCGCAACTTCGCCCTGGAAGCCGCCGAGGTCGAGGCCGGCTATGTGCTGACCTGCCAGACCTACCCCGTCTCCGAGACGCTGACCGTCGACTTCGACAGCTGAGGAAGCAACCCATGTCCGTGCATCTGGACGTCGCCGAAGGCGTCGGCACGATCCGCCTCGACCGCCCGCCGATGAACGCCCTCGACATCGCCACCCAGGACCGGCTCGGCGAGCTCGCCGCGGAGGTGACCGAGCGCGACGACGTCCGGGCGGTGATCCTCTACGGCGGTGAGAAGGTGTTCGCGGCCGGCGCGGACATCAAGGAGATGGAACTCCTCGACCACGCGGGGATGGTCAGGCGCTCGCGACCGCTCCAGGACGCGTTCACCGCCGTCGCGCGCATCCCCAAACCGGTGGTCGCCGCGATCACCGGTTACGCGCTCGGCGGCGGCTGCGAGCTGGCCCTCTGTGCCGATTTCCGGATCGCTGCCGACCGTGCGGCGCTCGGCCAGCCCGAGATCCTGCTCGGCCTGATCCCCGGCGCGGGCGGAACCCAGCGCCTGTCCCGGCTCGTGGGCCCCTCCAAGGCCAAGGACCTCGTCTTCACCGGCCGCATCGTCAAGGCCGACGAAGCCCTTCGGATCGGCCTGGTCGACCTCGTGGTCCCGGCCGCCGAGGTGTACGAGCAGGCGCGGGCCTGGGCCGCCCGCCTGGCCAAGGGCCCCGCACTCGCCCTGCGGGCCGCCAAGGAGTCGATCGACCAGGGCCTCGAGACCGACCTCGACACCGGTCTCACCATCGAGCGCACCTGGTTCGCGGGCCTGTTCGCGACGGAGGACCGCGCCCGGGGAATGCGCAGCTTCGTCGAGGAGGGCCCCGGCAGGGCGACGTTCCGCTGAGCGGCCGCCCCCCGACGGCGTGGTGCGGCTAGTCCGTGAACGCGCCCATGGCGCGATCGAGCAACAGAGCCAGGGGAACAGCGCCGTCGCAGGCCACCCAGCCGGTCGTGGCGGCGTCCAGGCAGGCGAGCGCGGCAGCGACCAGCGCGCTCGGCCTCGGATCCTCCGGCCGATCAGAGCCGACGCCGAGCCGCCGGGCGATGTCGGGCACCATCACCTCCCGCCAGCCCAGCTGCTTCTCGAAGTGCCGGGCACGCAGCGACGGCGTGTCCTGGAGCATGCGCAGGTAGGGGAGTACCTGCGGGGGCGCTTCCTCGTCCATGCCACTCAGTACGTCGAACGCCCGTCGCAGCGCCTCCCAGGGCCGTTCGCTGTCCGGCCGGGCGGCCAGCGCTTCCGCGACCTGCCGGCCGGTGTCCTCCAGGCCCACCAGGACGATGTCCTCCTTCGTGCCGAAGTACCGGAACAGGCTGGCGCGCGACAGCCCCGCCTCGGCGGCGATCTGGTCGACGGTCGTCTGGTCGAACCCCTGATCGATGAAGAGCCGGACCGCCACGTCGACCACCTCCGCACGCACGGTCGCACGCATGCGCTCACGCAGTCCGGGCTTGGCCGCTGGGCGGGTGGGAGTACCGGCGGGGTCAGTCATGCGCGGAGGATACCGAAAGCTCATCTTGAGACGGAGTCTCAAACGGCCCCTGCCGCTGCCCGGGCTCGCCGCGGCGAGCATCGACAGGTCGGCGCATTCAGAGCGTGGCACGCAGGTGGCTGACGGTGACGAAGCGGTAGCCGCGGGCCGTCAGCGTGCGCAGGATCTCGGGGACGGCGGCGACCGAGGTGGGGTGGATGTCGTGCATGAGGACGACGTCGTTGCGCTTCGTCTCGGCGACGACCGTCCGGGCGACCCGGGCGGCGTCCCGGTACTTCCAGTCCTCGGTGTCCACGTCCCACAGCACCGGCGAGAGCGTGGTCGCGGCCTTCACCTGGGCGTTCACCGCGCCGTAGGGCGGGCGGAAGAGGGTGGGCTCCTTGCCGGTGGCGGCCTTGATGGCGGCGCTGGTGCGGTTGAGTTGGGAGGCGATCTGCTCGGG
>NZ_JBVISJ010000046.1:0-2861 GCF_055575575.1 Streptomyces sp. NPDC034049
GATCCCACCCCCGATTCACCGGGAAACCACTCACCGCATCCACACCACCGGCCACCAACCGCCACAGATCCTCAGGCGACCCCACCCCACCCGGAAAACGACACGCCATCCCCACGATCGCGATGGGTTCCGCGGGGTCGCCCGTCGCGGTGGTGACGGCCGCGGCGACGCGGTCGGGCTGTTCGTCGCCGAGGAGTTCGCGTGCCAGTCGGCGTGCGAGGGCGGTGGGGGTCGGGTGGTCGAAGACGAGGGTGGTGGGCAGCCGCAGGTCGGTGGCCCGGCCCAGCTGGTTGCGCAGCTCGACCGCGGTGAGCGAGTCGAAACCCAGCTCCTGGAAGGGCCGGTCGGCGTCGATCGCCGCCGCGTTCGCGTGTCCGAGCACCCCGGCCACCCGGCCGCGGACCAGTTCGAGCAGGGCCTCGTGACGGGCGTCGGCCTCCAGCGCCGCCAGCCGCCGCGCCAGCGTCGAACCGCCCTGTGGGGTGTGGCCGGCGGCGGCCCTGGGACGCGGGCGCGCCGGGGCCAGGTCACGCAGGATCGGCAGCACCTCGTCGCCCTGGCGCCGCAGCTCCCCGGTGTCCAGGTAGGTCACGGCGAGAACCGGCTCTCCGGTCAGGAGGGCGTCGTCGAACAGGCCCATCGCCTCGTCCGACGGGAGGGCGCGCAGTCCGAGCCGGGCGATGCGGCGCAGATCGGTGTCGGTCAGCTGACCACTGATGGTGCTCGCCTGCGACCACAGGCCCCACGCCAGCGAGGTGGCGGGCAGCCCGAGGGCACGGCGGTGCTGGGCCAGCGCGTCCAGGAAGGTGTTGCCCGCCGCGTAGTTCGCCTGCCCGGCGTTGCCGATCAGGCCCGCCAGGGACGAGTAGACGACGAACGCCGACAGCGGCAGGTGGCGCGTCAGTTCGTGCAGGTTCCACGCGGCGTCGATCTTCGGACGTACGACCGCGTCGAGCCGTTCCGTGGTCAGTCCGGCGAGCACGGTGTCGTCGAGAATGCCCGCGGTGTGCACCACCGCGGTCACCGGGAACTCCTCCGGTACCTCGGCCAGAACGGCGGCCAGTCGTCGGCGGTCCGACGCGTCGCACGCGGCGAACGACACCTGGGCGCCCAACTGCTCCAGCTCCGCCCGCAGTTCACCGGCCCCGGGGGCGTCCGCCCCACGGCGGCTCAGCAACAGCAGACGCCGAGCGCCGTGCTCGGTCACCAGGTGGCGGGCCAGGACGCGGCCCAGCGTGCCCGTCGCACCGGTGACGAGCACGGTTCCCTCGTCCCAGCGCGGCGCCGCCGCCTGCTCCTCCGAGGAGGCCGCTCGTGCGCGGGTCAGTCGCGGCACCAGCAGTCGGCGCCCGCGGACGGCGAGTTGGGTCTCGCCGGTGGCCAGGGCGAGGGGGAGCTGTTCGTACCCCTCGGCATCGGCGTCGACGAGGACGACCCGGTCGGGGTTCTCCGTCTGCACGGTGCGCAGCAGACCCCACACACCGGCGTGCACCAGGTCGGTCACCTGCTCGCCCGGCAGGGCGGCCAGCGCGCCCCGGGTCACCACGACGAGACGTGTGCCGGCCAGGCGTTCGTCGGCCAGGAAGGCCTGCACCCGTTCCAGGACGCGGGCGAGTTCCACCCGCGCCAGACCGGCGACGCCCGCACCGCCGACGGCTCCGTCGTCGCCGTCGGTGACCAGCGGCCAGACGACCGTGTCGGCACCGGCGGCCGCCGCCGCGTCGAGGTGCGGGTACCCGGCCGCCGCGGCCAGGGCGGGCACGCCCAGCACGGCCCAGCCCGAGGTGTCCGAAGCCGACTCGGGTGCCGGTGCCTCGGACCAGGCGACCGAGAACAGGCCGTCACGACCCGCCCGCGCCGCCGTGCGCACCGCGTCCTTCGACAGCGGGCGGAGCGACAGCGCGTCCACCGACGCCACCGGCACGCCCGTGTCGTCGGTGACCAGCAGGGAGACGGTGTCGGCGGCGCCGGACAGACCGAAGCGGACCCGCAGCGCGGCCGCACCGGTCGCGTGGACGCGGACGCCGGCCCAGGAGAACGGCAGGCGCGCTGCCACGTCCTCGTCGGCCACGCCCGGCAGCAGGGCGTGCAGGGCGGCGTCCAGCAGGGCCGGGTGCAGCAGGAACCGTCCCGCCTCGTCCCGCACTCCGTCCGGCAGGGTCACCTCGGCGAAGATCTCGCCCTCGCCCCGCCACACGCGGGTCAGGCCCCGGAACGCCGGGCCGTACGCGTAGCCCTGGTCGACCAGACGCTCGTAGACGTCCTCCAGGCCGACTTCGCGTGCGTCGGCCGGGGGCCACACCACCAGGTCGGCGGCGGGCGTTCCGGAGTCGGCGGGGACCAGGGTGCCCGCTGCGTGGAGAACCCAGTCGCGTTCGTCGTCGGTGTCGGGGCGGGAGTACACCTCGACGGGCCGTGCGCCGGAGTCGTCCTTCTCCCCCACGGCCACCTGGAGGTGCACGCCGCCGTCGGCGGGCAGGGTCAGGGGCGTGGCGAGGGTGAGTTCGGCCACCTGCTCGACGCCGGCCTGTTCGCCCGCGTGGGCCGCGAGTTCGAGCAGTGCGGTGCCCGGGAGCACGACGGCCCCGGAGACGCCGTGGTCGGCGAGCCACGGGTGGGTCCGCAGGGACAGCCGCCCGGTGAAGAGCGCCTCGCCGCCCCGGGCCACCGTGAGCGAGGCGCCGAGGAGGGGGTGCCCGGTCGAGCGGAGTCCGAGTTCGGTGGCGTCACCGTGGCGGGCGGGTACGTCGAGCCAGTACCGCTCGTGCTGGAAGGCGTAGGTCGGCAGGGGGACGCGCCGGGCGCCGGTGCCCTCGAAGAATGCCTCCCAGTCGACGCGGACGCCCCGGCTGTGCAGGGCG
>NZ_JBVISJ010000047.1:0-2374 GCF_055575575.1 Streptomyces sp. NPDC034049
GGAACAACACCCATAACTCGTCTGGCACCAACCGCTCAACCAGATCCGCCATGCACGGTTCAACGAATGATCAGGCCATAAGAAACGGTGTCTAAAGCGGGAGTGACCGCGTCGTGGGGGCCACATGCTCCCACCTCGCGCACAGGGCTATGATCGCCAGAGTGGATGACGCCCCGATACCCCAAGCTCTGACCAGTGAGGCGCAACTCCGAGAGTTGTACGCGGATCCCGGAGAGCGGGCGCTACGCAAAGAACTCGACCACATCGACGAGATGTCGCGCCGCCTCATCGCGGTCTCGCCCGTGGTGTTCGTCGCCACCAGCGATGCCAATGGCCGCTGTGACGTGGCTCCTCGGGGCGGCGCCCCCGGTTTCGTCACGGTCCTCGACGAGCGTCACGTAGTGATTCCGGACGCGACGGGGAACAATCGGCTGGACAGCTATCGCAACATCCTGGCCAACGGGCACGCCGGGCTCAACTTCGTCATCCCCGGCCGGGACACAACGCTTCGTGTCAACGGCGCAGCCTGGATCACGTCCGATGAAGACCTGCTGGCGCGGCTGACCCCGGTGGGCAAGCCGCCGAAAACTGCGCTGGTCGTGCGGGCCGACGAAGTTTACGTCCACTGCCCCAAGGCGTTCGTCCGGTCGAAACTCTGGCACCCCGAGGCATGGCCGCTCAAGGAAGAGCAGCCGACGCCGGCCGAGGTCGCTCATGCTCATCAGCGCGACCCCAACTTGACGCTCCCCGAGGTCGAGCAGGATCAGCGTGACTCCCTCCTGTACCGGCTGGCCTGATTCGGTAGTCACCGCGAGTGCTGTACAGCAGGGAGGTACAGCAACCACCGCAACCATCCCCGATCATCATCGGGCCCAAGCGACTGTCTGACGTGCTCGGCAGACCTCAGCGACCGCCCCGCCCGTAGTTCGCATCGAGGGGGTGGGCCAGCGCGGGAAGGGGTGGGCGTATCGAGGGTGGCCACGGCCCGGATTCGAACCGGGGTCTCCGCATCGGGCGAACCCGCGTACGACGTCTTGGGCCGCTAAAACGACTCATGGCCAGACGGATCGTACTGGCTCAGAGACTGGCAAGCCCACCTCTTTTTGGGGATGACGCCTCAGGTCGAGCCATCTCCGAGCTTGGATGACTGCGCCTCTGATCGTCGAATGAGGCCAAATCGCGACCTACCGGGATCCGGTCAGATTCGCCCACACTCAAACACATGGGGGCGATTCGGGATCGTGACCAGTTGGCATGCCATCGCTGCGGGGAGACCAACCACACCGTGCGTGAGCGCGGACGGTTCGGCCTTATGGCGAGCTACTGCGAGAGGTGCTGGAACACCTTCGCCAACGAGATGGCCGAAGCCGACGGAGCCACGGCCGCGCCCAGACCGGACCCCGACCCTGACGACGTCACATGGATCGATCCACCTGTTTGCCCGGAATGCGGTGCACTGATCCGCGTATGCCCCACCAACTACGACCGATGGGTCAGCCTCGCCACGGTGGAGTTGCCCGCCAAGGACGTCCCAGAAGCCTTCCGGTGGCGTTTGACGAGGCTCCCGGACCGATCCCCCATCCTTATGGACATCGTGGCTGTACGGGTCCGTGGAATCGATCCACTGCCGAGCGAACCCGTCGTGCCGGCCCACCGCATGATGTGCGTGCCCGAGTGGGGCGAGCCGTAGAGCGCGGCGGAGAACACGAAGTGCGGTCCGCGTCTCTCACGTGCCCGATCAGGTGGCGACCGGCAGGGAGTAGCGGGGAACACCGGGGAACGAACCAAGAACCCGCACGTCAGCGACTCGCCAGGTCAGGCCCGGTCCGCATACGCGATCTTCCAACCTAGGACTGTAGATTGGGCGGCATATCCGGATGCGCAGGCAGCGGGACTTCGCCAGGATGCGGCCGTGACTGAACCCTTCATCAACGTGAACCGCGGCCCACAGGGCGGGCCCTATCCGTGTCCGTGCTGTGGCTACATGACGCTTGCCGAGCGCGGCCTCTATGAGATCTGCCCCGTGTGCTTCTGGGAGGACGACGGCCAGGACGATCGCGACGCCGACAGGGTACGCGGCGGACCGAACGGCCGGCTGAGTCTGACTGAGGCCCGTCGGAACTTCCACGCCATTGGCGCCTGCGACGAGCGGCGTATCCAGTTCGTTCGGGAGCCACTGTCACACGAGCATCCGCTGTCCTGACATCACCCGTTGACGGGCCGTCCCGGGGCCGTCAGAGGGTGCTCAACGACGACCAACGCTGACAACCGACGACAGCTAAGAGCTCGTTTCATTTGGTGGGTTATGGACCGGTATCCGACACGAGTTGAGCCAGCTGGCGCAGGCGTTGGCAGTAGCAGAGGCCGTCTGCTT
>NZ_JBVISJ010000048.1:0-2364 GCF_055575575.1 Streptomyces sp. NPDC034049
AGAGCTACCTGGCCGGACTTCATCTCCGCGCAGCCACCATCTGGATCGGCAGCCTTCTGCAAACCTGATGATCCCAACTAGAGACGCGCCCTAGCCCAACCGACACGTAGATGACGCGAACGTCCTCTGAGGCCGTCGGTGAGCCTGCGCCATCGCCGCCGAGCTGCCCGGCCTGGCCGTCGTCGGCGACACCTGCGGCGGCTCCCGACACTCACGCTCCGTCAGCCGCGCCCGTAGCCTGCCGCCCCATGGTGCTCGCCCGCGGGATGAGCCGGTGCGGGGCACGGATCTCCCTGCCGGGGACGGGGGTTGAGCTGCCGATCCGCTTGAGCAGTCGCTCCACCGCCGTCTCGGCGATCATCTTCTTGTCCGGCGAGACCGTCGTGACGGGCGGGTTCGAGTAGCGGGCGTCCTCGATGTCGTCGTAGCCGACGACGGCGACGTCCTCGGGGACGCGCAGTCCGTGGGAGGCCAGCGTATGCAGGGCGCCCAGGGCCACCAGGTCGCTGTAGCAGAAGACCGCGTCGGGCGGTTCCTCCAGGTCGAGCAGGTGGGCCATGGCGGTGGCGCCGTCGGAGCGGTTGAAGCGCGGGGTGGAGATGACGAGTTCCTCGCGGACGGGTATGCCGGCCCGCTCGTGGGCCAACCGATAGCCCTGGGTGCGCAGTTGGGCCGCCTCACCGGTGCGGTAGGGCTGGTCACCGATTGCGGCGACGCGGCGCCGACCGAGGCCGAGCAGATGCTCGGTGGCCTCCCGGGAGGCGGTGACGTCGTCGATGCCGATGTGGTCGAAGCTGCCGTCGCTCACTCGCTCTCCGAGCACGACCAACGGAAGGTTCGCGTCGCGCTCGCCCAGGTCGGACTGGGCCAGCCCCAGCGGGCTGAAGATGACGCCGTCGAACAGCAGCTGCTGGGAGCCACGGCTGAGGAACAGCTTCTCGTGCTCCGCGTCGCCGTCGGTCTGGTCGATCAGGACGTTGTAGCCCTGCACCCGGGCCGCGCGAATGATGCCCTGCAGCAGCTCGGCGAAGTACGGCGTGTCCAGGTACGGCACAACCACCGCGATCTGACCCGACCGGCCGGAGGCGAGGTTACGGGCCAGGATGTTCGGCTGGTAGCCGAGCTCGTCGACCGCCTTCTGCACCCGGGCGCGCATGGCCTCGGAGACCGGTGCGTAGCCGTTGACCACGTTGGACACGGTCCGGCTGGAGACGCCGGCGAGCGCCGCGACGTCGCGGAGTGTGACGGCCTTTGCCATATGCAACCTTCGTCCCGGATGTCGTTTTCAGTGCTGAAAGTTTCCTGCGAGTCACCTCCTGCAGTGCGGCAACTTCTCGGTTAACACGTTTGCAGCGTTGCAGAGCGTAGCCGAAGGGGCCTGATTCAGTCCAGGAACCCAGGGACCGTGACGTCACTGCGTCGCGGACTGGACCAGTAGGAGCCGCAGTGGGAACAGCCGCCACTCAGGAGTCGGGAGCCGCACCGGCCCTGACAGGGCTTCACTCTCTTGTGGCGGGCCGTCGACCAGGACGGGATGGTGCTCGACATCCTCGTACAGAACCGGCGGGACACCGCCGCGGCCAAGCGCTTCTTCCGCCGCCTGCTGACGAACACGGTGCGGTGCCGCGGGCGGTCGTCACCGACAGGCTCCGCTCCTACGGCGCGGCCCACCACGAGGTCATGCCCTGCGTCGAGCACCGCTCCCACAAGGGCCTGAACAACAGGGCGGAGAACAGCCACCAGCCGACCCGGCAGCGTGAACGGGCGATGAAGGGCTTCCGCGGCACCGGCGCAGCCCAGCGGTTCCTGTCCGCGTTCAGCGGGACTCACCTCACTTCCGACCTCACCGCCATTTGATGGCCGCACCCGACTACCGGGCCGAAATGACCCTCCGTTTCACCATCTGGGAGCAGATCACCGGCGTCACCGGCCAGCCCACCACGGCCTGAGCACAGGCCCCGAACCGGGCTCCACCACGTCCAATGCACCGTCAAAACCCACGCACCCAACAACGTGACAGCACCGTTGCACCGGATGCTGCGGAATAAGCAGGTGTTCGCGAAGAACTCCTCCAAGTGGGGCGACCCGCGGGCGAAGCTGTTGGCGGTGAGGCGTGGGAGCATGCCCGGCCGGCCGTGCTGGCCTCGCTGAGCCTGCCCCGGTGAGGCGGGCGGGCACCTGGCGGCGAGGGCCGCGCTGCTGGACGGCACGTACCGCGGCGGCGAGGTCGGCGGCCAGGCGGCGCATGGCGGAGCCTCTGCGCGAGCGCCTTAGACACCGTTTCTTATGGCCTGATCATTCGTTGAACCGTGCATGGCGGATCTGGTTGAGCGGTTGGTGCCAGACGAGTTATGGGTGTTGTTC
>NZ_JBVISJ010000050.1:0-1437 GCF_055575575.1 Streptomyces sp. NPDC034049
CATCGCCTTCAACCCCGCCTGCTGCTCAAGACCCTCCAGCAGATCGACGGACCCGTCGCACAGTTCAACTTCACCACCGCGACCAAGCCCGCCTCCTGTACGGCGTCGACCAGGCCGACGTCCTCCGAGGCCTGGTAATGCCGATCCGCCTCACCAGCATCAGCGGCTGAACCACTCCGCCCGGACCACGGGCGCCACCCTGCCTGCGGGGCGGCCGTCGACACCGCTCCGGCCGCCCCGCAGCACCACGCGACCGGCCACACCACCACCTGCCACGGCCAGACCTCACATCTCAGAGACGAGGAACCGCATGAGTGTCCGAGCACTTGGCCGCTCGCAGCCAGGCCGAGAGCATCCCTCAACTGGCGCTCGACGGCCAGCCGGTCAACGCGGACTGGCCCGGATCTCGCCCACGCCATGACCGCCGTCGGCGTCGCGCTCCATGAAGAGGTGACCCTCGATCTCCTGGTGGGCGACCTGTCACACGGGGCAGGGACGTCGACACCTCCGTGCCGGGCTCCGGGAGCCACCTGGGAGCCGACTTCAGGGAGCGGCTCCCAGCGCGAGGTGTTCCGCCTACGGAGAGGCCGTGCCGGAGGCGGTCCGGTGTGCCGCCTCCGGCCGGTCACTGGTGAGTCGTTACTTGAGGGGGGCGCAGGTCTTCACGCTGCTGCCCTTGAACTGGGTGCAGATCAGCGTGTTCTTGGGGTACTTCGCGCCCGTGTGGGAGCCGTTCTTGCCCCAGCCGGCGTGGGCCTCCCATTTGCCGCGGATCTTGTAGACGTTGGCTTTCTTCCAGCCACTGGCGGCCTTGTACGTGCCGCCGGGCTTCTTGTAGAGGAAGCGGGCGTACAGCGTCGGCTTCTTCGCGCCCGTGATGTCGGACTTGTGGGCGCCGACCGAGTTGAGGGCACGCCAGGACTTGCCGTTGGTGTACCAGTACTCGCCGCTCGTCCCGTAGACGCCGTTGACCTTGCGGATCGTCTTGTCCGTCGTCGCCGCGGAGGCCGGCGAGACGCTGACGCCGAGCGCCAGTGCCGCCATGGTGGTCAGTGTGAGAATCTTCCCCGTTGTGCTACGCACTACATACCTCTGACGGCCGCCGTCCGCGCCACCGGGCGGCTGTCTCATCGATTGGATGTATGGAACCTCGGCGCGGATCAGCAGGTTACCGGGTGGGGATGGGAGCTGACGGGGGGCTTTTGGGGAGGATGAGTGCGAGGACGGCTGCCGCGAACCCGCGGGTGGAGGTCAGGACGCGGCAGCGTTCGACCACCGCTAATCGAACGGGAGTTGGGGTGGCGGTCCCGTCGGGGACCTTGAGAAGGAGCCGCCCGGCGGTGTCTTCGTCGAGCCGTCCGACCACGGCCTCGGACGATCCCGCGGCGGACTGGCCAGCAAGATCCACCTCGCGGTCGAGCAGGAGCAAAAGCCCTT
>NZ_JBVISJ010000051.1:0-1297 GCF_055575575.1 Streptomyces sp. NPDC034049
GGGCCTTGACCCTTGATCCTGGACACGCGAGACACTGGATCCTGAGGATCTGAGAACGGACATCTCGTGGTCATGAAGAACTATCCGCCGCAGTTCAAGGCGGACGCGGTCGCGCTGTACCAGTCGCGGCCCGAGGCGACGATCAGGCAGGTCGCCGCCGATCTGGGGATCAACCCCGAGACCCTGCGGAACTGGGTCCGAGCGGCCGGAGCGAGCCGGCCCCGGGGGCGCCGGGTGGAGGTGGCGACTGAGCCGCCGACGCCGCTGGAGGCGGAGAACGCCGCTCTGCGGAACAAGGTCCGTGAGCTGGAGGAAGAGCGCGAGATCCTGCGGAAGGCGGCGAAGTATTTCGCCGGGGAGACGCGCTGGTGAACCGCTTCCAGTTCGTCGCCGACCATCAGCGCCGTTACGGCGTGAAGCGGCTGTGCACCATCCTGGGCATCGCCCGCTCCAGCTTCTACTACTGGTGTCGGACGGCCGCGGACCGGGCCGCCCGGCAGGCGGCCGACGCCCGCCTCGCCGCCCGGATACGGGCCGTGCACCGCGAGTCGGACGGCACCTATGGCGTCCCCAGGATCACGGCCGAGCTCCGCGAGGCGGGCGAGCGCGTCAACCACAAGCGGATCGCGCGGGTGATGCGGGGCGCCGGTCTGGCAGGCGTGCGCTTGCGCCGCAGACACCGCACCACTGTTGTGGACCCGGCCGCGGCAAAGGCCCCGGACCTCATCGGCCGCGACTTCACAGCAGACGAACCGAACACGAAGTATGTCGGCGACATCACCTACCTCCCGCTGGACGGCGGGAAGTTCCTGTATTTGGCCACCGTCATCGACCTCGCCTCACGCCGCCTGGCCGGCTGGGCGATCGCGGACCACATGCGCACCGACCTCGTCACCGACGCCCTGTCCGCCGCCGAACGGACCCGCGGCAGCCTCGCCGGGGCGATCATGCACACCGACCACGGGGCCCAGTACACCAGCCGGGCCTTCGCCGACGCCTGCCGCCAGGCCGGCGTCCGCCAGTCCATGAGCGCGATCGGCAGCTCGGCGGACAACGCGCTCGCCGAATCCTTCAATGCGACGTTCAAACGCGAGACGCTCCAGGGCCGAAAGCGCTGGTCCAGCGAACGCGAGGCCCGTCTCGACGCGTTCCGCTGGCTCAATCGCTACAACACCCGACGCCGACACTCCCGCCTCGGACAACGCAGTCCCATCGCCTACGAGACAGCACTCGACACAACATCAACTACCCTGGCCCAAGCCGCATAGCCCGTGTCCAAGATTCCGGGTCAAGGCCC
>NZ_JBVISJ010000052.1:0-1278 GCF_055575575.1 Streptomyces sp. NPDC034049
TGTCCCTCCCCTCGTAGCGTGAAGACCGTGACTGCAGGGGAAGTTGGGAGTCATGGCGGAGAAGCGACGGAAGTTCGATCCGGAGTTCCGTGAGGGGGCCGTACGGATCGTCACGGAGACCGGTAAGACGATCGCTGAGGTCGCCGAAGACCTGGGGATCAACGAGACCACCCTGGCGAGCTGGGTCTCCCGCGCCCGTCGGGCAGGGACCGCACCGGCCGGCGGGAGTGACGAGCTGGAGCGGTTGCGGCGGGAGAACGTCCAGCTCAAGCGGGACAACAAGGAGCTGGTCATGGAGCGTGATGTTCTCAAACGCTGCATGGTCCTGTGGGTGAAGTAGCCGTGGCGGACCCGGCGTCCGTCGTCGGGGTGATCAGCGACTTCAGGACCGAGCACGGCATTTCGCACCGCGTCTCCTGCCGCGCCCTGGGCGTGAGCGAGTCGTGGTTCTACAAGCACCGCACCCACCAGCCCACCCGACGTGAGCTGCGCAGACAGCATCTGATCGAAGCGGTGAAGGAGGAGTTCGACGACTCCGGCGGCACCTACGGCTCGCCGAAGATCTGGATCAGGCTGGTCCGGCAGGGCTGGCGGGTCTCGGTGAACACCATCGCGAAGATCATGGCCGAGTTCGGCCTGGTCGCGCGGAAGGTGCGCAGACGGCGGGGGCTGACCCGGCCGGGGAAACGGCCGACCGCCCCGGACTTCGTGCGCCGCGACTTCGCCGCCGAGGCACCCGACCTCGTCTGGTGCGGAGACATGACGGAGATCGAAACCGGTGAGGGCAAGCTGTACTTGGCCACGGTCATCGACCTCTTCTCCCGCCGCCTGCTGGGCTATGCGATGGGTGCTCGCCACGATGCCGAACTGGTCGTTGCCGCCCTGCACATGGCCGCGACGACCCGCGGCGGCGACGTGCGCGGCGTCATTTTCCACACGGACCGCGGGAGCGAGTACGGCTCCCGCAGATTCCGCCGGGCCTGCCGCCGGCTGGGCGTCTTCCAGTCCATGGGGCGGGTCGGTTCGTGCTTCGACAATGCCGTCAGCGAGGCGTTCAACAGCATTCTCAAGGTCGAGTACGTCCACCGGCATACCTTCGCCACCCGTGCCGAAGCCCGGATCAGGATCGCGACCTGGATCACCGACTTCTACAACGTGCGACGGCTACACAGCGTGTGTGGCTTCAAGAGCCCGATCGACTACGAACACGACCACCGAGCCAGCCTCACCGAGGAACTGGCTGCATAGGAAGGTCTCCACGTTCGGAGGGGATTGACA
>NZ_JBVISJ010000053.1:0-1214 GCF_055575575.1 Streptomyces sp. NPDC034049
TCCATATGGAACGAGTGAAAGGCATGACTGACCGTCAGACGCCTGACCCGCAGGCCCTGTTCCCTCCACGCCCCCGCAAGACCGTCCACCGCCTCGGCGTCACCGGAGACCACCACCGACCGGGGACCGTTGACCGCGGCGACATCCACCAGGTCCTCGAACCCGGCCAGCAGCCCCCGCACCTCCTCCTCACCCGCCTGCACCGCCAGCATCGCCCCACCCGCCACGGCCGACTGCATCAACCGGCCACGAGCAGCCACCAACGCCACCGCGTCCGCCAGATCCAGCACACCCGCCACATGCGCGGCCACCACCTCACCCACCGAATGACCCAACAGGTAATCCGGCCTCACCCCATGCGACTCCAACCACCGAAACAGCGCCACTTCGACCGCGAACAACGCCGCCTGGGTGTTGGCGGTGTCATCCAGACCCTCACCGGTACGGATGATCTCCCCCGGCGCCCGGCCCAGATGCCCCTCCAGCGCGTCCGCGACCTCGTCGAACGCCGCCGCGAAGACCGGGAACGCCGCATACAACTCCCGCCCCATACCGATGCGTTGAGCACCCTGTCCCGTGAACAGGAAGGCCGTACGCCCCGATGAACGCGAACCCGACACCACCCGCCCCGACGAGTCCCCGGACACCAGCGCCCGCAACCCCTCCACCAGCGCCTCACCATCGGCGCCCACCACCACGGCACGGTGATCGAAGACGGCACGCGTGGCAGCCAGGGAGTAGGCCACATCCAGCGGGTCCGCCGTGGAATCGTGCTCCACATGGGCGAGCAACCGCGCGGCCTGTTCCCTCAGTGCTTCCGGCGTCCGGCCGGAGAGCGCCCAGGGGAGGACGGCGGGAGGACGCACGACGTCAGCGGTACCGTCGTCGCCCTCGGTGCCGTGGTCGTCCTCGGTGGTGTCGTCGTCGGGTGCCTGTTCGATGATGACGTGGGCGTTGGTGCCGCTGAAGCCGAAGGACGACACACCGGCCCGTCGGGGACGGTCCACGGCCGGCCACTCCCGGGCCTCCGCGAGCAGCTCCACCGCACCGTCCGACCAGTCCACGACCGGCGTCGGTTCATCGGCGTACAGGGACTTCGGCAGCACACCGTGACGGATCGCCTGGACCATCTTGATGACACCGCCGACGCCGGCCGCGGCCTGCGCATGCCCGATGTTCGACTTCAACGACCCCAAATACAAAGGCTGTTGATC